>CAZUXB010000010.1:0-53351 GCA_964624555.1 uncultured Rickettsiales bacterium | reverse complement strand
TCTATGACCCGACCTCGTTCGTTCGTGACTCCATCAAGGCAGTTATCCATACCCTGCTGGAAGCTGTAGCCCTTGTGGTGTTAGTAGTAATCCTGTTCCTGCAAACCTGGCGGGCTTCCATTATCCCGCTGCTGGCAGTCCCGGTTTCGATAATCGGAACCTTCGCTTTCTTATTGCTTCTGGGATTTTCCATCAATGCGCTGACCCTGTTCGGGCTGGTGCTGGCAATCGGTATCGTGGTGGATGACGCCATTGTGGTGGTGGAAAATGTGGAGCGCAATATTGAGTCCGGGCTATCGCCCAAAGATGCAACCTATCAGGCCATGCGCGAGGTAAGCGGGCCGATCATCGCCATAGCCCTCAGCCTTATAGCAGTATTCGTTCCGATTGCCTTTATCAGCGGCCTGACCGGCGAATTTTACCGCCAGTTCGCCCTTACCATTGCAATATCAACTATCATATCGGCGTTTAACTCGCTCACACTTTCACCGGCAATGGCCGCTATTTTGCTCAAAAGCCATGATGCGCCGAAAGACGCACTCACCAGATTCATGGAAAAATATTTTGGTAATTTTTTTGCTGGCTTTAACCGTATTTTCAAAAACAGTTCGGAGAATTATTCCAAACGGGTAGTCAAAGTGCTGGGACATAAAAAACGGGCAGTCGTCCTTTACCTGCTGCTGATAATACTTACCGCCTACGGTTTCTACACAGTACCAACCGGTTATATCCCGCCGCAGGACAAACAATATCTTATCGGCTTTGCCCAGTTGCCCGATGGTTCATCACTGGACCGGACCGAAGATGTTATCCGCCGCATGTCAGAAATTTCCATGAATAACCCGGGTGTCGAACACGCCGTTGCCTTCCCCGGATTATCTATCAACGGTTTTACCAACAGCTCCAGCGCCGGTATTGTATTCCTGCCCCTGAAACCTTTTGAGGAGCGTAACTCATCGCAGCTTTCGGCAGGGGCCATTGCCCAGGCGGTAAACATGCAATTCGGCGCAATTAAAGACGCTTTTGTTATGGTATTGCCGCCACCTCCGGTTATGGGACTTGGCACTTCCGGCGGCTTCAAGCTGCAATTGCAGGACAGGGCTGACATGGGCGACGAAGCGCTCTCCGGCATCAAGGATGCGATACTGGGGCAGGTTTATTCCGGACAGCACCCGGAGCTGGACCCGCACCAGACCTATAGCGGTTTCCAGATAAATGTTCCCCAGCTACTGGTGAATTTAGACCGGACAAAAGCCAAGCAGCTTGGCCTGCCCATCACTGATATTTTTAACACCATGCAGATTTACCTTGGCTCATTATACATCAATGACTTTAATAAATTCGGGCATATCTATCAGGTTATCGCCCAGGCGGATTCGCCTTTCCGTTCCCACCCGGAAGATATTATCAAACTCAAGGTCCGTAACCTCGCCGGGGAAATGGTGCCGCTCGGCAGCGTCCTTTCTGTAAACCACAGCTATGGGCCGGAACGGGCAATGCGCTACAACGCCTACCGCACCGCCGATATCAATAGCGGCCCGGCCAAAGGTTTTTCTACCGGACAGGCGCAGGAAGCAATTGAAAAAATCATCCGCCAGACCCTCCCCAAAGGTATGACCTATGAATGGACCGATTTGACTTACCAGCAGATACTGGCTGGAAATTCTGCGGTACTGGTTTTCCCGCTATGCGTCCTGCTGGTATTCCTTGTTCTCGCAGCACAATATGAAAGCCTGGTCCTGCCGCTGGCGGTTATATTGATTGTCCCGATGTGCCTGCTCTGTGCAATTTTTGGAGTCTGGATGTCTGGTAGCGACAATAATATTTTCACCCAGATCGGGCTGATGGTGCTGGTTGGGCTGGCCTGCAAAAATGCCATTTTAATTGTGGAATTTGCCCGCGAGCTTGAAATCGGCGGCCACACTCCTTTTGCCGCGGCAGTTGAAGCTACCAGGATGCGACTCCGCCCGATCCTGATGACCTCATTCGCTTTCATCATGGGGGTTATACCGCTGGTTTTCTCAAGCGGTGCCGGCTCGGAAATGCGCCACGCTATGGGGGTTGCCGTGTTCTCAGGGATGCTTGGTGTGACTTTCTTCGGCCTGTTCCTGACCCCGGTATTCTATGTTGGATTGCGCAACATGTTCGGCAAGAAACTGACCTGCGCCCACGAAGTCGCCATCCACTCCCATGAACACACGCCTTAGCCTTATATCCCTTCTCCCTTTGGGAGAAGGTTAGGATGAGGGCTTTTTCTTGTTCGGCTTAGCCCTCACCCCGCCCTCTCCCAGAGGGAGCTTTAAAGAATTCTCTAAAAAATGTGCTAATACAACCCACCACCAACTTCGGAAGGCGGAGCTGGTTCCGGCTCCGCTTCCTCACTATCAATAGCCGGATCTTTGGCTCCATAGCCGCGGGCTGGAATATTCTCTGACGCTGGCCTGCCGGGAACAAAAATCGGCTCACCAACTACAAATGCTTCATCAATAATCTTTGCATCCGGCGGCTCGGTGCCATCAGGAGGCTGGCCGGTATCACGGAGTATTTTTACCAGCTGTATACCATGTGGTATATGGAATGGTTTGTTCGGCACATCGGCCAAAGCATCTTTCATAAAAGAAATAAAAGCCGGAAGTGCTACTGACGCGCCAGTTTCCTTTTTACCCAAAGTGCGCGGTTTATCATAACCGACAAACACCCCGGCTACCAGATCAGGAGTGAAGCCAATAAACCACGTATCCAGACTATCATTGGTGGTTCCGGTTTTCCCGGCGACTATTTTGCCTATCTGCGCGGCACGTGCTGCCGTCCCCCGCGTTGTCACCCCCTGCAGCATTGATATGGTCTGGTATATCACCCGTGGATCAGCGAGCTGCTCACGAATATCGGGAAGTTCAGGAGGAGCTACATCTCCTTTTGTAATAGCTTCCTCAGAAACCTTGCAATCGCCACATACCCGGCTCTCACGCCGGAAAATAGTCTGCCCGTGGCGGTCATCAATACGCTCAATAAGTGATGGCGAAATGCGCTTGCCACCATTGGCGATCATCCCGTAAGCATTGGCAAGGCGCAGCAAAGTTGTTTCCGTTGCCCCCAGTACAATGGAAAAATTAGGCGCCGGATCATCATAAATCCCAAAACGTTTGCCAATCTCCAGTACCTTATCCAGCCCCATGGCCTGCGCTATCCGCACAGTCATGGTATTACGAGATTTTTCCAGCCCGACCCGCATGGTGGTTGGCCCCAGATAATCGCCATGATAATTGGAAGGCCGCCATGCCGCCATCCCTGCCCCCTGCTCCTGTTCAACCGGAGCATCAAGAATAAGGCTGGCCGGGGTAAAACCATTTTCAAGTCCAGCCATGTAAACAAAGGGTTTAAATGACGAACCCGGCTGGCGCTTTGCCTGCGTTACCCGGTTGAATTCCGTCCCGCCATAAGTATATCCGCCGGACATGGCCAATACCCGCCCGGTATGCGGATCAAGCACCACCATCGCCCCGTTTACTTCCGGAACCTGGGCAAGGCTCCATATTTTTTTCACATCGCTATTATCAGCGGATTTATCAGGCTTCTTTTTATCAGAAGATTTTTTGTCAGAAGTTTTTTTAGGGTTTGCTATTTTTTCCTCTTCATCAGTAAGCTCGGAAACAATAACAACATCACCGGCCCTAACTATATCTGACGGCTTTTTTACTTCCGGCCCTATCTTGCCATCAGCTATGACCCGCCTCGTCCATTTCATCAATGAAAATGGTATATAGCCATGCTTGTCATCCACGAAAAAAAGTTGCGCCTTGCTGTCATCAGTACCGGAAACCACCGCCAGCTTCTGGTTGGCAAGCAACTGGTAGGAATGTTCTTTATTTAAACTGGCAAGTCCCGTTTTCCATTCTTTCTCATTGGCCAGATGTGCCAGCGCACCCCGGTAGCCGCGCCGCCTATCATATTCTATAAGTGCTTTCTGCAGGGCATTATCAGCCTCTTTCTGGAGATCAGGATTGAGAGTGGTTTTCACTACCAGCCCACCACCATAGAGCACATCAGCACCATACATATCAGATAATGTCCGCCGCACTTCCTCAGCAAAAAAATCAGCGCGGGCAACTTCCGCCGCATCGCGGTTGCGCAAGGTAATGGGTTTGTCTTTTGCAGCTTTGGCTTCTTCCGCTGTTATGTGGCCATCTTCCAGCATCCTGTCGATTACCCAGTCCCGCCGCTCTTTGGCTGCATTATAATTCTTATGCGGGTTATATTGTGCTGGAGCCTTTGGTTCGCTGGCAAGCAACGCCACCTCCTCAGTGGTAAGCTCATCAAGGGACTTGTTAAAATAATTCTGCGCCGCCGCCGCCACACCATACGAACCCATACCCAGATAAATTTCATTCAGGTACAATTCCATTATCTTGTCTTTGCTGTATACCCGGCTGATACGCATCGCCAGTATCGCCTCTTTGATTTTCCGCTCCAGGGATTTCTCATTGGTGAGCAGGAAGTTTTTTACTACCTGCTGGGTGATGGTAGAGCCACCAACCAGCGATTTACCCTGACCGTAATTTATCACATTATTGCGGATAGCACGGGCAAGACCAGAAAAATCAATACCGGTATGGGTGTAAAAGTTTTTGTCCTCAGCCGATATGAAGGCATTGATAACCGACTTGGGAATAGCAGAAAGTGGGACAAACACACGTTTTTCAGTTGAATATTCCGCCAGCAACTTTCCATCTGCCGCATAGAGCCTGGTAACTGTCGCCGGATCATATTTTTCCAGCTGGCTGTAATCCGGCAGATCCTGTGAATAATGGGTAAACAGGATAAACCCTACTAAACCGCCAATGACAGAAAGGGCAAAACCAATTGAAAATAACCAGCCCAGAAAACCAATGATGGTGCGAGCAAAACGGCTCATAACCCTTCCTGCCCTGCTGAACTCTTTTTATTGAAATAATCCTCAACACCATCGATGATACCTTCCACAACCTTGTTGCGGTAGGCGCTGGATTTAAGTTCTTTCTCCTCCTGCGGGTGCGATAAAAAGCCAACTTCAACCAATACCGATGGTATATCCGGTGCCTTAAGTACCGCAAAACCGGCAAAGCGGTGGGAATTTGGCAGCATCCTTACCTTGTCGCCAAGACTCATCACCAGATAATCAGCAAAAGTCGCCGAATGATTTTTTGTTTCACGCTGCGCCAGTGAAATCAATATGTCTGCCACCTCGGCCTTTTCATCGGATAAATCCATACCGGCAATTATATCCGATTTATTTTCCCGCGCCGCCAATGCCTCCGCCTCTTTGTCCGAAGCTTTCTCCGATACAGTATAAACCGACAGGCCCCGCGCCGCCAACTCATCCGCCGAATCGGCATGCAGCGATATAAACAGGCTCGCCCCTGCCCTGCGGGCTATGGCCACCCTCTCCCGCAACTGGATGAATTCATCGCTGGAGCGGGTCAGGCGAACCCTGTATTTTTTCAGCTTTACCAGCCTGGCCTTAAGCGCCAGACCATATTGCAAAACAACATCCTTTTCCTGAGTCCCGCCGCTGCCTATTGTACCGGGGTCAACACCACCATGCCCTGGATCAATAATTATCAAAGGCGGCGCATTCGTCTTGTAACGCTTGTTACTTTTTTTCGGCTCACGAACATCCTGCGGGCTAACTTCATACAATTTCTGTTTGGAGCTGGCTATTTTTTCAGGCTTATCCTGAGGTAATTTGTCCTGAAGAGGTTTTTCCTGTAATAGATTCGCCACCCCCTCGCTTATCTCTATGGTCAGTACACCGCCCTGCGCCTGGGTGGAAACAACCTTAACCGCTTTATTTAAATCAAATACAAAACGCGAGGTCTTGGGGTCAAACTGCCCAAAACGAGCTGCTTTTACCAGTTTTCCCTTATAATTGTCAGGAAATGTAACCACCGGCTTGCCAACAACTGACGGAACATCCACCACCAGCCTGTCGGGATTGGGAACAGTAAATACCTTGCGCGATTCAGCGCCGGAAACCGTGATTTCTATTATTTCTTTATCAGCTTTCTGCTTAAACTGGATAACCCCACCAGATTGTGCTTCCGCTATTGAGCAAGAACAAACTACCAAGCTTACAATCAAGTATATGAAATATCTACTTATTCTCATATTAGTTGCAAATAATCCGCCAAATAAGTTGCTTCGCCCCGAAGCTTTGTACGGTAATTAAATAAAGTTTTGAACAAAAAAATACACTAAGCGCAGAATATTTATTTCATAAGTTCATTGTATATTTACTTTTTTGTATTTATACTGGATAAGTTTACTGCTTGTTTAATTCTAAAAACAAACTTTAAGCACGGAATACAAGTGGTTACTGTTCAATCTGCGCTCGCTTCAGTGATATGTAAGAAAGCAGGCAGGTATTGTGAACGGTGATTATCTTGCAGTTAATTTAGTAATTTTATAAATCACGACCTCACGGTTTAGTATGTCAGTTATTCTTATAGATTCGTTATCCCGCAATGTTTCGCCACCCTATGGACAGAGGCCAGAGGCCCTGCCGCCCGCGCGTTGCCATTTGCCGCACTACCGCTTATCTAAGACTTGATTATACCTAACGTGGGGCGACAACATAAGGAGTCGTCACATGACCAAAAGAATGCTTATCGATGCGCTGCACCCGGAAGAAACCCGTGTAGTCATCGCCGATGAAAACCAGATCTACGATTTTGATTTCGTAAGCACCGCAAAAAAACAATTAAAAGGTAATATCTACCTGGCTAAGATAACACGGGTAGAGCCTTCCCTGCAGGCCGCCTTCGTCGAATATGGCGGCGGCAAACAAGGATTCCTGCCCTTCGCCGAAATACACACTGACTATTACCAGATCCCGGTTTCCGACCGCAAACGCCTGATGGAAGAAATTGAAAAGGAAGTAGAAAGTGACAACGTAGAAAAGCTTTCCGATTCTGATACTGCCCAAACTGGCACCACCGATGATAACGCAGAAAAAGAATCTGATGAATCTGATATTGCTGAAACCACCGAAGAGCAACAGGAAAGTGATAAACCTACTGAGGAAGTCGCGGCTGAAGAAGAACGCCCGGCCTATCTCCTGCAAGGTGCTATCGACATTTCCGTAAGCGAGGAAATACCAGTACCTGAAATAACAGAACCAGTAGAAACAGAAACTGCTTCCGAATCTGAAACAGAGGCTTCTACCGCCACCGACACTGACACGAATACGGAAATTGCCGCTGCGCCGGAATCCGAAAAAGAAGATAAAGAAGAAGTTGAAACCCTCGCCAACGAAGAAGAAGAGCTGCGCAACAAACGCAAACGCAACGGTTTCATGCGCCGCTATAAAATTCAGGAAGTTATCCGCCGCGGCCAGGTTGTTCTCATTCAGGTCATAAAAGAAGAACGGGGCAATAAAGGTGTATCGCTAACCACCTACCTGTCACTCGCCGGACGTTATTGCGTACTTATGCCTAACTCACCGAAAGATGGCGGGATATCACGCAAGATCGCCAGCGCCGAAGACCGCAAGCGCCTTAAAGCTATCTCTACCGAATTCCGCCTCGCCGAGGGTATGAGCGTTATCATCCGCACTGCCGGTATGGACCGGACCCACGCGGAAATAAAACGCGATTTTGATTATCTGGTAAAATTATGGAATGCCATCCGCGAAGATACCCTTAGTTCCAACGCCCCCGCCCTCATCTATGAGGAAAGCGATATTGTAAAACGCGCAATCCGCGACCAGTACAGCAACGACATCGCAGAAATAATGATTGAAGGGGATACCGCCTATAAATCAGCGCGGGAATTCATGAAGCTGCTGCTACCCAGCCACCTGCCCAAGGTAAAACAATACTCGGCACAAACACCGCTCTTTTACGCTTATAGCGTAGAAGACCAACTCCTCTCCATGCACGATCCGGTGGTCAAGATGAAATCCGGAGCCTATCTGGTTATCAACCCGACCGAAGCAATGATCTCAATAGACGTGAACTCAGGACGGGCAACCGGCGAGCGTAACATTGAAGAAACCGCCCTTAAAACCAACCTCGAAGCCGCCGCTGAAGTGGCACGGCAACTGCGCCTGCGCGACCTGGCCGGGCTGGTGGTCATAGATTTTATCGATATGCTAGAATCGCGCAACCGCCGCGCCGTGGAAAAAACACTTAAGGATTCCATGAAAACCGACCGCGCCAAAATTCAGCTCGGGCGCATCAGCCCGTTCGGCCTGCTCGAAATGTCGCGCCAGCGTCTGCGCTCCAGCATCTCGGAAACCAACATGGTACAATGTCCACATTGTATCGGCCGTGGCGTTATACGCTCTAACGAATCAATGAGCATACAGGTCATCCGCGCCATCGAGAAAGACGCAAGCGCCGGCAATATCGGCGGCCTGCGGGTATTAGCACCACAGGCACTGGCAATGTATATGCTCAACTATAAGCGTGATACCCTGCGCGAACTGGAAAAACGTCACGGGATATCTATCCAGATACTCATCAATCCGGAGTTGGCCCTGTCTGATTTCTCCATAGAAAAAGTCCGCCGCACACAAAATGAACGAATAGAAAACCAGGAATCACGCCGCTCAAGATGGCCTGAAAAAACTGAACGCCCACGCAATATAGAGGTTCTGCCCAATAGTGGCGATGCAACGTCTGGAAAGACCGCCGAAACAGGCGATAATAATTCTGCCGGTGGTGAAGGTACAGGCAATGATAACCCCCGCGGCCGCCGCCGCCGTGGACGCCGTGGTGGGCGGGGAAATTTTGCCAACCGCCAGGAACAGAAAAATGGTGATAATGTGATCGCCATGCCGCAAGCGCAGGAAGGTGAATCATCCTCCGAACCAATGGCAGACGCAGAAGCCACGGAAAATACCCAGAAACATCCGCGCGACCGGGGCAACAACCGTGGCCGTGGCCGCCGCGAATGGCGGGATCGTGATGCGAAAAATGATAATGCCCAGACCGATAACTCTGATGCTCCAACCAGCTGGAATGGTGGCGTCGCAGAATTAGTCGATGGCAAAGCGCTGCCGGCTTTTGCCTCGGACCTGCGCCCGGTAGCCGTTCCGGCCCCGCCGACCTACAAGGCGTTCCATGACTACAAACCGGAACAACCTGCTGCTAATCCAGAGCCGCTGGCTCCGTCTTCACCACCCAAACGTGGCTGGTGGCAGAAAATGATAAGCCTGGATGACTAGAGCCGGTTGTTATGACAATAAAACAAGTAATAGCCTTCTTACTTTCTTTAGTCATACTAACTAACCAGGCTCTGGCCGTGCCGCTTATCCGTGACGCGGAAATAGAGCATACACTAAGGACATACGCCAACCCTATCTTCAATGCCGCCGGGGTAAATGCTTCCGCCGTTAAAATATTCATCGTGCAGGATGATTCGCTGAATGCTTATGTCGCCGGTGGTGCCAATATGTTCATCCATACCGGCCTGATAATGGCTACAGAAAATCCCAGCGTCTTAATCGGTGTTATGGCGCATGAAACCGGGCATATAGCCGGCGGGCACCTCGCCCGTGGAGCAGAACAACTCAAAAACGCCCAGCTAGGCACAGTCCTGACCTTTGTTCTGGGAGCAGCAGCAGCCGCAGTTTCCAAAAAACCAGAAGCGGCAGCCGCAGTTATTACCGGCGGGCAGAATTCTGTAACACGTAATTTCCTGTCCTATACCCGTGCCAATGAACAATCAGCCGACCAGTCCGCACTGAACAGCCTCGACAAGCTTGGAATATCAGGAAGCGGGCTGTTAAAAATGTTTGAACTGCTTAAGATGAATGAACGTAAGCAGTTTGGTTCACCTAATCCTTATATGATGACCCACCCACTTACCAATGACCGTATAGAGTTTGTCCGCGACCATGTTGACAAATCCAAAATACCCAGCGGTCAATACCCCAAATCATACGATATATTGCACCAGCGTATGATAGCGAAGCTTTATGGTTTTATCCAGACACCGGAAAAAACCATGCAGAAATATCCGGCCAGCGATAAAAGTGTCCCCGCCAGGATGGCGCGCGCTATCGCCTACTATAAAATGCCGGATATTGATAGCGCCCTAAAAGAAATGAACAGCCTGCTCGAAGAATCTCCCAACGATCCTTTTTTCCATGAGTTGAAAGGACAGATATTATTTGAAAATGGCCGTACCCGTGAAGCCCTGACTTCCTACCAGACTGCGGTGAAGCTCCTGCCTAACTCAGCACTGATATTGGCAGATCTTGGAAAAGTCGAAATTGCCCAGAACTTAGCTTCAACTACAAAATCAGCAATAGAACACCTGGAAAAATCAACCAGCCTCGATAACAGCAATGCGGAAAGCTGGCACCTGCTGGCTACAGCTTACGGACACGCTGGAAACCTGCCAATGTCTAACCTCGCCCTCGCCGAAGAAACGCTGCTCGAGGGCGATGCAAAAACAGCCCTGCAAATGTCAAACCAGGCCATCTCAGCCCTTAAGGAAAATTCCCCGGCTTACAGGCGGGCGCAGGATATAAAAAACAAGGCCACGGATATGAACAAAAAAAATCAGGAAAAAGGCAGTCTTTTCTAAATGTTTTTATTATTAACAAGCGATGTACGACTTTTTTGTCATCCCCGCGCAGGCGGGGATCTCTTGATAGGTTTTTCACCGGCTGATATAAAGATTCCAGCCTTCGCGGGAATGACAAGACCAAAAGTCAGTGTTTTACAAAAAAAGTTGCAAATAGCGTTATTAACTATACTTAGTATCTTATAATTGTTACTATTAACACCGTCTTATTAAACAGAAGGAGCTTAATTTCATGTCTTATTCACGTTTTCTTTTTACCACCGTTTCCAGCTGCCTGCTTTTGGCACATTCCGCCTTCGCAACAACTTCTGCAACGGCAGCCTCAATAGACCCGAATGCTCCGGTGACCCGCGCCCAGTTCCCCGCCCTGCTTAGGGAAACGTTGCTGAACGATCCGACAATACTTATGGAAGTTGTCGAAAAAATGCAGTCGGCACAGGAAGATGAATTGGCCAAAAAAGCCAAGGAAGGAATCGAAAAACATAGAGGCGACCTTTTCTCTGATCAGGCTACGCCAACTGTTGGGCCGGCGGATGCCGATGTTACAATGGTTGAATTCTTTGATTATCATTGTGGTTATTGCAAACAGGCGCTTGCCTCTATTTCCAAGCTGATTGATAGCGATAAAAAACTCAAAGTAGCCTTTAAAGAATTCCCTATCCTGAGTGAAGATTCTAAATATGCAGCGAAAGCGGCTATTGCAGTATACCGCATTGCCAAGGATAAATATTTTGATTTCCATAAAGCAATGTTCGCAGTGAGCGGAGCAATCAATGAAGATGTGGTGGTAAGGGAAGCGACAAAATTAGGTATCGACGTTGAAAAACTGAAAACCGAAATCAAAAACCCTGAAATAGATAAGCATCTCAGTAAGAATAAAGAATTGGGCAATGATTTGGGTATCAGGGGCACCCCGGCCATTCTTATCGGCGATACTTTATATCCGGGAGCAATTCCTTACGAAACTATGCAGAAAGCAATAGCTGACCTTCGCGATTCTTCTAAAAAAGATGATGATAAGGATGCCAAAAAAGATAAGCCTAAGAAGAAATAATGAATGTTAGGGCGTAGAACAATTTATACGCCCAATACTCCTTACATTCCTGAATAGTTAGGCCCACCACCACCTTCCGGCGTTTTCCAGATAATGTTCTGGGTCGGGTCTTTTATGTCGCAGGTTTTGCAGTGGACACAGTTCTGCGCGTTTATCTGCAGCTCCGGCTTTCCTGATTTTTCTACTATCTCATATACCCCTGCCGGGCAGTATCTCTGCTCCGGCGCATCATATAGCGGCAGGTTTATCGCCATAGGCACACTGCCGTCTTTAAGGGTGAGATGCGCCGGCTGGTCTTCCTCATGGTTGGTGCTGGAAAGAAAAACCGAAGATAATTTGTCGAAAGAAACTATCCCATCCGGTTTTGGGTAGGCAATTTTTTTGCACTCACTGGCTTTGCATAACTGCTTGTTGTCGGCATGGTTCTTAAAGGTCCACGGCGCTTTTCCACGCAGTATGAACGTATCGAAAGCGGCGTATAACAGGCCAGCAAACAGGCCACAACGGAAAGCCGGGCGGATATTGCGCACTTTATATAATTCCTGATAGACCCAACTATTTTTCAGGGCAGCACTGTAACTATCCAGCGCCGCATCGCCACCACCTTTTAATGCAGCGGCTATCGCCTCCGCAGCAAGCATCGCTGATTTCATGGCGGTATGCGTGCCTTTTACTTTGGGTACGTTCATGAACCCGGCCGCGCAACCAACCATCGCCCCACCGGGGAAAGTAAGTTTCGGCAATGATTGCAAGCCACCTTCATTGAGCGCCCGCGCACCATAGGCTATGCGCCGCCCACCTTCCAGAACCGGAGCTATGGAAATATGGGTTTTAAAACGCTGGAATTCCGCGAAGGGATCGAGATACGGATTTTTATAATCAAGGCCAATTACAAAACCAACCGCCACCCGGTTGTTTTCAAGGTGGTACATGAAGGAGCCGCCATAAGTATCCTGCGCCATTGGCCACCCGACAGTATGGGTAACGCTGCCTGGCTTGTGGTTCTCCGGTTTTATTTCCCAAAGCTCCTTGATGCCGATACCGTAAGTCTGTGGGTCGCACTCGGCACGCAGGTTGAACTTCTCCATAAGTTTCTGAGAAAGCGAACCGCGGCAACCTTCGGCGAGCAAGATATATTTGCCCTTGATGGTTACCCCCGGCTGGTATGATGATTTTTTCTGCCCATCCTTGCCAATGCCGAACTCACCGGTTACAACCCCGGCCACCCGGTCATTTTCTATCAGTAGTTCGGCGGCAGGAAAGCCCGGGAATATCTGCACCCCCAGCGCTTCGGCCTGTGTCGCAAGCCATTTGCAGAAATCACTCAGCGAAATTATATAATTACCATGATTATTCATAGTCGGCGGAGTAGGCAGGCGGATATGACCATTCTTGGACAGAAATAAAAACCTGTCATCCTTTGCCGGGGTATTAAGCGGCGCTCCACGCTCTTTCCAGTCGGGAAGCAATTCATTCAGAGAGCGCGGTTCCAGAACACATCCGGACAGTATATGCGCCCCTATCTCCGAACCTTTTTCAAGGATACAAACGCTTATATTGGGTGATAGCTGGCGTAGGCGTATAGCGGCAGAAAGCCCCGCCGGGCCGCCACCAACTATAACTACATCATATTCCATTATTTCCGAATCGGCCATATATGCTGCTGATTATACATTATACAGGGGTAACAAGTAACAGTTTTATCTGGCTATTTTATATAAAATTGTTAATAATTGTGGCGAATAACTTTACGGAGAACAAACAATGGGTGATAATTCGACAAAACCAGCTGCTACAGATATCGTCTTTCCTGACAAAGATTCTGACGCAACAGCCCATGTTATATTTAAAAATGGCGTTGCCATAAACATCTCCAATGGCAGAAAAGAAATCCTCAATGTCCCACTAACTAATGGCAAAATGGATGAGGCAGATTTTAAAAAGGTCGGCAGCGGTGATAACGATGTATACTTCGACAAGGCCGCTATGGAAGCATTTTTAAAGGACCCTAAACATAAGGATCTTATTGCCAGGCTGGAAGCAAAACATGTCGTTCTGCCAGCAGCACTTGGATATAAACCGCTGGTCCCGACAAGCAAACAACAAATAGCCTGCCAATAATAATTACCGCAACTATGGATAATGTCTTGTCATAGTAGGCAGTTTAACTTAGGTGCCACAGGTTAATATACTCCTCTCCCTTTGGGAGAGGTTAGGTGAGGGCTTTTTATCGTTATGGTTTAGCCCTCACCCCGGCCCTCTCCCAAAGGGAGAGGGAGGAGGTAAGTTTTTCCTTATCATAGCTGGTGGTAGTTTATTACCGCAACATATCGGTAACTGTCTTTAGCATATCGTCCGAGGTGCTGACGGTCTTGGTATTGGACTGGTAGGCGCGCTGGGCAATGATTATATCGGTCAGTTGCGAGGCAAGGTCAACATTGGCATTTTCCAGAGAATCAGAAAGTATATTCCCAGCCCCACCATCACCGGATGCAAATAAATTTATGAAACCCGATGTCTCCGAATCCGCGAATACAGTGCCTGATAAACTCTCCAGCCCGTCAGGGTTATTGAATTTCGCCAGCGGTATCTTGAATAACGACTGGGTCGCACCATTACTGTAATAGCCGGTAACTATACCATTATCAGCTATCTGTATCTTCTGCAGGGTGCCGGTAGCATGCCCGTCCTGCGTCAGGTTATCCACCACATAATCACCGGTAAACTGGTGCATCCCATCGGTCTTGCCAACAATAGTCGCGCCGATTGTACCAAATATCGGCCCGGCTGTTCCCCACCCGAAAGTAACAGGATTATTAGTAGTTGCGGTTGTCGCCCCAGTGGGAACAGTTCCGGTGCTGCTCCACTGGAAAGTTATGGGCGAGGTAAGACTGGGACTGAGCGTGGCCAAACTCCCATCGCCATTAAAGGTCATGGTTCCCGTAGCTATTTGGCCATTGGGATTAGAAACGCCTGTGGTTGGAACCGATGTCAACTCAACCGCCCAGCTATTGATCGCCGTCTTCAGGAAATTTATATTAACAGTATGCTCAATGCCGTTATTATCAACTATTTTCACAGCGCGGTTGAAATGTGGTGCTATAGCCCCACCGCTCATATTATTAGTAGCAAGTGCAGAATTATATAAAAGAAGCTGGGTAGGTGTGGCATTAACACTGCTCGAAGCCAGCGTAAAAGTTGCCGCTGCGCCGTTGGTGGAATCATAAACTATGTTCAGCTTGTTGCCGCCAACGTTAGTATAAGTGCCTGGTGTAATTGCCGGATTGGTTGATGCCGTAAGATCATCGGCCAGATTGGTAACAGTATGGTCGAGATCCGCGCCGATATTGGTCTGGTTCCCCGTCGCCCCGCTGGCAACAAATGTCCACACCACACCATTGATAGTTATCGTATCACCAGCAGTTGGGTTAGCCGCAAAAGTGAATTTTCCTGCCGGGTTATAAAGCGTCTGAGCCGCATTTAAATTCGCTTTTATGGACATTGTAGTTGTCGGTGTCGCCAGGCTGTCCGCTGTCGCCACATTAACTAACTCCAAACTGCTTATCGCGGTGCCGGAATCATAGCCCGCAGTTTGCAAGGAAGCTGGCAAAGCCCCGGTGGAATCCAGTTTCCAGCCTTGCAGGTAAAACCCCGAGCTGTTGCGCAAATTGCCATCCTTATCCGGGGAAAAAGTGCCGGCCCTGGTATATAACAGCTTACTGCCAACAGTAGTATCGGCAGTCACCGCAAACAGCCCCTGCCCGTTTATGGCGATATCAGTTGTCTGGTCACTTGGGGATATCTCCCCCTGCAATGAAGTATATTGGTGGGAATTGGGCCGGGCACCGCTTCTTGAGTCAAAAATTGGAGTGGAATTGCCATAGACAAGGGACAGGAAATCCGTGGTAAAACCCTTATAACCAACGGTGTTGACGTTGGATATATTATCGGAAATAGAATCGATCTTTATGCTCTGCGCAATAAGCGCGCTGGCACCAATATTTAAAGCATTATTTAAGGTCATAAACGCACCCGTAACTTATGAAAATATTTTCATAAAGCTTAAATGCAAATACTATGCCAAGTAATAAAACCTGCGCGGGAGCGCCGATTAACGGGTAGCTATCAACATCTCCACCGCTTCCGGGTTGAGCAGGGTCGAGATATCACCCAACTGGTCGAACTGGCCAGCAGCAATTTTGCGTAATATCCGGCGCATGATTTTCCCGGAACGGGTTTTGGGAAGCTGCGGCGCAAAATGGATAATATCAGGCATGGCAATGGCCCCGATCTGGGAACGCACCCATCCCTTCAATTCCGTTTTCATATGCTCGGAAGGTTCGGTGCCAGCGTTAAGCGTGACATAGGCATAAATACCCTCGCCCTTTATATCGTGGGGAAAACCAACTACCGCCGCCTCGGCAACTTTTGCATGGGCCACCAGTGCCGATTCTATTTCGGCGGTGCCAAGCCTATGCCCGGAAACATTGAGCACATCATCCATGCGCCCGGTTATCCAATAATAACCATCGGCGTCACGCTTCGCTCCGTCACCGGTAAAATAATAACCTTCATACGCTGAAAAATAAGTCTGGCGGTAACGCTCATGGTCGCCGTAAATCGTACGTGCGAGACTCGGCCACGGCTTCGCTATACACAGCGCCCCCTCACCCTCGCCTTCTATTATTTTTCCCTTATCATCGAGCAGCACCGGCTCTATCCCGGTTAGCGGCAAGGTCGCCGAGCCGGGCTTGGTTTTGGTTTTATTCGCCAGCGGGCTTATCATAGTTGCCCCGGTCTCCGTCTGCCACCACGTATCGACTATCGGTAATTTTCCCTCACCCACCACCTCATTGTACCAGCGCCATGCTTCCGGGTTTATCGGCTCGCCCACCGAACCAAGAACGCGCAAACTCTTACGGCTGTATTTTTTTACCCATTCCTCACCGTCACGCATCAGGGCACGGATGGCAGTGGGCGCGGTGTAAAATATCGTCACCTTGTATTTATCCACTATCTGCCAGAAGCGCGAAGGATCCGGATAGGTAGGCACGCCCTCGAACATAACCGTGGTCGCACCATTGGCAAGCGGCCCATACAGCGTATAACTATGGCCGGTGACCCAACCGACATCGGCCGTGCACCAGAATATATCGTCCGCTTTCAGGTCGAACACCACATTATGGGTGTAGGACGCCCATGCCAGATACCCCCCACAGGTATGAAGCAATCCCTTGGGTTTTCCGGTCGACCCCGAAGTATAGAGAATAAACAGCGGATGCTCGGAATCAAAATAGCGCAGCGGGAATTCCGCGCTGGCCATAGTTATGGCTTCATGCCACCACACATCGCGCCCGCGGTTGAAAACAATATCCGTGCCCGTATGCTGTACCACCAGTATTTTATCAACATTGGTATTTTCTATCGCCGTATCAACGGTAGCTTTCAGCGGTATTTTCTTGCCACCGCGCACCCCTTCATCGGCAGTGATGACAATGCGGCTGTCGGCATCCAATATCCTGTCATGCAACGATTGCGCCGAAAATCCGGCAAACACCACCGAGTGCACCGCACCGATACGCGCACAGGCAAGCATGGCGATCGCCGCTTCCGGTATCATCGGCAGGTATATGGTTACCCGCTCACTGGCATCAACACCCATCGCCACCAGCGCATTAGCGGCCTTGCACACCTCATGATGCAGTTCACGGTAGGTAAGGATACGACTCTCCTTACCGTCATCGCTTTCCCAGATAATGGCTATCTTATCCGGCTGGTTTTTCAAATGCCGATCCAGACAGTTCTCGGCAACACTCAACTCACCGCCTTCGAACCAGCGTATAACCCCGGTGCGGAAATCAGAGTTGCTTACCGTATGCCAGCGTGTATGCCAGTTCAGACGTTCAGCAATGGATACCCAAAAATTATCGTTTTGCATAAGTTACCATATACTATAATTCTTCCCAAAGCGCCATAGTTTGCTTGTGCAGTCGTGAACGTATCATAATATCTTTCCACTGCTTATCGTGCATAGCTGAGAGCTGTTTGACACTGCCTATATCATGGCCGATGCCAGCAGCACGCTGCCAGTCGTCCCATGAATCCGGGAAATTCTCCCTGGTCAGCCCAACTTCTTTATGGTGTCCAGCTATTTTATCATGCCAGAAAGCTTTGCTGCTTTCATCATGCCAGTGGGTGCGTTTGGCCTCCGCCAATCTCTGCGGCTGCTCCAGCAATATCTCTTGCCAATGCTTAAGCAGCTTTTCCCCCTCAGCATTAGAAACATCAAACGACGGCAGTTGGTTTATATAGTCATGTAACAGCAGGCCGATATTCTGCGCTGAGCGCTGCGCCAATGGGTCAAGAGTTTTTTCAATGGATATAGCCGGCGGTGTAGAAATCAGCGGCTTGGTAACAGTCAAACCGGCAAGGCCTTTTTTTACTATTTCCGGATCTTCATGCTGCATCATATCATGCAGGGCATGGGGTATATTATGGATAAGTACCGGTATATCGGAAACATGCCACTGCATATACTTACCTCTTAAGTCTGGAAGCAAGTTTCAGCCATGCTTGCGTAAATTTTTTTATTTCATCTTCCGTGCTATTCCAGCCGCCACTGATGCGTATGGCACAACCGGCCAGTTCCGGGGACACACCCATAGCCAGCAATACATGTGACGGTTCTATGCGTCCCGATGAGCAGGCCGAGCCGGCACTGACCGCAAAACCGTTCAGGTCAAAATCAATAAGCTGAGTTTCATTGCCGACACCTAGCATGGCAACACAGCTGGTACCAGGCAGTCGTGGCACATCCTTGCCGAAAATAATTCCTCCGGCAGCTTGCATTGCCGCCTCCATATCATCCAGCCATACTCGCAGCTTTTGCATATGCGCCAAATCAATTGCCTCTACCGCCGCCGCGAAACCTGCTATCGCCGCTATATTTTCAGTCCCGGCCCTGCGCCCCAACTCCTGCCCGCCACCGGTAAGAAGTGGTTTTAGAGCAATGTTGTTTTTTATTACGAGTGCGGAACTACCCACCGGCCCGCCCATTTTATGACCGGAGATGGTGAGAATATCCGCGCCAAGCAAAGAAAAATCTACAGCTATTTTACCCAACGCCTGCACCGCGTCAGAATGTAGCAAGGCACCATGTTTTTTACAGATGGCGGATATTTCAGCGATAGGCTGGACAACCCCGGTTTCATTATTGGCAAACATTACCGAAACCAAGGCGAGTGTATTATTTTCCGCAAGCATGGCATCCAGTTTTGCAATATCCACTATACCGTTTCTATCAACTGGAATATACCCACCACCGGTATTTTTTAAAACCGAACTATGCTCAACTGCCGATACCAATATCCTGCGTTCCGGGAAACCATGCAAAGCGGTTGCGTTTGCTTCAGTACCACTGCCGGTAAAGATTATTTCACCAGGCCAGCAGCTGATGGCTTCGGCTATGGTTTTGCGCGCATCTTCCAGTTGTTTTTTTGCCGCACGCCCGAAACCATGCGCTGACGATGGATTGGCCGGAACGCCAAGCCACTGCTGCATAGCCGCCACAGCCTTTGGCTGCAAAGGCGCAGTGGCATTGTGATCTAAATAAATAGCCATAGTTGTCATGCCAGACGCAAATTTTCTCCACGAACAACGTGAGTGGTTTCAGAAAATTTAGCGATATGGCATCCAGCAAAAACAAGGCTGGATACCAGACAGCGCAGTTTTCCTAGCCATTCGCGCTGCTCATGGGAAAAACTGGCTTCTGGTATGACAAGCTCGCACAACAATTTTCTATCCTTTTTTCTTATTACGCACATCAGCAAGTGATATCGAAGACAGGTACCCACGTATCTGCCTCCCCAACCCATCCCACAGATCATGGGTAAGGCAGCGCTCCTTTCCGACCATGCAACCTGCCGTTTTATGATGATTACAACGGGTCATTTTCAGCGACTCGTCAACCGCATCCACTATTTCAGATATCACGATATTGCCAGCAGGTTTATTCAGCACATACCCCCCACCCGGGCCACGCACCGACTTTACCAGCCCGGCAACACGTAGTTTCCTGAATATCTGCTCAAGGTAGGGAACCGTTATCCCCTGCGATTGCGACAGGTCAGCCAGAGAAACCGGGCATTCCGCCTCACGCCCGGCCATCTCCGCCAGCGCCATCACCGCATACCGGGCCTTGGTACCAAGTATCATTTATTTTCCCACTTTTTTGCACTGCTCAAAAGTTCTGCGTTTTCTTTTTCTAACTCCCTGATGCGCTCACCCATACGGCTTATATCATCCTGTATCTTATTGATAAGTGTTACAAGCGGGTCGGACTCCGCGTCTTTCGCGCCACCATAGGCATCAAAGCATTTTTCTGTTGTTTCAGCTTTAGCAGCCGCTTCCGGCACCACCCGCGCCGGTATCCCGACCATGGTTTTTCCGGCTTCCACATCCTTTACCACCACGGCGTTGGAACCGATGCGGGCATTATCGCCAACCCGGATCGGACCAAGCAACTGCGCGCCAGCACCAATAATAACGCCATTACCAACCTGTGGGTGGCGCAGGCCTGTAGCAAGGGAAGTTCCGCCCAAAGTTACGTCATGGTATATGGTAACATCATCACCAATAGAAGCTGTTTCCCCCACTACAACCCCCATTCCATGATCAATAAACAGGCGCTTACCTATGGTTGCGCCGGGATGTATCTCAATTCCGGTAATAAAACGAGAAATATAGGATATCAAACGCCCCACCAGCTTTAACTGGTTGCGCCAGAAAAAGTTAGAAAATCTATATAATATAATGGCATGAACCCCAGGATAGCATAACAAAACCTCAATACGGTTACGCGCCGCCGGGTCACGCGCAAATACAGAATCAATATCGTTTATAATTGTCTTGAACATTTGCCCTCATTTTTCATATAAATATACTTTGAATTAGTATACTAACCTAATACAGCAAAATATTTCAATCAATTTGAAACATGTAACCACAAGGAAAATCAATGCCTGAGATTATTATCAATGGTTCTGAGGGCAGGCTCGAATGCCGCTATCACCACAGCGAATTTAAAAGCGCACCTATCGCTATTGTCCTGCACCCGCACCCCCTTTACGGCGGAACCATGAACAATAAGATAGTTTACCGCCTGTACCATACCTTCGTGCAGAACGGCTTTTCAGTACTGCGCTTTAATTTCCGCGGTATCGGTAAATCACAGGGCAGTTACGATGAAGGGGTCGGCGAACTGACCGACGCAGCAACCGCCCTCGACTGGCTGCAGGCCCAGAACCCAGACGCCCCAACCTGCTGGATAGCCGGATTCTCCTTCGGAGCTTGGATTTCCCTGCAACTGCTGATGCGCCGCCCGGAGATAGAGGGCTTCATCGCAGTTTCTCCACCAGCCAACCTCTATGATTTCTCATTCCTTGCCCCCTGTCCGGCCGCCGGTTTAATCACGCAAGGCGATAAGGATGATGTAGTGAATGAGGATATGGTGAATAAACTGGCCACCCGCCTTAGCTCCAACCAGCTAAACCCTGTTGAGTACAAGATTATCCACGGCGCTGACCATTATTACCGTGGCGCAGAAGACGAACTGGGTAATGTTGTAAATGAATATATCGTCCAGCGCATGAATGATTTTAAACAAAAACGCAAGGTTCGCCCGGACCGTAAACGCCGCCAGCTTCCCCGCGATTAGGTCGGTAAATATACCCCTATATGGTATACCCTGCTATGCGTTACACGCATAGCTGCCTGTCGCAATGAACATTTCTAATCACCCCTAAATCTAGCTATAGATTGTTTTGCCAGACCCCAAGATTGGTTTTTATACATATACCATACTGGGGTATATGACAGAGTTAACATAACAAGCATTAGTGGAGATTATTTATGCAAACATCTATGGCAAGATTGGCTTTGAATCTGGCTTTGGCTGGGGCTACTGTAATTTCGCTTTCCGCCTGCTCATCGGCTGAATTACCAAGAAGCAACCTGGTGGCACAGGCCTATGAAACCTCCGGCGTGATTTCAATAAGCCCCTACACCCGTACCATATTTAGTAGCTCTAATTTTTAGTAAATAGTTGCGCCTGAATCGCGCCCACGTTGTTGTTGCTTTTCTATCATCTTCTGCATGGTGGCTTCTTTCTCACACAGCACATTCTTCACTGCCACCTCCGCCGACTCCACCCCGTTATTCATGAAGCCAAGAGCCACACCGCCGCCTTTAGTAATAACCGGTAGGAAAGTTCCAGCAATACCAACATTATTAGCCGCCAGCCGCGCCAGCGATATATCCATGTTCTCCAACCGCAACGCCTGCCCTATTCCCGGGCTAGTATAGCACGGCCTTTTGCCCGGCTTGCTTATTGATATATTGCCTTTCTGCATATATTCCTGCGCATCGCCAAATAACCTGCTGGCAGTAGTACCCTGCGCCCTGGCATAGCCTTCCAGAACTTCCTGCAACCGCTCTGTGGCGCTGCCACCATCATTATTTATAAGAAAAGTAACCGTACCCGGTGCCGAGGTCCATACTTCAAATCTATTATTGGAAAAAAAATTTTCATTGGGAATATCATGCTTGGTCCTGATAGTTACCTTCATACTATCAGTATATTGCAGGTTAGACCAAAATTGCTTGTCATCAGCAGAAAATCCAAGGTTTTCCAAACCGTTTATCTGCGCCAGCTCATATGCCGGAAGGGCCATTATCACCCTATCCTGCTGTACCGAATTACCATCTTTAAAATCAAGGTTTAAGCTGCCACCATCATTCTTGGCTATACTGGTTATCTCGCTGCCGGGCTTAAATTCCACCCCCTGCTCCGTCAGTTTGGCCTGCAGGGCCTGTATGAGCCTCTCGGTGCCACCCTCTACCCGAAAATCACAGCCGCTCTCAATGATTGCCCCCGGCTCACTACCCGCCTCATGCACCAGTTGCAATGCGCTGGCCTTGCTCGCCGGCTGCCCAAATTCTGCGGCAAAAGCACTGCCCACCATCGCTATTATGTCTGGGTCAACCCGGTTATTATCGCTGGAGAAAAGCGCTACAAATCTCTGCCAAAAATTGCGGTGCTCCACCACCGGAACAGAATCACCAAGGACTTTAAGATACTCTTCCGCCGACATGTTATTAAGGCGTTTAGCCAGTTCACCCTTGGGATTGGCCGCCACTTCCTGCTTATCAGCGCGGATACGCGCAGCAATAGGCTCATATTTCTTGAAAAATTCATCTGAACTTATCTTTTTACCATCAGGAGTCTGGAAAGTGGCTCTGTCCTGATCGGTAGCCTTTATCAGGGGAATATTCAGCTCTTTGGCTAATTCTATCAGTTTGGTATGCTCTTTATCTATGAACTCAGCGCCCATATTAGCATTCATACCGCTCGTCTGTTCGGTCATTATCTGCCCGCCAAAACGGCCGCTGGCCTCATACACGGTGATGTTTTTCGGATCCTGCCCATTTTTCACAGCGTAATACGCCACCGCAAGGCCGGAAATCCCACCGCCAACAATTCCTAAACTTTGTTCGCCCATTACTCTAAGTTTCTACTTGTTACCACAGCGTATGCCGCATTATAGCCCAGGTAATACAGCATTTATGTGAAGGTTTTATGAAAAATAGCTGCAAGCTAAAACATCAATTACCGCACTACTCTTACCAATTGAAATATAACAATTTCATTGCCATATCCCAACATTACAAAATTGTAATATTTTTTACATGGCCAAGTAATAGTAATAATGTTTATATGCCCCTGTCCCCATTTGGGGATACAAACAACCTAACTAATTATAAAAGGATAATTTTATGAACAAGACTCTTGCTCTTATCGCTCTTCTCGGCCTCGTTTCTGCTCCAGCTTTCGCTAACGAAACCAATGCTGCTCCAGCTGCTGCTCCTGTAAAAGCTGAAAAAGTAGTTGTAAAAGACGGCAAAGAAGAAGCTAAAAAAGACGAAGCTAAAAAAGACGAAGCTGCCGCTGAAGCTCCTGCTGATGCTAAAGCAGCTCCTAAAGCTGAAGAAAAGAAATAATATTTCTTATCTTTATAAGGAAAAACGCGCTGGCTTCCCGCCAGCGCGTTTTTTATTGCCCATAGTTTTTGTAAACAACTAAACTTTCTTTAAAAAACAGGTCTTTAGAACCAAACCGCGTACTTTCTCGGCATTACATTCAATCTCTCCATCATCATCCGTAAGATGTATATTTTTTATTATTGTCCCGCGTTTTAAGGTAACCGAAGTTCCTTTTACCTTCAGGTCTTTTATAACCTGTACCGAATCGCCTTCATTAAGGATGGCTCCATTACTGTCTCTGCTTTTTACTTCCGTCATAATCTTCCTATAAATTGCTGCATACTAATAACCCGCACCATTTATAGCAACATAATGTTTTGTGTTGAATAATATTTTTGTTATGTTATAACATATCACAATTATCAAAAAAACGGAAAGGAAGTTATGTATTACTGGAGCGCATGGCAGCGCATAAGTCTGGCTATAGCCCTGATTGCCGTGCTGTGGTGCGTATCACTATGGGCAGTAGCGCAATGAACCCAGTAATCAGCCTGCACAACCTGACCCTGGCCTATGACCGTAAACCGGCAGTGCACCATATTAATGGGACATTCGATGCTGGTGAGCTTGTGGCCATCGCCGGGCCGAATGGTGCTGGTAAAAGCACGTTGCTTAAAGCAATCGCCGGAATCCTGCCGATCCATGAAGGCACGATCGAATTTCATGGCCTTACCCACAAGGATATAGCCTATTTACCGCAAATGGCAGAGATAGAACGTGATTTCCCTATCAATGTTCTACAGATGGTAACCTCCGGATTCTGGAAAAAAACCGGCGGCTTCGGCCTTATTAACCACAAGCAGCGTCAGCAAGCCTTGGAAGCCATTGCCACTGTAGGACTCCACGGTTTTGAAAAACGTACCCTCGACAGCCTGTCATCAGGCCAGTTCCAACGCGCACTTTTCGCCCGGGTTCTGGTACAGGATGCAAAAATTATCCTGCTTGATGAACCATTTTCCGCAATAGATGCCAACACTACCAACGCCTTGCTGGGTGTAATAAAACGCTGGCATAGCGAAGGGCGCACCGTTATTTGCGTGCTGCATGATTTTGAACAGATAAAAAATAATTTCACCAACTGCCTTCTTATGGCACGCGAGTGCATCGCCTGGGGCAAACCGGATGAAGTACTGAAGCCAGAAACCATGCTTGGAACTTTTTTATTCCGTGAAGCATACCCCTTATATAAGGAGCCAGCCCAGTCATGACCCTATACGAAGCCCTGATCTCCCCCTTTGCCGATTATGGTTTTATGCGCCGCGCGCTGGCAGCATGCGTAATAATGGCGGCAAGCAGTGCGCCTATCGGAGTATTTCTGGTGCTGCGGCGGATGACCTTAATCGGCGATGCCGCCTCCCATGCAATTTTGCCCGGCGCAGCACTGGCATTCATATTCTTTGGTATTTCCCTGTGGCCAATGACCATTGGCGGACTCATCGCCGGCCTGCTTATGGCACTGGTCGCCGGCATCATTACCCGCGTTACTGCAATAAAAGAAGACGCCAGCTTTACCGCTGCCTATCTCTCTTCACTGGCTATCGGGGTAATGATTATTTCCCAGAAAGGCAGTACAATAGACCTGCTGCATGTTTTATTCGGTAATGTCCTGGCCGTTGATACCAATTCACTCATACTGGTGAACAGCGTTGCCTCTTTCAGCCTGTTATGTATGGCTATTATTTACCGGCCGCTTATCATGGAGTGTTTTGATCCCAGCTTCCTGAAAGTCCAGCACGGTAAAGGCGCCATCTACCACCAGGTTTTTCTTATTCTCGTTGTGCTTAATCTGGTCGCCGCCTACCAGGCCCTCGGTACCATGATGGCTGTTGGCATAATGGTCCTGCCCGCCATCGCCACCCGCTTCTGGACCAAAAGTATAGACCTCGCCATCGCACTCAGCATAGTTTTTGGCATTGCGGATGCCATTGTTGGGTTGCTGTTTTCCTACCATTACAGCTTGCCTTCCGGCCCGGCCATAGTGCTTACCGCCAGTGGCTGGTACCTGCTTTCCGTATTCATCGGCACCTCCGGTGGCATAATTATACGCTTCTTTCCCCGCCGTCATTTTCATATGGAGAATATATGATAAAAAAATACCTTGTTGCCATTTTATTGACCGTACTTTCTTCCTTCCCCGCCAATGCCACTGGCAAACTCAAGGTTATAGCCAGTTTCAGCATAGTGGGTGATATGGTAAAAAATGTCGCCGCTGACAATATAGAACTGAAAACTCTGGTCGGTGCCAATGGCGACACCCATGAATTCCAGCCAACCCCTGCCGATGCCACAGCGATTGCCCATGCCGACCTGATAATTATCAACGGCCTTGGTCTTGAAGGATGGATGGAGCGGTTGCTAAAATCATCCGGTTTTAAAGGAAAAGTAGCCGTTGCAAGTAATGGCATTGTGCCACTGAGAAACGACCCACATGCCTGGCAGGATGTAGCCAATGGCAAAATCTATGTTGCCAATATCCGTGATGCCCTTATCGCTGCCGACAGCTCCCATGCCGATGATTATAATAAAAACACCGCCGCCTATATAAAAAATCTCGACGAACTGGATATCTGGATAAAAAATGAATTTGGTAAAATTCCTGTGGAAAAACGTAAGGTCATCAGCACCCATGACGCTTTCAAGTATTTTGCCAAAGCCTATAACGTAGAATTTCTGGCGCCACAGGGCCTAAGCACAGAAGCGCAGGCTTCAGCAGCCGATATCGCCAGACTAATCGACCAGATCCGTTCCCGGAAAATTACCGCCATATTTTTTGAGAACATGACCGACTCCCGCCTTATGAAACAGCTGGAGAAAGACGCCGGCGCCCATATCGGCGGAACCCTATACTCCGATGCACTATCAACAGAAAATGAACCAGCGCCAGACTATATAGATATGTTCAGGCATAATGTTCAGGAATTGGTAAAAGCGATGGGATATAACGGGGAAAAATGATTACATCTTTTTTGCGTTGGATAATTTAAAGAACATCCCAAGATCGGGATTGTTCATCAGCTCGAATTTTCCGCTGACCTTTATCATATCCTCATCCCAGGAAACATCCTTATCCATCCACACATCAACTATCTCGTTCGGCTCACCCGGCGGGCAGAACGGGCAGGTCGGCGTGCGCTTGGAAAGAATGAAATGCTTGAATTTTTCGGTCGCTTCCAGCGGCAACATGAAACCGGATATAGTCACTTCCGTGCCTACCAGCGCTTTCACCTCGTCAGGAAAGGTCGCGCTGTATTTCCACTGTTTCTTATCCAGAGAAATTTTTGTTTTGCCGAGTGTCGCCCACATCGGGTCCTTCGATTTGGGCAGGGCGTCCTGCGCTTTGCGCTCGTCGGTGGGCTGGCCGAACGTTCCCGAATCCTGCGTGGTGAACCCACTGAGCAGAATAAAGGCAACGATTAGAAAATATTTAGGCATCAACTTCCTCGTGATAATAGCTTGGCTATATCTACCTTATACGCCATCAGCGCCGGAATTACAGCAGCAATTATACTTATTATTACCGCCGCCACTATTATGTATGCTTCATAAGTGGAAAAACCACCAGATACCAGCGTCATATGCCGGGTTTTTTCTACCCATCCGGCAACTGCGCAGGTAAATAAATGCCCCAGTATAATTCCCAACAACGCGCCGAATACACCAAGCGTAAGCCCTTCTGTGAGTACAAAGCTGAATATTTTGCTGCGCGTGGCACCGAGGCTGCGCATCAGTGCTATGTCATATTTCCGGTCGCTTACCGCGTTAAATAGATTTATAAAAAATCCAATCGCGGAAATCAGCACCAGCACACCGCCGAACAGCGCAATCGTATCGCTGCCGATGCCGATCATTTTTATCAACCGCGCTGTTTCAAAAGCCGGACTTGCCGATTGCATCGAGCTATTAGCATTGACCATGCGCGGCAAGGTCACCGCTGCCATTGGCGTTTTGTAGGTTATCAAAAGGGAAGTTATTTCCTTTTCCGGATGGGCTTTTTTATAGGCTACTTCCTCCGCATCGTCCTCATCGGGATGTTCGTGAACATGCCACACACTTTCCACCGGCGTAAGCACCAATCTATCCAACACAGTGCCACTCGGTTGCAATATGCCAACAATCGTATAAGGAAAATCGCTGTGCAAATCATCACTATTTGCCAGCCCATGCGCGCCTACTATCTGGTCGCCAACCTTGAGCTTATATTTGCGGGCGACATCACTGCCGAGTGTCGCCTCCATCTGCTGCGTAAAAATTTTTCCCTGCGCAATCTTTCCGTCATAATGGCTGATGTAATCACTATTGGTACCGACAATACGGAAACCGTTGTAATTATCGCCCAGAGCCAGCGGTATAGCAGTTTTTATCAGCGGGTTTTTCTCTAGCTCCTGTGCCTCGGCCAGCGGTATGTTGCCGTTGGGAATATCAATGTGGAATACGCTGGAAAGTATCAACTGTATCGGGCTGCCCTTGGCGCCAACAACTAAATCTATACCTTGCAGATCACGGGTGAACCGCTGTTCCAGCATCTGGCTTAACTGCAATAATGTAATGATGGTTGCGATACCTAACGCCAGTATGATGACGTTAAAAATACTGCCCAGCGCGCGGAATTTAAGACTGGAGAAACTGATACTGAATATATTCATATTATGCTCCCAGCTTCACAATGTTTTTAAAATGTTCGCGCACGCGGCTATCATGGGTGGAGATAAGTAGCATCGCGCCGGTATCTTTTGCCGCCTGCTTAAGCAGGGAAATAACCGCACTACAGGAGACATCATCAAGGCTCGAGGTCGGCTCGTCAGCAAGCAGCAACGATGGCTTGTGCATGATCGCGCGCGCTATCGCCACCCGCTGCGCCTGCCCCTGACTGAGTTGTTCGGGAAAAACATCTTTTTTATTTTCTATACCAAGAGTCGCCAGAACCTGCTGCGCCTGTTTTTTATCCTGCTTATGACCTGCTACATAAGAAGAAAGCAACAGATTATCGATAACGCTTAAATGTTTTATCAGATGCAGTGTCTGAAAAATGATTCCTATATTTTTACCACGGAAGTGGTCACGGTTGCTTTCGTTAAGCGCGGAAATATCAGTTCCGTTTAATGTAATATTGCCTTTTTGCGGTTTTATCAGCCCGGCGATGGCATAAAGCAGCGTGGTCTTGCCACTGCCGGACGCGCCGCTTATCAGGCACTGGCCGCCTTTTTCCAGTTCTATACCCTTAAAATCCAGCACCGTTTTATTGCTATAACCCAGAGTCAGGGCAGATATTTTAAGCATATTTTGCACCTTTTCATATTATGAAATATGCCGTAATCTAGTACCCTATGCTTGCCGTGTAAAGAAAAATGTTATATTATAACATCACATAAAAACAGTGGGAGGGTTAAAAATGAAAAATAGCGATATTTCCGAGAACGATAAAAATGTTCTCGCACTACTGAAAAAAAACAAAAAACCGCTTACCGCCTATGACATATTGGGCAAGCTGAAGAACACCAAAATAAAAGCACCGCAGACCGTCTACCGCTCGCTGGAGTCGCTGGCCGAGCGCGGGCTTATCCACCGCATCCAATCGCTCGGGGCGTTCGTTGCCTGCCACAGCGACGAGGAAGATCACGGCACCCAGTTCGCCGTCTGCCGGGAATGCAAATCGGTGCAGGAGATACATGACCACCGCATCTGCAATTCGATAAAAGACATCGGCAAGAATATAAAATTTAAAATAGAACGTGAATTTTTAGAACTTATTGGATTGTGCGATGAATGTTCAATGTCATCTCGAACGTAGTGAGAGATCTTGTCATTATAAATTTATATTGCAAAGATCCCTCGCTTAAATGCTCGGGATGACAACTCAACCACTACCGAGTATGAAAATTATTTGGGTTGACTATAAAGTACACTTTACCGGCTAAAAGCCGGTGGCTTAAAACCTAAGGCTTAGAATAGTAAATTAGTGTAGCGTACGCGGGCCGGTAGCGCGCTGCTCTTCAAGGCGTGATACAAAAGAGCGTTCTGGTGTCGGGTTGTTATACTCAACCACCGCACGTTTAGGCGGTGTGTGTGCTTTGCGTATTTTCCCAAACAGGCCCGGCTCTTCCTGCGCTGAACCAGGCTCTACGCCTGAACTCTTACCTTCAACCGCAAAAGCCAGTTCCGATATTTTTACCCGCCCGGAATTTATGCTATCGGTTATGGCAGTGACTGGCAGCATATTCTGTTCAAAAGCATCTGTTATGGAACGTTTCTGCTGGACGCTCAGGTCATCATAGTCCTTGCCAAACTGGCCCCTTACAAAAGCACTAAGCTCTTTATTGGCACTGACAAATACCCCAACCACCTGCTCGCGGGAAATGGCCTTGCCATCTTTATGTTGTTTCCTGAGATCGGCAATATGGTCACTGGTATTATCCTCCACGCCGAATATTTTTTTAGCTGCCCAGTGCATCGGTTTTTCAAGCACGCTGTGGATACCATAACCGATCGCAGCTTTTGCAAGCAAGGTTCCGGTGGCAGCAAGAAAGCTTCCAGTACCGAGCATCGGTAGCGCGCCAATACCGGTCACTGCCAGAATCGCCAGAGTTCCCAGTATCGAAGCCGTGGTTACGACCATGCCAATATTTCTTTTGGTTTTTATCCTGCTAAGGCCATCAGCGATGGTTTTATTAGCGGGGATGCCGTGTTTGGCATCGCCCTTTGCAATCAATTCCAGATCTCTTTCGTTTACCTTGCTCGCTGGCTTGCGCAACTGCGCACCGATCTCATCACGGTAGGTATCAAGCATTTCATTTATTCTATGGTGATATGATATCTGGTTGATAACCAGGCTGGCAGCAGCAGCAACCGTAACTCCGACCACACCAAAAATATTACCTAAGGCCGCAGCCGCACCGCCAGCACCGGCAACACCGGAAACAGCAGTATCCGCGCTACCGCTTTCTATCGCTGAATGAACAACACTTTTGCCTGCGGTTACGCTAACCGCATCTTCAGCCCTCCCAATAGAACCCTCTACAGCCACAACAAACACTCCTTCTCACTGTACATTCTACACGAAAAGGCCTTAAGAAATATGACAATTTTGTGAATTATGGTATTTTTACTGTCCCATCAATAGATATTCGCGGGCGTGTTTCACGTAATTTTCTGCGGAAATAGGGATAAATGCCTGTTCTTTCTCATTTAAATCCCGGAAATATTTAGCCGGGTTTCCGGCCCAGATCTGTCCTTTTGGCACCCTTTTGCCCGGTGTTACCAGCGCCCCGGCTGCCACCTGCGCCCCCGATTCGACCACAACTCCGTCCATAACAGTCGCGCCCATGCCGATGAAACAGCCGTCTTCCAGCGTGCAGGCATGCAGCACAGCGGCGTGGCCCACGGTCACGTTATTGCCAATAATCGTGGGGCCGGTTTTGCGCGTTACATGTACGATGGTGACGTCCTGAATGTTGGTGCGGCTGCCGATGCGAATATAGTTCACATCCCCGCGTACCACTACCCCAAACCAGATGCCGGAATCTTCGCCGATCTCCACATCACCAATCACAACAGCCCCCGGCGCAATAAATGCCTTCGCTGAAATTTTCGGGAATATGCCGTTTGGCGCATATTCGCCTTTGTAGGGCATGATGATGGGCGATGGTGTTTGGGTCATGGGAACACCGCCGTTAATTCTAACGCTTTTGTTTCCGGGAAGCCGAACATCACGTTCATGTTCTGCACCGCCTGGCCCGATGCGCCTTTGACAAGATTATCAATCGCGCAAACAATTATTGCCCGGTTTTTAAGCCTGTCAGCGAAAACGCTGATGACGCAATCATTGGTTCCCCGCACCTGATTGGTGGATGGCGCTATACCCGGTGGGAGTATATGCACAAATGGTTCGCCTGCGTAAGTTTTTTCGAGTTGTACCCGCAAGTCATCCGCGGTTTTCCCGGCGCTGAGTTCAACGTAAATGGTGGAGAGTATGCCCCGGTTCATCGGCATCAGATGCGGCGTGAAGGCAACCACAATTTCCTTACCCGCCGCTTCAGTTAGGCTCTGCTCTATCTCCGGTGCGTGCCGGTGATTCGCCACGCCATAAGCCTTGATGCCATCATTTATTTCGGTGAATAAATTGCTTTGATTTACACTTCTGCCCGCACCAGTTACGCCAGATTTGGAATCGATGATAATGTTATCCGGGTTTATGAGTTTTGCTTTGAGCAGCGGCATCAGCGGCATGGCAGCAGAGGTCGGGTAACAACCGGGATTGGCCACCAGCCTTGCTTTTGCGATATCTTTCCGCATATGTTCGGTAAGGCCATACACTGCGGTTTTTTGCAATTCCACTGCCTGATGCGCATGACCATACCACTTGGCATAAGTATCGACATTATACAGCCTGAAATCAGCCGAAAGGTCGATAATCTTCACATGCGCAGGCAACCCGGCGATGACCTTCTGCGTAGTGCCATGCGGCAGGCAACAGAACACAAGGTCGATATTTTTGAAATCAACTTCCTCCAGCGTTACAAGTTTAGGTAAATTCTTGAACCGCAGATGGGGATAGACATCGCCCATTTCCTTGCCTGCCTGCGAATCGCCGGTGAGCACAGAAATATTGGCGTTAGGATGGGGTAGCAACAGCCTGATAAGCTCCGCCCCGGTATAACCACTGGCGCCAATTATGGCGATATTTATAGATTTTTGTGTCACAAAAAAGTTACCTGTTATTATTTAGTTACGAGTTACCAGTTACCAGTGATTGCATTCAATTTTCTGGTAACTGATAACTCGTAACAGATAACTGAAACTACCTCTTTGAGAACTGGAAGCTACGGCGGGCTTTCTTATGGCCGTATTTCTTACGTTCAACCACACGGCTATCGCGGGTAAGGAAGCCACCAGTGCGCAGTGCCTTGTGGAAGATTGTATCATACTCATCGAGCGCGCGGCTGATACCGTGGCGCACTGCGCCAGCCTGACCTGATAAACCACCGCCAGTTACAGTGCAGTTCACATCGAAATTGCCGATACGGTCAATTGCACCGAAAGGCTGGTTGATGATCATACGCAATACCGGGCGGGCGAAATATACTGCAAGTTCCTTGCCATTCACCGTGATCTTGCCAGTGCCGCGTTTCAGGAACACGCGGGCGATAGCATCCTTACGACGGCCGGTACCGTAGCAGATAAGTTCTTTATCATTGCCACCGAACGATTCGTTTTTCGCTTTAGAAACAGTGCTTGCCGCCTTAGCTTTAGTAGCTATTTTCGGAGATGGTTTTGCTTCCGCTGCCTTGGTATCTTTTTTGGTTTCTGCTTTAGCCATTGTTACTACCTTTTATTCTTAGGATTCTTGGAAGCGAAATCATATACTTCCGGTTTCTGTGCTTCATGCGGATGTTCCTTGCCGCCATAAACTTTAAGCTTGGTGAGCTGTCCGCGCGCCAGTGGGCTGTCCTTCGGCATCATGCGTTCAACCGCTTTTTCGATCACGCGTTCCGGGAACGGGCTGTTCAAAATAAATTCAGGAGTCGCCGTTTTGATACCACCCGGATGGCCGGTGTGACGGTGATACAGCTTGTTGACGCGTTTTTTGCCGGTCAATTTTACTTTGTCAGCATTGATAACAACCACATGGTCGCCAGTATCAATGTGCGGGGTGAATATGGTTTTGTGTTTGCCGCGCAAAATTTTAGCCACGTTGGAAGCGAGACGGCCAAGAACCACGCCCTCTGCATCAATGAGTAGCCATTTCTTCGTAACTTCCGACGGCTTTGCCGAATAGGTCTGCATAAAAAACAACGCCTTAAATAGTTATATTATTAAAAAGGAGATGGAATCTAACCCTAGGTACGGCGCAAGTCAATAGCTATTTTGGGGGGCTATTGCATTTATATGTTGTGTGAGTGTGGGTGTGAGTGTTAGAAAAGCCACCTGACACTAACACTCACACTAGCACCAGCACTAAGGCCATGAAAAATCTACCGAAAAACTACGACCACCAAAAAACCGAAAAATACTGGCAAGAACAATGGGTTGAGCGTGGCACATACCATTTTCATGATGATATGCCACGTGAGCAGACCTTCGTGATCGATACCCCGCCGCCGACCGTTTCCGGCGTGCTGCATATGGGCCATATCTTCAGCTATACCCAGGCTGATTTCATCGCCCGCTACCAGCGCATGGCCGGGAAAGACGTGTTCTACCCCATGGGCTTTGATGATAACGGCCTGCCCACCGAGCGCCTAGTGGAAAAAGCCAAAAACGTTCGTGGCAGCGCCATGCCGCGCGCCGATTTCGTGGCACTATGCCGCGAAGTGGTAAAAGACGCCGAAGAGGAATTCCGCACATTATTTAAAAGCGCGGCACTCAGCGTTGACTGGCGGCAGGAATACCAGACCATCAGCGATGACGTGCGCAAACTCTCGCAGGAATCATTTTTGGACCTGCTCAAAAAAGGCGAGGCCTACCGCGATTTCCGTCCCACCTATTGGGATTGGGTCGACCAGACCGCCATAGCCCAGGCCGAAATTGAAAATAAAGAAATGCCCGGCGTGATGAACTACATAAAGTTTGCACGGTGCGATGTGACGGCAACGCTGGATGCTGACAAAAAGATAAAAAATGTCTGGACTGATGAAAGTGATATTGAGGTCATGACAACCAGACCAGAACTTCTAGGAGCATGCGTTGCTGTTCTGTATCACCCAGATGATGAAAAAGCCAGTATGTATGCTGGCACATGCGCCATTACGCCTGTGTTTGGAATTCGCGTTCCGATGATCGCTGACGAAGCCGTTGAACGCGAAAAAGGCACCGGCCTTGTTATGTGTTGTACGTTTGGGGATGATACTGATAAGGAATGGGTTAATAAATACCAGTTTCCTGTACGCCCTATTTTAAGTAAAGACGGCCGAGTCGCCGTTAATATTGCTGATACTATAACTTTTTATGCTGGCAAAAACGGCAAATATTTGCCTGCAGAATTAAGTACGGACAATGCTGTTGACCTTGAGAAATCAAAACAGGCTTTTAAAGAAATATTTGGCTTAAAACCAAAACAAGCTAATGCTAAGGTTATTGAACTTCTGCAGAACGAGGGAAAGTTGCTAAAGCAAACTCCTATAATACATACAGTAAAATGTGCCGAGCGTTCCGGCACTCCGATAGAAATTATTCCCACCTACCAATGGTTCGTGAAGGTAACCGATAAAAAAGAGGCGCTGCTTAAAAAAGGTGCGGAAGTAAAATGGTATCCGGAATATATGCAGATACGCCTCAACCAATGGATTGAAGGTCTTAAAGAAGATTGGTGCATTTCCCGTCAGCGTTTCTTCGGTGTGCCGTTCCCGGTATGGTATTCCAAACGTGCCGGTGAAGAAGGAAAAATTATTTTTGCGGATGTTTCGCAGCTTCCTATCGACCCGATGGTGGATCTGCCCAAAGGCTACACACGCGATGAAGTCACTGCCGATGTTGACGTGCTCGACACTTGGGCCACATCTTCTATTTCGCCACAGATAAATGCTCGCGCTATTAAATTGTCATCCTGTGGGCTGCAAAGCAGCAGCACAGGATCTAGCACCAACGAGAAAGATCCTGCGCAGTCGCTTCGCGCCTCGCAGGATGACAGGTACAAAAAATTATTCCCCGCTGACCTGCGCCCGCAGGCGCATGAGATCATCCGCACCTGGGCATTTTATACCATTGTAAAAAGTTATCTTCATACTCGTCATTCCGATGAAAATCGGAATCCAGAAAGCGAAAAGCTGGATACCGACGTTCGTCGGTATGACGGCGAAGTACCTTGGAAAAACATCGCCATTTCCGGCTGGTGCCTCGCTGCCGACAAAACCAAGATGAGCAAATCCAAAGGCAATGTGGTTACTCCGGTTGCACTCATCGAAGAAAAAGGAACCGACAGCGTGCGCTATTGGGCTTCCACTTCGCGCCTCGGCACCGATACGGCATTTTCCGAAGAGCTCCTCAAAATTGGCCGCAAGCTGGTGAATAAACTGTGGAACGCGAGCCAGTTCGCATCCATCAATCTCGACAAATTAAAAGGCACGCCAACCACTGCCGCGAAAGATTCGGCTATCATCCGCGAAGCTCTCGACCAGTGGATAATATCGCGCCTGCATGTGTGCGTTACCAAAGCCACCAAAGCCTTCGAGGAATTTGAATACTGCGATGCGCGCGTGGCCATCGAAGATTTTTTCTGGAATGATTTTTGTGATAATTATCTGGAGTTGGTGAAAGCCCGCGCTTACGGCGAAAATGGCGGCAACCAGCAATCCGCACTCTATGCCATCTATCACTGCCTCGATGCAATTTTGCGCTTATTCGCACCGTTCGTGCCACACATCACCGAAGAATTATACAGCCATATTTTCGATGACAGATTTGCCAAGTTTGGTTCCGTGCATGCACGGGGGCAGTGGCCTGTGGCTTCAGATTATCCATATTTTGCCAATGCCGAAAAAAGCGGCATGGCAGCGGTGGATATCTTAAATGTTATCCGCAAGTCCAAATCGGAAGCGAATGTTTCGATAAAGGTTCCGGTGGAGGAAGTGCTGGTTTTCTCGACAGCGGATGTATCTTGGAAAGATGTTATCAATATTCTTGATGACTTGAAAGCGGCTGGTAATGCGGTGGCTATCAAAGAGGCAAAAAATGATGGTACAATTTCAGAAAGAGGCTGGTTCCAAGTCAGCGTTAAGTTAGCTTCTTCTGCATAACCAGACCATCGGTAAGCGAACCGTCAAGCTGCTGGTAGTATAGCTTACGCCTGCTTACCTGCTTAAAACCGTTATCTTCGTAAAGTTTTATGGCATGGTCATTACCAACCTCAACCTCAAGGAATATTTTTTCTACCCCCTGCTCTCTGCAATCTTTTATCAGCATTTCCACCAGCTGTCTGGCTATCCCCCGGCGCCTGAACTCAGGCAGAACAGCAATGGTAAGAACATCCGCCTGCTCAAATGTCGCCCGGTAAACCAGCATGGCAACCGGCACCGCCCCCGCCTCGACCAGATAAGCAAACGTATTCTTTACCGAAAAAAAATCAGTAAATGCTTCCTGATTCCAGTAGTTGGGAAAACATTTTGCGTGAATTTCGGTTAGTATGCCAGCTTCAGTCTCAGTAACCTGCCTGACCTTGAACTCACCCGGAAGCACTGTTCTCAACCTTTGTTTCCGCTGCCGCCTTCAACATTTCACGCGCTTCCTGAAAGCCCGGCTTGAGTTCCAAGGATTTATTTAATGAATTGCGCGCAAAAAGTTTCTTATCAACTTTAAGATAGGAAGCACCAAGCCAATACCAGGCATTGTAATTTTTTGGCTCCAGCCAGGTTACCAGCCGGAAACGAAATACCGCATCATCAAAATTGCCAGACTTATAATGATAGGTCCCTAATTCATAATTATTTTTAGCAACATTCCCAATCTTCTTCAGGCTTTTGCAATAAGTAATTATATCCGTTTTCCATCGGTCGATACGCTTGCCGAAATTCCCTTTCAAAAATTCTTCATTTACCGACTTCTTCGCATTCTTAAGAAAATTATTGTAATTATTCTTTTTTGGGGGAGATTTTTTTTCCGGCATGTACTAAACTCCTCACATCATGTTCACTAACAGACTATAAACATACTAGCACAAATGGAAGCAAAAAATACAAAATACTCAACTATTGATGCCGCCGAAATTGAACGTTTTTCCCGTATTTCTGATGAATGGTGGGATGAAAAAGGCAAGTTTGCCCCCCTGCACAGCATGAATCCAATCCGGATAGAATTTATCCGCGATCAGATATTGCTTAATTTTCAAAATATTACGCCAGATAGCGCCCATCCCCTGAAAAACCTTAGCCTTTTGGATATAGGCTGCGGCGGCGGACTTATCGCCGAACCTATGGCTAGACTCGGCGCAAACGTCACCGCCATCGACGCTTCCGAAAAAAATATAAAGGTTGCCGGTCTGCACGCCGAAAAAATGGGTCTTTCTATTGATTACCGCTGTACCAGTGCCGAGGAACTGTCGGCTACCGGCGCACAGTTCGATGTTATCCTTGCCCTGGAAATAATAGAGCATGTCGCAGATATAAACTTGTTTATAGAGGCAAGCTGCAAATTGCTGAAAACCCATGGGATAATAATCCTGTCAACCCTTAATCGCACGGCCAAATCCTATGCCCTTGCTATTATCGGAGCCGAGTATGTAATGCGCCTGCTACCAATTGGGACCCATAGCTGGAAAAAATTCCTCCGCCCCAGCGAAATATGCAATATTCTGGAAGATAACAATACCTCAGTTAGTTGCCTGACTGGTATGGTTATGAACCCAATTTCCTGGAAGTGGCATCTCGACCATAAAGATTTATCGGTGAATTACATGGTTGTTGCTAAGAAAGATTAAACTCTCGGTCATGTTGCAGGCTTGGCAGTTTTGCGCGTACGCTTGATACTTCATTTAAATCAATATCCGCAAAAATAACGCCCTCCTCGCTACCAGCATCGGCTAACACCCTGCCCCACGGATCGACTATAAGCGAATGGCCGTAAGTTTTCCTGCCGCCAGCATGAGTCCCGGTCTGCGCCGGGGCAACAACAAAACAAGAATTCTCAATCGCCCGCGCCCGCAATAAAACATGCCAGTGCGCCTCCCCTGTAACCTCGGTAAAAGCAGATGGAATTGTAAGTATCATCGCCCCAGCCTTTGCCAGCGCCCTGTAAAGTTGTGGAAAACGTAGATCATAACACACACTCATACCGATTTTACCATAGAGGGTTTCCGCCACAACCGCCCTGTCACCAGCTATGATGCGCGCCGACTCCCGGTAAGTTTGCCCATCACCAACCTCAACATCAAACAAATGTATCTTGTCATATCTGGCAACTATTTCACCATCAGGATTAAAAAGTAGTGAGCGGTTATAACTTTTATTATTGCCACCATCTACCGCAACACTGCCAATAAGCAGCCATATTTTATGCTTAAGGGCCATATTAGCCGAAGCACTAATGGCTGGGTGCTCATTTTCCTTATAAAAAATTTTATTAGCTTCATTGCTATTCATTAAAAAACTATTCTCTGGAGTAGCAACAAATTGTGCGCCACCCCTAGCAGCATTTTCCACCATAGACTCAATTTTAACTATATTTGCAGGTAAATCAACGCCGCTGGTTAGTTGTATGCAGGCTATTTTAACCATTTTTATCTGCCATAATTATTTAATAAACCGTCCTAAAATTAGGAAATATTTTAATTTTTGATAACTAAAAGTTAATTTTATTACAGTAATATGTGACTATAGGTTAAGTTAAGTTTACTTAATTTGACACAAATCTATCTGCTATAGCCACGGGGGACCACATGCCTAATATATATACTATCAAAAGCTGGATACAGTCTTTTTTTCTGCCCATGTTTATTTTTATATTTTCCAGTGCCGCATCTTTTGCTGAAGATGTACATCCGGAAACTATATCACCTCCCGCAACCATAATTTCAAACCGCTATACCGCCTCTCTTGAAACCGCGATAGCTGACTATAAAAAAATTGCCGAAAATGGTGGCTGGCCATCCTTCCCAACCGGCAAGACAGTTAAGATCGGCGCACAGGACACCCGCATCCCCACCGTCAGGAAAATACTTGCAATAATGGGGGACTATAATGAACCGGAAAATGATTCCAAAGAACTAGATAAACCGCTGGCAGAAGCAATAAAAAATTTCCAGTCCCGGCATGGGCTCGACGCTGATGGCTCACTCGGTAAAAAAACTCAGTCCGCCCTCGCAATACCTGTAGAGTTCCGCCTCGCCCAGATGCAGGCAACGCTGGAACGTATGCGGGAAATGCCAGATCTTGGTGAAAGATATGTGCTGGTAAATATACCGGGATATTACCTGCAGGCTGTCGATAAAAATACTACCGCTATCACTTCGCGTATTATCGTTGGCGCCCCCAGGAATGCTACCCCGCTTTTTAACCGCCCAATCACTGATGTGAGCTTTAACCCGGCCTGGCACGTCCCGGAAAAAATCGCCCGCAATGAAATGATGGGCAAACTCCGCACCAACCCGGATTATTTCACTAAAGGAAACTACGTAATTAAAAATAGCGATGGCGAGGAAGTAAATGTCTCAGAAATCAATCTGGAAGAGAACTCCGATCATTACAGCTTCGTCCAGCGCCCCAGTAGCAGCAACGCGCTGGGAAAAGTGAAATTCAACCTTCCCGACACTGATAATATCTATCTCCATTCAACCGGCAGCCCCAAACTGTTCAATAAAGCCGAACGCGACTTAAGCCACGGCTGTATCAGGGTAGAAATGGCTCGTGAACTGGCATTTTTCGTAATGAGCGGACTCACCGGATGGACCGAGGAACGTATTGCAAAACTCTATGACAGCAACATTTCAAAAATACTGCCGGTTACACCAGTACAGGTTTACCTTGCCTACTGGACAAGCTGGGTCGATGAAACCACCAAGCGCCCGCATTTCCACCCGGATATTTACGGACGTGATAAAAAACGCGTGTCTGAAATACTCTCGGAACTGCAAAGCCCGAAGGACAACAACCTGAAAGTAGCGATGCAGTAAAGCCTAGAGGCTAGTGTAACTTGCGGCCAATATCCGCAACCACCTGCACTATCAGGTCTTTCTGCGACATACTGCCCATTTGCTCGGAAATTATATTACGCGCCGCTGCAAGGGTAATATCCACAACATGGTTGCGAACCTCAGCAACCGCTGCGGCCTCTTCCTGCGCTATCTTTTCCAGAGCCTGCTTCAAACGCGCATCCAGCGCGGCCTTAAGTTCTAACTGGGCCTGCGCAGTGTTGGCATCAGCATCTTCACGGGCTTTGGCCAGAATAGCCTCTGCTTCCTTGGCAAACTCAGCCTGCTTGCGCTTATATAAAGCCAGAACTTCCTCCGCCTCGGCACGTAAACGGCTGGCAGCATCAAGCTCTGATTTTATTTTTGTGGCATGGGCATCAAGAAACCGGCCCAACAATTTTGCAACTTTCTTGTAAGAGAGCACAACAAGAATAACAAAAGCCAACATTACCCAAAATTTTGGTTCAGCAAAATCAAACATATTTTATCCCTGTATTTTATCCCTGCAAGTTAGTTGCGCGCTTCAATTGTTCAGCAGTCGGCTTCTGCTCCGTGAGTTTTTCAACAATCAGCGAACTCAACTCCACACTCGACGGCAAAAGCTCCTTCAGCAATTCCTGCTTTTTGGCATCAATCGCAGCAGTAGCATTGGCCAGCTGGATAGATATCTGGGTCTCAAGCGACCTTTTTGCCTCTTCAGCCCGTTTTTTTGCCGCAGAATCAGCCTCGCCAATTATAGACTGGGCCGCCTCACGCGATTTTACAAGAGTGCTCTCATAAGATTGTTTGGCAAGCTCGGCCTGCGACTTAAGATCCTGCGCCACCACCAGGTCACTTTCAATAGCCCCCTTGCGCGACGCTATCACCCCCTGCAACGGCGGCAATATGACACGTGACAGAAGCAGGTACAAAGTTGTAAAGCATACCGCCAGCCAGAATAGCTGTGATGCAAACCATGTCGGATCTAATTGTGGCACAGGACTTTCCTAAGCTTAAATTATTACTTCACAACGAATATAAGCACCATGCCCACTACAAGCGCAAGCAGACCCATGAATTCCGCGAAAGCCGCACCGATGAACGCCGGGGTCATAAGCTGGTTTTTAGCAGATGGGTTACGGGCAATACCTTCTAAAAGGGCCGCAAATATTTTACCTACCCCAAGGGCAGCGCCAAAGAAGCCCAGAGCGGTCAGGCCAACGCCTACGAATTTCAGACCTTCGGCAAGATATTTGTATGATTCAGCATCCATGATTTTATTCCTTTTTGTTGATGATTGATTAGATGGTTAGTGTAAATGAAGCGCATCGTTAAGATAAACGCAGGTAAGAATAGTAAAAATATAGGCCTGAATAACAGCAATGGCTATTTCAAAAGCTGTAAGGAACAGGAGCAGTGGGAACATACTGGCTAGCCCAACCACCATGCCAAATGTTATAATCAGCCCGGCGATAACCTTCATGGTAACGTGCCCGGCCATCATGTTCGCAGCAAGACGCACAGAGAGGCTAACCGGGCGCGAAAGATAGGAAAAAAACTCAATTATAAACAGCAGCGGAGCCATAATAACCGGCGTACCTTCAGGCAGGAAGAAGTGTAAAAACTTACCAATACCGTGTTTGAATATGGCAATCAGGGTAACGCCTACAAACACAAAAGCAGCCAGCGCAAAGGTAACAATAATATGGCTGGTTACGGTAAAAGAACCCGGTATCATGCCAAACAAATTACAGGTAAGAACAAAAACAAACAGGGTGAATATAACAGGAAAATATTTCAACCCTTCCTTACCAGCTGATTCCGAAATCGTGCTATCAATAAATCCAACCAGCATCTCAGCCGCGCTCTGCAACCGCCCCGGAACAAGAGCCCGCTTACGCGATGCCGGCATGAGGAATAATATAATAGCGGAAACCACCAACACCATCCACAATGAAGAATTGGTGAAACTAATATCATACCCACCAACATTTATCGGTTGCAGGGGAAAAATTTCAAACTGTGCTAGGGGGCTATGGGCTGCGTGTTCTTCACTCATACGTTTTTGTCTATATTGTCTTTATTGTTTTTTTGTTGTTCATTTCGCTTTTTATCAATCAATCCTGCACTATGCACCATATTCTTAACACCGGCAGCCATACCAAAAAACAAACCGATAACCATAAATAAAGGGGTTTTATCCAGCCATCTATCTATGAAATAACCCACACCAACACCCATAATAACCCCAGCCACCAAGTCTATCAAAAGGCGTAGCGCCTGTGACATATCAGCTTTCTGGTGAGCGCCAGCGCCAGATTTCTCAGATTTCTTAATCTCATCAATCTTCGCCTGCAACTCATCCAATGAAGGCAGGAAATCATCATTTCCCATAACAAACCTGACCTTAGGAAGTTGGCAATCTATGAATAGTGTGAAGTTCTGTCAAGAAAGACTTTTGCTTTTTATAGCTATTTGAATAAATAATATAGATACTATTTATTCAGTTACGCTCGCTTCGCGGCGCAAAATCGGTCTTTCGGCCTCGATTTTGATAGCAGATTAGGAGATAATAACCTAATCTGCTATATTTTTGGATAAACTATCAATTTTGCGGCAAAGCAACGCCCGGAACTTCGATATCAGGAAATACATTATCAGGCGATGGAGCATTAGGTGCAGGCACTGGATTATCTGTTGTTGCTTTGAACTGCAAAGAACGATTTATACTCATTTCCGGCGCGTTTACTTCCTCTGCGCTCCACGAATCGGCAATTATACCACAACGTGTTTTCATGTCATCAATGGTGCCGATACCCTGTTCAGCTCTTTCATCATTAGTTTTATATTCCAATAGCTTTTTCGTAATTTGCTCACCGGTGCTGGCTGTAACAGCCTGAACATTCTTATAGGCAATTTTCTGTTCAGAAACCAAAAGCCGTGTAAAGTCTTTTACCCTACTATTCTGGGATCTAATATTATTTATAAGATTTGCATCACCCAGCTCCGTAGGCTGTTTTTTACTGGCGCAGAACTGCCAGTAACTCGCCGCACAGCTGGCTAAAGAAAGATCATGGACAAGCTCCTGGGTACGATCATTTTTCTGCTTTTCAATGGCCGCATTATTCCTCTCAATCTGTTCCTTTATTGCTGTATTATAGGCATTATAGCGCTCCTGCAACTCCTGATTAACCTGAGAATATTTCTGGCGGACGTCATTATTCTGCTTCATTACAAAACTATCGAGTATTTCTATAATTTCGTTATGACCGGTTTGATAGGCAATAATACGGGCATTATTCCCACCAGAATCCAGCGCAGTATACCGTATGTTCTGCTCCAGAAGGTATTTAACAACTTCCTTGTTTCCAATCTTAGCTGCATAAAATAAGGCATTCTGACCGCGCTTATCAGCTTTATTGATATCAGCACCCGCTGCCAATAATACCTTTATAATCTCCAGCCCTTCATTATCAGACCTGCTCGCTGCAAGCGCAATAACCGGAACACCGGAAGAATTCATTTCATCAGGTGATATACCCTGCTTTATCAACAGCACAACATCATCCGCACGGCCAAGATTTATACGATACACCATATCATCACGGGATGGTTTTTTTACAGTAGTATTAGCTCCAACATTTGCCCCTGCTGGCATCTTATTGCCTTGATTAATGGTTAGGGCCGGTGCTGTAGCTGGTGCTGAATTTGCCCCAGAAGGTAATGCCGGAGAGAATCCGCCATGTAATAATGGCTCAGAACCCATCATACCTAAATCAGGTGACGGAGGAGGATTCGCTGGCTGCATCGGCGCCTGGAGCGTATTTGAATATATAGCCTGACCACCAGAAGGACTTGCCGGAACCGTAGCCGCCCCGGTCTGGGCAAATACAACCGGTGCATAAACACCTCCCGCTACTATAACCGAAAAAACCAAACCAGCGCCGGAGAACAATTTCATAATAAACACACCTAACCTTGACATTTTTTGCACAGATACCATATCTGCATAGCAGAACAACACTCAAATATAACACAATATAGGAAAATTATGACTACAAAAAATGAAGAAAAACTTAAATTCAGCGCAGAAATAAGCAAAGTCCTGCATTTAATGATACATTCCCTCTATACAAATAAGGATATTTTCCTGCGCGAACTGGTCTCTAACGCTTCCGACGCCTGCGACAAGCTCCGCTACGCCGCCCTCACCTCCCCGGCACTGGTTGAAGATGGCTCGGATTTTTCAATTAAAATCGAGCCGGATAAGGAGAAAAAAACCATTACCATAAGCGATAATGGCATAGGCATGAGCCGTGAAGAATTAATCGCCAATTTGGGAACTATCGCCAAATCCGGAACTCAGGAATTTGTAAGTAAAATAACCGGTGACGCCAAAAAAGATATGCCGCTAATCGGGCAGTTCGGGGTCGGTTTTTATTCATCCTTCATGGTCGCCGATAAGATAAGCGTTGTTTCCACCAAGGCCGGTTCAAATGAAAGCAATTTATGGGAATCGGACGGTATTGGTGAGTTCACTGTTGCCACTACCGATAAGGCCCCACGCGGCACCTCCATCACCCTGCACCTTAAAAATGATGCCGGGGACTATCTTGATAATTTCCGCCTGCGCCATATTATCCAGACCTATTCCGACCATATTTCCTTCCCCATATACATAGTGGATGAAGATAAAAACCCGCAACAGGCCAATACCGCGTCTGCCCTGTGGACCCGCCCGAAAAATGACGTTACCCCAGAACAGTATCAGGAATTTTACCACCATGTCGCCCACTCCCCGGATTCGCCGTGGCTGGTTATGCACAATAAAGCCGAGGGCAAGCTGGAATATGTGAGCCTGCTTTTTGTGCCATCGGCAAAACCTATGGACCTGTTCCACCCCGACCGCAAATCGCGGGTGAAACTATATGTTAAGCGGGTATTTATAACCGAGGAACATGCCGACCTTGTGCCTTCCTACCTGCGCTTCCTGCGGGGCGTGGTCGATTCTGAGGACCTGCCGCTGAATATCAGCCGCGAAACCCTGCAACACAACCCTATGATTACCAAAATAAGGGAAGCGCTGGTTAAAAAATTCCTCTCCGAACTCAAGAAAAAAGCCGAAGATAATGAGGATGATTACAAGTCTTTCTGGAAAAATTTCGGGGCGGTTATGAAGGAAGGCCTGTGCGAGGCCTACAGCCCGCGTGAACCGCTGCTGGAAGTTTGCCGCTTTAATTCCACCACCGCTGATAATGATAGTTTTATAAGCCTCGATACCTATATTTCCCGCATGAAGGAAGGGCAGGAAAATATTTTCTACTTAACCGGCGAAAACCTGAATGCCATTCGCCAAAGCCCACAGTTGGAAGGTTTTGCCGCACGCGGCATAGAGGTGCTGCTGCTTTCCGACCATGTTGATGATTTCTGGGTGAATGTGGTGCAGGATTATAAAGGCAAACAGTTCAAATCCGTCACCCGCTCCGACATCAACCTTGATAATATAAAAAGCGACAAAGCTGATAAAAAAGAGGACGAAAAACAAGCTGATTCGGCCAGCATTGATGAATTATGCAAGCGCATCAAAACTATTTTGGGAGATTCTGTAAGCGAGGTACGTACTACCCAGAAGCTGGGACAAAGCGCGGTTTGCCTCGCCACCAGGGAGGGCGGGATGGATTTCCGGCTGGAACGTTTCCTGATCGAACAGAAACAGATCGCCGCCGCCGCCGCCAAAATCCTGGAAATAAACCCCAAACACCCGATTATCAAACATCTCGCAGAAAAACCGGGAGAAAGCATTGACGATGCGGTGTGGCTGTTATTCGACCAGGCGCGGATACTCGAAGGTGAGGAAATAACCGACCCGGCCGCCTTCACCCGCCGCCTGCAGAATTTTGTGGAAAAGAGTTTAGCCGCCTAACATACTGATTTTCATTTATAATAAAATTGTAACAGAATCTTAATATAAAAATTTATAGAATTTGCTACAATAACCTACAGATTAATTGAATGGATTATATGAGGTGAGATATGACTAATAAACCGCCAACAAGTGCTAGCTCCACTTTAGCTGATGATCTGGCCGCTGCAACAAAGGCTGCAAACACATTAACGGAGGAAGATTTAGCTTGTGGTCTGGACGGAATGGACGATTTATCTCCGCAGGGAGGCGAACATCATTCGCACCCATATACATGTCGTATAAAAGCATCCGACACCAATTGGATTGATAGAAACAAAGGACCTACCAAAGGTGAATTAAGGCGCTGAATTAACATAATCTATTTAATTTATATTACAAAATTATTAAAAATATAAATTCCCAAATTTGTAAAATTTGCTACAATAACGGGCAGTACGAAACAACTAAGAAGAGAGAGTTATATGACCACTTTATTTGCACCAGCAAAAGGCCAGATCGAATCGTATTATAATGAGCGCGTAAGAGGAGCTATCGAAGCCAAAAATCAAGAAGAATTTATTACAGCTACTATAAAAGCATCTTCGGATTTTGCTGGTATGCCCCCTGCTGATTTAGCACAAGAAATTTCCAGCGGAACTCCTAGAAAAGATGATGCAAAAAGCGAGTTCGCTAGCGCCGCTGTCAAAGCTGCTGAAAAACTTGGTATGTCCAGAGAAAATTTGCTAGAAGCGATTAGTGCTAGACAATTATCTGAAGGTTTACAAACAGGTGGGCCGTCTATCGCACCGGAGTCAAGAACATTAGGTTAAAAATGAAAATATAATTCCTGCTGGAATAGACACTCACAATAGATAGCTAAAGGAGAAGGTATAGTATGGTAATGAATAGGGACTCATATGCTAATGATATAGCTTATGCCATTAAAGGTGATGGTCATGCCGAAGTGAAGAAGAGAGCTTTTGTCGCAGCTGTCATCAATGCTGGTTCTCAGAAGCTTGAGATGAAACCTGATGAGTTAGCGGAAGCAGTTAGCCAAGCCCAGCCCTCCCCTGAATGCAATACTGATGGCGCTATTCAGAACTTAAAAACAGCTATAGCAATAAAAAATAAAACAATGTTCGCTCAGGCTGTTGTTGATATTGCTGCTAACAGTCTTGGTATGCAGCCTGGCGATCTGGCAGAAGCAATTCGCAATAGAGAAGGTCCTGAGTATATAGTGGGTGATCATACCCAACGTGTTACGCCAGATATTCTTAATGATGAACGTTTTATACCTGGTGCTCATTATTAGTTAATATACAGCAAAACTTTCAATGCCCTATAATCCATTTCCACAAAAAAACGGCCATACCTTTAAATTTAAAAAGGTTGTGGCTGTTGTTGTTGCGCTGCTGGCGCTGTGGTGGCTAATAGGTAAATTCACCGGCGATAACAACGCTAAAAATAATGTTCCGGCAGTGAAAATTTCTGCGGCCGCTGTGCTGCGCAAAGACGTGCCTATTGCCATCAAACTTTCCGGAAACGTGATCGCCTATGAAACAGTGACCGTTAAATCACGCATTGATTCGCTGGTCATGGAGGTTAAATTCCATAACGGCGACCTGGTCCAACAGGGGCAGGAATTATTCATCCTCGATGATCGCAGCCTTAAAGCCCAGATAAAACAGCTGGAAGCCAGCGTAGAAAAAGAAAAAGCTCAGTTGCAGAACACCAGGCTGCAATATGAACGGTCGCAAAACCTGATCAAAAATAAATTTATTTCCCAGCAGCAGCTCGATGACACCAAAGCCGCCTATGATGCCCAGCTTGCCAGCGCCAATGCCGCGCAGGCCAATCTCGATAACACAAAAATTATGTTAAGCTACAGCACCATTACTTCACCAATCACCGGTCGCGCCGGCACAATCAATATTACCCAGGGAAATAACGTAAAGGCCAACGATACCCCGACCCTGGTAACCATCAACCAGGTAAGCCCTATCCGCGCCCAGTTTGCAATTCCGGAACGCTATTATGATAAGGTGAAGGCCGCGATTGCAAACACCATTCCGGTAACAGCCATACGGGAAGGAAATAAAGAAGAAATAAAAGGCAGGCTGGAATATATCGACAATACCATCGACCCGGCTACCGGAAGTTTCATCGCCCGCGCAATTTTTAACAATGACAAAGAAGAATTATGGCCGGGAATGTTTGTGAATATTTCCCTTGAGCTTGGTGTTGAAAAGGAAAAACTTACCATTCCGGCAGTGGCCGTGCAGGGTGATGATGGCAATAATTTCGTATTTAAAATAGTAGATAACAAAGCAGTGAAAACGCCAGTAAAGCTGGAAAATAAAATCAACGATACCGCAATTATAGAAAGCGGGCTGGCAGAAGGCGAAAATGTTATAACCGACGGCCTGCTGCGTGTCTCCGATGGCGCAGCCGTCGAAATCCCGCAAAGTAAATAAGCCGTATTTCCTTACCTTCAAGACCTGCGGAAATAAACGCTGATGGTCAAGTCATCTTTCAGGTTAGGCAGACATTGCAACTTGAAATTGTCTAATAATTCATCAAGTATTTTGTATCTTTCAGATTTATTTTTCTTAAGGCTGGGCCCAAGTAACCCGGTCAGGGTTTCAACCGTCCACATATTGCCTTTTGCATCGGGAGTTTCTACCAGGGCATCACTATAGGCAAATAAACAATCATCAGCTTTAAATTCAACTTCAACCATATCATAGGTAGAATTTTTCAACGCACCGATAACAGTTCCCGTACTTTCAAGTTTAACAACTGACTGCCCATCATTCCTGAATAGCAGCAGTTCCGGCACCGCCGCCGAAGCGTAGGAAAGAGTATTCCTCTTAGTATTTATTATACCGTAGAACATTGTGGCAAATTGCCCGGGAGCAAGCAAATTAGATAAATGGGCATTAATATGGGTAAGATATGCCCCTGGTATATGCGCTATGTCCATGGAGGTCTGCATCAACGCATGCAGCCGGAAAACATTCAAAGCCGCATTCACCCCATGCCCGGAGAAATCAACCATATATATCGCCAGCTCTTCATTCGAAATACTTTTAAACCCCCAAAAATCGCCGCCAAGCTCAGAACATGCTTCATAATGCCCTAGAATATCCAGAGAATAGACCTTCTCCATTTCACATATTGCAGCTTTCTCCGGTATCAACACCCTCTGGGCCGCCCGCGCCATGTCCAGTTCACTGGCAATACGGATCTTATAATCCTTCAGGCTTTTAAGCATCGATTCCTGCTCCAGATGTACTACTGCGCGCGCCGCAAGCTCATTCGGATCAATAGGTTTGCTAAGGTAATCGGTAGCACCCGCCTCAAAAAGCCGGTCTTTTTCTATCGAACCCTCAAGTGAGGTTTGAAACAGCACAGGTATGTTGGCAATATTCTGGTCCGGATTACTACGAATACGCTTGCAACACCCAATCCCATCTATCTCCGGCATCATCACATCAAGAATAACCAGATGTGGCCGAAAAGATGATATTTTCTCCAGCCCTACCCTGCCATTCTCAGCTTCCTCAACATTGGTAAAACCGTGCTTGTTAAAAATCGCCTTCAATGTCGTCCGCCCAACAAAATCATCCTCTACAATGAGAATTGGGGAATTCAGGATATCTTTCCTTATAATTTTCATGCGCTTGCCATGGTTGCAAAATTATATTTTTAAACATCCTACAATTAAGTTGTTAACAAATTACTAACGATACCTGTTACCAAATGCTTATTATCCGTACCCAGATAAAAATCGTGTATTTTTTATAGTAATTCTTGCAGTAGCAATATTATTAGATATATATGACCCTCGCTGTTGAGCAAATACAGTTAAACCGCTCGGAATAACCAGCCGGGCGTTGTTATGCGGAAGAGTGGCCGAGCGCCAGCCATGCGGCGCTTGAGCAAATACAGTTAAACCGCTCGGAATAACCAGCCGGGCGTTGCTATGCGGAAGAGTGGCCGAGCGGTTTAAGGCACCGGTCTTGAAAATGGGTAAAGGTTGGAGTGTTTTAAGGTCGCCGAAAGGCAAATGGATATGGAAGCTTGGCCGAGTGGTTTAAGGCAGCAGTCTTGAAAACTGCCGAGGGGGCAACTCCTCCGTGAGTTCGAATCTCACAGCTTCCGCCATTCGCTTGTTTTTCGAATTTCAAGAGAAATTTGAACATTTAATAAGCTGATTTATAAAATGAATTTTTACTGTCGAAAACCCAAATTTCGATGTCGCTAGTATCAATTCCACTTTCGACAGTAATTTCCCTATATTTCTTTAAGCCATTCATTTATGGATAGATTATGTTAAAACATATTTTAATGCGCTGCGTATTTTTAAGTCTTCTATTTAATTTAATAGTAGGCACCGCCACAGCAAAGGAATCAATCATGCATCCCGATTATCCAATTATGACTGGTACAAAACAAATAAGCGAAGATTGGCAGCTTACACTTAATAGCGAGTTTAACAGAAGAGTGGAAGATGGGTCGCTTGTACTTTGGAAGCCCAAGTTTACAATGTGGATTAATATTTGGGGTAATGATCACAACACTACAATTGAACAACGAATAAAAGAATGGCAGAGCGATATCTCCAAACAAGCATTCGATATAAAAAATAACAAAGATAGATTTTCTTATCGTTTATCAGAAGATGAAGGCGATAAGAGAGTTCCAGCTTTTTATGGCTTTATCTTTGGGAAATCAGGGCATGTGCAATTGGCAATTTATTTTGATGATGAAAACTCAGTTGCTGAAGCTGAGCAGATTTTTCTAAGTTTTAAAGAGCTAATAAATAAGTAGGAAACTGCATAATAATTGATGGGTTTAGTCGAAAATCGTCAACTAAGGCCCGCCATTTTCAGTTGGTTTTGTCAAAACCCTCTAGGTTCGAATCTCAGTCTCGACTCACGCAGGTTCGCAAATAGTATTTCCCGTTTTTTAGTCGCTGAGATATAAGGGAAAAATAAATTCGACCAGTAAGGCTAAAGATTATGGATCAACGTTTAGAAGCTGTAATTAATGTTTTCTTGCCTCACTACAATGAGCGCAAGAAAAACGTAGAATCTAAGAATCTAAAGTTTGTACATTACACAAACGCTCAAGCCGCAATGAGCATTATTGAATCTAATGAGTTCTGGCTCAAAAAAACCACTCGAATGAATGATTATTCGGAAACATATCACGGGTTTGAGTGCCTGAGATCTGCATATCGAGACCAAAAAGATAGTCTAATTGACACTCTTGATAGAGTATTTCCGAACATTGTTCAGGAAGTTGAGGATTTATTTAATCAGTGGTGGGACAGAATTAGATACAATGCCTATATCGCTTGCTTCTCAGAGTTCAATATTGCTGAACCCAAATGTGATTTAGGGAAACTCTCAATGTGGCGGGCATACGGAGGCAATGCAGGAGTTGCGCTCGTACTTAATAGCGAGCCATTTTTTAATGAATCAGATGCTTTTAAAGCAATGACCGCACCAGTAATTTATGCTGACGATGAAAAATTTAAGCAGATATTTTTAAATCTTGTGGTTGGCATCCAATCAAATATTGCTTTGCTAACCTCAATGAGCAGAGAAGAAGTTAAGGGATGGCTTTACAGTGCTTTCTTGACTCTCTCATTGAGCGTTAAGCATCCTGGCTTTGAGGAAGAGAATGAATGGAGAATAATCTACACAGGAATGGAAGAGTCGAAATACCTTCGGAAAGAAATTAGATCCATTAATGGGATTCCACAAAACGTATACAAAATTCCTCTTGAAAATATTCCCCAAGAAAATGTCTCAGGCATAGATATACCCACTCTGCTCGACAGAATAATTATTGGCCCCTGTGATAATGCTTTGGATATAATTGAGGCTTTTGATGCTTTACTAACAAAAGCAGGCATACCAGATGTTAGTCAAAGAATTAGATACTCAAACATTCCTCTCAGAACTTAAGATTTCACCTCAATGTCGATAGAACTTTTCTTAAAAACTCCAACCCCAATCTCTCCAAAAACCCCGCCCGTCGCAGCCGATAAACATACGCCATATTCAACTTTACAATCGCCTGCCTTGTCTGCTCGCAGGTTCGCATAGCGTCTACAATGTCCCGCCACCACCCAGTTCGAATGCCAAAAACGCCCATGGGACAATTCTGGGACAGTTCAAAATAAATGAGCACGAATGATGGCGATAAGGTGGAAATAATGAGCGAATCAACCACACTCCTCTGCACTGGCCACATACAACCAGATCAAGCTGCTTTCCCCTGGCTTGATTTTTTATCTCAAGGCACTTCTACATTGCTCGGCGCAGTATTGGCTTTTGCTTTTGGCTGGGCGCTTTACAAAAAACAAAAGCATGAAGAAAACAAAGCCTATCTCCACTACATGCTTTCAATTATGTGCGCCCTAAAAAATCATATGTACGCATTTAAGGAGCAGGTCGCACAGAAAAGGTATGATGAATATTGTCAGATACAGACACAGATAGAAACGTCCATAAACAACCATCAGCCCCCTCATATTCAGATGAGAGCCACTGCAAATTATATGTATGGGGCAGAATTTATGATGCCTGTAGATGTAGAAAAATTGTATTTTTTAACGTCACGCGAACCAAATCTAATAGTCCTCATAGGAACGCTAATAGATTCAGTAAAATCACTAAATCATATAACCAGCGATATAAACAATGATATTGAAAAGCATGGTTGGCAGGATGGGGGCGCAAAATCTGACCGCGTTCTTTTGACCCTTGAAAAAAGCAAGCTACTTTATGAGCAACTTGATAGTGCCATTTATTTAAGCGAGCTAGCAGAGATGCGTTTGCTTCAGTTCGGCGCATTAGAATACAAGCGCAAAATGAAAATACAAAAACCATTTGAATTCACAGATGATAAATACAAAGCTCTTAAACCAAAACCAATCGCAAGTTGGGAAGATGGTTACGAATGGTTTCCTAAGAAGAAGCGTTGGTGGAGTAGAAGCAAAGCTTAATTGTCCCACTACGAAACGCTTCGAATTATCCTTCTGATTTACTTGCGGCTATTCGCAACTTCATCCGTGTTCGAACAAGTTGAGCGTTGCACAATACCGCCATGTTTTG
>CAZUXB010000009.1:39905-56879 GCA_964624555.1 uncultured Rickettsiales bacterium | reverse complement strand
TTAAAGTGTCAAGGTTATCCCACGCCTTGCCATAATAGGTTTTGCTCTCGGTGGGCGCCATGTTTAGATACGATTTGGCCAGTGAATCGTCTTTGGCGAGATGCGCATAAAGCCCAAGGTTGTTTTTAAGGGCCGGGCCATTTAAATAAATTTCCGCTATTTTACGCGCCTCATCAAGATTGCCGGAGCTGGCATAAACCAGCGCCAGGTTCAGATCTATACGCTTGCGCTCACTGCTGCTTACCGTGCTTAATGCCGATGCTTTGCTTAACATTTCAATCGCAGGATCGAACTGTTTGTTAAGGGCCTGCGACAGGCCAAGGTTATTCATAACCGATAAATTGCTTGGGTTTTGCTTAAGTGCCTCATCAAAATACTTCATCGCATCAGGATACAACCCTCTGGTAACAAATAAGATGCCAAGGCCATTGAGGGATTTCCAGCGCGTAGGATCCATTTTCAGGACCTCTTCCAATAAAGCGGTTGGAGTTTCATAATCGCCTTTTGAGAGCAGGGCCAGAGCCTTTCCTTCCTTAGCCGGGGCATTGTTAGGATTTTTGGCAATCAATCCGTCATAAATGCTGATGGATTTATCATATTCACCGTTACGGCGCAGACTATAACCAAGTAGTTCTATAATATTCTCATTGTTTGGATCTTTGTCCAGCATACTTTCGTATATTTGGGACGCCTGAGCAAAATCATTATTTTTTTCGGCATTCTTGGCGGCCGCCATCTGGGTATCCTGCATGGTTGGGATTTTTGGACCGGCAAATGTTGATAGCAGGTCTTTACCCTCAATAGGCATGGCACCTCCATTCTGGTCACAGGAGGTAACTGTTAATAACAACAAAGCATACATGGCGGGATAAAAAATACGCATTTATAATACCTCAAAGACGATAGATTATTAATTTATAGTTTAGAAATAGCGAAAAATCGCAGAATTACAAGTAATTTTGCAATTGCCATTATCATAAATGGCAATTATTATAGAGGGCATGGCTCAAGCTCTACAATCAGCAAAAAACCCCTTCAACCACAAGCATTTGCTGGGTATTGACGGTCTTTCCAGGGCCGATGCCTACGCCGTTATGGACCTGGCGAAGACCTATATCGAAAAAAACCGCCAGCAGGACAAAAAACATCCTATACTCAAGGGCCGTACCCTTATAAACCTGTTTTTTGAGAATTCCACCCGTACCCGCACCTCGTTTGAACTGGCTGGTAAACGCCTCGGCGCGGATGTTATCAACATGTCGGTTTCCACCTCATCCACCAAAAAAGGTGAAACACTTATCGACACGGCGATGACGCTCAACGCCATGCACCCGGATTTTATCGCCATGCGCCATAATGAATCTGGCGCGGTGCATCTGCTTGCGAAAAAAGTAAATTGCAGCGTGATAAATAGTGGTGACGGTTGCCATGAGCACCCAACGCAGGCGTTGCTTGATGCGCTGACCATTCTCCAGAAAAAAGGCAAGATAGAGGGCTTAACCGTTGCGATATGTGGTGACATTCTCCACAGCCGCGTGGCGCGCTCGAACATAAAACTCCTGCAAATCCTTGGCGCAAAAGTGCGTATCATCGCGCCACCGACGCTTATGCCGCCGGATAATTTCGGCGCGGAAGTTTTTTACGATATGCGCAAAGGCCTTAAAGATGTCGACATCATCATGATGCTGCGCCTGCAACTCGAACGCATGACCGGAAACTTCATTCCCAGCGTGCGCGAGTTCTTCCATTTTTACGGGCTGGATGAAGAAAAACTTTCCTACGCCAAACCCGATGCACTCATCATGCACCCCGGCCCCATCAATCGCGGCGTGGAAATCGATACACGTTTGGCCGATGACCTCAACCGCAGTGTGATACTCGACCAGGTGGAAATGGGTGTAGCCGTACGTCAGGCGGTGCTGGAGTTGTTGGCACGGGGTCTGTAATTGTCCTCCTAATCCTATACCGTCATTCCCGCGAAGGCGGGAATCTCTATTTCCAAGCCAGAGAATGTTGATAGAGGGATTCCTGCCTCCGCAGGAATGACAATATTAATGACATATTTTTCTACTTCCCGATCATTTTACCCTGCGTCATACTCAACTTTGGTTAAGAAAACTCGGTATTCCATCTGTCATTCTGATGCGTAGCCGAAGAATCTTCTTCTTATGGAGATCCTTCGCTTCGCTCAGGATGACATATACCGGGTGGCAGTTCGGGTCTGCTCCAAGCTACGGCAAAAGACGCCCAAGATATTCGAAGTTGATTCGTCATCCTGTGAGCAGCTCTAGGCGCGGCTTATGTCACCACGTTGTTTTGTTGGCGGTGGCTTTGGCGGTAATCCGCCCAAAAGTTTTTGCAATCTTGGGTCAGCCTCAACTATTTTGCACTGCTCGCGCCATTGGTCTTCAAGTGTTGGGTAGTCGCTGCCGCAGGTTGGGACTGCGTCGAATTTCACTTTCATTGTGCCTTCATCCACACCGATAAATGCTTCATGAAAAGTTCCAGGACGTTTTGCGTCTTCATAACGAATATAGCCAATATCATCTAAAGATAATGCATCGGAACCTGTAAATATTTTAGCTAACTTTGCCTCTTCTATCTGGTTATTTTTTTGCATCTCATGCCCGGCATTTTCTACTTCATCCCAGAACTTCTGGTATAATTCTTTTCTTCTTTCTTCAGGCATTTCTTCGGGAACAGAAGCATTCGGCATAATTTCAATTTTTAATTTTCCAATTCTTTTGACATGTATAGGCTGTAATACTTGCGGTACTACTGGTCGTCCCATATAATCAGACACATCAAGTCCTAATGACATAGCTCTCTTTATCTCATCCGGTGTTAAGTCGGCGTAAGAGAATCTGAATACAAGTTTGGGATTGTCTAGGTCTTTTAATATGAGAGAATTTTTGCCATATAAAGAATCATCACCGGGGCCCATTTTTTCAAAGTTTACAAATTTATTATCAGCCATAAATTGTGATACGGTCGGCAACAACTCATTTATTTGCTCGATTGTAGATGACGGAGATGTTGTACCAGCATAAGATTGCAATATATCTTTTAACTTTGCCATTACGCCGCCACTGGTAAAGCCAAACTTCTATCATAAAAATCCACCACTTCCTGCTTTACGGCCTTCGGGTCGTGCATGGTGTTTATTTTCTGGCGGTATTCGGCGGAGTTGGTGATGCCGCTGGAATACCAGCCTAAATGTTTGCGGGCGACCATTACGCCGTTCGCTGTTCCGTAATGTTCCAGCATTTCATCATAATGCGTGAGTACGGTTTTGCGCTGTTCTTCTAGCGTGGGCACCGCAATTTTTTCACCGGTTTTTAAGTAGTGGCAAACCTGCGCCGGGAACCACGGGCGGCCATAAGCACCGCGTCCTATCATCAAGCCGTCTGCGCCGGATTCGGTTAGGGCGCGCGTTACATCGTCAAAGTTAGTTATGTCGCCATTGACAACTACAGGCAATTTCACTGCTTCCTTCACCTTGCGCACAAAGCTCCAGTCGGCGCTGCCTTTATACATCTGGCAGCGGGTGCGGCCATGCACGGTGAGGAGTTTTATACCTACGTCTTCCGCAATTTTCGCCATATTGGGAGCGTTGCGCGAGTTATCATCCCAGCCGGTGCGCATTTTCAGCGTTACCGGAATTTTCACCGCTTTCACTACCGCTTCGAGGATTTTGGCAGCGAGTGGTTCATCTTTCATCAGTGCCGAGCCGGCATTGCCGCCCACCACTTTTTTCACCGGGCAACCGAAATTGATATCGATTATCTGCGCGCCGCGGTCTTCATTCAGCTTGGCGGCTTCGGCCATCACTTCCGGGTCGCAACCGGCAAGCTGGATGGCGAATGGGAATTCGGACGCGTCGAACGATGCCATGCGCATGGTGTTTTTGGTTTCGATAATCATCGCGCGCGAGGCGATCATTTCCGAGACCACCATACCCACGCCAAAACGTTTCACCAGTTTGCGGAAGGGCAGGTCGGACACTCCGGTCATCGGCGCGAGCCAGACCGGGTCTTCAATTTTTATGTTATCAATTGCGATCGTCATACTATCCCACTTTGTCATCTCGAACGCAGTGAGAGATCTTGTCATTAGATACAAAATCCCACATGTGGATTTTGTAATGCAAAGATCCCTCGCTTAAATGCTCGGGATGACAGTAAAAGAAAAATCGTTGTTGTTTTTTACGGAATGTAACATAAAGTGTTTTTGACATTATTTCATCAAATTATTAGCGAAAATGGCTGAAAACCCAAAAAAACTTAAAACCATTGCCCTGCTGGTGGCGGCTGGTAAGAGCGAGCGCATGAATGGCGGCCTGCCCAAACCCTACCTTAAAATTGCTGGAGATAGTATTTTACGCCGCACTATCAAGAGCTTCCTCGAACACCCGGATATTGACGGGGTGCGGGTGGTCATCCGCCGCGAGCACCACCCTTATTACCGTAAGGCGATGGAGGGGCTGTCGATAATTCCCTGCGTTATTGGTGGGAATTCGCGTCAGGAATCGGTGCGGTTGGGTTTGGAAAGCCTTGATTACCTGAAACCGGAACGTGTACTGGTGCATGATATTGCCCGCCCGTTTGTTAGCAAGGAGCTTATTTCACGGGTCATAGAAAAATTAGGTGAATATAAGGCGGTTATCCCGGTAGTACAAATAAATGACACCATAAAACATGTAGTGAATGACATGGTGAACAATACGTTGGAGCGCGATGGTGTAGTCACCGTGCAAACACCGCAAGGGTTTCATTACAAAACACTGGAGATGGCGCACAAAAAAGCTACAGGCAAAAACCTTACCGATGATGCCGCCGTTTGCGAACAGGCCAATGTCGCAGTATTTTGCGTTGAAGGTGACCAAGCAAATTTCAAAATTACTACCGCAGGGGATATAAAGCGAATGGAAACCAGTCTTGCTCTTAATTCTGAAGTCCGTGTCGGTATGGGCTATGATGTACATGCGCTCGCCAAGCATGATTCTGAAACTCCCCTTACCCAGCAGACCATAAAACTATGCGGCGTGCGGATACCATTTAACCAGCATCTGGTCGGGCATTCCGATGCCGATGTCGGGTTGCATGCGCTGGTAGATGCTATTTTAGGGGCGATAAGTGCTGGCGATATAGGAATGCATTTCCCGCCTAATGACCGAAAGTGGCAGGGCGCAAACTCGGAGCGTTTCCTGCTCCATGCCTACCAGATGCTCAAGAATAAAGGCGGAGAACTGGTGAATATGGATGTTACCATTATATGTGAGCAACCAAGGATAGCGCCACACCGCGAGGCAATGGTCGAACATATCGCTAATACTTTGAAAATAGAGGCAAGCCGTATCAGCGTAAAGGCCACCACAACCGAAAAACTTGGTTTTACCGGGCGCAGTGAAGGAATAGCAGCGCAGGCGGTGGCCACGGTAAGGTTGCCTAGGGAACAATGACCCCTCCCTAGCTCTCCCCACTACGTGGAGAGGGAACTTCTTAGTCCTCTCTCCCGCTTGCGGGGGAGAGTTAGAGAGGGGGAAGCAAGAGAAAAATATTATGGAACAAGAACCTAACCAAACTCCACACACAACCCCCCCCACTCGCAAATTATGGTGGTGGCTGGCGACGTGGTTTGGTTCCGGCCTGTGCCCTAAAGCCAGCGGAACAGCCGGTTCCTTTGCCGCTTTGCCTTTTGCTTTGGTCCTGCAATATGGCTTTGGCAATGGCACACTGTTTATTGCTTCTGTTATTATATTTTTTGTGGGCTGGTGGGCGAGCAATGAATATCTGAAAAATACCGGGCGTGATGATGACCCCAAGGAAATAGTCATCGATGAAGTGGCGGGAATGTGGCTCACGGTGAATGTACTTTCTGCCAGCGCCGGTATTCATTTTGCACTGCTTACCTATACCATCTCATTTATACTGTTCCGTTTTTTTGATGCTCTGAAGCCGTGGCCGATATCGTGGGCCGACCGCAATATCAAAGGCGGTTTCGGCGTGATGTTCGATGATATCCTGGCGGCGATGGCTTCTATAATAACTTTTTTAGTGGGTCTGGCGTTCTATCTTTCTTATTATGGGATATCGTAAGTGGAGAAATATTTATGATGTTTTTCAGCGATTATATTCAGGCAGCAAGTGACCTGCTTGAGTTATACAAGGAAAATGGTTTGAAGCTGGCCACTGCTGAATCCTGTACCGGAGGACTCCTTGCCGCTTTGATTACCGATATTCCAGGTTCATCGGAAGTTTTTGCTGGTGGGTTTGTTACCTATTCCAATGAACTAAAAACCAATATATTGGGTGTAAGCGAGGAGTTGCTGGCGGAACATGGGGCGGTGAGCGCTGATGTCGCCTGTGCGATGGCGCAGGGCACTATTGATAGGACCGGTGTTGATTATGCTGTTGCGCTAACCGGTATTGCCGGGCCGGGTGGCGGCAACGAGGAAAAACCTGTCGGCATGGTATATATAGCAGTTGCCGGTAAAAATAGCGTGATGGGCAAAAAAAATATGTTTTATGGCAACCGCAGCCAGATCCGCGCCAGTGCTGTGCTCAAAGCTATCGAGATGCTGAAAGATATTAAATAAATTCCTTCTCCCTCTGGGAGAAGGTTAGGATGAGGGCTATCTATCATGTGTACTTAGCCCTCACCCCAGCCCTCTCCCAAGGGGAGAGGGGGAAATAATCAGCAGTTGTTTGACATTAGCGGCCAGCTTTTCCATTTCATCACCGCTCATTTTATGCTCTTTTACAATGTTGGCAAAACGTGCCGGCTTGGTGTTGGTATGCCCTTCCAGCTCCAGTATGGTAACCGGTTTGCCGCTGGCGCAGGCTTCGCTCATCATATTTACTGAATCGTTGGTAACGTATATTTCATCGGCGCAAGCAAGCAGGCCGAGATAGGGATTTTCGTCCTTGCCATCATAAATATAGGCATTTTTTTTTCCAGCCAGCCCGATGGTAAGGTCTATGATGTTTTTTACCCCGGTACGCCGCGATGGGGTAATGAGCAGTGAACCATTTATATTTTTCAAATCGGCAATTAATTTCTGCATCCTGTGTTTAGTTAGCTGGTATTTGTTGGTAGAGCCGCCGATAAGAACCGCGATGCGTGGCTTTGGATATTTACTGAAAAGAGGAGTGAATTTTTCCCTGGCAGAATCCAGTTTGGCAGCAGTTATACTATGCAGGGCAAAACGGGTTTTTATAACATTGTTGCCGCTGATATTGTCGTGTTCCATTGCCACCACTACATCAAAATTAGCCGGTGACATTTGCGGGTCCTGGATATGGATAGCCTTGGCCTGCGGATTTTCTTTCTTAATGGCAGCGCCCACCAGAGCTGCTTTCCTGCCGCAGCTTATTATAATATCGGGGTATGGTTGGGGCAGCTTTTCCCGCAAGGCATAACCAAGAACATAATTTTTTAAGCCCCAGTCATAAAAAATATTTGGTAGCATTGCCCACGGTTTTTTTAGGGAGACAACTTTCATATCGACTTTTAAATCCAAGGCACTGGCCAATGCCCGTACCTGTGCAACCATCCCGGCGCTGCCGTCAGTAATTCCCCAACAGGTCATTATATTATACCTTTAGACTTGAAGGAAAAATAATCGCGTGAACTGATTATTAGATGGTCGTGTACCGCAATACCCAGCGGTCTTGCTGCGTTTATTATAGATTTGGTGATCTCTATGTCAGCCTTGCTCGGGTTTACATCACCACTGGGGTGGTTATGGGCAAGGATTATAGACGATGCGCCGATTTCCAACGCCCGTTTAACAACTTCACGGGTGTATATAGGGGTATGGTCGATGGTGCCTTTTTGTTGCTGCTCATCGGCAAGCAATTCCAGCTTGTGATTTAAAAACAAGATATGGAACTCTTCATTCTGCTTGTGGCCGATATTAAGGCGCAGGTAATCAAGTAGCTGTGTCCAGCTTTTTAGTACCGTGCGGGCCATAACCTCCTCTTTGAGCAGGCGTTCGGCGGCGTGGCGGGTAACTTTGATAGCTACAACCGCCGCTTCGTTTACCCCCTCGACGCGCATAAGCTCAGCGGGTTCAGCATGCAGTACCTTGGCGAAACTCCCGAACATCGCCAGCAATGCTTTCGCCAGCGGCTTGACATCCCCTATCGGTTTAGCCGGGAATAATACCATTTCCAGCATTTCATAATCGGCAAACGACGCCGGATCAGAATTCAGGAACCTTTCGCGGAGGCGCTTCCTATGCCCGGTATAATGAGGTTTGGTAATAGGTTTGTCTGATATTATTTCCGGTATAGTTTCAGTAACCATAAGCGAAATATGAAAATAAAATTAAGCTGGAAAGGCTAAGCGGCTTCCATTTCCTCGTCAAGTTCTGGAAGCATACCAAGAGCCCGCATGTAGGTATCAAGCACGGTTTCTTCTTCTTCGCGCTCCTGTGCATCCTGCTTGCGGATCCTGATTATCTGGCGGATAGCCTTGACATCATAGCCGTTGCCTTTTGCCTCAGCAAATACGTCTTTAATATCATCAGCAATAGCCTGTTTTTCTTCTTCCAGCTTCTCAATCCGGGAAATGATGCTTTTTAACTGGTCAACGGCAACACCGCCAACACGTTTTGGGGATTTAGACAAGGTTATTCTCCTGTAAAATATTGATAATTTGGTTTTTTATAGACGGGAGCCAGCTGTTGCCAGCACTAACTGCCTTACAAATTAGGGCAATTCATCATGGCAGGTCAAGACTTATTATAGGCATAATATTGCACCATATGATTGAAAATCTTTATTGGGTTGAATTAAGCAATGTTAACAATAATAGATTAAAATTAATATAAAATTAACTATTTATTGTTAGCATTGATTAAATATATTAGGAGGGTAAAAGATGAGTGAGAGCATTTTTCCTGAAGTAGTTAAAAAGTCAAAAATATTTCCAGAAGCCCGTTTCACGCAGGCACATATACTGGTAGTTGATGATTCCAAATTCAACCTTAAGCTTATCTGCTCTAAACTTATTGCCTCCGGATATACCTCTGTGGAAACTGCCTGTGACGGGATGGATGCGCTTAGGAAAACCTATAAGCATATGCCCGACCTTGTACTGCTTGATATCATGATGCCAAACCTCGATGGCTTTGGTTATTGTGAGAAGATACGCAGTGATCCGGGGGCCGCCCATATGCCGATCATAGTGCAAACGGCGCTTGATGACCGCGATACAAAACTCCGTGCCCTATCCTGCGGCGCTGATGATTTCCTGAATAAACCACTTGACCTGGAAGAAGTTGAGCTACGTGTCCGCGTACATCTTGAACGCTATTTCATGTTGCATGACCTGGAGGATATACGTACCTACCTGAAGATGGAGCTGTCACAGGCGCAGGAAACAATAAGGCAATTGGAAGAAAATGCCGACGGCGCAGGCCGTAAATTGCTCAACAAGCACTACGAAGTGCTCGGTACAATGGCCTCAACTCCCAAGAACGGTACTCATTAGGGCGTGTGGTTAGTGTCTGTGTCGGTTAGAAAAAATCTGACACTGACAACCGATACCAACACTATTTATGCTTCTTGATGGTTTCCGCGATCAGGAATGCCAGCTCCACCGCTTGCGAAGCGTTGAGGCGCGGGTCGCAATGGGTGTGGTAGCGGTCGGAAAGGTTAAGTTCCGATATCGCCTGTGCGCCGCCTAAACATTCGGTCACGTCCTGCCCGGTCATTTCAAAATGCACACCACCGGCAATAGTTCCCTCCGCCTTATGGACTTCAAAGAAGTGACGAACCTCAGTGAGGATATCAGTGAATTTACGGGTCTTGTAACCGTTTGGTGATTTTATGGTATTGCCATGCATCGGATCACAAGCCCAGACTACCACCTTGCCAGCGTCTTTTACAGCCCCTACCAGCGGAGGCAGAAGCTAACCAACTTTTCCAGCACCCATACGGCTGATGAGGGTCAGGCGGCCAGGCTCATTGTCTGGGTTGAGTATGTCGATGAGTTTAAGCAAACCGTCAGGTGTTGAGCTTGGCCCAACTTTGCAACCGATAGGGTTTGATACACCGCGCAGGAATTCAACATGCGCTTCATCGGGCGAACGGGTGCGGTCACCAATCCACAGCATGTGGGCAGAGCAATCATAATATTTATTATCATAAGTATCAAAGCGGGTGAGTGATGATTCATAGCCGAGCAGCAACGCCTCATGCGAGGTAAAAAAACTGGCTTCGGCAAATTGCTCAACCGAATCGATAGGTATACGGCAAGCCTGGATAAAACCCAAACACTCATTGATACGCGCTACCAGTTCCTCAAAGCGTTTACCCTGACTGGATGAATTAACAAACTCAACGTTCCAGCGGTTTATCTGTTTGAGCGAAGCATAGCCGCCACGCGCCAATGTGCGCAGGAAATTTAGCGTCGCCGCGCCTTGATAATAAGCACGCAGCAACCGTTCCGGATCAGCCTGACGGCCGCTTTCATCAAACTCCATTGAATTAACCATGTCACCGCGGTAGCTAGGTAACTCTTTGTCCCCAACCTTTTCTAAATTATCAGAGCGCGGCTTGGAAAACTGCCCGGCAATGCGGCCAACTTTTACCACCGGTTTGCCAGCGCCATACATAAGTGCCATGGTCATCTGCAACATAACCCGGAAAAAACTGCGCAGGTTGGTTTCATTAAACTCAGCGAAGCTCTCGGCGCAATCGCCGCCCTGCAACAGGAAAGCATTACCAAGTGCAGCGTCAGCCAGTTCGCTTTTCAGTGCGCGTATTTCCGAAGGTGAGGCAAGCGGCGGAAAAGCTGAAAGAGTACGCTCTATTTCCTGTAAATGTTCCGTATTTTTGTAAACCGGCTGTTGTTTAATGGGAAAATTACGCCAGCTATTAATGTCCCAGTTATTTATGGTCATGTCATCTTTTTCTTTCGTTTCCAGAAGGGAACAGACTATATTTTTTTATACAATACGTCCACTGGCAAATTCATGGCCATATTTAAGTGATTCGCAGTAAAAAAACGGTTAAATTTTCAGGTTTTGGCGGTATATATGTAATATACCAGTTTACGCTTAATTCAGGAAATGCTAGTATTTCCTAGTCCCATCGCTGAAAAATCCACCTTATAATGAAAATGAAAAAATATACCATAATAAGCCTTGTTGTCGTTGCAATCATTCTATTGGCGTTATTTGCAGGCCCTATTGTTAGTGGTAAGAGGGTCGATGTAGTGCATCCTTTCCGCGCTCAGGCGGTGCAGGCGGTATATGCTACCGGCACAGTTGAGCCTACGGTTATGCTGCCGATATCGCCGCGCAGTTCCGCGCGTCTTATCGAGCTTAAGGTCGATGAAGGTAGCGAGGTGAAGAAGGGGCAGGTGTTGGCCCAGCTTGAGGATGATGACTTGCAGCACACCATAAAAGAGCTGGAAGCTAAAGAAGACTGGGCAAAAAAAGAATATGACCGCAATTCTGTACTCAGCAAAACCAACGCTGCTTCAAAGCGGGCTTACGATCAGGCGCAATCTGACTATGAATCTGCGGTGCAGGCCACCAATGCGGCTAGGGCGCAGGCTGATTATTTGAAGCTGGTAGCGCCCGCTGATGGGCTTATTATAAAACGCGATGGCGAGGTGGGGCAGATGCTTACCCCAAGCAGCGAACTGTTCTGGATGTCGTGCTGCGCTCCCTTGCGAATTTCTGCCGAGGTTGACGAGGAAGATATCGCGCAGGTCAAGGTCGGGCAGAAGGTGCTTATCCGCGCTGATGCGTTTGCCGGGCAGATATTTAACGGCAAGGTGCAGGCCATAACCCCGAAGGGTGACCCGGTTGCCCGCAGTTACCGGGTGCGGGTTGAATTTTCCGGCGATGTTCCGCTGCAAATTGGCATGACCGCGGAAACCAATATCATAATAAATGAAAAACCTGATGCCCTGCTTGTGCCAACCAGCGCGGTGAAAGATGATAAGATCTGGCTGGTGGTGGATGGCAGGACTGTGCAGAAAACGGTCAAGACCGGCATCAGGAACAATGAACAGACCGAGATAGTAGAAGGTGTTAGTGAGGATGACGAGGTGGTGGTCAAGCCCTCTGACGGCATCAAGGAAGGCGGCAGCGCCCGCCCAGCCCTGACCAGCGTTGATAAAAAACCATGAGGCTCCTGGTTTCCATCGCCACCAAACATTTGCTGGCACGCAAGCGCCAGAGCATCGTTTCCCTGCTTGGTATTATATTGGGAGTTGCATTTTTTCTGGCCATATCCTCGCTGATGCAGGGGTCAGAAGCGGATTTCCTGCGCCGGCTGGTGGATAATTCCCCGCATATCAGCGTCAGCGACGAGTTCCGCACACCGCGCAAGCAGCCGGTATTTACGGCGTATCCGGATGCGGTGGTGGAAATAGAAAGAGTCAAGCCGATCATCGAAACGCGAGGGATACGTGCCTTCCAACAGGTAATAGATAATCTGCGCTCCACCATACCAGGTATAAAAATATCGGCAGTTCTGGTACAGCAGGCGCTGGTAAGTTCGGCTGGAAAGAACTACGGAGTCAACCTGAACGGCATGATCCCGGAGGAAATACGCGGCATCACCACCATTGAGCAATATATGGTGCAGGGGACGATAGATGACTTGATTGCCAATCCTGACGGGATCATCATCGGCAGCGAGCTGGCGCGCAAACTGTCGCTGTATATGGGCGATAATATAACTATTTCCGCCAATAACGGGCAGGTGCGGGTATTTAAGATAGTCGGCATGTTCCGTACCGGGCGGGCGAGCTATGACGAAAGTCAGGCATTCGTAGGCTTAAAAAGGGTGCAGTCGCTCACCGACCGTGCCAACCGTGCCAACAGTATGATCATAAAACTTGAAGATCCCTACAAAGCCCGTGATGTCGCCGCGCAGATCGAAAAGATGATCGGCTATAAGGCGGTGTCGTGGCAGGAAGCCTCGGAGGATATACTCAACACGCTTATGATACGTAACATAATCATGTATACGGTGGTGAGCGCGGTTCTGGTGGTGGCGGCGTTCGGAATCTATAATGTTATTTCAACAGTGGTGATGGAAAAGCAGCGCGACATAGCGATACTTAAATCTATGGGTTTCCACGCTTCCGATATAAAACGCATTTTTATCATTCAGGGGGTAGTGCTGGGTATTGCTGGTTGTTTTGTTGGTTTGCCGCTGGGGATGATATTAATGCGCCTGCTCATGACCATAAAATTAAAGCCGCCGGGCAGCAGTGAGCTGGTGCAGATGCCGATCGACTGGAGCTTTCCGCAGTTTGCCATCGCCGCGACCTTTGCCATAAGCGCCGCAGTGATTGCCGCGCTCCTGCCCGCGCGCAAGGCATCAAGCGTGCAACCGGTAGATATTTTGCGGGGTAGCTGATGGCACAAAGCGTTATAAGAACAGAAAAGCTGATGCGGGTACTGGAAGGCGAAATTCCGGTGACGCTGGTGAATGATGCCAATGTCGATATCAGGCAGGGCGAGTTCATTGTCATCACCGGCCCCTCCGGCTCAGGAAAATCGTCACTGTTATATTTGTTGGGGCTGCTCGATAAACCCAGCGGCGGGAAAATAATACTTGGTGACAATGATGTTTCTACTTATAGCGAAGATAAGCTCGCCGATATCCGCCTGAGGGAGTTGGGTTTTGTGTTCCAGTTCCATTTCCTGCTTCCGGAATTTTCGGCACTGGAGAATGTCATGTTGCCGATGCAACGTCTTGGCGAATTATCACAGGCCGAGATAAAAAAACGCGCTGAGGAATTACTGATAAGCTTAGGTCTGGGTGAGCAGATGCACAAACTGCCAAAGCAACTCTCTGGCGGGCAGAGCCAGCGTGTCGCCATCGCCCGTGCTCTTGCCAACAACCCGCAGCTTATTCTTGCTGACGAGCCAACCGGGAATCTTGATACCCACTCCAGCAGCAATGTTCAGGAAATACTCAAGGAGCTTGCCCATAAGCAGAACCGGGCGGTAGTGGTAGTAACTCACGATCCACAGTTTGCGGCCATCGCCGACCGCAGCATCCACATCGTTGACGGGAAGATAGTTAGCTAAATTTTCTACTCAAGACGTCCACTGACAAATTTGTGTAAAACACTTGCAACAAGGGTTTGGTAGGGAATTCCCTCCTCCGCAGCCTTCAGTTTTAGGCCATGTAGATCAGCTTCTGAAATACGGATATTGATACGCGCATCCTTTTTTAGGTAATTTCCAGCGGCTTTTTCCAACATTCTCTTCAGTTGTTTTGAGTTTGGAGAGTTAACATACTTGCCTGCCTCATAATCCTCGATAATTTCTTTTTCTTCATTATCTATAAAATTTTTCTTAGTCATTCTTAGTTCCTTTCTTATAATTTTTTGTCGCCTTACGACTAGGATAAATAGTTTTTAGAAAAACCTTGTTCTGCTCTATTACAAAAGGCACCAGGTAAATATAATCACCAGAAACTATCTCTATAATATATTGGTTGGGATATCTTTTTTGGTTGTGGTGGGGTTTTACGGAAACTAGGTTATCAGTCTCTATATTTGCTAAATACCTTCTTTGCCGCGGCTTACGGCGGCGATGCCGGTGCGGCATATTTCAACCAGACCGATCGGACGCATATGTTCAATGAACTCATCGAGCTTGGCAGATTCACCAGTCAGCTCGAACACAAAACTTTCCGGGGTGGAATCGACCACGCGGGCGCGGAAAATATCGGCGATGCGCAGGGCTTCCACACGCTTTTTATCTTTGCCTACCACCTTTATAAGCCCTAACTCGCGCTCGACATGCTCGCCTTCAACCGTCAGGTCATGTACCTTATAGACTGGCACCATCTTATCGAGCAGTTTTTTTATCTGCTCAACCACCATTTCCGTTCCGGTGGTGACAATGGTTATACGCGAACGTTTGCTGTCATGTTCGACCTCGGCCACGGTCAGGCTTTCGATGTTGTAGCCGCGGCCGGAAAACAACCCGACCACGCGTGAGAGTATCCCGAATTCGTTATCCACCAGCACCGCTAGCGTGTGCCGTCTTTTAACGTCGGAAACCGTTGGAATATCGTAAACAATGTCTTTCATAGAGGGGGAATATAATCTTTGAGATTCATTGCCGCAAGCGGCTTTTACTTTCTGCGGACAAATCCCTGTTCAATCCCCTGGCTTAGAACAGGTACGCTAGCCGGAAGGTTGGGAGTTAGTTCGCCGAGCGACGCAAAGCTGGCATTTGCAACCGCAGAAACACCAGCAACCCGAAGCGGAGCCATGGCGATGCCGCCGATATCGGACGAGCCGTCACCGATGAGCATTTCCCTTATTCTTCCGGATATACTAGGAATCTGTGTCATGCGGCCAGTCTACATGATTTTGTGCAAAATGTCTAGTTTCTTAATGCCTAGCTTCTCAGTCCCATGGCGTGGCGCATGAATATTTTTTTGAGAGGAGGCATATTCACAACCGCCCACAGCCCGATATTGCGGGCGGCGCGTATTGGTAATATATTATTGGAAAACAGCCGATTAAGCAGGTCGGTGGCGGCCAGCATCAGCACATTGTCAAAATTGCGCAAGGAGGCATATTCGGCAAGCAGACTTTCTGCACCTATATCCAGCCCCAGTGAATGTTGTTTTATTATAAGCTTCGCCAACACATCGACATCGCGGAAACCAAGATTTACTCCCTGCCCGGCGATGGGGTGCATACCGTGGGCGGCATCACCGATAAGGGCGAAGCGCTGCGCGGTATATTTGCGGGCGTGCAGCAACAATAATGGATAAGAAAAACGATTTCCTACTACCTTTATATCACCAAGATAACTGCCAACGCGCTCGGCTATTTCCTGCACGAATTCATCCTCCGGCAGTTCCATATAGATACCAACACGGTCATTGGGTTCCACCCAGACCAGAGAGGAGCGGTTATTTTGCATTGGCAACACCGCGAACGGCCCTATCGGAAAGAAGCGTTCCTGCGCCAGGCCGTGATGCGGCAGGCTATGCTCGATGGTGCACACTATCGCGGTCTGGTTATATTCCCAACTGGTAGTTTTGATCCCGGCCAGATCACGCGCCTGTGATATTTTCCCGTCAGCGGCGATGAGTAAATTAGAGCGTAATGTTTTACCATCGCTTGCAGTTATGGTGACATCATCGCTTTCCTGAACCATATCCTTTATGCTGTAGTTATCAATAAGCGTGAGGTTTTTTAAACTTTCTGCGGCTCTGTGCAGGCCGTAGCGGATATAGCGGTTCTCTACAATAAAACCGAATGGTTCGTCACCAACTTCCTTATGGTCATAATGCAAGAAGAAGGGGGTGGCGCCTTCAGTTACGCGAATATCCAGAATCGGTTCGGCATGTGGTTGCATATATTCCCACGCCCCAATATCATCAAGTATATATTTGGAGCCAAGGGCTATGGCACTTACCCGGCCATCAAACCTTGGATCAAACAAGGTATCTATTTTGGTTTTTTCAATTACTGCAATATTGATACCGGCACGCGCTAAAGCCACTGCCATGCTCATACCTACAAGGCCGCCACCTACGATTATTGCATCAAATTTTTTGTTCATAAGGAAATGTATAAATCACTGTCATACCAGACGCAAGTTTTCCCAGCGAGTGTAACGAGCTTTCCGGAAAACTCAGCGATGTGGTATCCAGTACAAAAGAAAGGCTGGATACCAGCCTTCGCTGGTATGACAAGTACTAACTATGCTGGCCGAGGCTATACTGGCTGAGCATCAAAGCCAGTTCGCTGTTGCGGGATTTTAAGGCATCAAGCTCGTTCTTGCTCATGATGCTTTGCAGGGAAATCTGTGCAAATTCAAAAAATATCGCTACTACCTTATCAAGCTGCTGTTGGATCTTTTTTATAATCTGGTTGGTCAGGTTTATAGCAACTATGCCAGTGCTTTGTACGGCGGCTTTTACATTTACCTGATATTCACTAATAATAGCGTACATTTTGCGT
>CAZUXB010000009.1:0-39895 GCA_964624555.1 uncultured Rickettsiales bacterium | reverse complement strand
CCAGCTCTATACGTTTTTTACTGAACTTACTGGAGCTACGGTTTTTCTTACTTTCCGCAATCAGCAGAAACTCCTCGGACAAAACATCGGAAGCATCGGCTATTTCATTTACCACCGGTTCAATAAGTTCAAGCTGGGCATGCTGTTCTTTAACGGAGGCATGTTCAACAGTGGCCAGAAGCTCCTCGGCGTAATCGCAGAGCAGGTTGATATCATTATATCCGGCCTTGAAATCCGCCATTGAATATTCTTTGTTTTTCCACCCACTCATAACCGCTCCCTAACCGGAATATAATTAGCAATAAACCATACACCGTATAATCATAAAGCAAATTAAAAAAAAGTTGTATTACAGTTTTATGACAATTGCAGAAAACGATTGAAATATTGTATTTCCTTATTTTGTGGTTAATATGTGACATTATTTAAAATTTAACCATTTGATAAATAAAAGTATTGTTTTTTTATGTCCAGCCTCAACGACATATTGGCGCAGAAACTCCGGATATTGGAGGCCAAGGATCAGGCGCGTATAACCATACCGGGTTTCCGTCATGATGGCGTATATATTACCCGTGCTGACCAAAACCTTGTTTCTTTTAGTTGTAACGACTATCTGGGATTATCAAGCCATCCACGGGTAATCGCCGCCGCTGCTGAAGCTTTGCAGAAATACGGCAGCGGGGCAGGGGCATCACGCCTCGTTACCGGGGAATGCCCGCTTTATGGCGAACTGGAGGCGCTGCTTGCGGCTATGCATAAAACCGAAGCCTCCTGTGTGTTTGGCAGCGGTTATCTGGCTAATATAGGTATAATACCGGCTGTGGTTGGGAAAAATGATCTGGTTATAGCTGACAAGCTCGCCCATGCCTGCATAATAGATGGCGCAAAACTGTCCGGTGCCACCATGTTGCGTTTCGCCCATAATAACACTGCGCATTTACGCATGCTGCTGGAAAGCAACCGCGGTGAATACCAGAACTGCCTTATTATTACGGAAACTATATTCAGCATGGATGGCGATACCGCACCGCTTGCTGAGTTATCCTCACTGGCGCAGGAATATGATGCGTGGTTGATGACCGACAGTGCCCATGAATTTAATTTTGCAGCTAATAATGCAAACATAAAAATTGGTACACTTTCCAAAGCTGCCGGCAGTTATGGTGGTTATGTATGTGGTTCCAAAACTTTGATTGATTATCTGAAAAACGCGGCGCGCAGCTTGGTTTTTTCCACCGGACTGCCCCCGGCAACACTGGCTTCTTCAATAGAGGCATTAAAAATCATGCGGGAAGAACCGGGGCTGGTACAAAAACCACTGAACAATGCTAAATTATTTACGCGGATTTTAGGATTGCCGGAAGCGCAAAGCGCGATAGTTCCGTTGCTTTTAGAAACAAACGACAGGGCTGTTGCCGCCTCTGTTCTCCTTGCGGAAAACGGTTTTCTGGTTACGGCTATCCGCCCGCCAACAGTGCCGGAAAATACCGCCCGCCTGCGCTTTACTTTTTCGGCGTTGCATACGGCCAATAATATTGAAGAGTTATGTAATATCATAAAAAGTAACGGATTAGTAAATTGACAGGGAACATTTTTTATTGTCATTCCCGCGAAGGCGGGAATCTTTTCTACACTCTGGCAGAGATCCCCGCCTACGTGGGGATGACTATTGCGTTATGAAAACACTAACCTTAAGCGGCTGGGGGCAACCACATGATGCTCTTTCCGTTGTTGCACCAGACGCTACTCATTTTGATTATAGCGGTTATAAAAGCGTGGATGAAGCACTCTCTGCCATTGCAGAAGCGGTAAAACAGCACGATGCGGTCATTGGCTGGTCGCTTGGCGGGCAGCTTGCCGTGCGGGCTATAGCAGCCGGTTTGATGCAGCCGAAAAAACTGGTTCTGATCGCTGCGCCTTTTCAATTTGTGCATAATGATGTGGCAAAAATAGGCATGCCGCGCGATAAATTCCAGAAATTCCGCGCCAACTATGACCGCAACCCGGCACGTACGCTGGATAAAGCCTGGGAACTTGTAGTAATGGGCGATGGAAATGAAAGTAATATTCGTGCACAGATGGCAAAATACTCACCACAGGAAAGCCTTAAAAAAGACTGGCTATTGTGGCTGGACATGCTTGATGGGTTCAGCAGCAAGGAACTTGATTTCAGCACGTTTCCCGACAGCCTGTTGTTACATGGCGAAAAAGACGCGGTGGTTGACCATACGCAGTCACATGAATTTACAAAGATTATTCCGCAGACGAAACATATCGCTTTCCCAGATGCCGGGCATGCCCCGCACTGGCATGACAGCGATGCTGTAAAACAGCATATATTGGAATTCCTATATGTTTGACAAAAATGCAATAAAGCAGGGTTTTAGCAGCGCCGCGCAAGGCTATGACGAACATGCAAAATTACAGGCAGAAGTTCGCGCAAAGGCACTGGAACTGGCTGCTGATTATTTTCCGTCCGGGGCTACTATAATTGATATTGGCTGCGGTACGGGGACTGCCAATAATTGGGAATTTGTCGGACTCGATATTTCTTACGGCATGTGCAAGGTTGCCAAAAGCAAAAATCCACTGGTCATAAATGCCGATGCTGCGCTGCTACCGTTAAAGAATAAAAGTTTTGATGGTATATTTTCTTCGCTTTTCCTGCAATGGGCGCAGGAACCGGAAATAATCATAAAAGAAATTTTACGCGTTCTGAAACCGGGAGGAACGGCAGTAATAACCACTTTTGTGCATGGAACTTTAAGCGAGCTGGAAGAAGCTTTTAAGGCAGTTGATTCCGCACCGCACATCAGCAATTTTTCTGATACTAAGCAACTTATGCTCAAAATAGCGCATATTGGTGGCATGGTTTTAAAGTTTGAAGAAGAAGTATATACCGAGTATCATGACACTGTGAAAGGGCTGATGCTTTCGATAAAAAATATCGGTGCAAGCAATAAACTTACCGGGCGGCGCAAGGGGCTTATGACAGCAAGGCAGTTAGCCAAGGTGGCACAAGCTTATAAAACTGAAAACGGAAAATATCCGGCCAGTTGGAAGGTGCTTACCATGGTGCTAGGGAAAATGTGATGGAAAAATATTTTATCACAGGAACCGGAACTGGGGTGGGCAAAACATTTATAACAACTACTTTATGCCGCCAGCTTATAGCATCAGAAAAAAAAGTAACTGCTCTCAAGCCGGTAATAAGCGGATATACTCCTGATGACATGGAAAGCGATAGCGCCCTTATCCTTAAAAGCTGCAATTTGCCTATTACCAATGAAACCATAGAGGCTATTTCTCCGTGGCGTTTTTCTGCGCCGCTTGCGCCGAACATGGCGGCGGAGTTGGAAGGAAAAATCATAGATTTTAAAAAACTGGTAGATTTTTGCAAAGAACAGGAGGCAAGCAAAGCTGATATTTTGCTGGTAGAGGGGGTAGGGGGGGTATGTGTTCCACTAAATAATAATTATACAGTACTGGACTGGATAGAAGCGCTGCCGGACTGGAAAATAATATTGGTTGCAGGCAGCTATCTGGGTTCCATAAGCCATACTATAACTGCGGTTAAAGCCCTTGAAACAAAAAATTTGAAATTACATGCGCTGATAGTTAATGAGTCAGAACATAACAATGTAGGAATGGAAGAAACTATAAAAACGTTAGAACATTTTTTACCAAAATATGTTCTTATTATTCCAGTATTGCGTCAGACCGAAAAAAATTTTGATAAGGTTCCACAATTAAGTAAGGTGTGTTTATGAGCTCAGACGATGTAAATAAAAAACCTGAAAAACCAGAAGTAAAAAAACTGGAAGATATGCTACCGTTCAATCCATTTGAAGTTCTTGGATTACGCCCGAAGCCCTTAGAGGAAAAATATAAAAAATATGTTGGTCTGAACATGCGGATGATAGCATCAACGATCGATACTTTAATCGCCGCAATTGTCCTGTCTCCTTTTATAGATTTCCTGATGAGTGGTTTTTTCCATAGCCGGGCAATAACTATGGAAGAAGTTGCCGATGCCCAGTCCCACACTGGCACAGAAGTTCATGATTTGCTTATGCTGTTGTCAGATTCCGGCAAATTATCAGAGCTGCTTATTGGTTCCGCTCTAGAGATGCTGGCGCTGATTATAGCTTCGGCGATTTGCTGGAAATTATGGTCAGCAACACCCGGAAAAATGCTGCTGCGCATGAAAATTGTCGATGCTGACAGCGAACAACCAATGACTGACAAACAGATTTTGCTCAGAAGCCTTGGCTATATTCCGGCATGTGTGGTATTTTTCCTGGGTATTTTCTGGATATCGTTCAACAAAAAACATCAGGGATGGCACGATATGATCGCTAATACTGCGGTTATCAAGGTCCCCAGGAAAAAGGATGTTCCCGCTCCTGCTGAAAATGCAGGGTGATTCGGTTTATTACCAACCGTCCGGCACTTGTTTTGCCGATACTTTTACAGTATTGCGCCCGCTCTTTTTGGCAAAATAGAGAGCTTCGTCAGCTCGTTTGAGCAAACCCTCGGCGCTGTCACCTTCTTCAAGAAGGTTAGTAAGCCCAATACTGATGGTGCGATTGATGGTCTGCCCGTCATTGGAAATTACAAATTTGGTATTTTCAATAGTTTCGCGCATACGTGTTGCCACACCAAGGGCTGACGCGCTATCGGTTTCCGGCATAAGTAACACAAACTCCTCACCGCCAAAACGTGCGGCAAGGTCGGTAGAGCGTGCGGCATTAGTAATAATTTCTGCAAGCTGTTTCAGCACCATGTCCCCGGCATCATGGCCGTAGGTATCATTTACATATTTGAAATGATCCATATCCATCATCATCAGGGCCAGCTTCTTACCGTTTTTAGTTGACTGCTTCACCATGTTGCCCAAGTGGGTATTCAAATAATGGCGGTTATAAAGGCCGGTAAGCCCGTCAGTAAGAGCCATTAAAACACTTTTCTGGTACTGGGCTTTCAGCGCGTCCTGATAGTGCTTGCGGCGAATCTGGGTGCGTACCCGCACTGCCATCTCATTCTTATCAACCGGCGCTACCAGATAATCATTTATTCCCATTTCCAGTGCTTTGAACATGATATGCTTATCATCTTCATCAACAAACACCAGAATAGGTACGTTCCTGGTTTCTTCCTGGTTTTTTATGTGGGAAGCAATCCTGAGGCCATCAGCATCAGAGAGCAGGGTGCTGATGATTATCGCATCAAAATCACCTTCTTTGGCAGCGTCTATCGCTTTTTCCGGATCTTCTACAAGATGTGCCTCGTAAGTTTCGTTCAACTTGCTCATAATCTGTTTTGATTGCACAGAATCGTCATCAACCAGAAGAATCTTCGCGCCCGAAACATTTGCAACAAAGCTGTTGGTTTCATCGGCGCTCATACCCATCTGCACGCCGGTTGCATCACGCAGTCGCAATTCGTCCAGCAAAGTCTTGATACGGATAAGCGATTTTACCCTGGCAAAGAGAGCGGTATCGTTAATAGGTTTGGTAATAAAATCATCTGCGCCTGCCTCTAGTCCTTTAAGGCGGTCAGATTTATCGGAAAGCGCGGTCACCATTACCACAGGTATGTGCGAAAGCTCCGGGTTTGCTTTCAATTTCTGGCAGACTTCAAACCCATCCATTCCCGGCATCATAACATCAAGCAGAATCAGATCCGGTTTAAATTTTTTGACTTTTTCGATGGCCTCAAAGCCGTCTACGGCAGTGATAACATCGTAATATTCGCTCGTGAGTTTTGCCTGCAACAGTTTTATGTTAGCTGGAACATCATCAACTACAAGTATCTGCGCGGTCATGATTTATTACGACAACTCCTCTTCTCCTAAAAACCTGCGTACGGTATTAAGAAAAGGGAGAATAGAAATAGGTTTGGAAACATAGGCCTCGCAACCTGCTGCCAATATTTTTTCCTCATCATCCTTCATGGCGAAAGCAGTAACTGCGATAATAGGAATATGGCGGATAGACTGGTCAGATTTCAGACGGCGCGTTACATCGAGCCCTGAAATTTCCGGCAATTGTATATCCATAAGTATTAAATCAGGACGCTCCCTGCGTGTCAGCATGATCGCTTCCAGACCTTCCTTGGTTTCAAATATTTCGTAACCGTGGGCGGTCAATAAATCACGAAACAACTTGAGGTTAAGGTCGTTATCTTCAACTATCAGGATTTTCTTTTTCATATTTGTAAGTTATTAAAATAAATTCTAATATACGATTTTTACACTTAAAGACTTAACAAACCCCTAATTTGACCAAATTTTATAAAAAAAAATATGTATTAATTAAGCCGCAGTAATTTACCATATATTTACATTTATTAAATTATTCCTATAATTCAATATAATATGATGTTTAAGGTGGGCGTTATTAATTGCCTGAACCGTAAAGAAAATGGTGGAAACGCAATTGACAATTTAGTAAGTTCGCAGCCCATCGGGGGGATAGCTCAGTCGGTTAGAGCAGGGCGCTCATAACGCCTTGGTCGGGGGTTCAAGTCCCTCTCCCCCCACCAGCCTACGCTCTGCGAGCTTCGGCTCGGCAGGCCAGCCGTAACTCTTGTGGAGGCTGGGTTGTTGAGACGAAAATGAACAGCTAAGAGTAGGCTGTTGCGCCATAGTGCGAAGCACGAAGGCGAACTGGATAACATATCGCCAAACTTTTTACTTTTAGGTACTTCCTTTGTCCAAGAAACTCTACATAAAAACCTATGGTTGCCAGATGAATGTCTATGACACGGTGCGTATGCACGATGTCATGGCGCCGTTGGGCTACGTTCCGAGCGAGAGTTATGAAGATGCCGACATGGTCATCCTCAACACTTGCCACATCCGCGAGAAGGCAGAGGAGAAGGTCTATTCCGACCTTGGGCGCATCCGCCTTGAGAAAAACAAGAAAAAAGACATGCTGGTGGCCGTTGGTGGTTGCGTGGGGCAGGCGGAAGGTGCGGAAATTATAAAACGTGCGCCGTATGTAGATATGGTGTTTGGTTCCCAGAGTTATCACTCATTGCCCGAAATGGTTACCCGCGCGATTCGCGAACATGGCGGCGTGGTGGAACTCGATTTCCCGGAAGTGCAGAAATTCGACCTGCTCCCGGAGGTCAGTAATTCGCAAGGTGTATCGGCATTCGTATCGGTACAGGAAGGTTGCGATAAATTCTGCAGCTTCTGCGTGGTGCCATACACTCGCGGCGCAGAATATTCCCGCCCACTTAAAGCAGTGGTTGAAGAAGCGAAAAAACTGGTTGATGGCGGTGCGCTGGAGATTTTCCTGCTTGGTCAGAACGTAAATGCTTATCACGGTGGCGCATCCCTGGCCGAACTTATTGATGCGCTGGCGCAGATAGATGGCCTTGAGCGCATTCGCTACACCACTTCGCACCCGCGTGACATGAGCGATGACCTCATCGCCATCCACGGCAGCGAGAAAAAACTGATGCCGTATCTGCATCTGCCCATCCAATCCGGCTCGGATGAGATACTCAAAAAAATGAACCGCAAACATAAGCGCGACCTGTATCTGGATATCATCGAAAAACTGCGTAAAAGCCGCCCTGATATTGCCATGTCGTCGGATTTTATCGTTGGTTTCCCCGGTGAGAGTGACAAGGATTTTGAAGATACGCTGGATATTATCCGCCGCGTGGGCTACGGCTCGGCCTATAGTTTTAAATACAGCCAGCGCCCCGGCACTCCGGCAGCAGTCGACGAAAATCAGATTGACGAACTAGTAAAGCAGGAGCGCCTCGCGCGTTTGCAGGCTCTGGTGCATGAGCAGCAGATTGCTTTTAACACCTCATTCGTTGGCAAAACTATTAAAGTGCTGTTCAACCGCGAAGGCAAGCAGGACGGGCAGTTGCTCGGCAAAGGAGAACATATGCAATCGGTATATGTAAATGCTGCGCCGGAACTGTTCGGAAAAATTGTAGATATAAAAATAACCGGTGGGTTTTTGAATAGTGTTACAGGTGAAGTTGTAAGTTAATTTCGTCATACCCGCGAAGGCGGGTATCTCTTTAGCGTCTGGAGCAAGGTTAGAAAGGGATTCCTGCCTTCGCAGGAATGACAATAATATAAATTATAGAAGGGAAATATTATGTCACAAAAAATTAAAAAAGTGGTGCTCGCCTATTCCGGCGGGTTGGATACCTCGATCATCCTGCGCTGGCTGCAGGATAAATACGGCTGCGAAGTGGTGACCTTCACCGCCGATCTCGGTCAGGGCGAAGAAATCGAACCGGCGCGCAAAAAAGCGCAGATGATGGGCGTGAAGGAAATCTTCATCGAGGATCTGCGCGAAGAATTCGTGCGCGATTTCGTATTCCCGATGTTCCGCGCCAACACGCTTTATGAAGGCACCTATCTGCTGGGAACGTCCATCGCCCGTCCGCTTATCGCCAAAAAGCAAATCGAAATTGCCATTAAAACCGGCGCGGACGCGGTGGCACATGGCGCGACCGGCAAGGGTAATGACCAGGTGCGTTTTGAGCTTGGTTATTATTCGCTGAAACCGGACATCAAGGTGATCGCTCCGTGGCGCGAATGGGATTTGACCTCGCGCACCAAGCTCATCGAATACGCTGAAAAACACCAGATACCTATTGCCAAGGACAAGCGCGGTGAAGCACCATATTCCACCGATGCGAATTTGCTGCATATTTCCTATGAGGGCAAGGTGCTGGAAAACCCGTGGGAAGCGCCGCATGAGGATATGTTCATTCGCAGCGTGTCACCGGAAAAAGCGCCGGATAAGCCGACCTTCATTGAAGTGGAATTTGAAAAAGGCGATGCGGTGGCAATCGATGGTAAAAAAATGTCACCGGCAACATTGCTTACTGAATTAAACAAACTTGGCGGTGAGAATGGTATTGGTCGCCTTGATCTGGTAGAAAACCGTTACGTGGGTATGAAATCACGCGGCATTTACGAAACTCCCGGTGGTTCGATTTTGCTGGTTGCGCACCGCGCGATGGAAAGCATCACGCTGGATCGCGGCGCAGGTCATCTCAAAGACGAACTCATGCCGCGCTATGCCGAGCTGATTTATAACGGCTACTGGTGGTCGCCGGAGCGCGAAATGCTACAAGCGCTGATTGATAGATCGCAAGGCAACGTGAGTGGGGTGGTACGTCTGAAACTCTATAAAGGCAGTGCCACTGTGGTGGGCCGTAAATCAAATAAGAGCCTCTACAGCGAAAAACACGTGACGTTTGAGGATGACGCGGGCGCTTATGACCAGAAGGATGCAGCTGGGTTTATCAAACTCAATGCGTTAAGGTTACGGTTGCTAAATAGGCAGGGGTAACATGTCTTATGAAATTGAGCCAGAAATAAGGATAACTGACCAAACTACACTACATCTTGCCGAAATTAATAGCGATATTGAGGATGGCAAGCATGTAATTGTTCAATTTTCAGATAAATTATATGATGGAAAAATACTAAGCACTATAAATTTGCTTTGTAAGAAATATGACAAGAAATTTGGTGTAAGATTTTACAGTCATTATAAAACCGGATTTGATTGCGCTGTTTTGCAACATCTGCCGGATGTTAAATGCTTGTATATTGATTGTTTATCTACAGCAGAAAATATAACTGAAATAAAAAATCTTAAATATCTACGCAGATTTTCTTTAGGTGTATTTGAATTTTCGGAAACCGAAATTCTTGCCTATGATAATTTGAAGAATTTAGAAGATTTGCTGATAACCCCTATTAAGAGCGGTTCTATTAATCTTGAATATCTCAAAGAATATAAGAATCTTAAATATCTTTGGCTTGGGAAGCATAGCAAGAACATATATACTGTTGGCGAAATAAGCAGTTTGGAGAAGTTGCAACTAACTTCAATTAATCCAGTTCCGCTTTTATTTATAAATAATCTGAAACGGCTTAAAGAACTGACTTTTTTGTTAGGAGGCCGCGAAAATATAAATGAAATCAAGGAAAATGAAATCGAAAGGCTTAGTATTTTAAGGGTGCGTGGTCTATGTGGGCTAAATAATATAAGTAATTTTAAAAAATTGAAAAACCTGATTATTGAAGACCAGATTAAGCTTGATGAATTGCTATTCGATAAGGAATTGCCCGATTTGGAAAGACTTATTATTATAAATTGCAAGAACCTGTCGGTTCTGGGTAATCTTCAAAATCTTCATGGATTAAAGGATCTAAGAATATTTAGAACGGCAATTTGTTTTGATGACTTGCTGAAGGTTGGTTTGCCTGCATCGCTTGAAAATTTTCGTTTTGTTACTGGAAAAAAGAAAATTGATGATGGGATAGCTATTAAAATAACCGGACTTGGGTATAGTCAGGAAACAAAATATTGCTAATTATTGTTTTAACCGCTTAAATCAATATTCTATATTCGTTTTAATTTTAGTTATAATGGTTTAATATGACAAAATCTCAGCATATACGAATGAGAGGTTTTACCCTTGTCGAAGTTTCTATTGTCATAGTCATTATTGGGCTGATAATAGGCGGTATATTCGTAGGCAAGGATCTGCTCCTGCAATCTTCGATCCGTGCCCAGATATCACAGATAGATGCGATTGAAGCGTCCATAAATACTTTCCGCTTAAAATATGGTTGTCTCCCTGGCGACTGCCCCAATGCCACAGATATTTTCGGCACGACAGACCCATTGGGCAATACTGTTGTTAATGGTAATGGCGATAATATTATTAAATCCACTTACGGTCTTGGCACAGCATATGGGGCAGGGGAATGCCTTCTGCCCGATATTACTGGAGAAGTCTCACAATTATTTATGCATATCGGGCTTGCCCAATTAGGGGACTATGCAAAGGGTACCCTCAATATCAGCCATGCACGTATAGGAAATACCTTCCCTTATGCAAAACTTGGAAATGGTACCGGTGTTTTCGTAAGTTGTATGGGGAGCCTGCTTTATCCAAATCTTCCGGCGGCATTCCTGCGCCAGGGTAACATATTGGTAATGGGCGCCTCTGGAAATACTGCCAACGGTTGGGGCGGTGCCGGCGGAAGGATATTCTATGCATCAGGATTTGGCGCAATATGGGGGCAATTTGGGCAGGACGGTAGCAGTATCCCTATTCCACCTATGGGGTTCGCAGTTGATGTAGCCAGAATCATAGATGAAAAAACCGATGACGGTAAACCAAGTAGTGGAAAAATTGGAATAATAGCAGGGCAAGGATCTGCATGTGATAATGCTGCAAAAGCCAATACCAGCCAGCCATTGTTAACGGCCTACCCCGGTTCAACAGTATGTAATGTCGTTATCGGCAAAAAGATAAACTGATATTACTTCAGCCGCCCAAACCCGGCCTGTAAATCTGCAATTAAATCCTCCGGGTTTTCCAGCCCGATATGCAGGCGCAGCAAAGTACCGTTATACGGGAACTTGGTTGCGCTGCGGATATTGTTCAACTTAACAGGGTTCATCAGGCTTTCAAAGCCACCCCAGCTATAGCCCATGTGGAAATTTTTCATATTATCGAGCATAGCCGCTAGTTTTTCACGTGGATGTTCTTGCTTCAGCACCACCGAAAATAGTCCGCACGCTCCGCTAAAATCGCGTTTCCAGATGTCGTGACCGGGCGCGCCGGGCAGGGCGGGGTATAAAACTTTTTCTACTTCCGGTTGTTCCTGCAACCATTTAGCAATTTGCAGGGCACTTTTATAATGCTGGTTCAGGCGCACGGAAAGGGTACGCAGTCCGCGCATGGCGAGGTAGCAATCGTCACCATTGGCGCAGGCGCCAATATTCTTGAAGCTGTGGAGTATTTTTTTATACACCGAATCGCGGCAAGAGATAATGCCCATGATCAGGTCAGCATGGCCGCCGATATATTTCGATGCTGAGTGGATAGAAACATCAACGCCATGCGCAAACGGGTTGTAAAACAGCGGAGTGCCCCAGGTGCTGTCGCTGACTATCACGATGTCCTTGTTTTTAGCTTTTACTGCGGTACAGATAGCCGGGACATCCTGCATTTCAAAGGTCAGCGAGCCGGGGCTTTCGACATACACCACTTTGGTGTTGGGTTTGATAAGTGCAGCAATACCGGCACCGAGAGCCGGGTCGTAATAGGTCGTTTCAATACCGTAACGTTTAAGGTCCTGGTCGCAGAGGCGGCGGGCCGGGGAATAGACGCTGTCGGGCATCAGCAGATGGTCACCGCCAGAAAGCAGGGCGAGCAGGGTGGAAGAGATCGCCGAAACGCCGGAGGAGGTAACTATACTATGGTCGGCACCTTCCAGCGCGGCCACGGTCTTTTCGACTGCCTCAGTGGTGGGGCTGCCATAGCGACCATAGGCCGGGAGCTTGTTTTTTCCAGCCTCAGCCTCCTCAAAAGCCTCAAGATTAGGTATTATTATGGTTGAGGCGCGATAAACAGGGATATTCACCGCCCCGCGGTACGAGGCAGGGTCAGAGCCGGATACAGAGAGTATGGTTTCTTTTTTCATGGGTGGGAGTTAACAAGATTAGCTTGACTGTTGCAAGTATAAAAAGATAAAAACAGCCTCTAACCCTAAATAATATAAAAGTAAAAGCATGTCTTACGCTAAAAAACACTATCCTGATGTAAACCCCAATCCCGATTTCCCTGTGATGGAACGGGAGATTCTGGCCTATTGGAAGCAGGATGGCACGTTCAAAAAATCGGTGGATACGCGTGGTTCTGACGAATTCGTGTTCTATGATGGTCCGCCCTTTGCCAACGGCCTGCCGCATTATGGGCATCTGCTAACCGGTTTTGTGAAAGACGCCTTCGCCCGCTACCAGACGCAGAAGGGCAAAAAGGTCGAGCGCCGTTTCGGCTGGGATTGTCATGGGCTTCCTGCTGAGATGGGTAGTGAAAAAGAGCTGGGCATCACCGGGCGCGCGGCGATACAGAATTTTGGCATCGATAAATTCAATACCCATTGCCGCGAGAACGTGATGAAATACGCGCATGAGTGGGAGAATTACGTTACTCGCCAGGCGCGCTGGGTCGATTTCAAAAATGATTATAAGACCATGGATATCAACTTCATGGAGTCCGTCCTGTGGGCGTTCAAACAGCTTTATGATAAAGGTCTTATCTTCGAAGCGCACCGCGTGATGCCGTACTCATGGGCGGCGGAAACCCCGCTTTCCAACTTCGAGACCAAGCTCGACAACAGCTACCGCGAGCGTGAGGATAAAGCCTGCACCGTTGCGTTTGAACTCAACACGCCACCACACGGCGCACCAAAAGCCGATAAATATTATGTGCTGGCATGGACGACCACACCATGGACATTGCCAAGCAATCTGGCTTTGGCGGTGAATAATGAAACCACATACGCTTACTGCTTTTTTGGGGATAATATAAGCAATTGCTATATTTTATCATTAAATGCAAAAGCCAGATACAATGGACTTTTTACCTATGAAGAGCTAATGTTAGAAGAGATAGGTAAGACTAAATTCGGTGGTGGTTCAGTCAAATATGAAGGGCAAGTTTTAGGTGCTAACTTAATCGGCCTCTCCTACCACCCACTGTTCCCATATTTCGCTTCGCATAAACATTCTTTTAAGATACTGGACGGTTCGGCGTTCGTGACTGATGGTGATGGTACCGGCATCGTGCATATGGCGCCGGGTTTTGGTGAGGACGATCAAAAATGCTGCGAAGCCAATGGCATTGAGGTGGTGGTGCCGGTGGATGGGCAGGGGAAATTTACCGATGCGATTTTTGATATAGAATTTCCCTCCCCCCTTGCGGGGGAGGGGCAGGGTGGGGGGTATGCTCTGCAAACTGAGCAAGATCAGGATACCCCCCATCCAACCTTCCCCCGCAAGGGGGGAAGGCTTTTCAGCCTTAAAGGCCTCAACGTCATCGCCGAGCCGGGTGGTAGTAAATTTGGTTTAGCTAATGATAGAATCATTGACTACTTGAAAGCGGCAGGAAAGCTCATAAAACAGGAGCAGATAAAACATAATTACCCGCATTGCTGGCGAACCGACCAACCGCTCATCTACCGCGCGATGCCGAGCTGGTATGTGGAGGTGACCAAATTTCGTGACCGTGCCGCTGAGCTCAACCAGCAGATAAACTGGATACCCGAACATATCCGCGACGGGCAGATGGGCCATATGCTGAAAACCGCGCCAGACTGGAGCATTTCGCGCAACCGTTTCTGGGGTACGCCGATACCGATCTGGCGGGCAAAATCTGGCAAGATGCTCGCGGTTGGCAGCATCAAGGAACTCGAAGAATTAAGCGGCAAAAAAGTTACCGACCTGCACCGGCCATATATCGATGAAATAAAAATCACCAAGGACGGTGAGGAGTATAACCGCGTGGAAGACGTGTTCGATTGCTGGTTCGAGTCGGGTTCGATGCCGTTCGCGCAGGTGCATTACCCGTTTGAAAACAAAGACTGGTTCGAGGAGCATTTCCCGGCTGATTTCATCACCGAATATGTCGGCCAGACGCGCGGCTGGTTCAACACGCTCATCATGCTGTCCACGGCGCTGTTCGATAAAATTCCGTTCAAGAATTGCATCTGCCATGGTGTGGTGCTCGATGCCGAGACCGGCTTTAAATATTCCAAGCGCCTGAAGAATTATAAGGACCCGCTGGAGTCTATTGAAACGTTTGGCGCCGATGCCCTGCGCTGGCTGATGCTGGCATCACCGGTGATGCGCGGGCAGGACCTGATGGTCGATCCGGAAGGAAAATTCATCCGCGATGTGGTGCGCCTCGCTATAAAACCGCTGTGGAATGCCTATAATTTTTTCACACTCTATGCCAATGCGGATGGTATTAGTGCTCAGTTGTCAGTTGTTGGTTGTCAGTTAACCGATAACGGGCAACCGATAACCGACAACATAATGGACTCATACATCATCGCCAAATGCAACGAGGCAGTGGAGCAGATAGATAAGTCGCTGGGCGCGTATGATTCGCCGGGCGCGTGCGAAGCGGTTCTGCAATTTTTCGATGCGTTGAATAACTGGTACATCCGCCGCAATAAGGAACGTTTCTGGAAGAGCGAGCATGACGCTGATAAGCAAGCGGCGTATGATACACTCTATACGGTGCTGCACATCATGTGCCGCGCCGCTGCGAGCTTATTGCCACTCACCTGCGAAGAAATATACAGGGGGCTTACTTCTTCTTTACCCTCTCCCTCTGGGAGAGGGCAGGGTGAGGGCTCTTTCTCATCTAAGGTTAGCAGCCCTCACCCCAACCCTCTCCCAGAGGGAGAGGGAGTTGTTGCGAGTGTGCATCTGGCGGAGTTTCCGAAAATTGTGTTGGCAGAAGAAATTACTAATCAATCTATGATAGTTTCCTTAATGGAATCCGTTCGGGATATATGCAATGCAGGATTGGCTATTAGAAATAAGGTAAATATACGAGTCAGGCAGCCACTTAAGTCTTTAATCGCTGTTGGTAATAAAATGAATTACATATGTGACAACGCAGAGTTTAAAAAAATTATTTCCGATGAACTGAATGTTAAAGAAATAATTTCTGATCCTAAAGGTTTGTGGGAAGTATCTGATTTAAAGATTTCTATAAATAGCCAAAGCCTTGGTAAGAGATTGCCAGCAAAAATGAAACAAATTTTGCCAGCTTCTAAAAAAGGAGAATGGGAAAAAACAAGCGAAACAACAATTAAAATTTGTGATGAAATTTTAATTTTGGGTCGTGATTACCTAATGCAACTCGAACCAAAACCGGAATATAAGGACAAGGCGCAGGCGCTATCGAGCAACGATGCGCTGGTGATTTTAGATACCACCATCACGCCGGAGTTGGAGGCGGAGGGTATTGCCCGCGACATCGTGCGCATGATCCAGCAGGCGCGTAAGGACGCCAACCTGAATGTATCCGACCGGATTGATCTTTATTTGCATTCTGAAACAAAAATTATGGCTGCAATTTCCGCGCATCAGGGGTATATTCTGGAACAGACTCTGGCCAATGCGTTGCTCGGCAGCGAGCCGCAAGCGCCGGTTTACAAGGTTCAGAATGATATCGACAGTAACAAGATAAATATTTCGTTTCTGGTAGCTAAATAAGGAAAGACAATGCCACAATTTGAAAAACAAGCCGTTAACATGACGCTGGGACAACTTGCCACCAACGATGTGCATGACCCGCGTATTATGGAACTTCTGGTTGATATACCACGCGAGGATTTCGTTCCGCCCCTGCAACGTAAGGCAGCTTATATTGACCAGAATATAGAAATCGCCAAAGGTCGTGTATTACTGGCGCCGCTTACTTTTGCAAAATTACTGGAGATGGCCGCGGTTACACCTTCCTGCCGCGCATTGGTCATTGGTTGTGATAATGGTTATGCGGTGGCAGTGCTGGCTGAGCTGGCCGGGCATGTGGTTGCTATCGACAGTGACAGCGCCCTGGTAGCCAAATCCATGGAACATATCAAACGCCTTGGTATAAAAGACATCGATATCAAACATGTCGCCAATATGTCCTATGGTTATCAGCTTTCAGCACCTTATGATGTGATTTTCATAAATGGTGGTATAGAGAATTTACCTGATGGGTTGGTATCGCAGCTTTCTATTGGCGGCAGGCTGGTAGGGGTGCGTAGAGTTGCTACAGGATTAGGCAAGGGTATTTTGGTAAAACGTTTTGACGGACATTCCAACATACGTGAGTATTTTGACGCATCTGTTGTTGTGTTGCCGGGGTTTGAATATCCACAGAAATTTGATTTTTAAAGCTTTTTTTAATGGCTTGTCGTAACCAATAAAGTATTATAGAAACAAGATATGAAGACTATAAACCATTCACAATTGCTGTTGCGTTTTTTAATTGTTTCCGGCTGTTTGTCTGTGGCGGGAGTTGCCGTTGCTTCCGGAAATCCGGCGAAATTCACTCAGGCTAGTGATGAAACCGCGCCGCAGGTAGCCGATGTTAAAGAGGAAGCGCAGAAAGAAGTTGATGTAAAGGCTGAAGCTGAAGCTAAAACTGAAACAAAAACAAAAACGGAAGCGGTTGCTAAAACCAAAACTATCACCCCGGCGGCAGTTGCTTCTCAGCCAGCTCCTGCTGCAAGTCCTGATAAACTTAAATCAGCACTTGAATATGTGTATACCAATAATCCACAAATCAAAGCACAACGTGAAGCACTTAAAGTTGCTGACGAAGGTGTAGCACAGGCAGTGTCGGGTTTCCGCCCCAGCGCCGGGGTGGAGCTTAGCAAAGGCAGGGAACGTACTGGCACTACCAGTGAAACGTGGAATTATGATAGTACCAAATCGCGCGGGCTGAGTGTTACACAACCATTATTCAGCGGTGGCGGAACTATCGCCAGTTTCATGAGCGCAAAGGAGAGTGTTAAGGCTGCCCGTGCCAATCTCTCTGCCGTTGAGCAGCAGGTTATTTACAATGCGGTAGTGGCCTATACCGATGTTGTGGAAAAAGAATCTGTTCTGGAACTCAACCAGAAAAATGTCGATGTTTTACAAAAGCAGATGGATGTAACCGAAGCACGGTTTAAAGTAGGGGAACTTACTATAACAGACGTGTCGCAGGCTAAAGCGCGTTTAGCCCAGGCACAGGCTGATGAACAACAGGCATTGGGTGATCTTGCCGGCTCCCGTGCTACCTTCCGGAGGGTTATTGGTTATGACCCCGAAGGTGGTGTTGCCATGCCTGCCGTACCTTCCGGTATTCCGCAGAGCCTTGCTGAAGCCAAGGAATGGGCAAATGATAATAACCCGGTTCTGATCGCTGCCAGACATAGTGAGCAGGCCGCCGATAATAATATTTATGTGCAGGGTGCTACTTTATTACCAAGTGTAAATTTACAGGGCACCATGAGCCGGGCAACCGGTGGCAGTACGGTGCTGCATGATATCGACAATGATAGCATAAAAGTTAATGTCAGTATCCCGCTTTACCAATCCGGCGCGGAATGGTCACGCGTGAGGGAAGCGCGCAACCTTGCCCAGCAAGCTAAATTCAATTCACTTGATACCAATCAATCAGTGGTTGAAAGTGTAACCCAGGCGTGGGAAGCTTTAAGTACCAGCAAGGCCGTGATTACTTCCAGCGAAGCTGCAGTAAAGGCAGCGGAGGTCGCTCTTGATGGTGTCCGTAAAGAAAATGAATTTGGTGTACGTACTATTTTGGATGTGCTTAATGCTGAACAGGAAACTTTTTCCGTAAGGGTAAACTTAGTAAAAGCTGTCCGTACAGAAAAATTACAGGCTTACCGTCTGCTTGCATCAGTTGGAAAGTTAACCGCAAAAGACCTGGATCTTAAAACCGATGTAGAAGATCCCAAAGAACATTATGATAGTGTAAAATATCAGTTGCTAGGTTTGTGATAATTGTTATTTAATACTAGATATTTAATTACCAACGTAACTAGCTACAACATCTGGTATCGGAGAAGGCCATGGAGGCAAAAAAGCAAGGGACAGGTGAAGAAGATCTTTCAATGGAAGAAATTCTCCAGTCTATCCGCCGTATCATAGCTGATGATAGTGAAGAGGGGAAGGCTGCTGCCGCGGTCAATGGTTCTGCCCAAGGCGGTTCCGCAGATGCCTCACCTATTCTGGAACTGACCGATATGATCGAGGATGACGGTTCCATTACCAATTTGAAAGAACCTCCTAAAGAAGCAGAAAAAAATGTTGATGTCCTATCTAATATAGATGCCGCCCTTGCCAAAGACGTTCCGCCTGAACCAGTTGCCGAAAAGAAACCGGATCCAACGGCTCCTGCACAACCTGCTGCCCCGGCCAAAGCTGCTGAGGCCCCTGTGCCGCAGAAGCCTGTAGCTGCCGTGCCGGTTCCAGAAAAAGCGCCTGAAAATATGGAAGTGGATGCATTATTGTCTAAAACTGCGCAGGAGGCTGCTTTGTCATCACTTTCCAAACTGGATATACCTGAAGAAAAACCTGTTTATAAACCTACAACACCTTCCCCGGAATTCCGTTCTGGTACAACTGTCGAGGATATGGTTGAGGATATGATACGGCCTATGCTCAAGGAGTGGCTTGATGCCAACCTTCCAACTATAGTTGAACGTATTGTGGAGCGGGAAGTTACACGGCTTTCAAGGAGATGACTAGAATCCAGATGATAAGATGATAAGAAAAATTCTTGTCATCCCGTCATCTTATAATCTAGTCATCTAACTATTGCAAATTCTACCTATTTTGATTAAAGTCCGCTACCTATGACAAAACAATCCACAACCGAGGTTCCATTTGAAGCCGCCCTTAAAGAGCTGGAAGCCATAGTGCGCAAGCTCGAAGGTGGAACCAGCGACCTTGAATCATCAATAGCCGATTATGTGCGTGGCACCGAGTTGAAAGAATATTGTCAGAAAAAACTGGAAAGCGCCCGTCTTAAGGTCGAATCAATTTTACAAAACAAAGATGGTACAGTGTCAACCCAACCTTTTGATAACGTATAAATATGGTCATTAAACTCCCTTATAATCTACAAGAATCCATTGATTTTGTTGCCAATACCCTGACTAAGCGTATGGGCGAACTGCTATATGTACCGCAGACTGATGATAATACAGTCATCTCGCTTAATGCCGGCTCTAAAGCTTCTACTGGTAAGCATGTTATTAAAGAAGACACTATTGTTGAGGCTATGCGTTATAGCGCATTAAGCGGCGGCAAGCGCCTGCGCCCCTTCCTTACCGTATGCGCCAGCAGTTTATTCGGGGTGAGCATGGACTCGGCGTTGGAAACAGCGGCAGCTATCGAATTTATCCATACTTACTCACTGATACATGATGATTTGCCAGCGATGGATAATGACGATCTGCGCCGGGGTAAACCCACAAACCACAAAGTGTTCGGCGAGGCAGCGGCGATTTTAGCTGGTGACGGCTTGCTTACCTATGCCTTCCAGATACTTGCCAACCCTAAAACCCATGCCGACCCGGCTGTGCGTTGTGAGCTTATCACCGCTTTGGCTCAGGCTTCCGGTAGCTGGGGTATGGTCGGCGGGCAGATGATGGATCTGGAATCAGAAAAAAAAGTTTTGAGCGTTGATGAGATTATCCGCTTGCAACGTATGAAAACGGGTGAGCTTTTCGCGGTTTCCTGTGAAGCCGGAGCTATTCTGGGCAAAGCCCCGAACATGATGCGTAAGTTGCTGCGTGCCTATGCCCATGATATGGGGCTGGCCTTCCAGATAACCGATGACCTGCTTGATGTCGAAGGAACGCGTACACAGACCGGAAAAGGTGTGCGCAAGGATAAAATTGCCGGCAAAGCTACGCTTGTTTCCAGCATGGGGGTTGAGCGGGCGCGGGAGCATGCCCAGATACTCATAAAGCAGGCAATTTCCTACCTTGATGTTTTTGATAAAAAAGCCGATAATTTACGCGCTCTTGCTGAGTTTGTCATAACCCGCAAATCCTAAGGCATCATATGAATTTCTATCTTGATGTTTTGTTAGAATCGATATTGGTTTCTACCCCGATACCGTTTGTCGGGAACCCAACTTTCTTTGCCATGCATGGTTTTGGTGGTTATAATATGCCGTTAGCCGCGGTGGTGGCTGTAATTGGCTCGGCGATTGGGGCGGCGGCCAGCTTTTTTTTCGGATACATGTTCTTAAAATTATACCGTAAACAGGGTGGGGAAAGACATTTAAGCCGGGAAAAATATAATCTCGCCTCACATTATTTTGCCCGCTATTTTATTTTTATTTTACCGTTTTCCTGGCTGCCGTTGTTTAATTTTCTGGCAATGGTGGCGGGGTTCCTTGGGATGCGTTATAAGCTTGTTTTACCATTGATAATAGCGGGGCAAATTGCCCATTACGGATATTACGTATTTAACTAACTGGAATATCATCTATGATACGTAAAAAAGCTGTAGATTTTCCTTGGTAAAAGTGCAGAAAACGCTTTCCTTAGCTACCTGTTCTGCTACAAATTATCCCGTATAAAAAACCAACAAAAAAACGGGACAAAAAATGACTATGGCGGCAGAAATAAAAAAGGCTGAACAACACGCGCAGGATGAGTATGGCGCGGACTCGATAAAGGTGCTCAAAGGCCTTGAAGCAGTGCGCAAACGTCCGGGTATGTATATCGGCGATACCGATGACGGTTCTGGTCTCCACCACATGATCTACGAAGTGGTCGACAATGCGATCGATGAGGCCCTCGCTGGGCATTGCGACCTGGTTACAGTTTCGCTGAATGCTGACGGTTCCTGTTCGGTTACTGATAATGGCCGCGGTATCCCGGTTGATATCCATGAAGGCGAGGGTGTTTCCGCCGCCGAAGTGATCATGACGCAGCTTCACGCCGGCGGTAAGTTCGACCAGAATAGCTACAAAGTTTCTGGCGGTCTACACGGTGTAGGTGTGTCGGTGGTGAATGCTCTGTCGGTATATCTGAACCTCACCATCTGGCGCAATGGCAAGCAGTATGAAGCAGTGTTCTCGCACGGCGAAACCACCAAACATCTCACGGTTGTGGGCGATGCGCCGAATAAAAAAGGCACCAGCGTTACCTTCCTGCCCTCCAAAGATACCTTCACCATGACCGAGTTCAGCTTTGCCACAGTGGAGCATCGCCTGCGTGAATTGGCGTTCCTCAATTCCGGTGTGCGTATCCACCTCACCGATTTCCGCACAGATCCGGCTACCGAAGCGGAATTTTATTACGAAGGTGGAACAGAGGCCTACGCCCAGTATCTCGATAAAGGTAAAACCCAGTTGCACAGCACGGTGGTTATCAAGGGCGAGAAGGACGGCATGGGTGTGGAAGTGGCCATGCAGTGGAACGACAGCTACCATGAGAATGTGCTGGCCTTCACCAACAACATCCGCCAGCGCGATGGCGGCACGCATGTGGTCGGTTTCCGCGCCGCGCTCACCCGCGCCATCAATAAGTATTTTGAAGAAAGCGGTATGTCGAAAAAAGAAAAAGTGGCGATCACCGGCGACGATGCCCGCGAAGGTCTGACTGCTATTGTTTCGGTAAAAGTACCGGATCCAAAATTTTCGTCGCAAACGAAAGACAAGCTGGTCAGCTCGGAAGTGCGCCCGGTGGTGGAAAGCTATGTCTATGACAAGCTTGCGCAGTGGATGGAAGAACATCCGCAAGATGTGCGTATTATCATCGGAAAAATTGTTGAGGCCGCCGCCGCGCGTGAGGCAGCGCGCAAGGCCCGCGAGCTCACCCGCCGCAAAGGCGCGCTGGATATTTCCTCACTGCCGGGAAAACTGGCAGATTGTCAGGAACGCGACCCGGCGAAATCCGAACTGTTCATCGTCGAGGGGGATTCGGCAGGTGGTTCGGCCAAGCAGGGTCGTAGCCGCAACTATCAGGCGATATTGCCGCTAAAAGGTAAGATTCTAAATGTTGAGCGCGCACGTTTCGATAAGATGCTCGGCAGCCAGGAGGTGGGTACGCTCATTACCGCTATCGGCACCAGCATTGGCCGCGATGAATTCAATGTTGACAAGGCCCGCTATCATAAAATCATCATCATGACCGATGCGGACGTGGACGGTTCGCACATCCGCACGCTGCTGCTCACCTTCTTCTTCCGCCAGATGCGCCCGCTGATTGACAAGGGCTATCTCTATATCGCCCAGCCGCCACTGTATAAAATGCGCCGCGGCAACCATGATGTTTACCTCAAGGATGACGAGGCCCTGGAGCAACATCTGCAAACGAACAGTCTTGAAGAGGCTGCCCTTACTCTTTCCGGCGGGAAAATTGTTAGTGGCGAAGAACTGAAAAATGTTCTGGCGCAGGCTTCCAAGCTGGCGATGGCGGTAAAATCGCTGGCCAAGCGCATCCCTGCCCAGCTTATCGAAGCGGCGGCTATCGCCCATGTTTTTGATGGCAAGGGCGGTAGCGAGGAAAAAGCCAAAAAATGGGCGATTGCACTGGCAAAATTACTCGGTGAACAGGCTGGTTGGGCTTGTGTGTTTGAATCTGGTGTATTCAAGCTCCGCCGTATGGTACGCGGTGTTGAGGAAATATATTTGATGGAAGAAAAGTTGCTCACCAGCAAGGATGCCTATGAAATTTCTTCGCAGCTTGCCTATATCGACACGTATTTTGCCGAAGCTTCTACGCTTACCCGCAAGCAGAGCAGCGCGCAGGTGGCAACGCCTACCGAGCTGTATAGCAGCATGATGGAGTGGGCGCGCAAGGGCAGCACCATCCAGCGTTTCAAAGGTCTCGGCGAAATGAACCCGGAACAATTATGGGAAACGACCCTCAACCCGGAAACCCGTCGCCTGTTGCAGGTGAAAGTGGAAGATGACGCGGAAACCGAAACGATATTCTCGACCCTGATGGGCGATATCGTGGAACCACGCCGCGACTTCATCGTTACCAATGCGCTTAGCGTTGAGAATCTGGATGTTTAATATGTCGAAAAAGAACTGGTATAAAGTTTCAGTGCTTGATGGAAGTGAATCTCCGTATAATTTTCACGGAAGTTCAGATAAGACCCTTGAGGAAATTGTTTCTGTCATTGAAGCAGGTAAATTTTTGCGTCTTGATGATTTGGTTTACTATGAGCGTGGAAGCTATAAATCCTGGTCGGAGTGGGATAAGAATGTACAACCTACTGTTATGCTTAACGCAAAACAAATTATCAGCATTATGCAATATAATAGCAATCCGTGCGGCAAATAATTACTTATGATAGATGGAAATCAACTCCAGAGCCGCTTGGGTGGCGGATTTATTGCCGCTTTGCACATCTTTTTCAGTAGCGGTTATCTGCGCGGCAATGGCGGGGTTGTTCACAAATTTGCTGAGCAGGGTTTCTTTTATTTCTTTCCACATCCATGAAACCGATTGCTGCGCGCGTTTTTTTTCTATCTCGCCGGATTTTTTCATGATGGTCTGAAAATCTCTGGCTATTTCCCATATTTCGGCTATACCGTTGCCCAGCAATGCCGAGCAGGTAATTGCGGTGGGTTGCCAATTGGCGGAGGCCGGATGCAGCATACGCAGCGCCGCGCTGTAATCCGAGCGTACGCGCTTGGCCGCGGATAGAGCCTCGCCATCAGCTTTATTCACCACTATCAGATCAGCCAGTTCCACGATACCTTTTTTGATGCCCTGCAATTCATCACCACTGCCCGGTAGCAGCAGCAACATGAACATATCGACCATGTCGGCAACTTCCGTTTCCGATTGGCCGACACCGACCGTTTCCACGATGATGATATCATAACCCGCCGCTTCGCAGAGTAACATCGCCTCGCGTGTGCGCCGTGCCACGCCGCCGAGTGAGCCGGATGTGGGTGAGGGGCGGATATAGGCGTTTTCATTCTGCGAGAGTTTTTCCATGCGGGTTTTATCTCCCAGTATCGAACCGCCAGTCTTCGCGCTTGACGGGTCGATAGCGAGTACTGCGACCTTGTGGCCTTGCGATATCAAATGCAACCCGAACGCTTCAATGAAGGTGGATTTGCCAACGCCGGGCACACCGGTAATGCCGATGCGTAGAGATTTTCCGGTTTTTGGAAGCAGGGATGTGATAAGTTCCTGCGCTTCTATCTGGTGGTCGGCACGCGTTGACTCCACCAGCGTAATAGCGCGGGCGAGACCTGCTCGGTCAAGACTCTTCGGCACTGATCTGTTCTTTCAGTTTTTCCGGGTCGGTCTGGTACATTTCCGCCACTTTGATGGTGATCTCGTCCGGTGGTGATTTGCCTACGCCCGACACGATAATTTCACCGAACGGCGCGAATTGGTACAGGTTGAGCGAACCATCTTTCTGCGCGGTGAGGAAATCCTGATACTTGCTCGGTTTGACCGCGACAAACACCCAGAAATGGTTGCCATTCTCCAGCAGCCCATAAACCAGTATTATGGTTCTGGTTAAATCTATATTGCTTCCGGGTTTTTCAGTCATGGATTTGCTCTTTACACCAATCTATTGCTGATTTTGCGACTGCTAATACTTCTTTTGCTTCAGGAAATTCCACCTCAGGCATACCATAACGGCAATCAGCTGCAAAAGGTATCAGTTGTTTTAGAATGTCATCTGGAAAATTTGATTTTATATCGTTTTCAACTAATAACTGCTTTATTTTCATAAGGTTATGAATTTTAGGATATATCACATTATTATTTGCTAAAACTGATTTCATACATTTTTCTACCGTTTGTTGGGCAAGAAAAAATATAACATGGCTTATCAGATCCATTTTAATCAATGACTTTAAAGCTTTATAGTCATCAGATGCCAGTGAAAATAAATCATGCGCTTCTTCATTCATTGACATAGAGAATCTTTCCTTCTCTAGAAGCCCAGTATGCAGGGTTTGAGCACCAATTTGATTTCTTTGCATAGCTCTCATTAGAATAAACTAAAACATCAACTGGAATGTCCAAATACTGTACAGCATCATAACCTTTTATTACGGCATCCATTTTTTTCGTATAATTCTCTGGTGCAACTACCAGTAAATCCAGATCAGAATGCTCAGTTGCATCGCCACGCGCATACGAACCAAAAAGTATCACTTTTTTCGGTTTCAAGGCCGCAACTATGCGATTCGCAGCTTCCTGAATCTGGATATCTGTTAGCATGTTTATTTATGAGGCCTTCAGCAAGTTTTTGATTGTATAGTGCAAAATACCACCGTTTTTATAGTATTCCAGCTCGTCCAAAGTGTCAATCCGGCACAGCAGGGGCACGGTCTGGCTGCTGCCATCCTTGCGTTTTATTAACATTTGCACCTGCATACGCGGTTTTATGCCGCCTTTAAGGCCGCTTAAGGTAATGGTTTCATCCCCGGTCAGGTTAAGACTCTTGCGGTTGCTATCCCCTTGGAAAGTAAGGGGTAAAATGCCCATTCCAACCAAATTGGAACGGTGGATACGCTCGAAACTTTCCGCAATTACGGCTTCGATACCAAGCAGTTTGGTGCCTTTGGCCGCCCAGTCGCGGGAGGAGCCAGTGCCGTATTCCTTACCGGCGAACACCACCAGAGGGGTTTTATCGGCTTTATATTTCATGGCAGCATCGTAAATGCTCATCTTCTCGCCTTTATAGAGGGTGTTGCCACCTTCTTCGCCGCCGAGCATTTCGTTCTTGATGCGGATATTGGCGAAAGTGCCGCGCATCATCACGTCATGGCCGCCGCGGCGGGCGCCGTAGGAGTTGAAGTCGGCAGGCACTACTCCATGTTCGGAAAGATACTTAGCCGCCGGTGAGGTTTTGGAAATGTTACCGGCCGGAGAGATATGGTCGGTGGTTATCGAATCGCCGAATATTGCCAGTATGCTGGCATTTTCTATATCGTGAGTGGCATCGCTGGCACCGGCTTTAATATCCACAAAATAGGGCGGATTCTGGATGTAGGTGCTCTTGGCATCCCAGCCATAGGTTTTGCCTTTGCCAACTTTGATCGACTGCCATGCCGGTTCACCGGCGAACACATCGGCGTATTTTTTGCGGTACATTTCCGCGGTCACGCATTTCATCACCGTGTCGGCGACTTCCTTGTTGCTCGGCCAGATGTCTTTTAAGTAAACCGGTTTGCCGTCAGAGCCAGTACCAATTGCATCTTTGCTGATGTCAATATTCATGCTGCCGGCCAGCGCATAAGCAACTACGAGTGGCGGAGATGCGAGGTAGTTGGCTTTTACGAGTTGGTGTACGCGGCCTTCAAAGTTGCGGTTGCCCGAAAGCACGGAAGCGACCACGAGGCCTTTGTCTTTTATTTCCGCTTCAATTTCATCTTTAAGCGGGCCGGAGTTACCGATGCAAGTGGTGCAGCCATAACCAACAAGGTTGAAGCCGATCGCATCCAACGCTTTATCGAGGCCGGATTGTGCTAAATATTCGGTCACTACTTTCGAGCCGGGGGCGAGGGAGGTTTTTACCCACGGTTTTGGTTTTAGACCCTTGGCCATCGCGTTGCGCGCAACAAGGCCAGCGGCCATCATCACATACGGATTAGAGGTGTTAGTACAGCTAGTGATGGCCGCTATGACCACGCTGCCGTGGCTTAAGTGGTCAGTGACAAGTGGTAAGTGGGCAGTCTTTTTGTCTTTATCCAGTTCCGCCAGAGAATCAGAAAAGGATTTGCTGGCACCAGAAAGCAGAACCTTATCCTGTGGGCGTTTTGGCCCAGCGAGGCATGGCTCAACACTGCCAATATCCAGTTCGAGAACGTCAGTGAAAATTGGATCTTGGTACGAAGCATCGCGCCACATGCCCTGCGCTTTGGCGTAGGCTTCGACCAGTGCGACGCGCCCGGCATCGCGGCCTGTAAGCGTCAGGTAATTGATGGTTTCGGAGTCGATCGGGAAGATACCGCAGGTCGCACCATATTCCGGCGCCATGTTAGCGATAGTTGCACGGTCAGCGAGTGGAAGATTATCCAAACCTGAACCAAAAAATTCTACGAATTTACCAACTACACCTTTTTTACGCAGCATCTGGGTGACTGTGAGAACCAAGTCGGTGGCAGTCGTGCCTTCCTTGAGTTTGCCGGTGAGTTTGAAACCAACTACTTCTGGAATGAGCATGGAAACAGGTTGACCAAGCATCGCCGCTTCTGCTTCGATACCGCCCACACCCCAACCAAGCACGCCGAGGCCGTTGATCATGGTGGTATGGCTGTCAGTGCCCACAAGTGTATCAGGGTAAGCAACATCATCCTGCACCCATACGGCCTGCGCCAGATATTCCAAATTTACCTGATGGCAAATACCGGTGCCGGGAGGAACCACGCGGAAATTATTGAACGCATTCTGGCCCCAGCGCAGGAATTCATAACGCTCGGAGTTGCGTGACATTTCAAGGTCCACGTTTTCTTTAAAGGCATTCGGGTTGCCGTAATTATCCACCATCACCGAATGGTCGATGACCAAATCAACCGGCGAAAGCGGATTAATTTTTTCTGCATCGCCGCCGAGTTTCTGCATGGCATCGCGCATCGCTGCCAAATCTACCACCGCTGGAACGCCGGTAAAATCCTGCATCAGCACGCGGGCCGGGCGGTAGGCTATCTCACGGTCGGAGGTTTTATCCTTTATCCACTGGCCGAAAGCGCGAATATCATCACCACTGACACTTATATCATCCTCATAACGCAGCAGGTTCTCCAGCAATATCTTGAGGCTGTAAGGCAGGCGCGCCACTTCCGCACCAAGGGTTTTATAGGCGGCTGGCAGGCTGTAATATTCGTAGGTCTTGCCACCAGTAGTAAGCGATGACTTTGCACCAAAGGAATTCTTGCTCTTGTTTTTCACAACTTTCTCCATAGTTTTAAGTAGATTATTACCTTACGATAAAATAGTTTATATTTCACTAAAAGTTCCCTAATTTATCGATAACGGTAAAGAGTTAAATATTCGTTAGCATGGATGTGTGAAAAAATGTTGCAATGCGAGAATCTGCGCTGTGTTCGCGGTGATAAGGTGGTGTTTGAGCATCTCGGTTTTTGCTTGCAATCCGGCACTTTATTGCTACTTAAAGGTGCAAACGGTTCCGGCAAGACAACTTTGCTTAAGATTTTATCAGGCTTACTGATGCCTGAAAAAGGTGACATATTATGGGACGGAGAACCAACTACCGATAACAATGCCTATAAGCGCGAGCTGATGGTGATCGGACATAAAAGCGGCGTAAAGGGTGATGCAACGGTGCGTGAGAACCTTGAGTTCTGGGCCAGGCTCTATGATACGGAGATACTGATTCCGGCAGCAATGAAGTTTTATGGACTGGAACGTTTTTCTGATATTCCGGCTGCGCAACTATCAGCAGGCTGGCAGCGGCGCATTGCTCTGGCGCGTCTTATCGTTTCACCGTGCAAGCTGTGGCTGCTTGATGAGCCGACCAATTTCCTTGATGACGAAGCGGTAACACTAACCGCTGCGCTCATCGAAACCCGGGTGCAGCAGGGCGGCATCGTGGTGGTGGCTTCGCACATCATGAATTCCGCTATTGCCGCACATACGCTGTGGATGGATGATTTCCGTCCTAATATTTCCTTTTCTGCTGAGGAGGTATCGCATGCCTAGTTGGATTTGTCATACCAGCTTTCGCTGGCATGACAAAAAGTAGAGCAGTATCTTTATGAAAATATTCTCTCTTATCCTCACCCAATCCATAAAACTTTCCTTCCGCAAGGGCGGTGGAGCGTTGGGAGCCTGTGCGTTCTATATTATTGTGGTGGTGCTGTTCACATTCGCATTAGGAGCAGAAATCTCTGGCAAATATGCTACAGCGATATTCTGCGTGGCGATGCTGCTTGCCACCATCACCACCTTGCCATTGCTTTTTGAGCGTGATTACGAGGACGGAACGCTGGAACAATTACTGTTGCAGCCGGTGTTATTGGAATTACTTGTATTTGCCAAGATATTCGGCCAGTGGTGTTCGCATATTATTCCGATATTGGTGGTGTCGCCGCTGCTCGGCGTAATGGCCAATCTGGATGTAGCACAAACTGCAAATAGCCTGTTCATATTGCTGCTGGCATCACTGACGATGGTTGCGCTCGGCGCTATCGGCGCGGCGCTGACCATTGGCAGTAAACGTGGTGGTTTGTTGCAGGCACTCGTCGTAATGCCGCTGTATATCCCGGTGTTGATATTTGCATCCAACGGTGGCGGAGTTTTATTCCTCGCAGGAATGGCCTGTGCGTCCATCCCGCTCGCCTGTTACGCCTGCGCGGCGCTGGTTAGGATAAGTGATGATTAGTGGGTGATTCCTTTTCTAATAGCGACAACTGGCTTCTCTCTTTGTTTTAAGTCACCTTCCAAATCGACAAGATATTGTTCATACGCGTCACCCATCATCTCTCCGATTATTGTAAGAACTTCTATGTTATTAGCAGCAGTGGCAGCATCCAGTATTCCTTTGCCTTTAAAAGTAAACTGGCCATAATAAGGGTCAGTAAGTTCGGCATCTTTAACGGCAACTTCCTTTAATTTTTTGTGCAGGGCATCAGCACCGGGACCAGACACTGTTACGATATCACCATCTGCGCGAATACCAACTTCCTTACCTTCAAACTGCATTTCCTACCACCTAATTATCAGTTGCTACAGTTTACCTTAGCGAATTAATGCGGGCCTGTGTATTAAGATTTAATGACAAATTTATTGTGATTGTATTTCAGTACCTTGTCATCCACGCCTTGCGCGGGAATCTAGAGTGACAAGCTAAATCATTGGATTTGGCCCTAGATCCCGGGTCAAGCCCGGGATGACTATTACTTGATATCAAGAAACGTAAACCTATTGCGGGTGAAGCGGGCGGTGGCGCAGGCGGTAGCAAAATCATTTGCGTTCCATCCGATGGCCTCCGGGTCGGGCGGTAAGTTGGCCTGTTCTATTATCTTTTCCATCTGCGCTGGTTTTAACATGATCGGTTCGATTTTTTCCTGAACATCATACCAGTTTATTTGCTGTATCTTCCCTGTCAGCATTTGTTTTTTTGCGTACTGGGTTGCAAATTCTTCAGCTAATGATTCACCAAATAAACTATCCATTGTCATTCCCGCGAAGGCTGGAATCTTTTTTATCGGCAACTTAAGATTCCCGCCTTCGCAGTAATGACAGAGTAAACGGTCTTGCAGTCGCGCCATATAGAGGCTGGTAACGCCAATCTCTTCGCCGTGCAAAACTTTGAATTTTCTGGCAGAATTTTTCAACATGTTATAAGTATGGGCGATCATATGCTCGCCCTGACTGGCTGGGTAGCTACCGCCAGCGATGGTCATGCCCAGGCCTGATAGTAACAATAATTTAGTTAGTTTTCTGACTGAATTAAGATCATTCTTCGCAATACCACCGGCATCGGCAAACAATTCCTGTTCTATATCAACTAGTAATTCAAATGGCTTTTCGTTATAATCAGTGCCTAGCAGCATGTTGGAAAGCAGCCAGTCGGCCTGTGCAGTGGGCCTTGCCAGTGAATCGCCCAGGCCACTTTTGTTTAAACGCACCGGCGCACTCGCAATAACTGAAAAATCACAGAATACTGCAATTGGTAATTTTGCGGGTAGGGCAGCCTTGTTCCCTTTTACCGTTATGGAGGCATTGGCGGAGAGGTACCCGTTCATTGAGGCGGCGGTAGGAAATACAATATATGGTTTATTATCAAGATAGGCCGCATATTTACAGATATCGTTTATAGTTCCGCTGCCTACAGCTATTATGGCATCGAATTTTGCAGTTTTCCTGCGGATGTGCTCTACGCTTTCTGCGGTTGCCTCCACCCCATCATCAAGCTTTATAGTAACGCATTTATGTTTTCCGTTCAGCGCGTAATATATACTGTTACCGCAGGCTTCGTAAGTGTTAACGTCGTTAACGATGGCCAGGCTCATTTTAGGCGCAACCTGCCATGTTATATCGGCTATATCGTGGTATAGAGAAGATTCGCCGATTATAACCGGCAAGGATGGCAGCAAGCCTTGCAGCATATCTGTGGTTTTTTTGTTGAACATAGTATTTATATTTGTTGTATATTGATAGACTGGCGCTTATATAATAGGCTTTCTCTCAGCTTTCACCTTCTTTTATTTACTACAAGGAAATTTCAATGAAACAGTTATTTAATATATTGCTTGCCCTTATTCTTACTTCTTCTGTTGCTATTGCCGGGGATAAGCCTACTCCAAAACGTGACCTGCCGCCGGAGCCAACCAAAACCACCAGCGCCACCACTGTTTCTACCCCCAACGAAACAACCACCCCTATTGAGCTAACAAAGCCGGAAGACGCTATAGATAATGCGATCAGCGCACCACTGAAATCCAAACCTGAAGATGCTAAAGATGTTTCCACTTCTGAGCCAGCCTCCAATGACCAGGCGGCAACAACTAAAAAACCGGCGTACAAATCGAAAAAATCAAGCCGGACTTATAAAAAACACGGCAGGAGGCACCATGTCCACAGGAGGCATCCAGCGCCATCTGTAAAACAGGAAGAAGATACCGGTAGTGAAAAATAATTTTTATCTCTAATATCTTCCTTAATTATGAGATTTTTATATTTTGTTATTACGTTGCTTTTCTGTCAGGCTGTAATCTTTGCGGCAAAGGCCGACAATACCGAACCATTTGAAAAATGGCTTACAGAGCTGCGTAGTGAAGCCACCGCCAATGGTATTTCGCAGCGCGTACTGGATGATGCATTCAAGGCCATAGAACCAGTTGAAAGTGTAATTGCCCTTGATAGAAAACAACCTGAACATAAAATAACCCTTAAAGAATATCTTAAAAAAACTGTTACCAGTGCGCGTATCCAGAACGGCAAAAATGAACTGGCGTCTAACCGGCAGTTATTAAGCAAGGTAGCCCGTGCATATTCGGTTCCGCCCAATGTTATTGTAGCACTGTGGGGCATGGAGACCAGCTATGGTGAAAATAGTGGTAATTTTAACGTAATTGCCGCACTTGCAACATTGGCCTATGAGGGCAGGCGCAGTGATTTTTTCCGCGGTGAACTGCTTAAATCACTAAAAATCATGCAGGATGAAGATATATCCGCAGATAATTTCACAGGGTCATGGGCGGGGGCTTTTGGCCAATGCCAGTTCATGCCGAGCAGTTTCTTGAAATATGCCGTTGATTTTGATAAAGATGGTAAACGGGATATCTGGTTTTCACAGGGGGATATATTTGCCTCTATAGCTAACTACCTGCATTCTGAGGGCTGGAATTATAATGGAAACATTAAAGAAGGTAATAATAACTTTAAAATCTTGCTAAAGTGGAACCGTTCGCGCTATTTTGCAACAGCAATTGGTAAACTTGTTAAAGAGTTTGGAGAGTAAATCATGCCATTATTAAATTTAAAAAGAACAGGTGTCTTTATAGCGTTATCTATCCTCGCTGCCTGTTCGCCCTCCAACCCGCCTTTTACCGGGCAGAAAATTGGCAAGCCATATGAAATTAACGGCAAGATATATCGTCCTGAACCGGATTCAACTTACGATAAGATCGGCGACGCTTCGTGGTATGGTCCGGGATTCGATGGAAAGCGCACAGCCAGCGGAGAGATATTTGATCAGGATGATGTAACCGCCGCTCATCCGACTTTGCCAATGCCGTCACTGGTAAAGGTCACCAACCTTAAAAACAACCAGAGTGTTGTGGTGCGTATTAATGACCGGGGGCCATATCATGATAACCGGATAATAGATTTATCAAAAAAATCCGCGGAAATAATAGGGCTGAAAAGTACCCAGCCGGTTCGTGTGCAATTTTTAGACAAGGAAACATCAGAATATATTGATTCGATTAAAGGGTCTTCACCAAAAATTGATATGATTGCCTATAACGAAAGTTATAAACAGAAAGTAAAAGAACAGGAAGGTGAAATGTCCAGGCAGATGGCGGTCGCCGCTTCTACTGCTAATTTAAATAAGGCTGGCTATAATAACGGTGAAGTGGAAGATTTTGCGCCAATACAATCAGTAGAAAGCCGGGATACATTGCAGTCACCTAATGCTCCGGCAAAGCAGCCAGCACCGGAAAAACAGAATAATTTTTTAATCAACGAAGCTATGGCTAGTGAAAAGGTTATCTATCCGCTACAGCCGGTCGAAAGTCCATTGTCGCAGCCCAAAATTCAGGCCCCGGCCCAACAACAGCCCCAGCCACAACCAAGGCAGATGCTTGTTGCACCAAAGAAAACAGAAGAAAAACCGGTGGAAAAATTAGCAGAGAAGCCTATAGAGAAGCCTATAGCAAAAACTGATAGCGTAATAGCTCCGGGAGGTAGGTTTATTATTCTTGCCGGATCTTTTGCATCAAAGGAAAATGCCCAGAAACTGGCTAATTCTATAATTTCAGTGACTAGTAATAGTAACATAGCTACAGTTGACAGGGTTGCTTTGAGTGGAAAGGAATGGTGGTGCGTGCATGTCGGACCATTTACCAACAAAGATACTGCCTCCCAGACATTGCAAACTGTTCAAAGCCTTGGCGTACCGGATGCCAGGATTCTAAAGCAGTAATAATGGGTTTATGTCGACGGGTAAATTCATAAGTTTTGAAGGCGGTGAGGGCAGCGGCAAATCCACTCAGCTTAAATTACTCACTGCGGCTTTTGAAAAATCCGGGCTTCCTTTTATCTCCACGCGCGAACCGGGTGGTTCTGTTGGTGGTGAAAAAATACGTTCGCTGCTCGTTTCCGGAGATGTTGATGCGTGGGATGCTCTTACCGAAACCCTTTTATTCAATGCCGCCCGCGCCGACCATATCACCAAGCTCATCAAGCCAGCTATTACATCGGGAAAAACCGTTATCTGCGACCGTTTTTTCGATTCAACTTTGGTCTATCAGGGAATTGGAAAAAATTTGGGCAAAGATTTTGTAAAAAATCTGCACAAAACTATTTTCGCTGATTTTATGCCCGACCTTACCATCATACTCGATATCGACCCGAAAGAAGGTCTTAAGCGCGCAGTAGCAAGGCATGGTGATGAGAACAGGTTTGAGAAGCTGGGTGTTAGCTTCCACGAAAAAATCCGCGCCGGTTTTTTGGATATTGCAAAACATGAACCGAAGCGTTGCGTGGTGCTGAATGCCGCGCAGGAAGTTCAAACATTGCATGAGCAAGTGGTGGCAACCATAAATAAAAATTGTGGGATCAAATTGTGATGGAACATGCTACCATAGGGCCCAATACCAACACTCAACTATTCGGCCATACTGAAACCGAAGCAATGTTAATGCGCGACCTTGCTTCGGGAAAATTGCCGCACGGTATTATTCTCTCCGGCCCGCGCGGCACCGGCAAGGCGACTTTTGCTTACCGTTTTGCGCGTATGCTGCTTTCGGGGAATGACGATATGGAGATGTCAGAAAACCACCCGGTGTTTCACCGCGTAGCCGCTAATTCCCACTCCGACCTGTTAGTCATTCAACTAGCTTATGATGCGAAGAAGGAAGAATTCGCCAGTGAAATCAGTATAGAACAATCGCGTACCATCGCGCAGAATCTATCTCTCACACCTGCTGAAGGGCAGTGGCGGGTGGTAATAATCGACAGCGCTGATGCGCTGAACACCAAATCCGCCAATGCTATTTTGAAGATATTGGAAGAACCGCCACCGCAAACTGTTCTACTCTTGGTTGCACATAATATCGGCCAACTTTTGCCGACCATTCGTTCGCGCTGTCGGGTGATAAATTTCAAGCCGCTGGCGAAAGAAGATTTTACTGCTGCCATCCGCCATGTCGCGCCCGAAATATATGGCGATGAGCTTGCAGCACTGGCAGTTATCTCCGGCAATTCGGTGGGAATCGCTCTGGAGCTGCGCGCGCAGGGGGCGATCATATTATATAATGAGGTTCTGGCGTTGCTCTCAGGCGCGGGCAATATCGACAGTGGCCGGGTTTTGCGTTTCTGCGAGCAGATCGGCAGCGGTAAAAAAGCACATGGCGCATGGCAGCTATTCATGCACATAACATTGTGCATCATGGAGCGTGTCGCCAAGAAAGCTGCCGGTGTACGGGTGGTGCCGATAAATGACGAAGAAGAGGAGGCCCTGAGCCTGCTTACCGCCATTCACGGGGCGGATATATGGGCCAGAAAATGGCAGGAAGCGTCCACTCAGTTTTTGCTCGCGCAAAGGCTGCATCTCGATTATAAGCAGGTGGCACTGACATTTTTCCACTCACTTAAGAACAACGAAGAATTTAATTTAGGGAATATAGCCGCTTGAAGAATTTCTACATAACCACCCCCATTTATTACGTAAATGACCGCCCGCATATCGGCCATGCTTATTGTACAACAGCTTGCGATGTGCTCGCCCGTTTCAACCGTCTTTCCGGCAAAAAAGTAAAGTTCCTGACCGGCACGGATGAGCATGGCCAGAAGGTAGAAAAATCGGCGGAAAAAGCCGGTGTCGCGCCGCAAGCATTTGTTGATGAAGTGTCGCAGCATTTCCGCGAACTGACCAGTGTCATGAATATCAGTAATGATGATTTTATCCGCACCACCGAGCCGCGCCACAAAAAAGCCGCGCAGGGACTATGGAAAAAGATGCAGGATAAGGGACATATATACCTTGGCGCCTATTCCGGCTGGTACTGTGTGCGCGATGAAGCCTACTATCAGGAATCGGAATTGATAGATGGCAAAGCCCCAACCGGCGCCGATGTGGAATGGGTGGAAGAACCGAGCTACTTCTTCGATCTTTCAAAATGGCAAGAAAGGCTTCTGGAGCATTATGCAAAAAATCCAGATTTCATTGCCCCGGAATCACGGCGTAATGAAATTATCAGTTTTGTGAAGGGCGGACTTAAGGATCTTTCGGTGTCACGCACGACTTTTTCGTGGGGCATTCCAGTACCGGGCGATGGTAAACACATCATGTATGTCTGGCTGGATGCGCTGACCAATTATATTTCCGCGCTTGGCTACCCGGATGAGAACGCGCAGGACTATCAGGATTTCTGGAAGAATGGCTACTCCATGCATATGGTTGGGAAGGATATTATCCGTTTCCATACAGTGTATTGGCCGGCGTTCTTAATGGCGGCGGAACTACCTCTGCCAACGCGTATATTCGGGCATGGGTGGTGGACCGCGGAAGGGCAGAAAATCAGTAAATCGCTGGGCAATGCCATTCCGGCATCGGCGCTGGTGGATGAGTTTGGTATCGACCAAACGCGCTGGTTTTTGATGCGCGAAGTGCCGTTCGGCAATGACGGGAATTTTTCCCGCGAGCGCATGATCGCAGTTATCAATAGCGAACTGGCCAATAATATCGGCAATCTCGTGCAGCGCACTCTGAGCATGGTCGCCAAAAACTGTGACGGCAAGGTGCCGGATGCTGGCGGTGTAGGCAAAGACGAGCTGGATATGAAGTTTCTGGACGCGATTTATGTAACAAAGTCTGATACTCCAAGCGATATCTATAACCGTTACATGAACTGCAAATTCAATGATATCATGGCCGACATCGTGGCTATTGCTTCCGAAGCGAACAATTATATTGATACCAAGGCACCATGGAAACAGAAAAAGGAAGATGAGCGCCTGATGCGAGCGACACTCTATCACCTGCTTGAAGGAATTCGCTGCATCGCCATTATGATCCAGCCGTTTATACCAAACTCCTCAAGCAAGATATTAGATCTGCTGGCTATACCTGCGGATAAACGTAATTTTGAAAATCTCTCGGCCACGCATGCGCTGAAGGCCGGTGAGTCGTTGCCTACACCGGAGCCAGTGTTTCCGAGATTTGTGGAGAAAGTTTAGGCATTAGGGATGAGGGTAGAGGGATGAGGCATGGGGGAATCCCTCATCACTCATGCCTAATCACTCATCCCTTTAAAGCTTTCACCAACTGTTCAGTGACTTTTTTGGCATCGCCGAAGAGCATCATGGTATTGTCCTGGTAGAATAGTTCATTTTCGATGCCGGCATAGCCAGTGGCCATGGAACGTTTGATAAAGATAACGGTTTTGGCCTCGCCGACATTGAGTATAGGCATGCCGAATATCGGGCTGGATGGATTGGTTTTTGCGGCCGGATTGGTGACGTCATTGGCACCTATTACAAACGCGACATCGGTGGTGGCAAAATCGTTATTTATTTCTTCCAGCTCAACCACATTGTCATAGGGCACGTTGGCTTCGGCGAGCAGCACGTTCATATGCCCCGGCATGCGTCCTGCAACAGGATGGATAGCATAACGCACTTTGATACCTTCTTTTTCCAGCTCACTGGCCATTTCGCGGACGGCGTGCTGCGCCTGCGCTACCGCCATACCATAACCCGGAACGATGATAACCGAACTGGCATTTTTAAGTAAGAATGCCGCATCTTCCGCACTCCCGCTTTTTATCGGTTTATCACTTGCCTCACTAGCACTCGCACCAACACTAGCACTACTAGAGCCAAACCCACCGAATATCACGTTGATGATGGAGCGGTTCATCGCCTTGCACATGATGTAGGAAAGTATCGCACCGCTCGCTCCGACCAATGCACCGGTGATGATGAGTAGTGGGTTTCCAAGGGTAAAACCAATGCCCGATGCCGCCCATCCAGAATAGGAGTTAAGCATGGATACCACCACCGGCATATCCGCGCCGCCGATGGGTACTATCAAAAGCACGCCGAGCACCAGGGCGAGGCCGACCATAAGGACGAAGAGGGCCTTTTCGCCGCTGAAACAGAACAGCATTACCATGACTATCAGCAACGCGCCGATAAGGCCGTTGACAATGTTCTGGCCGGAAAAGCGCAGAGGTTTTCCTGATATAAAACCCTGTAATTTGGCAAACGCGATTATTGAGCCGGTAAAGGTGATGGCACCGATAACCGCGCCTAAGCTCATTTCCAGCAAACTCCCGGCATGGATGCTGCCGCTGTTGCCGATACCGTAACTTTCCGGCGACCATAATGCCGCTGAAGCGATCAATACTGCGGCAAGGCCAACCAGCGAGTGGAACGCGGCGACAAGCTGGGGCATGGCTGTCATGGCAATTTTGCGGGCGATACCAACACCAATGATACCGCCGATCATGATACCGAACAGTATCATCGCGTAATTTTTTATGGATGGCATGGCCAGAGTGGTGACAATGGCCAGTATCATTCCAACAATACCGTAAACATTGCCACGGCGCGCGGTTTCCGGGGATGACAGGCCTTTCAGGGCAAGAATAAATAATACCGAAGCAACGAGGTAAAGCAGGGCTGACAGGTCGTTCATAGGAAATTCGCCAGTTTGAATAGTTAAACGATGGAAATTAATACACCATAAAATATATAATTGTAACAAAAATGTAATTTATTTTTTCTGTGCTTTTTTATTTTTTTAGTATAGAATTGCCATATGAGAATCCACAGAGATAGAGCATAACCCCATGGCAACCAGCGAAACCGCTTCTGCTATTAAGCCCGATGTCGCCGTGCAACTTGCAGAGATGTATGCTCGTATTGGTCAGGCACGGGCCAGTTCGGAAGCGCGCTTCAACAGGTTCGCCGCCGAAACACAGGTTGATGGTGAGATGGGTAAACCGGCGGATTCGTTGCGTGCAACTCTGGCACGGATAAAAGATACGGTGCAGCACCGGAACGAGCCGGATGCGCCTGCCTATGCCGGTGGCACCAAAGCCAAAGAAACTACGCTGGTTTAAAATATTTCTTTTACGACTGTCATACCCGCGAAGGCGGATATCTCTTTAGAGGCTTGTGCAAGATTAGAGAGAGATTTCGCTTCGCGGCCCTTCGGGTCTGCCTTCGTAGGAATGACATAGTAGAGTTGGTCTAAAAAATTTTCCTAAAATTTTTTTCCAGCGCCGCGTCCACTTCTGCCATCGACACTTTTATTCCCAGATCATGCAGTGACGTGACGCCGAAACCACGTATGCCGCAGGGAACGATGCCAGCATAATGTGCTAGGTTGGGATTTACATTTAGCGCTATGCCGTGGAATGTTACCCATTTGCGGATTCGTATTCCAAGCGCAGCTATTTTCGCCTCTTTATTATCACTCATAACCCATACGCCAACACGGCCTTCGCGTGTTTCACCTTTCACGCCGAATTCGGCGAGGGTGGCAATCAGCCATTGTTCAAGGTTGCTTACGAAGGCGCGCACATCCATAGCGCCGCGTTTTTTTAAATCGAGCATGACATAGGCGACGCGCTGGCCGGGGCCATGATAGGTTATCTGCCCGCCGCGCCCTGTATTATAGAGTGGAAAATCATTGGAGAGGAGATCAGCGGAATCGGCGCTGGTCCCGGCGGTGTATAAAGGCGGGTGTTCCAGCAGCCAGACCAGCTCGGGTGCCGTACCATTTATTATTTGCTCAACACGTTTTGCCATCTCTTCCAGAGTAGGAAGAGAGGGGCGAACACCTGGAGAAACCCTCCATTCCAGCTCTTTTTCAGG
>CAZUXB010000008.1:40285-57932 GCA_964624555.1 uncultured Rickettsiales bacterium | reverse complement strand
TAATTTATTGCGCAACAAACGCCAGCAAAGCAAGGTTACGAGCGCGTTTGAGAGCCTGAGCAGGCACACGCTGCTTCTTATGTGACACGGAAGTAATACGGCTTGGTAGAATCTTGCCACGCTCTGAAATAAAGCGCTGCAGCATTTTTACGTCCTTATAGTCAATTTTAGGGGCATTTGCACCAGTCAGCGGGCAGGTTTTCTTGCGGCGGAAAAATACTTTGCGACCAGCAGCAGCGTTTTCTTGAGGGCGTTCCATGGCGATATCCTTAGTTTATAGTTTCGTCAGAGGTATCGGCAATATCAGACATAACGATATCACCATCTTGTATTTCTTCTTCACGGGCGCGTGACTGTGACATCATGGCAGAAGGGCCTTCTTCCAGTGCGTCAACGCGAATGGTAAGCAGGCGCACAACATCTTCGTTGTGGCGGAGGTTGCGTTCCATTTCGATAACGGCAGCGGCCGGGGCATCAATGGCCAGCATAACATAATGGCCTTTACGGCTTTTATTGATCTTGTAGGCAAGGTTGCGCAGCCCCCAGTATTCATCTTTTACAACTTTTCCGCCACCCTGAGCCACGATTGCGCTCATACTGTCAGTAAGTTTGGTTACATCCTGACGGGAAAGGTCCTGACGGGTTATAAAAGTGCTTTCATACAAAGGCATAATAGTTTAAACTCCTACAAATTCCGCGCTATTTATGCGCTTATCATATACATTATTTTAAAAAACAAAAATCCCACATGTGGATTTTATGGTTAAAAGGGCTATAACCTATAGTCATTTTTTTTGTGATTGCAAGTAAAATCAGTTGCAGATACCAGACTAATATTACCGATTTTGCTATAGTGCTATAAAACCAAGTTATTTTGTGGGTTTATGGATTATTTTTTTGCATAATATTAAGTTTATATGGTTGCCAGAAGCTGCAAAAAGTTTTAATAATTATCACCTGAGGATATTCTAATAGATAAATATAGATAGATAAAGGAATTTACATGAAAAAAGCCCTGTTATTCCCTGGCCAAGGTTCGCAAACTGTTGGCATGGGGAAAGAATTAGCTGATAATTTTGCCGTTGCCCGTGAAGTTTTTGAAGAAGTTGACAATGCCCTTTCGGAGAATCTTTCTGATATTATTTTTACCGGCCCTCAGGAAATTTTGACCTTAACTGAAAATGCGCAGCCGGCTATTATGGCGACCTCTATTGCCGCGTTTCGTGTTTTGCAGAAAGAGTTTGGTTTTGATCTTGAAAAGCAAGCATCATTTGTTGCTGGCCATTCCCTTGGCGAATATTCAGCATTATGTGCTTCCGGTGTTTTAAATCTTACTGAAACTGCAAGGTTGCTTAGGGTCCGTGGTTTAGCCATGCAGCGTTGCGTGCATGAAGGCGGTGGCGCGATGGCAGCTCTGATTGGAATCAACCGTTCCCTGGCAGAATCTATTGTTGATGAGGCAGCGGTTGACGAAGTTTGCAGCGTTGCTAATGATAATTCTCAGGAACAGGTTGTCATCAGCGGGACCCGTTCTGCCATTGAGCGGGCTATAGTTATAGCGAAGGATAAGGGCGCAAAACGTGCTTTGATGCTGGATGTAAGCGCACCATTCCATTGCCTGTTAATGGCTCCTGCTGCCGGTGTTATGGCGGAAGCGTTGGCGGCTGCCAGCTTCAGTAAACCTATGGTGCCGGTGGTTACTAACGTGACGGCACAGGCAGAAAGCGATCCTCTGGCATTGCGTGACTTGTTGGTCGATCAGGTTACGGGTGTTGTACGTTGGCGGGAATCCATGGAATATCTGGTGCGTGAGGGTGTTAGCCAGGTTATAGAAGTTGGTTCCGGGAAAGTTCTTTCCGGCCTTATGCGCCGTATAGCTCCTGATGTGCAGGCTATCAATCTTGGCACAGTTGCTGATTTTGAAGCATTTGCCAAGGTAGAATAATAATCATGACATTTAATCTTGCCAATAAAAAAGCCCTAATCACTGGTGCGACTGGTGGTATTGGCGGTGCTATCGCTAAAACATTTCACGATGCCGGTGCCAGTATTGCAATTTCAGGGAGCAGACAAGAAAAACTTGCAGGATTTGCCAGTGAGTTAGGTGCTGGTGTTGTGCCGATAGCTTGCGATCTTTCGCAACTTGCTAATGTTGATACCCTGATAAAAGAAGCAGAAGAGAAGCTCGGTGGCCTTGATGTGTTGGTGTGCAATGCCGGTGTCACCAAAGATAATCTTGCACTGCGCATGAAAGATGAAGAATGGCAGCAGGTGCTGGATATCAATCTTACTGCCAGTTTCCGTCTTGCCCGTGCGGCCATAAAGGGAATGTTGAAACGCCGCGCTGGGCGGATAATTTTTGTGACTTCAGTAGTTGGCTGGACTGGTAATCCGGGGCAGGCGAATTATTGCGCGTCTAAAGCCGGCCTTACTGGTATGGCAAAATCACTGGCGCAGGAAGTTGCTTCCCGCGGTATAACTATAAATTGTATAGCGCCGGGATTTATTGCTACGGCTATGACCGATGTCCTTAACGATGAGCAAAAAGCGCGAATAAATCAGAATATTCCGTTGGGGCGGATGGGAACGGCAGAGGACATAGCCTCTGGTGCGCTGTATCTGGCCAGTGATGCTGCTGCCTATGTAACTGGGCAGACATTGCATATAAATGGCGGGATGCTTATGGTTTAGTGATTTAGTTTTTTGTGGTAATTTATTGTAATGTATGGTATTCCCACTAAACTTGGTAAAATACTGTTTTTTATTATTATGTAAATTTTATATAGTTTAATGTTGACGTTTGAGTTTTGATGATTATTGTTCCCAACTCTGTACGCTTCTTAACTAACTAAGGAAAAACATCATGAGTGATATTGCTGAACGAGTAAAAAAAATCGTTGTTGAACATTTAGGAGTTGATGAATCAAAGGCCGTGTTAGGGGCAAGTTTCATTGATGATCTTGGTGCCGATAGTCTGGATACCGTTGAGCTGGTTATGGCGTTTGAAGAAGAATTCAATATAGAAATCCCTGATGATGCCGCAGAAAAAATCCTGACTTTGCAGGATGCGGTGAATTACATCCAGCAGAACGCTAAAGCTGCATAATAAATCCTTCCCATGCGGAGAGTTGTAGTAACAGGTCTTGGTCTGGTCACGCCACTTGGTTGCGGTGTAGAGCAATCTTGGGATGGTATAATTTCTTCCAGGTCTGGCCTTGGCCAGATTACCCTTTGCGATGTTTCTGATATTCCAGCCAAGGTAGCGGGGCAGGTGGTACGTGGAAATGCGTCTGGTGAGTTCAACGCGGACAATTATATAGAACCCAAGGAACAGAAGAAGATGGATGATTTCATCCATTTTGCCTTTGGGGCTGCGGCACAGGCGGTTGAAGATGCGGGGATAGCTTCTTTCAGTGATGAGGAAAAACTGCGCACTGGCGTTATGATTGGTTCCGGCATTGGCGGCCTGCATATCATTGAAGAAACTGTTTTGATGATGAAGGAAAAGGGGCCACGCCGTGTTAGTCCGTTCTTCATTCCGGCAGCTCTTATAAATCTGGCTTCCGGCCAGATATCCATCAAATACGGATTTAAAGGCCCGAACCATGCTGTGGTCACTGCCTGTTCTACTGGTGCCCATGCCATAGGCGATGCTGCACGCCTTATCCAGTTCGGTGATGCAGATACTATGCTGGCTGGTGGTACGGAAGCTACTATATGCCGTATAGGGCTTGCTGGTTTTGCTGCTGCGCGTGCGCTTTCTACCGCTTATAACGAAACTCCTACCAAAGCTTCCCGTCCGTGGGATAAGGGGCGTGATGGTTTCGTAATGGGTGAGGGTTCTGGTGTAGTTGTTCTTGAAGAATATGAACATGCCAAAAAGCGCGGCGCGAAAATTTATGCTGAGTTGGTTGGGTATGGGCTGTCTGGTGACGCTCACCATATAACTGCCCCGGCGCCAGAACATGAGGGTGCTGGCCGTGCTATGGCGGGTGCCCTGAAGCGTGCCGGTATGAACCCGGAAGATATTGATTATATCAACGCGCACGGAACCTCCACTCCGCTTGGTGATGAACTGGAGCTTCTTGCAGTCAAGAACTTGTTTGGTGATAGCGCCTATAAGCTGTCCATGTCGTCTACCAAATCTGCGATAGGGCATTTGCTTGGTGCAGCTGGTGCTGTAGAAGCAATATTTTCAATACTTGCCATTCGCGATCAGGTGGCACCACCAACTCTAAACCTTGACGATCCGTCGGAAGGCTGTGATCTTGATCTGGTGGCTCATACTGCCAAGAAACGTAAGATTCGGGCAGCTCTTTCCAATTCTTTCGGTTTCGGCGGAACCAATGCTTCGCTGATCTTTAAACAAGTGTCATAGTTTTCTTTGTGGCAAAGATACTCGCCATAACCATCCTGATTTTATCCGTAACTGCAGCATCCACAGCTGTCTTGATATGGCGCGATTATACATCTCCAGGCGGATTAGCTGTTGACACTAATGTTGTTCTGCCTAGTGGCAGTGGTTTCAGCAAAAGTGTTGATATACTTGCTGAAACAGGAGTTATAGCACATCCATCATTTTTTAAGTTAGTTGCCTACCTTACTGGGGCGGCCCTCCATGTTAAGGCTGGGGAATATCACTTTACAGCAGATATTTCCCCGGAGGCAGTGATGAGAATAATAGTGTCAGGTGCGGTGGTAGTGCATAAAGTAACCATCGCTGAGGGGCTTAATGTTCGTGAGGTGGTAGCAATATTGAATGCTGATCCGGTTCTGACCGGAATTGTTCCTGAGAATATTCCAGAAGGTTCTTTGTTCCCGGAGACATATCATTTTAATTATGGTGATAGCAAAGCTTCGATAATAAAGCGGATGCAGGATAAAATGGAAAAGACTCTTTCTGAATTATGGGAAAAGCGCGCTGATAATTTACCTTTCTCCAGCAAAGAACAGGCATTGGTTATGGCCTCGATAGTGGAAAAGGAAACAGGGCTTGCTGCCGAGCGGGCCAGGGTTGCAGCGGTTTTTGTTAATCGTCTTAAGCAGGCTATGCGGTTGCAATCTGACCCGACAGTGACGTATGGCATTGAAAAAGCAACGGGTAAAGCGCTTGGCAGGGAACTGATGATTTTAGACCTTAAAACACCAACACCGTATAACACCTATGAAATTGATGGCCTGCCGCCGACTCCTATCACAAACCCAGGGCGTGGGGCAATAGAAGCTGCTCTGCACCCATTGGAAAGTAGTGAGTTATATTTTGTGGCAACCGGAAGTGGCGGCCATAATTTCGCCGCCACGCTTGACGAACATAACAAGAATGTGCGCGAATATAGAAAGACACTGGAGAAGAAATAGCTACCCCAAATCGCGGTGCCTTAATGTTATATTCCGCCCATCTTTTTGCAGGAATTCTCCGAGTTTTTGTACCACATATACCGAACGGTGGCGACCACCGGTGCAGCCTATAGCGATAGTCAGGTAGTTCTTGCCTTCTGCCGCATAGCGGGGAAGCAGGGGGGTGATAAGAGTGGTGAGGTTTTTGAAGAAGCTGGCAAAGCCGGAATCAGATTCTATATGTTCGCCAACCAGCTTATCAAGTCCGGAAAGCTGGCGCAGCGACTGGTCGTAATGCGGGTTTTTCAGGAAGCGGACATCGAACACCATGTCGGCTTCACGTGGTATGCCATGCCGGAAAGAGAAGGAAGTTATCACTAACGACAAACTGCGTTGTGTATTTAGAAAATTGTAGATAATGACATTACGCAGGTCGGTAACTTCAGTTTCACTGGTATCGACTACCAGGTCGGCGACATCACGCAGCTTGCTTATTAGCTCTCGTTCATGATGTATACCATCAAGAACCGGTCTATCGATGGCAAGGGGATGGCGGCGGCGGGTTTCAGTAAAGCGGCGGCGTAGTGTCTCATCATCGCAGTCGAGGAATAAGAGTTTGAATTCAACATCACTCCTGTTTTTGAACTTGGATGTTGCTTCGATAAAATGATTTATGGAAAAATCGCGGCTGCGTATATCGCAGCCGATAGCAAGGTTGCCAGCACCGGAATTCACTACCGTAGGCAGAAAAGAAAGGGGAAGGTTATCGATAGCCTCAAACCCAGAATCCTCAAGGGTTTTTAGGGCAACACTCTTGCCCGCACCAGACATGCCAGTGACCAGTACCAGCCTCATTGCATATACTTCCTTTTAATGCGCATAGCACCAGTGCTGGTTATAAAGAATATAATTCCCAAGGCAATTAGCGACAGCGGCCAGCCTACAGAGTTTACGAAATGTTCACTGGTGAAATAGCTGATATAGGAGAGCATTCCAATAACGCTTATTATGAGCAGTGTAGTGCTGTGGGCCATTACACTCAGATATATCATGAAACAGGTGATGCCGAGATATAATATCTCAAATGGTGTGCCGCGCATAATATCAAAAGATGCGCAGAGGAACATAATCGAGCCAATAAGGTATCCGGCCTGTAAAGTGCGCTGGTAAATGCTGTTTTTCAGGCCGTAAGCTATGTTCAGGAGAGATACGCTGATGATAAGTGCATTCCAGTTTTCCGGCACACCCAGTTTGTGGAATGCTATAGCAAAGAATGAGCAGGCAAACCATAAGGTGGTGAACAGCAATATGGGGATGCGCATGGACATAAAGGTAAGGCCCTGCTGCAGGAACATGACGCCAAATACCAGCATGCAGGCCAGCTCCCAGTTGTTGGTATGGTTATTGAAATACTCATCAATAAGCACGAACAGTCCACCACATTCAAAAAGGGCAGCGACCAGAAGCAGTGGTGCAACTATTCCTATGCGCTTTGGTTCCCGTGAGAAAATAACGCCAAGCAGGTAGGCAACAAAGCCGCTGCCAAGAGTGATTATAACACGTGTGGCTGAGTTCATGCTGCCCCAGAACATACCGACATAGGAAGAAAGCCCGGCAAATATAAATACCCCACCGAGTATGGAAAATATCTTCATGGCCAAGCCACTGGAGCGCATGACTTTGTTTTCCTGGGTGTCGCCGAGCATGGCAGCTTCTATATCCCTCAATGATATTTTATTTAATGCAGCAAGGGAGACTATCTGGTCTAGGGCTTCCTGCTTGCTCATTTTTTTTCTCCATCCGAAGCTACCCAGCCGAGGAATTTTATCTGGTTGCCGTAGTAATAACGGTCTTTTTCAAGAGGAATAATACTTACTAAGCGGCCATCTTTATAAATTGCGGCTGTATCACGGTAACTGTAACCGCCACCGAACAGAAAGAAGCCACTGCTATAATAGTTACTTCCTGCAGAGAATGTATATCCGTCTGGCGCGACAGGATTATTATCAATACGTAGTTCTTTAAGTTCAGTTATCTCAAAATCATTCCAGTCGGTCATTTCCTCTTTTTTAGCGGGAAGTTCAAAGGTTATTTCGCGGCTGTTTTGGATATTGGCAAAAAAGCGGTATATACGCTGGTTATCGGAGCAGTTTATGTAGTTATTTTCTTTTTTGGGGTAGATATATTTGGCTTTTATCCTGCCATCTATATTATCAAAATTAGCTTTGCCATCCCCATTTTTACAGGAAAAATCCTGAATAGTAAAAATTAGGTCGTAGGAGGGAGGGGCAACAAGCCATTTAGGAATAATGCTGGCCAGCGCAAACAATATCACAAGAAGGAAAGGAAGGCCGATACCAGCGGCGAGGGCAGGATTTTCTTTTATGAATTTCATGTATTACTCCCCAGTTATGTTACATCCCGAATAATTGCCCAAGACCCCCACGCATCATGCCTTTTGCGCCCATTTTCTTTATTTTTTTCATCATGTCCTGCATCTGCTGCTGTTGTTTGAGCAGCTTGTTCACATCCTGCACGGTAACGCCCGCGCCGCTGGCTATACGCACGCGGCGCGAGGCATTTATAAGTTTAGGGTGTATGCGTTCTTTTTTGGTCATGGAAAGTATTATAGCTTCCTGTCTGGCCAGTAATTTGGGGTCTATCTCCGCACCAGCCATTTTTTCCTTGAGCTGGCCCATGCCCGGCAGCATTTTCATCATGCTGCCGATGCCGCCCATCTTGTTCATTTTGCGCAATTGGTCGAGCAGGTCGTTGAAATCGAACTGGCCTTCCATCATGCGGCTGGCCATTTTTTCGGCTTCTTCAGCATTTACGGTTTCAGCGGCTTTTTCCACCAGCGAAACGATATCGCCCATGTCTAGGATACGTGATGCGATACGGGCCGGGTGGAATTCTTCGAACTCGTCGAGCTTTTCGCCGACACCGATGAATTTTATTGGCTGGCCGGTGATGGAGCGCATGGAAAGTGCAGCGCCGCCGCGACCATCGCCGTCAACGCGGGTAAGTATAATACCGGTCACGCCAATCTGTTCATGGAAGGTTTTGGCGATATTCACCGCGTCCTGCCCGGTGAGTGAATCAGCTACCAGTAAGGTTTCCAGCGGGTTTGCCAGTTGTTTTACGACTTTTAGTTCATTCATCAATTCTTCGTCGATATGCAACCGTCCGGCAGTATCAAGCAGTAGCACATCGTAACCTTCGAGGCGGGCGGCCTGCATTGCGCGCCTGGTTATCGCTTCGGGTTTTTCGCCAGCAACTATGGGCAATGAAGTAATACCTGCTTGCTTGGCGACCTGTTCCAACTGTTGTTGCGCAGCCGGCCTATAAATATCCAGTGAGGCAACCAGAGTTTTTTTGTTGTATTTATTCTTCAGGCGCAGGGCGAGTTTGCCGGTCGAAGTCGTTTTACCGGAACCTTGCAGACCCACCATCATGATGACAACAGGAGGTGTTGCAGCCAGATTTATCTGTTGCGTTTCGCTGCCGAGTAGTTCGGCGAGATGGTCGTTGACCAGTTTTATCACCATTTGCGCCGGGGAGACGCTGGCCACAACTTCTGCTCCGAGAGCTTTGGCTTTCAGCGAGGCGATGAAATCCTTTACCACCGGAAGGGCGACGTCAGCCTCGAGCAATGCGATACGCACCTCGCGCATTGCTGAGTCAATATCAGCTTCTGACAGTACGCCACGCTTGCGCAGGTTACTGAATATTCCGGTTAGTTTTGATGATAGTGACTGGAACATATTTTAATAGCGCCAATTCCAGAAATACTGATAGAGGCAATGATCAAGGAAATTTATCAACAGGATTATAATTATCGGGGAAATATCAAAGCCGCCGAGGTCAGGCAGGCGCTTGCGCACTGGTGCCAAAACCGGTTCGCACATTTTATCCAGTGCTAACATCAGTTTTTTTACAAAAGGCTGATAGGCGTTGATTATTTTAAAGGAAATAAGGGTGCTGATGATGGTCCAGGCGATAATACACACCATATAGAGTTGCAAAATGGCACTGAGCAAATTCACGAATGGATTTAGCATATTTTTCCCTAGTTTTTGGTTGATTTTTGTAATCTAGCTTATTTTCCGGTATTATAAAGCTCAAAATCTTTTCTTGTCCACTGGGTTTCCACACCCACTTTTTCGGCGTTTTGGAAAATATCTGGCTTGCTAACTTGTACTCTGGCAATATCTACCCGTTCATCGCATCTGAAAATATGCTCCAGCAACTCCACTACACAATTCTCCAGCAGTGGTTTATGGGCTTTCTGTGGCCATTCATTGACGATTAGATTATGTATATGGTCGTAATTAAAGCAATCCTTGATGGTTTGAGGGTTGGCCGGATACTCGCCTTCTACGGTAACATTTACTATGACGCGTTGTTTTTCCTTTTCATGGGCATGTATGCCAACGCCTATTGTGGTCTCAAGATTTTTTACATGTACATACCAACGATGATTCATAAAAGATGCTTTCCGCTATCAACATATATTATTTGACCAGTGATATTGCGTTGGCTGTTAAGCCATAAGGCAGTCTCGGAGAGTTCATCAAGAGTGGGCTGACTTTTAAGTGGAACTATTTGTTTCACTTTTTCTTCATAGCCCTCATAATTCTCCACTGATGGCAACATGCTGCCGGGGCAGATACCGTTCACCCGTATCTTAGGGCCGAGGGCTTTCGCTGCCATCAGCGTAAAATCCGCAAGGGTTTTTTTGGAAAGTAAGTAGGCAAAATGGCTCACCTGAATTTGTGAAATATCAGTATCTAGTATATTTATAACACACGCACCCTTGTTGCTGCCAAACTTTTTGGCAAAAGCTTGCGTCAGGAAAAATGGCGCTTTGAAATTCACGGCAAACTGGCGGTCGAACAACGCTTCATCGGTCTTCATGAATTCCGCGCGTTCAAACACTGAAGCGTTGTTTATCAGCAAATTGCAATGCGGCATTTTTACATGTATAGCGTTTATAAGTTTGCCAAGTCCTTTGCTGTCGCTTAAATCATGCGCGAATATTTCGCAGTCCACGCCGAGTTTTCTGATTTTTTTCTGTAAGACAAGGGCTTCTTTTTCAGAAGAATTAAAATGCAGGGCGATATCGAATCCTTTTTCGGCAAAATAAACCGCCATCGCAGCACCGACACGTCTGGCAGCTCCGGTTATGATGACGGCCTTATTTTTCTTCTCCCTCTCCCTCTGGGAGAGGGCAGGGGTGAGGGCTTTTTTCATGCGGCTTGCCCTCACCCTAACCCTCTCCCAGGGGGAGAGGGGATTTGTTTGTTTTCAAATCCCGGCTACCTGGTTTGGTAGCAGGAATTTTCTGCAGTTCTGGAGGTAGTGCCTCGGCTTTATAGGTAGGTACATCGAGTTTTAATAATGAAATAAGCGGCAGGGTAAGGCTGACATCATTGTTCGAGCGGCGGTCGATAAGGCTGCACACGGCAACGGCTTTGGCGCCGAGTTCTTCAACACAAGCCACCGCTTCCATCGATGATTTGCCGGTAGTCACCACATCCTCGACAATCAGGATTTTCTGGCCAGCGTTTAATTCAAAACCGCGGCGCAGGACGAATTTACCTTCGACGCGTTCGCAGAACATGGCATCGAGTTCCAACTGCCGGCCCATTTCATAACCGACCACTACACCACCCATCGCTGGGGCGACTATGGTATCGATCTTTTTGCCGCTGGCCTGCATCCATTCGCGGATTTTTAATGACAATGCTGAACATAAACGTTCGCCGCGGCGGGCGTCCATCATCACCCGTGCGCATTGCAGGTAGGTGGGGCTGTGCAACCCGGAAGAAAGTATGAAATGCCCGCTCAGCATCGCCTGCGCGTCTTTGAATTCTTTGATTACGTCTTGCTCCATCATATCCTTATCCTACAGCTATATTATCTATGAGTCGTGTTTTACCCAGCCATGCTGCGACCAGTAACCTCGAATCTTCTTCTACTTCGCTTAATGATTTTAAGTTTTCGCCGTCAACAAGTTCAAGGTAATCTACTTTGAAACCGGCAGCGGTTAGTTCGGCGATACCTTTGGCAAGAACATCGGTTATACCGGAGTATTTTAGCTCTTTGGCCGTTTTCTGCAACGTCTGGTAGAGCAGGGGCGCGGTCTTTCTTTCACTTTCGGAAAGGTAGCTATTGCGCGAGGACATGGCGAGGCCATCAGCCTCGCGTAGGGTTGCACCGGCTATTATTTCTACCGGTATATCAAGATCGTCCACCAACTGTTCTATTATGCACAGCTGTTGGTAGTCCTTCATGCCGAATATTGCCACGTGCGGCATGATCCGCAGTAATAGTTTAGTAACTATGGTTGCGACGCCATCAAAATGTCCGGGGCGGAATTTGCCACAGAGTATATTTCCCATTTCTCCGACTGAAACCTTGGTACAGAAGCCTTGCGGGTAAATATCCTCGGCATTGGGGGCATAAATTATATCGGCTCCGGCTGATTTGGCGATTACCTTGTCTGCTTCCAGAGTGCGTGGGTATTTGGAAAAATCTTCCTTGGGGCCGAATTGGGTAGGGTTTACAAAGATACTGACCACCACCGCATCCGCACTATCCTGGGCTCTGGTTATTAGAGAGGCATGGCCGGAATGGAGTGCTCCCATAGTTGGGACGAGGGCGACTTTTTTGCCTTCTTCTGCCAGTTTTACCAGAGCTTGTTGCAGGGTTTCTAAGTTGTGTGCGATAATCATAGGGGGCTAGGCTATTAGTAAAATCAGAAAGCAGCAAGGTGATTTTTTTTTGTAGATTATGGTGAAATTTACGAATATCTATAATATTTATACAACTTACCCTGCAATTATGACCGATAATAATCATAAAATTAAGATAATATTAACTATATTATATTACTGCTGTCTCTCTTAAGGATAATAATATTTATGGCACATCGTTCTTTCCTGCATTGCCTGACAGCGTGGCTTGTTCTGGCCATTGCCGCTGTCAGCAGTCCCGCCTATGCGGTGGAAGAATACACCTTAAAAGCCACCTATATTGTTAATTTTACCAAATATGTGGAATGGCCGGACGGCAGAGCCATAAGCAAGCAATCAAAGATCAATGTGTGCTTATTTGGCGATAGTGACCTGGTTAACGCCGAACAGATTTTTAAGACTGCCTCCACCGAAAAGCTTGCTATTTCCCTGGTAAAAGAGAAAAGCCTGTCCAACGTGCCGGTGCGTTGCCATATGCTATTTATCAGTGCATCGGAGGCTGGAAAGCTGGATGATATTTTATCATCACTGAAAAATCAGCCGGTGCTTACCATTAGTGATATTGATGGATTTGCTGAACATGGCGGGATGATGGGGTTTGTAGTAAAGGATGATACAATAAAGATCGTGATGAATAAAATAGCGGCAGAAAATGCCGGATTTCATATAGACTCGCTATTACTGGAATTGGCTCTAAGGGTTATAGATAAATAGGCACTCTTATGCGTGTTTTGAAAAACTTATCGATCAAGCGGCGCCTGACCCTTATAATAATGACTATCAGCAGCGTTTCGATTTTGCTGACTACATTATCTATCTCTATTATAGGCGTGTTCAATCTGCGTTCGAATATCATAAATGAACTTGATGTTTCTGCTTCTATCGTAGGGGATCGTAATACAGCGGCTCTTTCTTTCGGTTATAAGGAACAGGCAGAGGCCAACCTTAATGTTTTTAGTGTGAAACAGACCATTGTCCAAGCTTGTTTGTATAAGATAAACAACGAAACAAGAGAAGATGAGCTTTTTGCCAGTTATCAGAACAAGGATATTGGTGGTGGAATTGTTTGTCCTGTTGGTTTGGCAGAAGGTATAAAAATTGATGATGGCCACATAAAAGTAATGAAACCAGTAATAAAGAACGGTGACAGAATAGGGCATATTTACCTCGAATCCACTCAGGAGCAGATCGAGAGCTATATCGAAAAGCAGACCGTCATAGCCTTTACCATTGCGCTGGCCGGCCTGATATTTTCCTATCTGTTGGCGATCAATCTGCAGCGTAGTATTTCCCAGCCGATACTGAGTCTCGCCGATACGGCGCGTCAGGTTTCCACGCATAAGAATTATTCCATCCGTGCCGATAAGCTGGGTGACATACATGATGAATTCAACAATGAGCTGGTGATACTGACCGATTCATTCAACGAAATGTTATCCGAGATCGACGCCCGTAACGTGCAGTTGCGCAAGCAATATGCCGAGTTGGAGAAAGCCAAGGATGCAGCAGAAAGCGCCAACCGTGCAAAATCACAATTCTTAGCCAATATCAGTCATGAACTGCGTACCCCTCTAAATGCGGTGATAGGGTTTTCCTCTATTCTAATGAATCAGTTGTTTGGTCCCCTTGGTGACCAGAAATATATGGAATATGCTAAGGACATAAATGATTCCGGCGCCCATCTGCTTGATATCATTAACGATATACTGGATCTTTCCAAAGCTGAAGCTGGGAAACTGGCACTTAGTTATGAAGAGGTGCATGTAGGTAAGGCGATAAATAAATGTTTGACTATTATTACTGAACGGGCGCAGAAGGGTAATATATCTATCTCTACCGATGTTCCCAAAATGTTGCCGTCGCTCATTGTTGATCGTTTGCGTTTTATACAGGTTGTCATCAATATTCTTTCCAATGCGGTTAAATTTACCAATGAAGGTGGCAAGGTCGATATTTCAGTGCGTACTAAGGAAGAAAATGGAGAGGTCACTGATTTTATGATTATGATAAAGGATACCGGTATTGGCATGTCTAAGGAAGATATAGAACATTCCTTCCAGAGCTTTGGGCAGGTTGATAGTGGCCTTAACCGCAAATATGAAGGTACTGGCCTGGGATTGCCGCTTACCAAGAAGCTTATGGAACTGCATCACGGCTCGATACATATTGAGAGTGAACTGGGCAAAGGAACTTTGGTCACGCTTACTTTTCCGGCGATGCCACCGGAGGGCGTGGAATTTAATCAGGTTGATTAAATGTACTCGGTGTGTCGTACTCGGTACTCGGAAAAATTACCGAGTACCAGTAACCGAGTACAGAGTACGCCTTTATTTTAGAACGGATTTCACCGCGCCGGTCAGTGCGTTCAGGTCATGTTCGCTGATAGTAAGTGGTGGCATTAGGTATATTACATCCTTGAACGGGCGCAGCCATACCCCATGTGCTACAAATTTTGGCCGCAGGGCGTAGATATCTATCTTGCTGGTATCAACCTGTATTACACCGATAGCGCCTTTAACTCTTACATCAACAACACCTTCCAAGCCTTTGCAATCATTCAATTGACTGGCTAGCTGTTCCTCTATTTTTTCGACCTGGGCCAGGCGTGGTTCTCTTTCAAACAGATCAAGCGAAGCATTGGCTGCTGAGCAGGCCAGTGGGTTGGCCATAAAGGTTGGGCCGTGCATGAACGCATCTTCCGGTTTGTCGCTTAAAAACGAGTTGAATATTTCATCAGTGGCTATAGTTGCGCCAAGAGTTATGGCACCGCCGGTAAGCGCCTTGCCCAGGCACATTATATCAGGGGTAACCGCAGCCTCGTCACAGGCGAACATGGAGCCGGTGCGGGCAAAGCCGGTAGCTATTTCATCGGCGATGAATAATATATTATGCTTCTTGGCAATGCGGTAAATTTCGGCAACGGTGTCGGCACTGTGGAATTTCATACCGCCGGCACCCTGTACCAGTGGTTCTATAATAAGCCCCGCGATGTTGCTGTGGATGCCAGATAGCAGGGAATCAAACTCGGCAAAACTATATTCGTCGGAAGGAATTTCCAGCACATATTGTTTGATTATGGAATTGCGGAAGGCTTTATGAATCGATTTTTCCGGGTCGGAAACCGACATCGCTCCTAGCGTGTCGCCATGATAACCGTTACGGAAACAGATAAAACGGTCTTTGTTGCTTTTGCCAATATTGCGCCAGTATTGCAGCGCCATCTTCAGCGCTATTTCCACCGCTACCGAACCGGAATCGGCAAAGAAAACTTTATTCAATCCTTCAGGTGTGATTTCGCATAATCTTGTGGCCAGTCTTGCAGCCTGTTCATGTACTAATCCAGCGAACATGACATGCGGCATGGTGCGCAACTGTTTTTCCATTGCCTCGACGATATGCGGATGGTTATAGCCGTGGCACGCGCTCCACCATGATGATATCCCATCGATCAGTTCGCGGCCATCTTCCAAAATTATTTTGCAGCCGGAAGTGCGTGCGACTTTGAGTGGCGCAGGCGCGGTCTGCATCTGGGTATAGGGCAGCCAGAGATGTTCGGTATCTTGGGTCATTGGCTAATTTTATAGGGAAAAAGTTAATAAATACCTTTAACGAGGTGGAGTGCTAATATATTCTGGAATTTCACCTTCAAATCCAAGCTCTTTAGTCCTGATATAGCGGTTTAGCTCGGTTATAATAGCCTTATCAAAACTTTGTACAGCTGTGTCGGCAGTGGCATGTCCCAGCATATATTCAACATAATGATCTTTCAGAGCACTAATTCTGGATACTCCTTGGGATTTTGCAATGTCTTGCAACAATCGCCTATTTCTACCATCTTCAGCTACATCGCTGAGAAGTTGGTGCATATGGGAAATTTCTTCACGTCTTGTTTTATCAATAAAATGCGGTACTACAATAACATTTACATGGGGCAAGTCCTGTACCACCAATTGAGCAAAAGTAGAATCACCTGTTTCATCATTATACCAGCTATCCATATGCTGTATAATATTTGTGCTATGCGCGGCTATAAATTTTGCATACTCGGATAGTGGTGGTTCACCTGTTATATCGTTTATGTATCTTGCCATAATTTTTATTTTCCAAAAAATTAAGCTGCATTTGCCTCGTGTTCACATTCAAGTTGCAACGGTTCCAACCCTAGCTTGGCGAATAATGCGCGGTCAGATTCGGCCTGTGGGTTGGCGGTGGTAAGCAGTTTTTCACCATAGAATATAGAATTGGCACCGGCAAGGAAACATAATGCTTGTGTCTGTTCGTTCATCTCCTCACGTCCGGCGGATAAGCGCACAAATGATTTTGGCATAACTATTCTGGCAACTGCTATGGTGCGCACAAAATCGAACGCATCAAGCGGTTCGCGCCCGGCGAGTTTTGTTCCTTGTACTTGTACCAATAAATTTATCGGCACACTTTCCGGGTGCTTGGGCATATTGGCAAGGGTCTGAAGCAGGTCAGCGCGGTCAGAAAGGCCTTCGCCCATGCCGACAATGCCGCCGCAGCACACATTCATTCCCGCATCACGGACATTGGCGAGTGTGTCAAGCCGGTCCTGATAGGTGCGGGTGGTGATGATTTCACCATAGAAATTTTCCGAGGTATCAAGATTGTGGTTGTAATAATCCAATCCGGCATCCTTAAGTTTATGGGCCTGTTCGGAGTTTAACATTCCCAGAGTTGCGCAGGTTTCCATGCCCAGCGCCTTTACTTCTTTTATTATCTCAGAAACGTTTTCAATATCGCGGTCTTTGGGTGAACGCCAGGCAGCGCCCATGCAGAAGCGCGATGCCCCAGCCTCCCTGGCTTTACGCGCTTCGGCAAGTACAGCCTCTTTTTTCATAAGCTTTTCGGCTTTGACCCCAGCATCGGCGGAAACGCTTTGCGGGCAGTAGGCGCAATCCTCAGCGCATCCGCCGGTTTTTATTGAGAGCAGGGTGCTTATCTGCACTTCATTTGGTGAAAAATTTTCCCGGTGAATACTCTGCGCGCGAAACAACAGATCATTGAACGGCATGTTGAACAATGCGATTATTTCGTCCCGTTGCCAGTCATGTCTAAGAGTGTTCATATTTTTGTATCCTTAGTTTCTTGTATAATTCTTTTTGCCAGTTCCTGATAATCAATTTTTCCAGTGCCAAGGCGGGGTATTTCTGGAATATGCACTATATGTTTGGGCAAAGCAATATCAGGGACACCTTTTTCACGGGCGGCTGTAAGCATAGCATCGCGGGTCAGGTCGGTGCATTCACTACATAATACAATATGTTCGCCTTTTTTATCATCGGTGGCGGCTATGGCTGCGTGGTTGCAATCTGGGAAAAGATGCAGTGCCAACTCTTCGGGAATGACCAGTGAGACCATTTCCCCGGCGATTTTGGCAAAACGCTTGGCGCGGCCTATTATGGTTATAAAACCGTTCCTGTCTATTTCCACTATGTCGCCGGTATCGTACCATTCATCCTGTGGTTGGATGATGCCCGGATTATCGAACTTGATATAGCCGAGCATGACATTGGGGCCTTTGATACGCC
>CAZUXB010000008.1:5855-40275 GCA_964624555.1 uncultured Rickettsiales bacterium | reverse complement strand
GCAGGTTGCCACCTTGTTCCAAACCGGCAACTGGTTCCACTTTGCACTCGATGCCGGGGAAGGCACGCCCAACGCTTCCGGATTTCTGTTCAATCCGGGTGTTGAAGGAGATTACCGGGCTGGCTTCGGTAACACCATAACCTTGCATGATATTTACAGCAAATTTTGTTGCATAAAGATGAACAGTCGATTCTTTTAATTTTTCCGCTCCGGCAACAGCAAGGCGGACAGTACGGAAATCATAAGGATGGGCGTAACGGGCATAGCCGTTGAAGAAGGTATCGGTACCAAGCAGAACGGTGGCATCAGTGTCATAAACCAGTTCCGGTATGATCCGGTAGTGGAGGGGGCTGGGGTAGAGAAACACGTTTATCCCACCTATAAGTGGCAAGAGCATTCCTATGGTAAGGCCAAAGGAATGGAAGACCGGCATGGCACTGAATAATATAGCAGAAGGCGCCAGGTCGAGCACGGCAAAGGCCTGATTTATATTGGCCAGCAGGTTGCTGTGGGAAAGAGCAACGCCTTTGGGGATACCTTCTGAACCGGAGGTGAATAACACTACTGCCGGGGAATCCGGGCTGGTCTGTTCAGTAATTTCGCGCAATGAATCTTTGGCAAATACCGCATTTAGTAACCCTGATATCTTATCTGCTATGGTTACTGTCGGGCGGATGTCTTCAAGGTAAATTACCTTGTAATTCTTTTCCAGTGCAGAGGCGATATGTTCCAGCTTGCCTTTTTCAATAAAGGCGCGCGAGGTGAGCACGGTCTGCACTGTAGTCATATTGCAGGCATGGAGTATATTTTTTTCTCCGGCCGAGAAATTGAGCATGGCAGGAATTTTTCCAAGAATCTGCAGGGCAACAAAAGTAACCAGTACGCCAAGAGAGTTAGGCAACAAAACGCCTACATATTTATTACCAGATAGCCTAGCGTCCAGCTTGTCCTTCAGGATAAAAGCGCGGGTGAAAAGCTGGCGGTAACTCATATTCTGGCGGGTTATATCAGTTGCGATATTATGGTTGCCCCCATGTTTTCTGGCAGCTTCCACTATTCCGGAAAGCAGAGGTTTTTTATAGTTTGAGGCAATAAAGGCAGATTTAGTGAGAACATCGTAGACCATTGATGCAGTTACTTCCTGACTCTCTGCATATTTTATTGGGGGCAGGAAAGTTACGGTGATTTTTGGGAAGAATCGGGTGCGGAGTTTTTGGCCCAGCCGCCCGAATTTTGAGTAATCGGCACCTTCTATACGCACAGGAAGTAAAGTAGCCCCGGTTTTCTCAACGATGCGGCCTGTGCCATCATAGATCTTCATGATGCCGCCGGTGGAGGTGATGCGACCCTCAGGGAAAATTACCAGCTTGGCGCCTTTTTTCACATCGGTCATCAGGCGTTTCATTGACATGGGGGCTAAGGGGTCTATCTTATAGGTTTTTACAAGCAGGTCGACCCAGCGGAAATACCATTTATTAGCCTGGTGGATATTCATGGCAAAAGCCGGTTTTTCAGGAATAAAAACCGAAAGTAGCAGCGGATCTAAAAATGACTGGTGGTTGGCGGCAATTACCACACTTTCACCCGCCGCGTGGTAATGCTCCAAGCCCCTCACTTCCACATCATACAGTGCCTTGAGCAGGAAGGTGAGGAGTGGTCTAAGCAGGGATTTTTCTAACATAGAATGCTACCGCCAAGGTTAGGAACGCTATGATAATAAACAGGTCTTCGACATCCAGTCCACAAGATAATAAGATGGCGGATATTACTGCCGCCAGAGTCATACATAGGGAATCGCTCAGGTTACTAGCTGCTATTATTTGCGAGCGGTGGCTGGATTCGGTTCGGGATTGCAACAGGGCATAAAGCGGCACTATATAAAGGCCGCCGAAGATAGCGACCATCAGCATGCAGCCAAGCACCAGCATGTGGCTGGGTATGCTGAAGAACTGGCTTACAGTCATGAGGCCATCGGTTGTTATATCTGGGGTAAAGAACACCATAAGGGCAGTGAATATGGAAATTCCGATGGCGGCCAGAGGGGTAAAACGAGCCGATATCTGGCCTTTTAATATAGTGTCACAGAGCAGGGAGCCAAGGGCAACACCAACTGAGAATGTGGTCAGGAAAATAATATAAACTTCATTATCGGCATGTATTACCCCGCGTGCATAATTGGCGAACTGGGAAATATATATTGAACCAACGGTAATGAACCATGACAGGGCAAGGATGGTGCGTACCAGAATAGGGTCGCGGCGGGCATATTTTATCAGCTTTATGCTGCCATGCCATAAATTTACACTAATATTAGTCTGTGGATGGGTTGAAGGGGCTTTTGGTATAAAAAGACTGGCGACGAAGCCAAATATAGCAATGCTTATAGCTACGATTCCGATCAAATTTTCTGGTGATTCTATGAGCAGGCCGCCGGCGATCATCCCAGCGAGAATGGCGAGGTAACTGCCGCTGGCGATAAAACCATTTCCAGCAAGCAGCTCGCCCTGTTTCAAATGCTGGGGCAGGATACTGAATTTTATGGGCACATAAAAAGTTGAGTGGGTGCCGCTGATAAATAACAATATCATCAGCAGGGGAATATTATGGTGGCTAAAACCGAAGCTGACGCTGAGCATTATGAAAATCTCGGCTATCTTGGTAAAAACTATCAGCCTCGATTTTTCATATTTGTCGGCTATCTCCCCAGCTATGGAGGAAAATAAAACCATCGGTAACACCAGCAGGGCAGAACAGATTGTAACCAATATTTCCGGTTGCATGGACAGGGCGATATCATGCTTGGCGGCGTAGGCGATCATGACCACCAAGCCGGAACGGATCAGGTTGTCGTTGAATGTGCCCAGAAATGTTGCCAGGAACATCGGCAGGAAATTACGGCTGGAGAACAACCTGTATTTCAGATTTTTAAGATGGAGGCCATCTAATTCCATAGTACCACCAGCCAGATAATTACTGCGTTTATTATGGAGACAAGTACTGCGCCACTGGCTATGTCCTTTGCTTTTTTTGATAAGGGGTGGATTTCAGTGGAAATACGGTTTACCACAGTTTCTACCGCAGTGTTCAGTAATTCAACTATCAATACCAGGAACAGGCTGGCTATAAGCAGAGCTTTTTCTGCTGGATTATGGGCAATTGCAAAAGCCAGTGGTAGCGCTATTATTATAACCATTATTTCGATACGGAAGGCGGCTTCGCCCCATGCTGCCTTTATCCCCTCCATAGAGTAACCAAATGCCCGGATAAGACGGCGAATCTCTTTATACAGCTTGTTGTCTGGCATGGTTTACTATAGGCAGGTTAAATAATTCTGTTGCGGTGGTTATTCCCTCAAACCCTTGAACGCTAAGTCTCCCGGTTTCAGCATCTGCAACTATGCACAGGCGGGTAAATGGGTTGAGCATAGGTGCACGTAACCAGGAAAAATTATCCTGCATTATTTCATGTCCCTGTAGGGAAGAAGCCTGTTGCCAGCGGCCTTCGCTGTTAAAGAAGGGGCGGGGAAGCATTCCATTTGATAATGAGGACTGGAACTGGTTGCTGGCAACTATTTGCTGGCTTGCCGAGATTTCACGGACTGCTGCTGAATTTTCCAGGCGTTCTATGATACAGCCTTCACCGGCGTTTAAACCGGTAAGTATGAAAATGGCAGGTACCGCTATTGGGGTTTTTGTAAGCATTTCCTTAGCCGTATTATAATCTGCGGCCTGTTCAAATACTATCCTGAGTAAATGTGCGGGAGGCAGGCCGGTCTGTGATATGGCTGTCTTCCGGTTTTTCAGCCAGTCGAAAATAATATTACTGCTGCTCCTGCGCATTGGTGCAAGGTTTAAGGCGGCGCAAAACCGCATTGGCGCCATGGCATTGAATATACCGGATATTCCCGGCCAGGTGATGTTGTAGAAATCGCCGGCCTTGCCGTTTTGTAAAACCACCATTACATATTTGCCAAGTTTTGGGAACGGCCAGTCAAGAATTCGCAACATGGAGACCGTTTCGCCATTGCGGTAGGCACCGCTGGTGCATCCCCATTCGTAAGAAAGGTTTAGGGAAAATATTCCGCGTACACCTAATATACTGTCGAAGGTTTCAATTTCATGTAGAAAAGGATTGTTGGACTTTGTCAGCCAGGCATGTGATTTTTTGTCGATAAACGGGAGAAACAGGCTGCTGGCAATATGTGACCAATAGCCGTAACTTTTGCGTGCGGACACTACCAACGTGCGGGCGCTGTCAGGGTAGGCACGCAGCAAATCAACCAGTGTTTTGCCACGCAGGTCTATGAATGGAATAGGTGTTTTGAGCATAGTTTGGCGACTATATTATATGGTTGCTATATGGTAGTGGTCGAAAAAACTACAATATCTTCTTTAAAAAAGAAACCTAATACTCTAACTTGAATACTCATTTTGCAATTATATTATTTATTGTGGTTTTATATATGGCTAAAAAAAATATTGTTTCCCATGTGGATAAACCAACCCGTGAACAGGCTGAGGAAGCAGTGCGGACATTGCTGCGCTGGGCGGGTGATGATCCAACCCGTGAGGGCCTGCTTGATACACCCAAGCGAGTGGTAAAGGCATATGACGAGTTCTTTAAAGGTTATGAAACTGATCCCCATGAGATATTGAGCCGGACCTTTAAGGAGGTTGAAGGGTATGATGAAATGGTGGTTCTGCGGGATATAAATTTCAATTCGCATTGTGAGCATCATCTTGTTCCCTTTACCGGCAAAATTCATGTTGCTTACATTCCTGGTTCTAAAGTCGTTGGTATAAGTAAACTGGCGCGGCTGGTGGATATTTATGCAAACCGTCTGCAGATACAGGAAAAACTTACTGCCCAGATAGCGGAGACTCTTAATGATATATTGCAGCCGCGTGGGGTTGGGGTGGTGGTTGAGGCAACCCATATGTGTATGACCATGCGGGGGGTGCGTAAACATGGTACAGTTATGCAAACCAGCAAACTGCTCGGATTGTTCCGTAGCGATCCAAGGACCAGGCAGGAATTTTTTAGTCTGTTGAAGGTGTAAACTCATATAAAAAACGTAAGGAATTCCAGGTGTATTGTCAGGTTACCCATAATATTAAAATAACCGTTTCGCCTGTGTATCTTGATATCCAGTCGGACCCTGAGGAGCACCACTATGTCTGGGCCTATACGGTTAATATAGAGAATATTGGTGAAGATAGGGTGCAGCTTATCAACCGCTACTGGCATATTACCGATGCTAACGGTGCTGTGCAGGAAGTGCGGGGTGCTGGTGTTGTTGGGGAGCAGCCGGTACTTAACCAAGGTGATGTTTTTCAATATACCAGTGGAGCTGCGTTGCGTACCCAATCAGGTATAATGAAGGGCGCTTATGAGATGGAAAATGAATTGCAGGAACGGTTTTTAGTGGAAATACCAGCATTTTCTTTAGATAGTGCGGAGCAGGTTAAGAGGCCAAACTAGAGGTTGAGAAGTCAAGAAGACGAAAATTAGGAAGAAAGTAAGAAAGAAAGTAAGAAAGAGTAAAAAATGGGACAGGATAATAGTTCTCAACTTCTCGACTTCTCGTCTTCTTGTCTTCAGCTACGCACAAAACTGGTTTCTGAGTTTGTCTGTACAGCAGACAAATGTGTTGACACTTGTTGCAAGCATTGGTCGATGCAGGTTGATGCGGGAACTATTGACCGCTATAAAAAAGAAGCTCCAGAGCTGCTTGAGTTTATTGAGAAGGATAGCGATAGCAGTTTCATTATGCGTAAAGACGCGCAAACAGGCTATTGTATAAAATTTGAAGATGGAAAATGCGGTATCCAGTTAAAGTATGGAGAAGCATTTCTTGGCGATGCCTGTAATTTTTATCCACGCATAACCCGTAGGGCGGGTGACATGGAGATTGTTGCTGCGACTATGTCCTGCCCGGAAATAGCGCGTATAGCCCTTTATGGTGAGCAACCATTCACTCTTGAGGAGGCGTCATTAGCGCGTCTGCCGCAGGAAATGAAAAATATTTTACCGGAAGAGTTAACGCAAGAAGAGGTTATAAAGCTGCACACTATATTTATAGAGGCAACAGAAGATAAGGATGTTAACGCTGAGAGGGTGTTTGCACGAATAAGCAGCGCATCACGTTCGTTGCAAAGGATAGATAAAAAAAACTGGCTAAATGCTGCGCCAATGTATTTACGTTTAGCCGATAGCGGGTTGCCTGATGCAGAAATGAATATAAATGATCCTTTTAACTTATTGCATTCATTATGTGGTCTAGTGGTTGCCTCTAAAAAAGTAATTCCTCCACGTCTGCAGCAAACAATCTCGGAAATGGAAGCAGCTTTATGCGTTAAGCTTTATTGGAAAAATATTGCCATTGTGACCAGTGATGAAAGTATTATAGCCTACGAAAAGCTCCGGGCGTTATGGCAAAATGAAATGCAGGAGGTTTATTCGCCGCTATTAAAGCGTTGGCTTGGTGCCCAGTTGTCTTCATCTTTTTATCCTTTTGCCGGGCTTGGCGAGACATTGCCGGACAAGGTTACAATAATTGGCGTGCGTTTTGCAATATTAAGACTTGCACTTTTATCAGCATATAGTATTAATATGGGAAATCTACATCAAGATGATGTGGTAAGGGTGGTACAAAGCCTGTCGCGCTTCCTTGAACACCTTGCCGAGCCCAAATTTTCGCTGGAAATCTATGCGGAAACCGGCTGGAGCAAGGAAAACCGGATGCTTGGGCTGCTTTTTTGAGTAAAATATAGAAAATGAATAAAAAATTATTTGCGTTGTTAACGAATTATTAAACAATAATGGTTAATAATGGTTTTTATGTGTAGCCAACTGTGGCTGCATGGTTAGTTGGGGCAATTAGCTCTTTTATAGTTTTAACGTCCATGTAGGAGAATGACCATGAGTAACTCAATCAATACCAATATTTCTGCGTATTTCGCTCAGGCGAACATCGCGACCGCGTCTTCGGCGTCTTCATCGTCCGTAGCACGCCTTTCCAGTGGTAACCGTATCGTAAAAGCGTCTGATGACGTAGCGGCGTTATCGACTGGTACTTCACTTCGTACACAGGTACTTGCTCTTAAAACAGCGCTTACCAACGCATCGCAGGGTACTTCTCTCCTGCAGGTGGCTGACGGTGCGCTCTCGCAGGTAACAGAAATTCTTCAACGTCAGAAAGCTATTTCGCTGCAAGCCGGTTCGGGTTCTCTGACCGATACTGACCGCGGTTATCTGGATCAGGAATTCCAGGCACTCAGCGCCGAAATAGATCGTCTGACCGGGGCTACAAACTTCAACGGCGTAAAACTTTTGAACGGTTCGCTTGCGCAGGCTGCTGTGGTTAGCGATGTAACCAGCAACGCTGATGCTGCTAACACTACTCTTGCTCTTGTTAGTAACCTTGTAGAAGGTGACGCTATCGTTATCAACGGCGTAACTCTTACTGCAAAAGCATCTCCAACAGCAACCACTGATTTCCAGATTGGTCTTACTTCTGGCGATACTATTGCTAACCTTGCAACCAAGCTCAGTACTCTTGCTGCAACCACTACCTATTCAGGCTCTATCGGTAAAGCAACCTTCTCTGCTGATGGTGCTACACTTAGTATCTCATCTCGCGTAGGTGGTTCGTATGGTTCTGTATCTACTATCAACGTAAGTGGTGTTACTGGTGATAAAGCTTCTGTGGGTGGTAAGTTTGCTGGTTCAACAGTGAATATGTTTGCAACTGGTTTTACCAATTCTACTTCTGCTATTGCTGCAACCACTTCAACTGATGAGACTCCTTTCCAAGTTGGTGACACTATCACTGCAACAGTTGGTGACGGTGCAACTAAATCACTCTACACTATCGTTTCTGGCGATTCACTTTCATCAATAGCAAATGGTATCAATGCTAACTCCAGCACAACTGGCATATCTGCATCAGTTACCTACTCTTCAGCATCTTCTACCTATAACATTCAGTTGCGCAGCTCAAGCCCTTCTGATGCAATTGCTATTATTGGTGGAGCTCATTTCTATAATGGTGAAACTGATGATACTCCTATCACCCACGCTCTTAACGGTGCAACCAGCACTCAGAACTTGTTTACTGATAAATTCTCTGCTGGCATAACTGCTACGGCTCCTGTAAACAGCTCGGCTTCTGCAGCAGTTCCATTTACAGTTGGTGAAAGGCTCTCAGTAAGTGTTGGTGGCGGTGCATTTGTTTCTATAACAGACGCTCTTGCTTCAACTGATACCATGACCACTATAGTTGACCAGATCAACGGTAACGCCAACGCTAAAGCTCTTGGCATAACCGCTACGCTTATCAGCACTGGTGGTGGTACAAATAACAATATTAAAATCACCTATTCTGATTCAACTCAGGCAAAGCAGATTGCTTTCGATGGTGGTGATTCTTTCTATAACACCGATGCTACTGGTGATAGTGCTACCAATGGATTGAACAGCTCTTATAGCTCAATTCAGTTGTTTAACACTGGCTTTGCCGCATCGAACACTTCTCTAACTCTTGTAGTTGGTGGTGCTCAGTCAATTACTCAACCATTTACCAATACAGACGTTTTAAGGGTAACTGTTCCTGGTCTAAATAGTGGCAATCCTATAAGTATTGCTACTCTGGCAACAGGCGATACTCTTGATGGTATTGCGGCTAAGATAAATGCTCACGCTAACTCTAAAACTTATGGTATTCATGCTGAAGTCTTCGTTGATGATAGTGGCCGTTATAATATGAGGCTCAATGTTGCTTCTTCAACAGCAGCGTCCAGCTTATTGTTAGATCCAGGTAACCATTATGGTACTGGTGTTGCCAACTCTAACTCTCGTTTGAACTTAACCGATGAAACCGAAGTTACATTGGGTAACGCAGAACGTAACTCTAACCTTCTGACCGATGCTCTTTCTGCTACCCTTACTGCAGGTGCATCAGTAACTGCTGCAACTTCAGCTGCAGCTACTCCCTTCCAGAACGGTAACACTATCGTGCTTACCACTGCTGATGGTACTACTTATACCACTGCTGCTCTGGCAACTGGTGATACTCTTGCAGCTATCGTTACTAAAATTAACGCAGTTGCAAATATTACTTCTACTGGTGGTATCCGTGCAGAATTGAGTGCAGATGGTAAAAACATCGTGTTCTCTTACAATGATTCAGCTTCTAGCCGAATAGTAAGCATTAACGGTGGTGCAAACTTCTACAACGTAGGTACTTCTGCCACTAATAGTGGTATAAATACTGCTTACACCACTATCAACCTGTTCACTACTGGTTTTGCCGCAACATCGACTCAGGTTGCTGCTGCAAGCCCAACTGCTTCTACTCCTATAGATAGCGATGATGGTCTTACTATTGACGTGAATGGTGCAGGTGCAATAACCATCGCAACTGCAGGTGAAATAGGCGCCAACGCAACTTTGCAGGAAATTGCTGATGCTATTAATAGTAATGCTGTAGCTATTACCAACAAGGTTCACGCTTCTGTATTTCTGGAAAATGGTTTGTATAACATCAAACTATCAGTAGGAACTGCTCCAGTTGGCAACCCAACTATCGTTATCGACCAAACAACTACCAATGCTACCTTGATCGCCGCTGCTCCTGCTTCTACTACTGCGGTTGCTGCTGCAGTGACCTCTGAGGTTGATATTCCAGAAGTAGCCGAAGGTACTGGTGCGACCCACCTTACCACTTTCGGTTTAGCTAATGGCAAGGATAATGGCCTTGGTTATGGCAGTGTAACTGTTAGTGGTTCAGTGGGTGCTGACTCAGTGCTTACTAACCTTAACCAGACTTCGGCTCGTGTAAGTATTGGTTTCCCAGATATTGCCGATGCAAACTTGACCGACGTTGGCAACTTCAACAGCGATGGTAGCGTGTATCTCACTGTTGCTGGTAAGCAGTTTGCCTTCACCACTAACACTGGTTCTGGTAAAGCTGATGACGAGATTACCATCGGTGCAACTCTTAAGGAAACTCTGGATAACGCAGTTTCTACCATCAACTCATACCTGTCTAGCGGTGCTGCTACTGGTAATACTGCTTACGTTCTTAACCAGCTTGACATCACTCGTGATGGCAATAATTTGGTTATCAAAGGTAAGGGTATATCAGATGTAACTAACATCGATGGAACAGCCGCAGCTGCAATAAGCATAACTGGTTTCACCAATGGTGCGCCAGTCAGCAACAGCGGTTTGCTTAACAATTCATCGCGTAATGGTTCTAGCACTTTTGGTGTTGACGTAAGCGGTATAAATAATGAGGCTTTCAGCGGAACAGTTTCTGGTTTCTCTGCAACCTATATTTCTAGTAATACTGCTTCTCTGTCAATTACAGTAGGAGGCTTCACATATACTGCTTCTAACGTGAATACATTACCTACTGCTGGTGCGCAGACTGTTCGTTTCTATTCATCAATAGTAGAAGGTGAAAATGGTGGATTCTTTGATGTCCAGATTGCTCAGAATCAGGGGACACCAGTCAGTGGTCAGTCTGATGCCGATCTATTTGCTACTCGTCTTGATGCTGCTTTCAGTGGTTTGGATTTCAGGCAGTCTCGCATTGTATCTAGCTATAATGGTACTCAGTCAACAACTGCAGGTTCGCTTATCGGCAGTAAAGTATCAGCTCAGCTTCCAAGCTTTGCTGCGAACAAGCTGACTGATATCACCATTACCGCTCCAACAGTAACAGGTGGTGATGCTTCTATATCTCTCACCATTGACGGTGTGAAATATGTTAGCAAATCAGGTATCGGTGGTCAGTTAGGTGCAAACCAGACTTTCCGCTTCACTAGCGTTTCTGATACTAGCAGCTATGTGGATTTTACCACTGGTGACTCTGCGCTTGATATTAGTACTTCTGCTAATGCAAAACTTATCAAAGACGCTTTAAGCAGCGCGTTTGGTAGTGATGCGAGTGCAGGTGCGCTATCATTCCAGATTGGCTCATCATCTACTGATACACTTAACGTAAGTATCGGTAGTGCGCAGACCTCTACACTATTCAACGGATTGACACTTAATGTATTGACACAGGATAATGCTGTAACTGCTGGTGACCAGTTAGACAAGGCTCTTGCTGCAGTTACTACGCTACGTGCATCGGTTGGTGCGCTTCAGTCACGATTCAACTTTGCTTCGGCTAACATTCAGATTGCGGTACAGAATCAGGATGCGGCCCGTGGTGAACTGTTGGATACTGACGTTGCGACAGAGTCAACAGCGTTTGCAACTTCGCAGGTTAAGCTCCAGGCTGGTATCTCGGTGCTTGCCCAAGCGAACCAGCAGCTGCAGAACCTGTTGAAACTGATTCAATAGTTTGATTAAGGAAACTACCCGGAGTGGTATATTCCACTCCGGGTGATCCTTAGGAGGTTTATATGGATAGTTTAGGAATTATAGCTTCGCCCATTGTAATAAAACCGACTGTGACTTTGCCTAATCCGGCGCCTGTGGCATCTAGTCATGAGGCGCCTTTTGTCCCTGTAGGGGCAGGGGATGGTGGTGGTTTTGACCTGCAGGCCGCGGATCAGCAGCGTTTACAGACTGTTCAGCGTCTTTCACAGCAAGTGTCTGATATTTATGTGGTAAGTGATAGAACTTTTACTATTTTTAAAGATGCTTCCGGCCAGTACGTAACTCGCTTTACCAGTCTTCGTGATGGTAAGGTTACGTATGTTCCAGAACCAAATCTTTTTAAATTAGGTGGTGAAAGTGATAGCGTATCAGTTAAAATAAAAATTTGATATTTGTAAGGTTGGGCATGATTTTTGCTTTGCTTTGTTATCATAGCTAGCCGTGGTTGTTTCGGCTATGCGGTTAGTTTAAGTAAGGTTTGAGTCGGATCGGGGGATGATATGGTTACTCAGATAAATTTAGGAAACTTTTTTACTTCTGGAGGAAAGACTATATCTGGCGGTGCTGGTGGTTCTGGGATTGATACCGAGGCATTAATAAAAGGTTTGACTGATGCCAAGCTTGTGCCAGCAACAAAATTACAGGATCAAATAAAAATAAATGATGGCCAGTCTGCTGCGCTGGGAGAATTTCAAACACTGCTTAGTACCCTTAAGGATACTGTTTCTGCCCTGCGTAATCCTCCAGGGGTTGGCAATGCTGCTGATGATGCCTTTAAATATAGGACAACGAGCGTTACTACCAACACTGGTGTTGATGGTTCCAGCTATGTTTCAGTCTCTGCTGCGCCTGGAAGTGCATTACAGAATTATACTATAAAAGACATTACCAGCCTTGCAGCTGCCAGGAAACAGTCTACAGGCGATATTAATATTGCTACCGCCGCTGCGGCAGCGGTTTCTGCAACTCCGGCTGCTGGTCAGTTCAAGGCCGGTACTTTTACCCTTAATGGCCAGTCTATTACTTTTAACGATGGTGAGAGCCTTAACTCAGTAGCGGCAAAATTCAATGCTGTATCAGAAACGACAGGTATTTCGGCCAGTATTATTCAAGTTTCTACTGGTAAGTTCCAATTATCTTTTGCAGCAACTGAAACTGGTACTGCGAATGATTTTGATTTTAATAATGTTAGCCCTGTTGGAACTTTGGTGGATGGAAGTGGAGTATTTTCTAGTGTTACCATAACGGACAAGCAGGACGCGGCGGACGCTGAATTTAGCTTTAACGGTGTTAGTATTACCCGTTCAAGCAATACGATTACTGATTTGATAGACGGGCTAACCTTCAACCAAACTACTGTTTCTGCCCCTACAACAAAAGTAAATGTAAACGTTACTTCTGATCAGACAATAGTCAGGAACAGTATAATAAACTTTGCAAATGCTTATAATGCAGTGAAGGTATTTGCCGCAAAGCAGGTGGATTTGAATGCTGATGGAACATATAAAGATACTGCGGTGTTACACGATAGCACAGTGTTCCGTAACACTATGGATTCTATTAACAGCCAGATATCATCGATAGTTGGCGGTCTTGCATCCGGTGCTCCAAGGGCGCTTTCTGATTTAGGTATTACGTTTACTGATCAGGCTGCTACTACGGATACACCAAAGGTTCGCAACGTTTTAACAGTGGATGATACGAAGCTGGAATCGGCTATTGCCAGTGATGCTGATGCAGTGCGCCGTGTGTTTGAATTTGATTTTGTAACTGACAATACGTCGCTACGTGTTTATTCGCGTACAAATGCCTTGGCGGTCTCCAGTTTTACAATGAATATAAAGCCCAGCACATCAACATTTACGGCAACTTATAATCCAGGAACAGGTCCTGTAACGATTGATATGGATGCTACGCCGATTAAAAATGCCACCAGTGGTCTTGTAACCGGCTATTCATTAAAAGGAAAAGCAGGGACTGTACTAGAGGGGTTGGCGTTGGTGTATATCAGTACGTCAGATAGCACAGCCAGCATTACAGCAACACAAGGTATTGCTGATAAAATTTTTAATATTGCGGACCCTGCCTTAAAAAATGATACTGGTTCTATTGCCGTTGAACTTACTTCGCTTAAAGATTCTGATGCACGGCTTAATGATAATATTGCAAAAATAAATGCTGAAGTAGATAATTACCGTCAGCAGTTGCTTGATCAGTTTGCGCGGATGGAGCAGGCTATAGCTAATGTTAATACACTCCTGGCTAGTATTAATGCTAATGATAATGCTAGGAATAGTATCAATAATTAAACCTTAAATTGAATATAAAAATGGTTGAAAAACATAAATATCAGGCCTATGCCTCTGCTACCCAGACCGTTGCTCCAGTGCGTCAGATTGTTTTGCTTTATGATGGAATTATACGTTTGGTTCAGCAGGCGAAGGAAGCTATAACGGAAAAGAGGATTGAAGACCGTTATAATTTGCTTATAAAATCTTCTGAATTGGTTGGAGGGTTGCAGGCTTGCCTTGATTTTGATAATGGCGGTGAAATAGCCAGGGTCCTCTATAGTTACTATTCATCTATTGATGCCCGGATTTTTGCCATTCACCGCACCAACAGTACGCAGGATTGTGAGTCGGTTATAGCAGACCTGAAACAGATGCGGGATGCATGGAATGATATTGATAAGGATGCTTTGGCTGCAAAGGCTGATGGTGGAAAAGTATCGGATTTTCCTGTTAACCAAGATTCTGATATTCCTGCAGGCATACCACATTCCCCGGACAGTATAACACTTTCAGCATAAGTTTATAATTTGGCACGCTACTTGCTTACTACTTAGTTATTATAAGGTTTTTATAAAAACTAAAGGTTAGGTGGGGTGATATGCCAGCTTTACAATTTTCTGCAGCGGTACTGAGTGGCCTACTGAACGGTAATCAGGCCGATGTTTCAGGTAAGGCAACTGATGCTTTGGGAAAAAAATCAGGTACAGACCAGTTTTCTTCATTGCTTGATGTGGTTGGAAATATCAGTGATTCCAACAGCCCGGCAGATATTTCCAACAAAAAGGATGATGCAAAAGATCCGGTGGCGACAGTAGTTGATGCGCCGGTTATTTTTCGTGATCCGGTGCGCCGTGATAATAAGCAGGCCGGAGGACAGGTTGATGATAGAGATGCTGACAAAAGGGTAGTTGCACAAGATCAGGGCAATAAAAGCCAGGATGATTCTTTCACTCAGTCTGAGCATTTAACAGCTCGTTCCCCGGTGAACAGCCAGGGTAATATAAACAGGTCGGCTCCATCTGCTGATAACAATAACAATAGTAGTGATAAAATTGGCGATGTCGTTGGTGAAGATGATACAAAGGTAGAAAATTCCGCACATGTTGATAATTTGTCCAGCCTATTGGAAATAATTTCCCAGTTACTTGCCGGAGCTGCGAATATTACGGTAGCAAATGGTTCACAGGATCAGGTAGGCAACAATGGTAACGGTACTGTTTCTTCGCTGTCTGGAGATGGGCAGAAGGTAGCAGATCCGCTTGTTGTATTTGCTGATCTGAAAGATGTCTTATCCAAGCTAAAAGATATTCTGCAGGCAGCGATAACTCAAAATTCTCCTCTTAGCGATGCGCAGCTAGCAGCTCTTTCTGACATAAATACAGCTCTTAAAACCGATCTGGATGCTCTTAAAAATTTGTTTCCGCAGGGTGTGCAGGCGGATGGCCAGGATTCTTTGCTTGCACAAATAACCCAAACAACGAATACGCAGGATGTTTCCGGTGATCAGCAGCAGACGGTTTCTGACCTGAAATCATTACTTGATAATGACGTAAAGCTCATCAGCGATACTTTGCAGAAATTTAGAGACAAAAGTGCTGCCTTGGTGTCGAAAGCGGCTGAAGTTATAACGGCGCAGTTGGGGCAACAACCAACGGTTAGCGATCAGGCAAATAATATCTTACAGCACTCCCAGCGGGAAGGTGTCAGGTCTGAAGCATTTGTGTTTACAACTGTGGTAGCAGCAGCTGCGGCAGAACAGGTTAATAACCCGCAGCCACAGTTGCAGGATAGCCAGACTTTGCTTCCAGCTGCAGTAACTGTTCAGGCAGCCTCAGGAACAGAGGCCGATACTAGCAGTGGTAACAGTTCAGGCCAGGGTAGTAATTCCGGGGCACAGTTTGCTATTGGTAGTATTAACCAGCTGGGAGTAAAATCTGCGGATAGTGCAGGGGGAGCTCAGTTTTCCAGTTTGCTTAACCGAACTGTAGCAACACCAGTTACTGAACAGGTAGCGTTCCAGATAAAAACGGCAGTAGGAAATGGCAATAGCAAGATAACTATCCAATTACATCCGGAAGATTTGGGGAAGCTGGATATTACTCTTGATGTTGACTCTAAAGGCAAGACAGGCGTGACTATTACCGCCGATAACAAACAAACCCTTGATATGTTGCAGCGTGATTCACAGGGTTTACAGAAAGCTCTTGCTGATGCCGGCCTTAAAGCTGATTCTGGCAGCCTTAATTTCAATTTGCGCGGTGGTGAACAGCAAGGGCAGGGACAGAACCAGTCACAGGCTGCCAGCCAGTACAAGAAATCGCAGCCAGACGAATTGCAGCCTGATGAAGTTAATATGGCGGCGGTGGCTTCTGTCACCCGCAGTTATGTTATTAACCTACCGGATGGTTTGAATATAAAAATATAGGAGAGTTATTATGACCATTAACAGCACAACCAGCGTAGTTGATAACATCAATAAAGTAACCAGCAAGAACAGCAGCGCTACTGATGCAGCTTCTGCCAAGGCACAGACTAACTATCAGGATTTTCTGCATCTGCTCACCACTCAGTTGCAAAATCAGGATCCCACTGCGCCTACAGATACCAACCAGCTCACCCAGCAGATCGCAACGCTTTCGCAGGTGGAACAGCAAATAAATACTAACCAGAACTTACAGAAGCTCATAACGCTGTTTAATACTACCACGTTGAACAGTGTAGTTAATTATATTGGCAAGCAGGTGGAAACTGCCGGCGATAAGGGTGTGCTGTTAAATGGGCAGGCAAGTTTTGTTTACAATCTGGAAAAAGATGCCCAGACCGCTGATGTGCAGATATTGGATTCCAGCGGAAAAATTGTGTTATCAGCCAGTGGCACGAAAGTTGCAGGACGTAATGAAGTATTGTGGGATGGGAAGGATGGCACCGGTAAACAGTTAGCTGATGGTACTTATACGCTTAAGGTAAAAGCTAAGGATTCAGCAGGGGGCGATATCGTGGTTACAACTTCTACGGTTGGTATTGTTACTTCGGTAGATACAAGTAATGGGAAGACAAATTTGATGTTAGGGGATGTTGCGGTAGGGTTGGATAAGGTTAATTCGGTCAGGCAGCCACTTGCAGGCAATGCATCAACCGGAACTAATACGCAGGCTTCTGGTAGTTAAATAGTTTTATAAAGAAAATTTTTAGTAACTTTGGTTAAGGATGGGGATTTTTTATGAGTTTGTATGGTGCATTATATTCTGGTGTATCTGGCCTTAAAGGTCAGAGTAACAAGATTGGTATCATTTCTGACAATATCTCTAACGTAAATACGGTAGGCTATAAAGCTAACCGCGCAGGCTTTGAAAGTCTGGTTACCTCTTCGGCCAACGTATCGGATTTCTCACCGGGTGGTGTACTTGGTGCCAGCCAGCAGTTGGTAAGCAAGCAAGGTCTATTGCAGTCAACCGATTCTGCAACTGACATCGCGGTTTCTGGGGATGGTTTCTTTGTAGTTAACCAGAAGAATGATGGTACCGGGCAGGTATATTATACCCGCGCTGGTTCATTTACTCAGGACTCAACAGGTAACTTCCGTAATGCCGCTGGGTTCTTCCTGCAAGCATGGCCTCTTGATCGTGAAGGACGTTTGCCAGGTGAAACCGGAAACTTAAATACTAACTCCAGTGCCAACCTTAGTAGCTTGACAACAGTGAACGTTACCAACCTGACTGGTGTTGCGGCTTCTACTTCCAAGGTTGAAATCGGTGCTAACCTTAACTCTGGTCAGACGGCATATCCAGGTGCTTCTGGTACTGCAAAACCGGATCCGTTCCATACACAAAATTCCGGTGTTGCTTCTAAGGATATTCTAGTGTTTGGTGGTGTGAACTCCCTTACCCGTGGTGACCGTATTACTGTATCCACCGGTCAGGGGCTTAGCTATACTTACCGTTATAGTGGTTTTACCTTTGGCCGTGATGTTACCAATGCCTCCTCGGTTGGGGATAGTGGCCGCGCAGTTATATCATCACCTAACTCACTTATCCCAGCAGCGGCTACTGTAACCAGCGTGTCAACCCCGGTTCCTACTATTAATGCACCAGTGACATTAACTGGATGCTGTAAGCAGTGTTACAACTACTGGTTCTGCCCAGAATTATGTTGAAATCCACACAACTGGTGCACATGGCTTGGTAACAGGCGACACAGTTGAAATTGCCGGTGTGGTAGGGCAGGCGGTTGTCGGGTTTGTTGATGGGGTACCTGTTGCTGAAATTAACGGTAAGCATGTTGTGACTGTAACCGGTCCCAATTCTTACACCATTGCAACAACAACAGCTACTGGAGGTACAACAGTTACGGATAGCCCTGCGGCTGCCACTGAAGAGCCTCTGCCGTTTACCAGCACAGCAAGTAGCACTACAGTTGTAGTAAGGAGTGTTGGGCACGGCCTTACAACTGGCGATATAGTAACTCTGGCTGGGAATACTGACGCAATATCTGGAATTCCATCCAGTGATCTGGTTGGTAATTTTACTATAACCAATATAGATGCCGATCATTACAGCATCCAGGTTGCTACAACTGCCGGCGCGACAGTATCAGGGGGTGGTAATGCTACTGCTGTTACTGCTACAGCCCGTCAGTCGCATACAACGATAGGGCATACAATAACAGTTACTACTCCTAGTGCACATGGTTTTACTACGGGAGATACTGTAACTCTTGCCGGTGTTGCTGGCAGCGGTTCTCCGGCAACGGTTGATGGCGTTCCTTTATCAGAGATAAATACTGCGCATGTTATAACCGTAGTTGATTCCACCCATTACACATTTACCACTACTACCGCTACAAAAGGTTTTGGTGTTACCGATACTTCTGCTGGTGCGGAAACAAATACGCCTTCTCCTTTTTCAACCACTAACACCAGCAATGTGGTTACCGTGCGGCAGGTTGGGCATGGGCTGGTAGATAATGAAGTAGTGACTTTAACTGGGAATACGGCTGCTATTGGTGGCATTCCGGCCAATGATTTTAATGGTACTTTCCTTGTGAATGTTATTGATGATGACCACTATACCATTACTGTAGCGTCAACGGCTACCTCTACAACTGCTGGAGGTGCAGGTAGCGTATCGGCTACTACCAGGCTTTTTGGTGGAACTATTATGGATGCGAATAATACCACCACCAGGTTCCTCGCTGATGCAGGCACCAGTTCCTTCAGCACATCGGCACTTAAATTCACCATTACAACTACGGCAACAGGCACGGTATCATTTACCTATACTTCGGCATCTCCTAATGCCCAGCTTGGCCAGTTCAATACTTTAAATAACCTGGCTGAGGCCATAAATGCGGTTACCGGACTTTCAGCGCGTGTTTCCAGCGGCAGGCTTTATGTTGGGGCAACTGATGCCAACGCAGCCATAACTTTTGCCAATGGTTCAAGTGTTGGTACTGCCGGCCCGCCAGTACAGTGGGGGATTGACTGGGTACGTGAACTTGGTCTGTCGAATATTACCAGCGGCTCGGATCGTTTTTCTTCTCTTGATGGTTTAGCAAGTTTGGTTAACAATTCATCTGGCCTGACTGCTACTGTGGACAGTGCGTTATCATCAGCGGACGTGAAGATTAACGTAAATAATCCGCTTGATACGATAACGTTCTCAGATTTACCGGCTATATCTAACGTAACTCTTGGTGCGACTCCGTTTACTACGACTTCTGGCAGTGGCGTAGTAACTGTCACGCTTCCTTCGGCTCCTTCTCCATCATATGTGACAGGTGACGTGGTGGATATGGGAACACTTGCTGGCGGGCCGTATGATGGTATTCCGGCTGCGGATTTATCAGGTAAATTCTCTATCACAGTTATCAACACGACAACATTCACGATTACTGCCAAGAGTGGTTCTACGGCAACGGCGGGAACAACAACTGGTCCAACCGGTATTTCAATGGTTCAGCCACAGAACTATGGTAGCCTTGTTGCAGAACTGGGTTTAGTTGATTCGTTGAACGGTGCTTCCTATACTGCCCAGACTACGGGTGCTTTAGGGCCAGCTTATGATCCGGGTGATCCAACTAAAAATATAGCGTCCGGAACTATAACTGCACAGTTCAGCCGTCCTATACGAGTGTATGATTCATTGGGTACTGGTCATGATTTAAGCATGAGTTTTATTAAAACCGATGTTAATACATGGGCAGTGGAGGTTTATGCAGCTACAGCAAGTGAAGTGACAACTGCTTTGCCAAATGGCCAGATCGTTACTGGTGCAATAACTTTTAACGGTGATGGTAGTTTGCAGAGTATTGACAGTGCTCTCGCCAACCCGGTTGATATAACCTGGAATAACGGTGCGGTGTCCAGTAATATTACTTTCGATTGGGGAACAGCGGGTTCACCATTTGGAACGCCTAACGCATCAGCAATTGGTAAAACTGATGGTCTTAGCCAGTTTAACAGTGCCTATAAGGTGAACTTTGTTAACCAGAACGGTGCGCCGGTGGGTGACTTGACCAGTGTGGCTATTACTGAAGAAGGTTTTGTGGTTGCCAGTTACAGCAACGGACAAACGCAAAACTTATTCAAGATACCGCTGGCTGATTTTGCCAACCCTAACCAATTGCAGACTTCATCGGGTAACGTATTTTTGCAATCCTCGGAGTCTGGGGAAGTGAACCTACGTCAATCGGGAAGCAGCGGTGTAGGAAAAATCGCATCGTCCTCGCTGGAACAATCTAACGTGGAACTTGCCGATCAGTTGACTGATATGATAGTTGCCCAACGTGCGTATCAGGCGAATACCAAAGTTATTTCCACAACAGACCAGTTGCTCAGTCAGTTGAATGATATATTGAGATAGCTTTATTAATTTACTTCCCGCTGTCAGATTTATTTTCTGGCAGTGGGGCTAGTATGTTTGGTTATATTGATGTATGTGTTTTGGTAAAGTTATTGATGCAATAAGAATATTAATGTAATTCAATTGTTTTGATATGCAGGTATGGTTAATACGATTGTTACTGGGGCCGATTTTCTGTTAATATTTTGCCTTGACATACAGTGATGTATTATTTATTGAAATAAGGTAATATCTTGTTTGCATTATCTCTACATATAGTATATAACTGTTGCTGATTAACGATATGTAGAATAAGTATAAATCGCAAAATTTTTTTAGTAGTTTTTAGTGGGTTTATGACATGAAAAGATTAAATCTTGGTTCCAAGCAGCTTGCAGCATCCTCTATAAATGCTCCCAGGAAGTCGTTGGATAGTGATGTGGGGGCAGCTAACATGATGCTTGACCCACGTTATTTGCGCCAGTCTTCTTCTCTTATTCAGGATGCCTTGCAGAAGGGATTTGATGTTTTGCAGCTTGCTAACGGTGATATCGTTACTACTGGGACCAAAACGGTTGTCCACCAGTATACCTGGGATAATGAAAAAGGTAAATTGGTGAAACCAAAGTCAGAAGCCCGTAAAGCTAAACGCAGTGCTGAAGATGCGGATGAATCTGAGGATATGACTATACCTGAGAGTGAAGAAGCTTAGTTCACTTCTGTGTTGCCCTGTATTCTTCGGGTGTGATTGTCTTCAGCATAGTTATAGCGTGGATCTTTTTTATTTCTTCGGCTATTGCTTTGTGTACGGCGCGTGATCTTTCAAGTCGTCCGAGACCAGCGAAATGATTAGAAACAATTATAATGCCTATATGGGTTTCACTGCTGCCTTGTGGTGCTCCTGCGTGTCCGGCATGTTTGTGGCTGTCATCAAATATTTCAAGGTAAACAGGGGTAAAGGCTTCCTGTAATTTTTCTTCAATCTGTTTTTTTATTATCATAGAGGCTAATATTTTTCACGCCCGGCAGCGAGTGCGGCAATTGAGGCTATGATACCGTGTGAACGGAAATTGCAGTTCTGTACTTTCTTCCATTTTCCGCATTCATCTTCGCTCTCATCGCACATACCGGTAAAGTGCATACCGGTAGCGTTCAGGTTGTTCATGGCATCGCGCTGGCTGTTTACCCTATACATACCACCTACCGGTATACCATCTATCATGTACACCATTGGTTCGGCCGGTGCGCCATCTACCTTATCTATTGTAGCGATTCCTTCCTGGATGATAACCTCGCTTACTATTGTACCTTCTTTTATAACCTGCATCTTGTTACGCTCTTTTTTATTAAGCTCCAACACTTCATCAGCAGAACTAACGTTCATTATGCCCATTCCGTAAGTTCCCGAATCAGCTTTTATATAAATATAGGGGGCTTGTTCTATTCCGTATTCAGTATGTTTTTTGCGGCTGGAAGCAAGTATCTTATCAATCGATCTGGCAAGGCATTCCAGGGAGTTTTTATCTTTGAAATCGATCATACCGCATTGATGTGATTCCGCGCAAATCAACCATGGATCCAAACCAAACTTTCCAGCAAAATCTTCAGCAAGTTTTCTGTATTCAGCAAAATGAATACTTTTTCGGCGTTGGAACCACCCCATACCCGTATGTGGTATAATTGGTTGTTCGAGATTATGTAAGATATCCGGTATACCGGCAGTCATATCATTATTCATCACTATCAGGTCAGGGGTAAAGCCATTTTCCAGAGATAATTTATTGTGGGTTTTTACCAGTGCGTATTGCTTTATGGTAACAGCGGATGCCGATACAAATTCCAGGGCTTCACCGGGCTTAGCAACAACGCTGCCAATTTCTGCTTCTACGCCAGATTTTTTAAATAATGCCAATAACGTGGCAAGATTGTCGAAATATGCCAAATTTCTCGTATGGTTTTCAGGGATTATCAGAACACGTTTTGCCTGCGGATGATTTTCATATAAATAATTTTTTATGTTGCTGCTGGCGCGCGCGCAGCCTGCCGGCGATAAATTATTAAATCCGGCTGGAAATAAATTCGTGTCCACTGGCGCAAGACGCAGCCCACTATGGCGCAAGTCAACAGAACTATAAAAGAATGGCGGTGCTTCCCTGCGGGTATTTGCAAGCCAGCGTTCCACTTCATCGCCGCGCTCATCATAAAGTTTTTTCAGGGTGGATAGAATATTGCTCATTAGTTTTGTCTGATAAAATGTGGTTGTATATCCCAATCGCCAAGCTGTGCCTGTACGCAGGCCAGAGCGGCGGTGGCAGCGGTATCAGCCCGCAAGATGCGTCCGCCCATACCAAACGGTTTGGCAAATGCGCAGGTGCGGAGCATGGACAGCTCATCGGAGGAAAAGCCACCTTCCGGGCCGATTAGAACAGCGGCTTTATGGTTTCCTGGTTGTTTTTTCATATTATCTAAAACTCTTGTAAGTGAAACACCGCAGCCGGTTTCGTCGCCGTATAGCAATATACGTTCCTTGTCCCAGCTTCCTAGCAGATAGGATAAATCTTTATGGGTTTCAAGGGCAGGGACATCCAGCCTTTCGCATTGTTCAGCAGCTTCTATGGCGTGGGCTGTTAATTTCTGCATATTTACGGAGCGTACTACGGAGTGCATGGTAACGATGGGGATTATTTTTGATACACCTAGCTCCACCGCCTTTTCCACTACCAGCTCAGTTTTATTTCTGATAACAGAGAAAACCAGCCACAGGTCCGGCGAATAGCTTTGTTCACGGGTTTTTGCTATAGGCAATATAGAGGTGCTTTTTTTGGAAATAGCGGTGATTTCAGCATTCCATTGCCCGTCATGACCGTTGAATACACTTACGAAATCCCCAGTTTTGCAGCGCATGACATTGGCAAGGTAATGCGACTGCTCAGCCTCCAGATTTATTGGTACAGACTGTTTTAGCGCCTGCGTAGTGTATAATCGTATTTCCTGTGCCATGATCCAGTTTATAATGTCTTATGCATTTTAATGGTTTGTATGGTGACTTCAGTGAAGTAATCACCTTCGGCCACGTAACCGAGTTTTTCATAAAAAACCTGCGCGACCTTCCGTGCATGTGTTTCGATAATTTTGAATCCGCGCGCGCTAGCCAGTTCTTCGGCATATTTTACCAGCCTTTTTCCAAGACCTTGTCCTTGTGCTTCATTTGCTACGGCCATTTGCCGGAGTTTTATGACATCGGCAGTTATTGGCCGCAGCAGGACACATCCCACAGCCTTGCCATTTTCAAAAGCGGCAATATGGAACTCACGGTTATCGGTTGCTACATCCTGTGCGCTTACCTCAAGCCCTAATGGTTTGCGTAGTATATCATAACGCAATTCGAGTAATTGTTTGTATTCCGCGCTGGCGAAAGGGATTTCCTGGATAGACAGTGTCATAAAAATATTTATTCGTTTAATCAAATTTTATATATCACAAATTGCTCTTTTATACATATTATTAATTTATAAATATGTCACCTGCTATGCGCAGTATAATCATGTAAAAAGGTTGATATGAAACTTTCTAACCATTATTTCCGGCTAATGCGCTTGCATCAACCAGTTGGCATATGGTTGTTATTCTGGCCATGTGCCTGGTCTTTGGTGCTGGCATCGGGCTATGCCGATATGTGGAAATTAATGCTGTTTTTTATTGGCGCGGTTTTGATGCGGGGGGCAGGGTGCGTAATCAACGATATTGCTGACCGCAATATTGACAAGCATGTTGAACGGACAAAAAACCGGCCTCTTGCCAGTGGCGAGCTTAATGTCAGGCAGGCGATATGTTTTCTGCTTTTATTACTGGCTATATCTTTACCGGTAGCGGTTACCCTTGGCAGACATGTACTGATGTGGGGTATATTGGCATTGGTGCCGGTGGTTACTTATCCCTTTATGAAGCGTATAAGCTGGTGGCCGCAATTATTCCTTGGGCTGGTTTTTAACTGGGGTGCCTTTATGGGTTGGGCAGCGGTACGTGGCCAGATAGAATTTCCGGCAATATTATTATACATAGGAGGGGTATTCCTGACCGTCGGTTACGATACTATATATGCCATTCAGGACAAGGCAGACGATGTGCGGGTAGGGGTTCGTTCTACCGTTATCAGGTTAGGTGATAATGTAAAAACTTTTGTAGCCGCAATGTATTTGTCGGCCATTATCTGCTTTATCATTGCCGCTGGTAATATTTATGGGGTTCTGGCCCTTATTCCTGCATTTTTTCATTGTTTGTGGCAGGTCTATTCCCTTGATGTTGTCAGTAAAGAATCGGCAAAAATGATATTCAGGTCCAATGTATGGCTTGAATTTATGATATTTTTAGCATTATTTATCAGTGTGTTACCAAAATAATGTATCAAATCGAGGGCGCATAATTGGTAGTAGTAAGGTTATGTTTACCATTTCGGGGTACAATCAAACTGTTCGCCTGAAAATTTAACGGTAAAATTATATAAAAAATTGCATAAAATGTTGTGTGTTTAACTGAGATAGAATCAAAATAAAAAATGATTGTAGTATTGCATGCTATTTAAAAATGAAACACCAATAGGTTCTGGTTCAGGAGCATCAGGTAGATCTGGGCATATGGTTGGCGATATGTCTGTGCCTGATACTGAAATTCCAGAAATGGTTGTGCCGCCACCGACCTATCCCGGGTCGAATTTTTATCCTGCTGATTTTGTTAACTTGCTGGAAACGTCGATCAGGGGCGTGATTTCCAATCATACTTCCGGCGCTTTGTTACTCCTGTCGATCAGCAACCTGTCCATGATTATAAATGCCTATGGTCATGATACATCTGAAATTGTAATGCATGACCTCACTAAAATGATTAGTGAGATGATTGGGGAAGGCAATACCATACAGCGTTTGCAGCGTGATCAGTTAGGTATAATAATTGCAGATAGTTATCCGGAAGATACAATGAAAATGATGCAGAGGATTCATACCCTGGTGCAGAATTTTGGCAGGGATAATTTTGAAACAGCATCATTGTATATAATAGGGGTCATCGGCTGTATTTCCTTCCCTTCCGAAACGGCAGAGTCACGCGATGCCCTTGATAAAGTTTACGTAACTGTAAACAGCATGCAGACAACACAGCAGAGAACATATGAATCCACGCGCGCTGAGGCAGACCTGTACCGCCAGCAGATGGGGCTTGCCAACTATCTTTCCGGGGCAGTAAAAGAAAAGCGCCTGCGTATGGCTTATCAGCCAGTGATAGACAGTGTAACTGGAAAAACTGTACATTATGAAGCATTGCTGAGGATTGTCGGTAATGGTGGTAAAATAAGCTCTGCAGGTGCCCTTATCCCGGTTGCTGAGAGGATGGGGCTTATTGACGTTATTGATACTATGGTTATGGAGCTTATTATTGAGGAGCTGCGCAAAGCACCAGATGTAACATTGGCTTTTAACGTATCAAATATGACTACTGAAAATAGCGTATGGCTTAATTCCTTTGAACGGAAGATAAAAGAAACTCCAGAAATTGCTCCGCGGATAATTGTAGAAATTACCGAAACAGCAGTACACCGTGATTTACGCAGAACAGCATTTTTTGTGGCTTCAGTACAGGATTTGGGGTGCCAGGTGGCTCTTGATGATTTTGGTTCGGGTTATACATCTTTCCGCCAGCTGAAGGCATTATCAGTGGATATGGTCAAAATAGATGGCGTGTTTGTGAAAGATATTGCACGTAGTGCTGATAACCAGTTCTTCGTAAAAACCCTGCTTGATTTTGCGCAGGGGTTCGGTCTTAAAACCGTTGCTGAATTTGTGGAAACCGGTGAAATAGCCAAGATTCTCATGGGCATGGGGGTTGATTATCTGCAAGGCTATTACCTCGGAAAGCCGGAAAACCACCGCAGCTGGCTGCATGACGGCGAATACAGGAAAGAATAGCCTTAAACTCTACTATGGCTTGCTGCAAACGGCCATTTTCTCCGCTTCCGTTGCTCACGTATAAAGCATACGCTCCGCTACGGTTCTCAAAAATAACCGTTTTCGCTGACGCCCTAGCGAGTTTAAGCGGATTCTATAGTCTCTTGCACGTGTCTTTATAGGCTGTTATAGCAATTACCTGCTATATTTATATTATTGGGGCCGTAGCTCAGCAGGATAGAGCGGCAGTTTCCTAAACTGTAGGTCGGAGGTTCGATTCCTCTCGGTCCCGCCATAATTAACAAATAATTATATTTATGAATAATAATAAAAATAACCAAAATTGTAATAATGGAAAAATTTGCTCTGGAGCTATTACCGACGATCCATTAAAAGGTCTACCTATTCAAGAAGTTATAAGCTTTCAACTAGTAAATTTTGGCAATAGTGACGCAATAAATATTCCAGATTCAGTAAAGAATTGGGAGTTTTTTCAAGGAGCAGTTTTATGTTTCATGCTTAAGTCGGAAACAAAAGCGGAAATTGTTGGGACTGCTGTTATGATAGCTCCTGGTCTTGCAGTAACCGCAACTCATAATTTCATAGATGAGATAGAATTGATGAAGCAAGGCAAGGCTATTCCATATTGCCTTGGCGTTAGAGATAATAATCTTGATATTTGGATGGTTACAAGCATGTCATATGACCATTCTGACGATACTGCATTAATAGCAATTAGAGCAGCTTCAAAAGTACCTGATGATAAATGTTATTATAGGCTTGGAATAACTACTCGCGCACCTAAAAATGGTGAAGTGCTAAATATCATTGGATTTAGGAATAATTCCGTAGAAATGCACGATATACAGTGTGTTTTTACAGGAAATTTATATGTATCAAAAGGTGAAGTTAAAGCTGTTTATCATAATGGAAGGGATAAGTTGCTTATGCCATACTCGGTGATAGAGATTGATTGTGGTTCTTTGGGAGGAATGAGTGGCGGAGCTGCTATTGATAAAAATGGATTATTGGTTGGAGTGATTTCTAGGGGATTGGAAACAAAATCAGGAGATGGTCCTACATATATCTCATGGATTGTTAGGTCTTTAAATAAATCTATTTCTATAGAGTGGCCCACAGGCTTATATAAAGAAGCAGTTTCACCAATATCGATGGACAGAAAGCTTTTGTTGATAGATAGGCCTGATACTATTTCTATAGAAGGTGATACACTTTCATATAAAGTTTGGTTTGAGTAATATTTATATATAACAGGATATTGCACATTGTGTCTAAACACAAAAACAGCCAATAAAAGTCAGCGCAATAGTTAAGTATTCGCGCCTGTAGGCACTTGTCACAGCCAAAAAAATGGGTTAAAAACATCAGTTCCTAATAACTGATAATAAAAGACTTATGGCATTAATAGTACAAAAATTCGGCGGTACGTCGGTGGGCAATATTGAGCGCATCCGCAATGTCGCAACCAAAGTGAAAAAAGAACTCGATAAGGGCAACAAAGTTGCCGTGGTGGTTTCGGCCATGTCCGGCGTTACCAACCAGTTGGTTGCTTATGTGCAGGAGCTTTCGCCGCTTACCACACCGGAAGCATGGGCAGAATATGACCATGTGGTGGCCTCCGGCGAACAGGTGACCAGCGGCCTACTGGCATTATGCCTGAACGAAATGGGTATTCCGGCGCGTTCTTATGCCGGCTGGCAGATACCCCTGAAAACTGATATGGCGCATGGTAAGGCCCGCATAGAATCAATAGATGGTGCAGCCATGCTTGCTGAAATTAATGGTGGCAAAGTTGTTGTTGTCGCCGGGTTCCAGGGAGTTGATAAAGATGGCCGGGTTTCTACCCTTGGCCGTGGCGGTTCGGATACCTCGGCGGTGGCGCTGGCGGCTGCGCTTAAGGCGGACAGGTGCGATATCTATACTGATGTTGACGGGGTTTACACCACCGACCCACGCATAGTTAGCGAAGCACGCAAACTTGATAAGATAGCTTATGAAGAAATGTTAGAAATGGCATCACTCGGCGCCAAGGTTTTGCAGACTCGTTCGGTGGAAATGGCTATGAACCACAATGTGGTGGTGCAGGTGCTCAGCAGTTTTAATGATGTGCCGGGAACATTACTGGTAAAGGAAGAGGATATTATGGAACAAAAACGTATAACCGGCATTGCCTATTCGCGTGATGATGCCCGTATTTCACTAACTGAAGTTGCCAACGTGCCGGGCATGTCGGCAGCTTTGTTTGCGCCGCTGGCCGAGGCTGGTATCAATGTCGATATGATCGTACAGAACGTAACCGAAGGCGGAAAATCAACTGATATCACTTTTACCGTGCCGAAAGCTGACCTTGATAGGGCTGTTGCAGTAGTGAACAAGCTGCATGATAAAATTAAATTCAAGAACCTGCACGCTGACAAGAATGTTGCAAAGATTTCAGTGGTCGGAGTTGGTATGCGCAGCCACACCGGTATCGCGCAGACCATGTTCGCTGCCCTTGCCGAGAAAAATATCAATATTTCGGTTATCTCTACTTCAGAAATAAAGATCAGTGTGCTTATTGCTGAGGAATATACCGAGCTTGCCGTACGCGCGTTGCATGCGGCGTTTGAATTGGAAAAATAGGTTATTGTCATCCCCGCGTAGGCGGGGATCTAGGGCCAAGCGAAGATTCCTATCTTCGTGGGAATGACAAAAAAAGGAATATTATGAACTCACAACTCAGCACTCAGTACTCAGCACTCAGCACTTTATGGGCACGTGGTAAGGAATTCCTTGGTTGCGAATATGCCATCATGGGGGGGGCGATGTCGTGGGTTTCTGAGCGCAATTTGGTTGCAGCACTTTCCAATGCCGGTGCTTTTGGGGTTGTTGCCTGTGGTTCGATGCCGCCGGAATTGCTGGAAAAAGAAATCATCGAAACAAAAAAACTAACCAGCAAACCGTTCGGTGTGAATCTTATCATCATGCACCCGCAGCTTGCGGAACTCGCCGAGGTTTGCAAGCGTCAGAAGGTATCGCACGTGGTACTGGCCGGGGGTATACCGGGCAGTGATATAATAAAGTCGCTCAAAGAAGCGGGAATAAAAATTATCGGTTTTGCGCCATCAGCGATTATTGGCCGCAAACTGGTGCGTAGCGGCGTTGATGGGCTGGTTATTGAAGGTGCGGAGGCAGGTGGGCATATCGGCCCGGTTTCAACCTCGGTGCTGGCGCAGGAAATTTTGCCAACAATTAAGGAAGTGCCGGTGTTCGTTGCCGGGGGCATTGGCCGCGGCGAAGCGATTGTTACTTACCTCGAAATGGGCGCTTCAGGTGTGCAGCTTGGCACGCGTTTTGTGTGTGCCACCGAATCCATCGCCCATCCAAAATTCAAGGAAGCGTTCATACGCGCGCAGGCGCGGGACGCGATGCCTTCCGTGCAGATCGACCCTGATTTCCCGGTGATTCCGGTGCGCGCGCTGGTGAACAAGGCCAGCGATGAATTCGCCCGTTGCCAGCATGAGACCATCGCCAAATTCAGGGCAGGGGAACTCGATAAAAAAGAAGCGCAGTTAAAGATAGAGCATTTCTGGGCGGGAGCTTTGCGCCGTGCGGTGATAGACGGCGATGTCGAAAACGGCTCAGTAATGGCCGGGCAGAGCGTGGGCATGGTCTCTAAAATAGAGCCGATGTGCGATATTGTAAAAGAGCTTATAGAGCAGGCTGAAGCCCACCTTGCTAAGAGCAGGGTTGCTTAATAAACTTTACTACTGTTTTTTATTCCATTTACGGAATTTTAGCTGTAGTTTTCTGACATGAATCCATCATATCAGAAAGATATTGGCCTGGTATTGCAAAATGCCCGCGAGGAGGCCGGTTTGACTCTGCTGGAAGCCTCTGCTGCCCTGCATATACGTGCCCACTATTTGCATGCTTTGGAAATTGGAGAACTTGTTGTTTTGCCGGGGGCAGCTTACACAAAAGGCTATTTGTTGGCTTATACGAGTTTCTTACGTTTGGATAAGGACGAAATACTACGCCGCTTTGAGAGAATAGAAACTGATTTACCGGAGAGAGGGCTTTTTTTTCCACATGTATTCAGCAGTGAAAAAAAACCTTCTAATTCAGCAGTTTGGGGAGGGGTGCTGTTGGCGCTACTGGTATATGCCATATGGTTCATATCATTCCGTCCGCAGGTGGGAGGCATTTCCATCGTTGAAACTCCGCCGGACCGGGCATTAATATTTAGGGAATATAGTATTCCCGGGTCGGTATTTAATCTTCCTTGTGTGAGTTTGCGTGTTACGCTATATCCTGCCTGTTACCGGGCAGATATAGATGATATGGTGGGTGGCTACCTGTTGCCGCTGAACCATAATATTGTTTCAATAATGGAACTGTCCAAATAATTATCGATACTAAGGATGGATTTGTTGTTAGATCGTCGGACATCACACCAGGTTTTAATTGGCCACGTTCCGGTTGGCGGTAGTGCGCCGGTTATGGTGCAATCCATGACCAATACCGACACTGCCGATATCGCGGCAACCGTAAAACAGGTTTATGAACTGGCGCAGGCTGGTTCGGAAGTTGTGCGCGTTACTGTGAATAATGAAGCGGCAGCCGGGGCTGTTCCCTCTATACGCGAAAAGCTTGATGCTCTGGGTTGCAACGTGCCACTCGTCGGTGATTTCCATTATAACGGCCATACCCTGCTTGCTGGATACCCTGATATGGCAGTTGCCCTTGCAAAATACCGGATAAATCCCGGCAATGTAGGTTTTGCTGATAAGCATGATACCCAGTTTGCCAAAATGGTGGAAATAGCTATTAAGAATAAAAAGCCAGTGCGAATTGGAGTGAACTGGGGAAGTCTGGACCAGAAGATGCTGGCTGCGGTTATGGATGAAAATGCAAAAAGCGCTGAGCCGAAAGACGTCGCTGATGTTGCCCGCGAAGCGCTGGTGCGTTCAGCGCTGGATAGTGCGAAACAGGCCGAGGCGATTGGCCTTGCTTCCAACCAGATATTGCTTTCATGCAAGGTCAGCCGGGTACAGGATTTGATTTCAGTTTATAGGGATTTAGCAGCGCGTTGCCAGTATCCTTTGCACCTTGGCCTTACCGAAGCTGGTATGGGGAGTAAAGGTATCGTTGCTTCCACTGCTGCCCTTGCAGTTCTGTTACAGGAAGGTATTGGCGATACAATACGCATTTCCCTGACCCCCGAACCTGGTGGTGACCGTACGCAGGAGGTGAGGGTGGCGCAGGAGATTTTGCAGACGATGGGATTTCGCGCGTTTACGCCACAGGTCATAGCCTGTCCCGGTTGCGGGCGCACTACCAGCACGGTGTTTCAGGAGTTGGCGGATAAAATTCAAGGCTATTTGCGCAACCAGATGTTAGTTTGGAAAACGCAGTATCCGGGTGTGGAGAATATGAACGTGGCAGTGATGGGGTGCATCGTAAATGGCCCAGGAGAAAGCAAGCACGCCAATATCGGGATTAGCTTACCGGGAACCGGAGAACAACCGGCAGCACCGGTTTTTATTGACGGGAAAAAAGCCATAACCCTACGTGGTGAGAATATCGCCGAAGAATTCCAGGCTATTGTCGCTGATTATGTGAGGAATAATTATGCTGCGTAATATTAATGCAACTTTTGCGCTGGCTTTATCTGTTGGGGTGATGGCGGTTCTGGCGTTGCTCCGTGAAGTATATTTTTTCCCGAAGATGGATATGATACCAAACCCGGATAGCAGTTGGCTTATCTACGCTGCAGGGCGGATGGCTGATGGTCAGAAGTTATATGGTGATGTGCTGGAAACCAACCCGCCGCTTATTTTATGGATAAGTTTACTGCCAGTCTATGTTGGGCGGTTTTTAAATATACAGCCACTTCTGGTTTTTCCGTTTCTGGTGACCTTGCTCAATATAATAAGTATCTACCTGTCGGCAAATATACTGCGTAAACAAAATTTTCTTGGTGGAAAGCTAGTCTTCCATGCTGTCGTGTTTTATATTGCCTTTGGCTTTTTTCTGCTTTCGCCGGCAGTTTATGGGCAGCGGGAATTATTATTTGTTTCCCTGATTCTGCCCTATCTCCTTAAATCATTGGATGAGGATGGGATACAAAGAAAATCTATAATGAATATTGGTATAATCGCTATGGCAGCGGTGGGTTTTGCCATTAAGCCATTTTTTCTATTGTTGTGGGGAATGAATGAACTGTATATCGCGTTTGGGCAGCGTAAATTCACTTCAGTATTTGCCTGGCATAACTGGGTAATTGGTATGGTGCAGCTTGTCTATTTCGCTGCCATATATAATTTTTATCCGGAATATACTAAAACTATAGTGCCGTTGGTGCTTGCTACCTACTTCACCTATGAATCGGTATGGAGCAGTATAGCAAAATTCATTGCTGTGGTTTGCGGGTTGGTATTTACACTGTTTTTTGTGGCAAAACCGCATGCTGATTTCAGAAATACAACGCTGAGGATAATTGTCTGGATGCTGTCATGTGCCGGTTTTATGGTTTTGCAGCGCAAGGAGTGGCTCAACCATCTTTACCCATTGGTTTTTATGGCTGGGCTGGCGGTGGTTATGATATTGCTGTGCATGGTTGAGATATGGGAGGATATCGGGCTGGAAATAGGCCATCGGCGGTTTATTGCGCTATGTGGATCTGTGGCTATTATTGCAGGCTGTATATGGGTTGATGCTAAATTCTGGTATTTTATTTACAATCACCCATCCGTTATCCACGGCAAGTTATTGGAGGAAATAAATAAGAGGGCCGATGGTAAATATGTCTACCCCCTGGCATTCAATATGCAGTCTGGTTTCCCGGTAATTGCTTTATCTAAGGGGGTGTTCCGGGGAAGTTTTTACCAGCTATGGCCAATGGCCGGGCTTATTATAAGGGAGCAGGAAAACGTAAAAACACCTGAAATAACAAAGGCAAGCCAGTTTTTTTATGATACCTTGGTGCATGATTTCTCTACTTACCCTCCAGAATTGGTCTGGGTTGATGAAAATGTTAATTTGGCAAAAATAAAAGATTATGCTATTGAGCCAGAAAACCGGGATATTATTAAGGTGTTATCGCGCGATGTTCGTTTTGCTGTTTTGTGGCAGAATTATGAAAAAATTGGTGAAGTAGAAGGTGGGCCGATAGCAGAAGAAGATATTGTAAAAGGTGAGCCGATACCGAAACCTGAACGCTATACGCTATATGCGAGGATTAAGAAGACAGTAAATGAGTAACAAACTACAGCCTGTGCGTGGTACGCACGATATTTTGCCCGAAGAAAATCTCAAACGCTGCTCCATAGTACAGGGTATGGAATCTGTTGCGCGCAACTATGGGTACGGTGAAATTTCTACGCCGATATTCGAATTCTCAGAAGTATTCCACCGCACGCTGGGTGATACTTCCGATGTGGTGAATAAGGAAACATATAGTTTCATGGATCGTGGTGGTGAGAACATCACCCTGCGCCCGGAATTTACCGCTTCGGTGGTGCGCGCGTTCATCTCTAACGGTTTGCAGGAACAGTTGCCGTTCAAGGTGTTTTATAATGGCCCTGCCTTCCGTTACGAGCGTCCGCAGAAAGGCCGCCTGCGCCAGTTCCACCAGTTCGGCGCTGAGTATCTGGGGGCCGCTGACCCTACCGCTGATGTCGAAGTGATCGCCATGACCCACGCCATGCTGCGGCATTTGCAACTGGATAAACATGTAAAGCTAGAACTTAACTCACTGGGTGACAGCGAAAGCAGGAAGGCCTACCGCGATGCGCTGGTTACTTATTTTAGCGACCACAAAAATAATCTTTCCGATGACAGCAAAACCCGTCTGGAAAAAAATCCGCTGCGTATACTCGATTCCAAGGATGAAGGCGACCGCAAAATTATAAAAGATGCGCCGCTGGCTGCCGATTATTTTAACAGCGAATCCAAA
>CAZUXB010000008.1:0-5845 GCA_964624555.1 uncultured Rickettsiales bacterium | reverse complement strand
TTATTTTGCTTCTATTTAACATAGTGGTTTATACGAATCCAAAGAGTTTTTTGAATTCATAAAAATAGCGCTGAAACATTTAGGTATTGATTATAACCTGAATACAAAACTGGTGCGCGGGCTGGATTATTATTCACATACGGTGTTTGAATATACTACCGACCTGCTCGGTGCGCAGGGCACAGTGTTGGCTGGTGGCCGCTATGATGGTCTGGTTAAACAGATGGGTGGAAATGATGTGGCAGGTATTGGTTTTGCCGCCGGTATCGAACGGTTGCTTGCCTTGCAGGAAGAGGTGGGAATATATAAGGATTCATTATTTGTCCGCCGCCCCATAGCGATAGTGCCGGTGGATGATGAACAGGTGGTTCCGGCGATGGTGCTGACGCAAACATTACGCAACTGGAATTATTATGCTGAGATAATTACCAGCGGTAATATTGGTAAGAAAATGAAAAAGGCGGATAAGATGAATGCCGCTATTGCATTACTGATTGGAGAAAGTGAAGTGAAGGACGGAAATGTTACAATGAAAAACCTTGGTACCGGCGGTCAGGAACATATGACCATGGACAAACTGCACCGGTTTTTGCAGTCAAATTATCATAAAATGTCGAGAGCATCGTAATCATGAGTTTTGAAGATAAATTGGACATGCTTGTACGCAAGCATGATGAGTTAGGCGATGCGTTGGCGCGGGGCGATGTATCGGGAAGCGAGTTCCAGAAAATTTCCAAGGAATACGCTGATTTAACACCGATTGTTGAAGTGATACGTGAATATCAGCAGGCCAAAAAATCGCTCTATGACTTGGAGCAGATGATAAAAGATCCAGCTTGCGATGCGGAAATGAAAAAAATGGCCGAGGAAGAGGCTTATACCATCAACCAGGGTATGCCGGCCCTCACGCGCAAGGTGCAGCTTTCATTGCTTCCCAAAGACGTTGCCGACGAGAAGAACGCGATACTGGAAGTGCGCGCGGGAACTGGTGGCGATGAAGCCGCGCTGTTCGCCGCTGACCTGTTCAACATGTACCAGCGTTATGCGCAGAAGCAGGGCTGGAAATTTGAGATCATGTCGCTCTCTGATGGTGGCACTGGTGGGTATAAAGAAGCAACGGCGGAAATAAGTGGGAAATCTGTGTTCGCACGGCTGAAGTTTGAATCAGGAGTGCACCGTGTGCAGCGCGTTCCGGCTACGGAAACGCAAGGGCGCATCCACACTTCTGCGGCAACGGTAGCGGTGCTTCCGGAAGCAGAGGAAGTTGACATTAAAATTGAAGAAAAAGATTTGCGCATTGACGTGTTTCGTTCTAGCGGCCCCGGTGGGCAGTCGGTGAATACAACTGACTCCGCAGTGCGCATTGTGCATATTCCAACTGGCGTAACGGTGCAGCAGCAGGACGAAAAATCGCAGATAAAAAATAAAATAAAGGCCTTGAAAGTGTTGCGCGCAAGGCTCTATGAAGCAGAACGTGAGAAGCTGGCCAACGCCCGTGCCAGTGCGCGTAAGGAGCAGGTGGGGTCGGGCGACCGCTCGGAGCGTATACGCACCTATAACTTCCCGCAGGGGCGGGTTTCCGACCACCGCATTAATCTAACTGCATATAACATAGATCAGGTTATGAATGGTGAATTAAACGAGTTTATAGAAGCACTTATTGCTGATGACCAGGCCAAGCAATTATCTGAGCTAGCTTAATGGAATATAAGGAAATATGAGTATAGTAAGTAGTAAAAAGTCAGAATCTGACAGCGGCAACTCACTTATTGCCAAGGAGGCCTTACGCTGGGCAGTGCTAAGATTGCAGCAGGAGCATATTGAAACAGCGTCGCTGGATGGGCGGATTTTGCTGGAATATGTGCTGGGTGTAAGCCGCGAGCAGCTGCTTTTTTTGCTTGATTTACCGATAACTATGGAGCAGTATAAACGCCTTGAGACGTTGGTTGAGAAACGCGCGCAGCGTCAACCCATAGCGCAGCTTATAGGCAGGCGTGAGTTTTGGGGGATGAATTTTGTGGTAAGCGAGGATACGCTTGACCCGCGCCCCGACACCGAAACTTTAATAGAATATGTGCTGGAGCGGGTGGTGAACCGCGCTATGGCACACAGGGTGCTTGATCTTGGAACCGGTACCGGCTGTTTGCTTCTGGCGTTGCTTTCCGAGCTTCCATCAGCAAGCGGGGTCGGTGTAGATTATAGTGATAATGCTGTTTTGGTGGCTAAGGAAAATGCGTTGGCGCTGGGAATGGCAGGAAGAAGCCAGTTTGTTACCGGGAATTGGTGTGATGGGTTGGAAGGAAAGTTTGATATAATATTGGCGAATCCACCGTATATACCGACCAGCGTTATCCCAACGCTCGATCCAGAAGTTTCGGTGTTTGAGCCAAAGTTGGCACTGGATGGTGGAGAAGATGGTTTAGCTTGCTACCGGACAATATTTAGGTCACTGCCGATGGTTTTGGCAAAGAGTGGGTTTGCCGCGTTTGAATTTGGCATGGGGCAGGAAAAGCAATTGAAGGAACTTGCTGTTGCAAATGGGTTTGAGGTTGTGGGAGTTAGGCATGACCTAAGTGGTTTGCCTAGAACTATAATTATAAAATATAAGAACTAATTTTTAACTTTTTAGAGGACATTACAGTGAATTACAGCAGAAAAAAATCGGCGTCACAGAGTAGCAGCAATTTTAGCAACAATAAGAGTGGGCAGCGCAACAATAAATCACGCTTTTCTGGCGGTGGGCAGAACAACAATAACAGTAACCGCCCACGTAAAAATTATGGGGCAATGCGCGAAAAATATTTGACTCAGGCGCGTGATGCGCTTTCTGCCGGTGACCGTGTTCTTGCCGAAAATTATTTCCAGCATGCCGACCATTGCTTCCGTATGATAGCGGAAGAAAATGCTTCCCGCCCGCAACGTGTGCATGTACCACACGGGCAACAGGCCGCAGAAAATATTGCTGAAACTGTGGATAATGTTTCAGAAAATTCTGAAGGCGATGATTCTATCTCTACAAATGTAACATCCTTGCCCGCTTTTCTTACTGCCAACTATGAAGCGCCGAAAAAAGAAGGCGAGCCAGTGGTGCAGAATTGGGAAGACAGGGATGAGATATAATAATCTGTTTCAGAATAGGAGATAGTGATTAGTCACTATTTCCGAGCAGGCATGATTCTCCGTTCCCGCATTTTTTGATCAGGTCTGCCTTTATTTTCTGCATCATGAACGGAACTTCCATACGTAGCGGTATAAGTTTATCATCATTGCTGAAATATACGGTCATGCTTGGTTCTTTTGGGTCGTAATCGTCTAGTTCGCTCTGGGTGTAGCCGGCAAGGAATTTCCGCCTCGCGGTTACTGCCAGGACTGGCTGTTGTTCACCGGCTATTTTGAGGCTGTTCTCACCTATAATATTAAAATCGGCCTGGGTAAGGCGGCGGCCATCATAGGCGTTGATGGTAAAACTGGTTTTACCCTCTTTCTTAGCATTCAGGATTTCTGTGCGCATTTGTAATAAGAAGGTCATCAGGTCATAAGCCTTGTTTTTATCCTCATCAGGGACTGCCGGGCGTTTATCGCGGTTATCCGGCGGCTCTACTATCTCTTCGCTTATTTTGCCGCCTTTATAGGTTAGTTTGACATGACGGGCTTTTTTACGGGTGTGGTAATAGCTTTCATATACGTGTTCCGGGTAGGAAAAATCTTTACCGCTGGCAGTGAGGGTAGTGTGGCTGGAGTGTTTTATGAACAGGGCCATGATGCCGGAAGATGCAATATCGCAGGTAACGCTGGCCCTATCGGCCTGTTCGTCAATCTCTATGCCTATTTTACCAAAATTGATGCCCGACCAGCTGGCCTCATAATATAATTTTTCATTGATTGGAGTCAGTGTTTCTGTGGCCAAAGCCGGGTATGCCAGGCAAAAGAAGAGAAGTGTGATATTGATAACAAGTCGGATGATACGCATTCTAACCAAGTAACTCAAAATCTGGCAATTTGCCAGCGTATTTATCAAATGTAGCAGTTTTAACGCATCCTTCCATTTTATTGGTAGTGCCGATTAATGCGTCAGAAAAGCCAACTTTTGAATTTTTGTAAGCTGAAAGCGCTAGCACAACTGAGTCAACATCGGGTATTGAAAACTGACTAATGTCCAGAATCTTTTCCAAGACATTTACTATCTGAGTTTTACTATACTCATAGGTGCTTTCAAGAACCCATACTATTTCGCATAGTACAATATGGTTTATAAACATTGATACACCGTCATCACGCTTTTTCTTTATATAGGAGCTTGCTAATTGGGCCTGACGGGTATCATCGCGCACTATATAACGAACAAGAAGGTTAGTATCCAAACCTATCACAATGTACCGCCACGTTTTTTTATTGCCATTTCCATATCAGCCAATGATGCTACCTTTTTCGGCCGCGGCAGAAAGCCTGCAAGTTCGGAAACATCGGAGTTCGCTGGGGAGAGCAGAACCTTACCATCCTCCTGCATAATAAAATTCAGCTTATCACCGGCATGGAGGCTAAGGAAATTACGGATCTTGGCAGGGATAGTTATTTGTCCCTTAGAGGTCATGGTTGACATTACCATAGGTTCTATTCCTTACAAAATTATACCTTCCTTACTTTAGCACAAGGAATTGCTATTTTCAATTATTTTTTCCACTGAGTATTGAAATATAGAAAACTAATACCCACATCATTGTCAATAATATGGAGAATAATCTATGAATTTTGAGAAATACACAGAAAAATCACAGGCTATAATTCAGGCGGCACAAGCATTGGCCCTTAAGAATTCGCACCAGAGTTTTACGGCGGAGCATATTCTGGCTGCTATGCTGGAAGACCGCGAGAAGATGGCGGATAAGCTTATAAGGGCGTGTGGCGGTGATGCTGCTATGGTAGCAAAATCTGCCTCGGAAGCGATTAATGCTATGCCGAAGGTGGAAGGTAGCGGAGCTGGTGGGTTATATGCGACCAGCGAAATAGCCAAACTTTTTGCTTCTGCCGATGAACTGTCTAAAAAAGCCGGTGATGAATATGTTACTGTGGAACGCTTGTTACAGGCGATTGCAATGTTGGACGGTAGCAAAAGTGCAAAGATACTTAAAGATGCCGGAGTTACTCCGCAAAAATTGAATAGCGCCATAAACGACATGCGCAAAGGCCGTGTGGCAAGTTCCGCACACGCTGAAGATAGTTTTGAGGCGCTTAAAAAATATACCAAGGATTTTACCCAGCTTGCTAAAGATGGAAAACTCGATCCGGTTATAGGACGTGATGAGGAGATACGCCGCACCATGCAGGTATTGTCGCGCCGCACTAAGAATAACCCTGTTCTTATTGGCGAACCGGGTGTTGGTAAAACGGCTATTATTGAAGGTCTGGCGCAACGTATGGTGGCTGGTGATGTACCGGAAAGCCTGCGCGACAAACGTTTGTTGTCGTTGGATTTGGGGGCGTTGGTTGCCGGTGCCAAGTATCGTGGCGAATTTGAAGAGCGTCTGAAATCTGTTCTTAATGAAATAGCCGCCAGCGAAGGCGATGTGGTTCTGTTCATTGACGAATTGCACACGCTGGTGGGGGCAGGTAAGGCGGAAGGCTCGATGGATGCCTCCAACCTGCTTAAGCCGGCTCTGGCGCGCGGTGATTTGCACTGCGTAGGCGCAACTACTCTTGATGAATACCGCCAGTATATCGAAAAAGACGCAGCCCTGGCCCGTCGCTTCCAGTCGGTCTTTGTTGCCCAGCCTACGGTTGAAGATACAGTTTCGATACTTCGTGGTCTTAAAGAAAAATATGAGCTGCATCATGGGATACGTATAAC
>CAZUXB010000007.1:0-59294 GCA_964624555.1 uncultured Rickettsiales bacterium | reverse complement strand
TTCTTCCCCCGTGCCAGCCGTGGCCGGGTGGATTTTCAGGCGCAGCGCGTGGCGCTTGATGCAACGCTGGATTATCTGGAAGAACGTAGGCTGAAACCCGGCAATGCCAACCTTGTGCAGCGCCGCTTCATCTGGACGTGGGATGCACGCCCGTTTTCGTTCTGGCCTGACCTTGAAAACGTCTGGGCGGATTCCATCCAGTGGGCGACCGGCCATTGGGTGAATGGCAAGCTCGGCGCATCGACGCTGGGCGCGGTGGTGGCGGAGTTATTTCAATCTTCCGGCCTCACGGCTTCGGATTACGATGTCACCCGCCTGACAGCCACGCTGGAAGGGTTTATCCTGCAACAGCCGATCACCGGGCGCAATGCCATCGAGCAGCTGGCCAGTGCGTTCTTCTTCGACATCGTGGAAAGCGATGGCATCCTGAAATGCGTGCCGCGTGGCAATGCGTCCATTCGCAGCATTCCGGAAGCCGACCTGATTCCATCCGGCAAGGATAGCCAGCAAAGCGTGCTGGAAATCAATTATGCGCAGGAGTTGGAATTGCCGCAGCGGGTGAATGTGACCTACATCGACCGGCCTTTCAATTACGACCCGGTAACGCAGACCAGCCAGCGCCAGACCACCAAAGCGATTGACCAAGTGACCATGAACTTGCCGATTGTGATGGGGGCGACGCAGGCGAAACAGGTGGCGGATATTACGCTCTACGGCACTTGGAAGGAACGTATCAGTTTCGCATTCAGCCTGCCGCCCAAATATGTGCGGATTGAGCCGACCGACATCATTACCCCCATTGTATCCGGGGTGGCGCATGAAATGCGGGTGGTGAAAACCGACATGGAGCCAAACGGCATGATGAAGGTGAACGCGGTGGCGGAGGACATCAGCTCGTATGACTTCTACACGCCACCCGGCGAAACCGGCAACAACATCCAGCCGCCGCAGCTGGTGCCGGATACGCTGGTGCAGTTCATCGACGCGCCGCCGCTGCCGGTCGATACGGTGCAGAACCAAGGGCTGCTGCGTATCGGTGTCGCCGCGGACGGGCCGAACTGGAACGGTGCGGCGATCTACCGTTCCGATGATGGTGGCGAGGATGGTGGCAACACCTTTAACCCGCTGGCGGGCCTCGATGGGGCGGCAACTTTCGGCGCGATCATCACCGACCTGGCACAGGGCAGTTCGGAAACGTGGGATGAGTTCAGCACCGTGGAGGTACTGCTTTCCTCCGGCAGCCTTGCCAGCGTCAGCGAATTGGCCGTGCTGAACGGTGCCAATGCCGCCCTGATTGGTGAGGAACTGGTGCAATTCCAGAATGCCACGCTGATCGCGGAAAGCACTTATCGCCTTTCCCGGCTTTTGCGGGGGCGGCAGGGCACGGAATGGGCGATGGGGCTACATGACCCCGGCGACCGCTTCGTTTTGCTTTCTCCGGCCCTTTATACCACAGCCATCGCTAACAACCTGATCGGGCGGGAGTTGTTCTATAAGGCGGTCAGCGTCGGCAACTCGCTGGGCAATACTGGCGAAACCGGGTTCACCTACACCGGCAAGAACCTAAAACCGTTTTCCCCGGTGCATGTGACCGGCCTGCGCGACGGCTCCGGCGACCTTACCATCGGCTGGGTGCGCCGTTCCCGCGTCGGTGCGGAATGGCGCGATGGGGTGGATATTCCGCTGGGCGAGGAATCGGAGCGTTACGAGGTGGAAATCCTCGATGGTGCGACGGTGAAACGCATCTTACCGGCCACCAGCCCCACGGTTGCCTATAGCACCGCGCAGCAGGTGGCGGATTTCGGTGTGGCGCAAGCCAGTATTAACATCCGCATCTACCAGCTTTCAGTGGTGGTTGGCCGGGGCTACCCGGCAGGTGCCAGCGTTTAGGTCAGAGGTGAGATAAGCTGCCATTTCAAGCCTGCGGGAACGCGAATGCTGCCATCCGCATCCTGCGTAATCTGGCTGGCGGTTTGTGCCACGTCGATACGCTGGGTTCCTTCGGGAAAAGTGACCGCCAGCATTTTGCCGCCAAGGTCAATATTTGGCAGATGCTCTTGGGATAAGCCAATGCTGCCGGGTGGGAGTTCAACATCATGGAAAGGATTATTTTTTCTTGCCTCATTATTGGCCGCTTCCTCTAACTGAGAACGCATCGCTTCTTCATCTGCCATAGGGGGGAAGGTCAGTAATGTAACGCCTTCTGGCAATGTCGTGGTGGCGTAATCGGATAGTTGGCCCGTCACATCAGCACCAACTTCTTGCGCGGTAAGAACGGCACTGCTGATCGGAATATATTGCCCGGTCGATGCGGCAACCTTGGTGGCTGAATTAGAAGTCACCGAAGCTGTGGCACTGCTATCCGTAGCGATGGCATCCGTGGAGCCCTGCTTCTCAGCGGCTTTTACATTGCCGGTCAGCCAATAAGCATTTGAGGAAATGGCGCTGATACTCATAACAATCTCTCCGTGGGGACAATAAGCCACGGAATAATATGCAATGAATGTGCCACCAGCTCGTTCTTCGCATGAGGCCGCGTTTTGAGGCGGCCTTTTTATTTTCTAACAAGGAGAATCCTATGCCCCAGACCGTTCGTCTGGGCTTGCCTTTCATTGTCGCAAGCCAAGCCCAAAAAGAAGTCACCCATAATGAATCCCTCGAACTGCTCGATGCGCTGGTGCAGGCCGCCGCTATTAGCGTCGGTGACGACACGCCGCCCGGTTCACCGGCAGCGGGGGATTGTTATGTGGTGGGTGATACCCCGACCGGGGCATGGGTGGGCCAAGCACAGAAGCTCGCCTATTACACCACCGGCTGGAACTTCATCGCGCCGTGGCCGGGGTTCACGGTATGGGTGGCAACCCCCGGCACGCTTTATACCTATGACGGTTCGGCATGGGGTGAGAGCGTGGCGACCGTCAGCTTCCAGAATCTTCCGATGGTGGGCGTGAACACCACGGCGGATAGCACGAACAAGCTGGCGGTGGCGAGCGAGGCCATTTTGTTCAATCACATCGGCAACAGCCTGCAAGTGAAGCTGAACAAGAATGCGACGGGTAACTCTGCCGGGTTCCTGTTCCAGAGCAACTGGTCGGCGCGGGCCGAGTTTGGCTTGCTGGGGGATGACAATTTCACCCTCAAAGTGTCGCCGGACGGTTCCACCTTCTACGACTCCCTCAAAATGCTGGCCGACAGTGGCCGCATGGCACTGAAACGCAATGCCTTTGGCATTAGCGCGGCAGGCACCACCCAAGGCGATGCCACGGCCATTATCGCGCAAACCAACCAGTTCACCACTGTTGGCGCGAACCAAGGGGCGCGGCTGCCGTGGCCGGAACAGGGCGATTTTATCTTTCTCGCCAACGCGGGGGCGAACGCGCTGCGCGTCTATCCCCATTACGGGCATTACATCAATGCACTGGCCGCCGATGCGTATTTCTCGCTGCCCGCTGGGAGGAACGCCCTGTTTTGGGCGGCCACCGGCGACCGCTGGTACGCACTGCTTTCTGCTTAATCCACCACCATCCCACCATAGGAGAATCTATGCCCAACACACCTGAAGGTCAGGTGCGTATCGCCGTGCTTGAAGCGGAGTTACGCGGCCTGCGCGAGCAACAGCGCGAAACGGCGAAGGAAACCAAGGAATCCATCGCCAGCCTTGCCCGCAAAGTCGATGCACTCACCGAGATCATGAATCAGGGCAAAGGGGCGTTCAGCTTCGCCATGTTCGTTGCGGCAGTCGTCGGCTCGTTCATCACCGCCGCCCTCAATTTCTTTTTTAGCAAACAATAGGAGAACTTTATGACGACCAAAGCCGAACATATCGACACGCTGGCCCGCACGCTCTACGGCGAGGCCAAAGCCCATGACGTGCAAGATGCCACCGCCATCGCCTGTGTGGTGATGAACCGGGTGGCGCTTCCGAACTGGCCGAATGACGTGGAAAGCGTCTGCATCCAGCCCTACCAGTTTAGTTGCTGGAACACCAACGACCCGAACCGCGCCCGCATCTTCAAAGCCAATGGCGCATGGTTCGACAAATGCGTGCAGATCGCCATGAAAGCAGTCGATCACCAGCTGGTTGACCCGACTAATGCCAGCACGCATTACCACACCCCGGCAGTCAAGCCCGCATGGTCGCGGGGCAAAAAGCCGGTCTATTCCACCAGCGGCCATATCTTCTTCAACGACATCGACACCAAGCCTCCGGCAACGGCCAAGGATGCCCTGAATCAGATCCAGCCGGTCGGCAGCACCGATACGATGATCGCCACCAAAATCGGCGGGGTTGCCAGTGTCGGCATCGGTGCGGTGTCGCAGGCGGTGGAAACGCTGGAACCGGCATTGCCGCTGGCAAGCATACTGGCAAAGGCTGCGCCGTGGGCCATCGTCGCAGTGCTGGCGCTGGTACTGCTCTATATCGCATGGAGCCGCTACCAAGCCCGGAAAGAAGGCCAGATATGATAGCGGCCCTTAAAGCCTTCTTCACCACCAATGCCCTGCGTGTGGCCGGGTGGTGCATGGCCGTGCTATCCGCCCTCGGTATCCTGCTGGCCGCGCGTCGTGCCGGTAGGAATGCCGAACGGGTGGAGGCGCTGGAAAAGCAATCCGAAAACGTGAGTAAATCCCATGAAATCCAAGATAAGAACCGTCGTACTCTTGCTGATGGCGATGCAGCTGAACGCCTGCGCGATGACTGGTCGCGTGACTGATAGCTTCTGTGCGATCGGCAGGCCCATCTATGTTAGCAAACAGGATGCGCTAACCGATGGCACGGCGCGGCAAATCTTCGATCATAACGAGGTGGGGCATTCCCTCTGCGGCTGGTGATAATCCTTATACTCTATATCCTTTATTCAGGCGGTTTCCTTTCACAGGGAAGCCGCCTTTTTTTCGTTTTTGGACTACGCTATCTAGCCATTTTACACATTGCGTCGCTACTCTGCAGGAATGCGTATCTTTTTATGCTAGATCTCACTTTCAGCATCCTTTGATACGGTAATCAGCCGCACGCCGCGTTCATGGGTGAAGTATGCCCAGAGCCAGTCGCAAGCCACCACCATACGATTGCGGAAGCCTACCAACGGCATCATGTGAATCACGCCCCATAGCCACCACGCAAACAGGCCGGAGGCTGTGCCAAACTTAAATTGCGCGATGGCTTTGCCGCGTCCGATGGTCGCCATCGTGCCATAATCTTTATAGGAGAAAGCAGCAGGTGCGTGTTTGCCTTGCAACCGAGCGAGAATGACCGATGCGGCATATTTGCCCTGTTGCATGGCGGCAGGAGCCAGCCCCGGCACAGGAGTACCGTCGGGGTTTTGTGCAGCGGCGGTATCACCAACGACGAAAATATCAGGGTGGCCTTCGATGCTCAGATCATGCTGCACTGTAATGCGGCCAGCACGATCCGCTGGCACTTGCAGCCACTCGGCAGCGGGTGATGCCTTCACGCCTGCGGCCCATAGAATGGTACGCGCTGAAATCCACTCATCGCCCAATCTCACCCCTTCACGGGTGCATTCAGAAACCGCCTGTCCCGTGCGTAACTCCACGCCAAGTTTATGCAGATCACTTGCCGCTCGTGCGGATAATTTCGGCAGGAAAGGTTTTAGCACGCGATCACCGCCTTCGGCCAGAATAACGCGGGCATTAGCCGGATTGATGCGGCGAAATTCGCCCTTGAGTGTATGGCGGGCCAGTTCTGTGATGGCTCCGGCCAGTTCCACCCCCGTCGGCCCCCCGCCAACAATAACGAAGGTGAGCAAGGCCTGTTGTTCTTCCTCGCTCTCGGCAATCTCGGCACGTTCAAAGGCAGACAGAATGCGCTGGCGGATGGCGGTGGCATCCTCAATGGATTTCAGGCCGGGGGCATAGGTACTCCATGCCTCATTACCAAAATACGCATGGGCGGCACCCGTGGCGATAATTAGATAATCATAAGCCAACTCGCCTTTTGCACCGCAAATCTTCTGTGTTTTCTTATCAATGCCGATGACTTCCCCCAGCACGACGGTGCAATTGCGCTGCTTGCGCAGAATAGCGCGGATAGGCTGGGCGATTTGCGCCGGAGAAAGCGCCGCCGTTGCCACCTGGTATAACAAGGGCTGGAACAGATGATGGTTCCTGCGGTCGATCAGGATCACCTCGACATCGGCGTGGTGTAAGGCGCGAGCAGCAGCTAGTCCGGCGAATCCGGCCCCGATAATGGCAATGCGCTTCTTTTGAGTCATATGCTAAAACCTGTATCCTAAGCTTATTGCGCCGAAAATATCCGGCTTATCCTGTCCCTGAAATTCCTCCGAACGCCAGTTGAGGGTATAGGAGAGCTGGGTTCGGCCATAGGTGAAGGCCACGCCGATATTTGCATCGCCCACGAAGTATTTTTTATCGACCGAGGGGCTATCGCGGAAGGTATTGCCATCGAGGAAGATATTGCGCGCTATGGCGCGTCCTTCCAATCCTGCAAAGACAGACCATGAAAACGTGTCTTCCGGCACAGAAAAATAACCGCTTCCCGGCATGGCCGGACGCACGCGCGGCGGCAATGATTGCCATTTGTATTCCTTTGGTACGAGCTGGAAAATCAGGCCGGTATTCGCGTAGGTGTAAATGTTCCCCACGGTGCCGCCGACATAGGGTGACGTGCGAAAATGCAGATCCCCTATCTCGGCGGTGTAGGCTTCCGGCCAGAGGCGCTGCGTGGAAATCATCAGGCCGGGTTCATTTTCAAGCTGGTGATCCCAACCGGCAGGATTGTCCCCGTCGATCAGGTCATGCACAAATTTCTGGGTGCCTTTGCCCAATGCCATCGGCCCGATGACACCGGCAGTGAGTTCCACGCTATCCAGATGGTTTTCCACGGCGGTTGCCATGCCAACCGAGCCATACAGGAAAGCAGCATATGGACGATCATTGGGATCTGGTGTTTTTGCCAAGATATTGCGAGGAGTATAAAGATTCTGCCCCACCGAATAATAGACAGCGGTGGTATCATTCACGGAAAAGAATGGCACATACTCATCAACAAAATTCGCTACCTTCGGTGGAGTGCTGCTGGTGTCGAGCCAGCCAAAGCGGATGCCGTTCGTATAGTTCCGGTCGGTTCCTGCGCCAAATAAATCGTTTTCCTCGGTGATGGTCAGGAATTGTTCGCGGGGTTTGTTTTCAAGCTCCCGCCGCGCTTTTTGCTCAAAGGTTTCTTCCGCCTGCGCCGCTATCGGAGCAAGGAAGAGTGATGCTATGACGAAAGAAAACTTGATGCGCATCCATCACCCTATCGTGTTGTAGCCATTATCAACATAGATGGTTTGGCCAGTAATGTTTTTTGCGTTATCGGAAACGAGGAAGGCTGCTGCTTCTCCTACCTGTTCAATGGATACGAGGCTGCGGATAGGCGCATGTTGCGCCGCTTTTTCCATGAGCGCGTCAAAATGGCTGAGGCCGGACGCGGCGCGGGTTTTCACCGGCCCCGGCGAGAGCGCATTCACGCGGATGCTCTGTTCGCCCAATTCCCGCGCCAGATAGCGTACCGAGGCTTCCAGCGCCGCTTTCACCGGCCCCATCAGGTTGTAGTTATCAATGGCCTTTTCCGCCCCGTAATAGCTCATGGTGAGAATGGAACCGCCATCTTTCATCAGCGGCTCGGCGTGGCGCGCCAGCCGGATCAGCGAATGGCAGGAAATATCCATAGCGACCTTAAAGCCTTCCACCGAAGAATCCAGCACGCGGCCCTGCAAATCGGCCTTGGGCGCGAAGGCGATGGAGTGTAGCAGGAAATCGAGCTTGCCCCAGCGACGGGTGATCTCCGCAAAAACTGCCTCGACTTGCGCTTCATCGGTTACATCGAGTGGCAGAAAAATCGGCGCGTTTACCTGCGCAGCCAGCGGCTCAATGTAAGTTTTCGTTTTTTCGTTCTGGTAGGTAATGGCAAGCTCCGCCCCCTGCGCATGAAAGGCTTTGACGCAGCCCCATGCGATGGAAAGATCATTGGCAAGCCCGACGACTAATCCCTTCATGCGCGGTGCTCCTTACAGAAAATCTCGTGAATGGAACCGGCCATGCTGCGTTCTTCGTTGGCAGGGATGACCAGTGTTTCAAAGGGCGCAAGAAACGCAAGCCCTTCTATAATGCGTGTGCGTATATCGGGGTCGTTCTCACCGATGCCACCAGTAAAAACCAGCGCATCCATGCCGCCGAGCGTGGCGGTCATGGCGGCGATATGCTGCGTGCATTTCCAGACGAAATAATCGAGTGCGAAGCGCGCCCGGTCATCGCTGCTTTCGCTCAACGTCTTGACATCGTTGCTGATGCCAGAGAGCCCTTTTAGGCCAGATTCGTTGTAGAGCAACTGCTCAAGCGCATCGGTACGCAGGCCGAGTTCGCGCTGCATGTAAATGACCGCCCCGGCATCAATGCTGCCGCAGCGCGTTCCCATTGGTAATCCGTCAAGCGCGGTCATCCCCATGGTGGTATCGACGCTTTTGCCGTCCTTCATGGCGCACAGGCTGGCCCCGTTGCCCAAGTGGGCGGCCACCACGCGGCCTTGCGCCAGTTTCGGATGGTCGCGCCGCAAACGATGCGCGATCCATGCATAGGAAAGCCCGTGGAATCCATAACGGCGCACCCCCTTTTGGCGCATGGATTCCGGCACGGCGTAGGCGCTGCGGATGGCATCGTGCTGCGCATGGAATGCCGTATCGAAGCAACCGAATTGCGGCAGGTCGGGCTGATACCGCCATAGCGCCTCAATCGCCAGCAGATTATGCGGCTGATGCAGCGGCGCTAACGGACAGAGGGTTTTCAGATAGGCGACAGCTTCCTTGTCGAGCCGCATGGGTGCGTGGAAACGTGGGCCGCCATGCACGATACGGTGCGCCGCTGCCGTTAACTGCCAGCCTTGCTGATGGGAAAGCAGCCAGTCCAGCACATAAGCAAGTGCGGAAGCGTGCGTACTGTCTTTCGGTAGCACATGGGTTTCGTCGCGCGACTGTTCTTCTGCATGCACCTGAAATACGGGCGTGCCGCCAATATCCGTCACTTTCCCGCCAAGCAGGAAGGGCAAGGCCTCCGTCAGCCCGAACAGGCGGAACTTGATGCTGGAGGAGCCGGTGTTCAGGGTCAGGAGCGCTTGCATCATTTGATTTTCCCGCTTTGCCGCGCCCGTGCGAGATAGAGTGCGACCACGCAGGAAAGCAGCCGGGTGCGTAAGGAATCAGCGCGGCTGGTGAGGATGATCGGCACCCGCGCGCCCAGCACGATGCCTGCGGCCCCGGCATGACCGAGGAAGGTGAGTTGCTTGGCGAGCGCATTGCCGGATTCAATATTCGGCACCACGATAATATCCGCATCGCCCGCGACAGGGGATGTAATGCCTTTATCTTCCGCCGCCTGTTTGCTGATGGCGTTATCAAAGGCCAACGGCCCGTCGAGAATGGCATCGGTAATCTGGCCACGCTCGGCCATTTTGCATAGGCAGGCGGCATCCAGCGTCGAGGGCATCCGCGTGGTGACAGTTTCCACCGCCGACAGCAACGCGACTTTCGGCTTGGCGTCATGGTCGAACAGGCTGCGCCACAGGTCAATGGCATTGCGGCATATATCAGCTTTTTCTTCCAGTGTGGGTGCGATATTGATCGCTGCGTCGGTGATAATCAGTGGCTTATGGTAAAGCGGCGTATCCATGATGTAAGCATGGCTGATACGGCGCTCGGTGCGTAAGGCGTTTTCCTTGCGCACGATCGCTTCCAGCAACTCGTCGGTATGCAGCGATCCTTTCATGATGGCATCGACCTGTCCGGTTGCCGCCAGTTCCGCCGCTTTTTGCGCAGCGGCATGGCTATGCTCGGTGTCGATAAGCTCCCACCCGGTAATGTCCGTTCCATTATCTTGCGCCGCTTGTTGAATACGCGCGGCTGGCCCGATGAACACGGGAACCATCAGCTTTTCATGCGATGCCTCTAACGCGGCTTGGATTGCATTGGCGCTTACCGGATGAACGACCGCTACCCGGATGGTGCCGAGCTGATTGGCTCCGCTGATAATGCTTTGGTAGTGATCGGCAGGGTAGAGCTGTACGGCGGGAAGTGCTGGCCGCGCAACGGTAATGCGCTCGGTGGGGGCAAGCACCGTCGCCGTACCTGCTGCAACGGTTTCGCCCTTCTCATTCTGGCACTCGCAATCCAGTACCACGACAGGTTTTTCCGTGTGCTTGCTTTTGACACTGAGGCGCACGGTAATGGTGTCACCAAGACGCACGGGTCGTTTGAAACGAATGTCTTGCTCTAAATAAATCGTGCCGGGGCCGGGAAGCATGGTGCCAAGCACCGTCGAGATCAACCCGCCCAGCCACATGCCGTGGCCGATGACGCCATGAAAGAAGCTCTTTTCGGCAAATTCCGGGTTCATATGCGCTGGGTTCACATCGCCCGACACCACGGCGAACAGGGCGATATCCTCCTGCGTGAGCTTACGCGACAGGCAGGCCGACTGACCGATGGCAAGTTCGGCGAAGGTGATATTCTGCAGGATGTCTGTTTCTTCGGCGGGCATCGTTTCTTCCTTGTGCTAGGCGGCCAGCGCGTAGTCGATTGTTCTGCGCAGGCCTGCGTCTTCTGCTGTCAGGTCAGGGGAAAAACGTCCCACCACCTTACCATAGCGATCCACTACGAATTTTTCAAAGTTCCATAGTACATCGTTGTCATTGGACGATACCATGCCATGCGACGCCAGCTTTTCACGGAACGCTTCCGTGCGCTCGGCCTTCGGTTTTGCGTCGATCAACGCTTGGTAAAGCGGGTGGCGATCCGTGCCATTGACCGAGAGTTTGCTAAACATAGGAAAGTTCACGCCATAGGTAAGCGAGCAGAATTGCTGAATTTCCGTGTTGTCCCCCGGCTCCTGATTGCCAAAATTATTGGCAGGGAACCCTAAAATCTCCAAACCTTCCCCATGTTTTTCCTGATAGAGTTTTTCCAGCCCTTCATATTGCGGCGTCAGCCCGCATTTCGAGGCGACGTTCACGATCAGCAACACCTTGCCTTTATAGGGCGCAAGAGTGGCGGGTTTGCCTTCAAGTGTGGCAACGGGAATGGAAAAGAGATCGGTTGTCATACATGCTCCGTTAGTGTTGATGGACGTAAGTGCCGGGGGCGGCTCCCAGCGGTTTGTAGGTGGCGTTGCCTGATTTCTTGGGTGCGGGAATTTTTGCGCTTTCATTCTTGGCGAGTAACCATGTGTTCCATGCTTCCCACCAGGAACCATCCTGCCGTTTCGCGGATTCGCGCCATTTCTCAGGTGGCAGGTAGGTCAGCCCCGCCTTGCGGGTGGCGATGGAGTAGTAACGGTTTTTCCGGCCCGGTTCGCTGACGATGCCCGCGTTGTGACCGCCGCTGGTGAGGGCAAAGGTCACTTCACCACTGACCATCAGGTGAATCTTATGCACCGACACCCACGGCGCTACATGGTCTTTCTCCGTGCCGACCGCGAACACCGGAACGGTGATGTTCTCCGGCGCGACAGGCTTACCCAGCACCGTGTAGCGGCCCGTCGAGAATTCATTGTTGAGAAACAGGCGCTCCAGATACTCGCTGTGCATTTTATAGGGCATTCGCGTGGCATCAGCATTCCATGCCATCAGGTCGAACAAGGGCTGGCGGTCGCCCAGCAGGTAATCGTTCACCATGCGTGACCAGATCAGGTCATAGGAACGCAGCATCTGGAACGCGCCCGCCATCTGCTTGGTATCGAGATAGCCTTGTGACCACATCATGTTCTTGAGATATGCAACCTCGCTATGGCTGACAAACAGCATGATTTCCCCGGCCTCGGTGAAATCGCCCTGTGCGGCGAACAGGGTCAGGCTTTTCAGGCGGTTATCCCCTTCATGCGCCATCAGGGAGGCGGTAATCATCGCAAGTGTTCCGCCTAGGCAATAGCCGGTCAGGTGGATTTTCTCGTTCGGCACGATGGAGGATACGGCATCAATCGCCGCCAGCGCGCCATTTTTTACATACTCGTCCATGCCCTTATCGCGGTCGTCGCTTGTCGGGTTCTTCCATGACACCATAAACACGGTATGGCCTTGCGCCACTAGCCATTTGACAAGCGAATTCTGCGGCGAAAGGTCGAGAATGTAGTATTTCATGATCCATGCCGGGATAATCAGGACAGGCTCTTTATAGGTTTCCTTGGTTTGCGGCGCGTACTGGATAAGTTCGATCAGGTCGTTGCGATACACCACCGTGCCTTCGGCGGTGGCTAGGTTCTCTCCAATTTTGAACGCCTCCATGCCCACCGGCGGATCACCCGCCAGATTGCGCTTAAAATCCTCGAACGCATTGGTGGCTCCCTGTATTAGGTTCTGCCCGCCGCTTTCCCATGTTTTTTGCGCCAGCTCCGGGTTGGTGGCGATAAAATTATGCGGGGAGAGCGCATCGAGGAACTGCCGCGCGGCAAAGGATATGGAACGCTCATGGGCAGGAGAAAGGCCGGAAATATCCTTGGTCGCCAGATTCCAGTATTCTTCCAGAAACCGGAACGATTCGGCATACGCCCGCCACGGGAAATGACACCATGCATCCGACTTGAAGCGGGGGTCGCTGGCGCAGGAAAGTTCGCCCTTGCCGATGCGATCCACCGCATCTTGCAGCCGGTGCAGCGGAAAGCCCACGAGTTGGGCGAGCCTGCCGGGGGATAGGGAAAGCTGGGCGAGCCATGACGTATACACCTCCGCCACGCCTGCCGGAGTAAGGCCAAGCGTCAGGCGCGCCAGTTTGGATTGGTAGAGGCGATCAATATCGTCGTAAATGTCCGTCACTTTCTTTTCACTGCTGCTCATGGCTGCCGCCCCCTAATGCTTTATAAAGATCGACGCTGGTTTGCAGGCGGGCGCGCTGTGTTTCGATCATCGCCGTTTCCGCTTGATATAGATTGCGTTCCGCATCCAGCACTTCGATATAGCTCGAAATCCCTTCCTCGAACCGCCGCCGCGCCAGTTGCGAGGAGCGTTTCAGCGTGATGATGCGTTTTTCCTGCACATCCAGACGCTCTCCGGTTTTCCGGTAGCCAGTGAGCGCATCCATGATTTCTTTGAAGGCGGTGCGCACGGTTTGCTCATAGGCAATGTAGGCTTGTTTCTGGCGGGCTTCTGATGCCTCGACCTGCGCGCGTGCGCGGCCAAAATCCAGAATCGGCCCCGCCAGTGAACCGGCGGCAAGCGATACGGGATCGCCACTGAATAGATCGCCCACGTTATCCGAGCCGAACCCCAGCAGCCCGGTAAGCGAAAGGCGTGGTAGGTAGGCCGCTTTCGCTACGCCGATTTGGGCATTGCTGGCCGTGAGCTGGTGTTCCGCACGGATAATATCCGGCCTTCCGGCCACAACCTGCTCCGGCGCCAATGCAGTCAGGGCAGGCAGTTTGGGAAGGCTGGCATCCTTTACTTCCGCCAGTTGCGCCGGATTGAAAATCTCCTGCGGCGTTGCGCCGGTAAGCACCAAAAGCGCATTAAGGCGCTGCTGCCGCTGCTGTTCCAGATTGGGCAATTCCGCCTGCACCGCCTGCAATTCAGACTCGGCCTGCCGCACCGTCAACTCGTCCGTATCGCCCTCCTTGAACAGTTTTTGCTGGAGGCCAAAAGCCTGCTGGCGTGTCTTGATCGTCTGCTGCGTTACGGTAATCTGCTCATTGAGCGCCAAGGCCGTGACATAGTTGCTGGTGGTTTCGGCAATCACCGCAAGGCGCACGGCGCGGGTATTGGCTTCCTCGGCCAGTAGTTGCTGACGCGCGGCCTCGGTCGCGTTGGCGAGCCTGCCCCATAAATCAACCTCAAAGGAGAGTACCGGCGCGACGCTGTAGCTTTCGATGGCCTTGCCACCCGTTAAGGGAACATCCCCTGCATCCAACCGTGCAGCGGAGGTATTGCCGCTGATAAGGGGATACTGTTCGGCCTGCGTTCCTCCCAGCAATGCACGCGCTTCGGCAACGCGGGCGCTGGCCAGTTGAAGATCGGCGTTATGTTCCAGCGCCCGCGCAATAAGCGCATTCAATTGCGGGTCGTTGTAACGCTTCCACCATTCGGTCAGTGACGCTTCTTCCTGTCCGGTCAATTCCCAATGCTGCGGCAAGTCCGTTTGAACATTGGGCATGTCGGGAGCCAGCGAACAGGAGGCAAGCAGCCATAAGGACAAAGCAATGCATGCCCGATGCCGCAACGCAGATGTATGTTGAAAATAAGCCATTTTGGGACGGAATCTCATAGGGCCATTGACATTTGTTTGAAATACATTCATGAATGTCGGCCAACATAACAGGCTATTGGGAAAATGCAATCTCTTATGGCGACGAATAGAAAAGCGAAGGCGCAATTGACGCGAGAAGCCATCCTTGACGTGGCGGAAGGCGTGTTTTTTGAAATGGGGTTATCGATTACGACGCTGGAGGAAATCGCCCGCCGTGCGAATGTATCACGCGGCGCGATCTATTGGCATTTTACTAACAAGGTAGAAGTGTTCGAGGCGGTGTTTGAACGCACCATTTCTTTTTACGAACAGTTATTGGAAACGGTCACTAGCAACGCCACTTCTCTGCAAGAGTTTAGCGATGCCATAGTGGATTTACTGCGTGACATCGCCTTGACTCCTGAGAAGCAACGGGCGCTTTCCATCATTATGCTGCGGCACGAGCATCTGGAACCCCATGTCGTCACCATTGGTACGGCATGCAACGAACGCGTTATTGCATTGTTGGCGGATTTCTTTCAACGCATGGCCACTTCAAAAGGCCTTCCCGAAGGAACATACACCCCCCGCCTTCTGGCCGAAGCGGTATCGTGTCACCTCAACGGGCTGATAACAAAATATCTAATGTATCCCAATAGCATCCATTTGGAGCAGGATGCCGCGTTTTTCGTGCGTATCATTCTCAGTGCAATCATGATGCCAGCGCTCCCTAACAAAAAAGGAGATTTGCATGGCCATCACTAAAAAAACTTTGCTGGTAGTAGGCAGTGTTCTGATGGTGGGAGGCGCTGCCTATTATTTTGCCACCATGCAGCCTGGCCTGCCGGATTATATTGCGCGCAGCAATGGGCGCGTCGAAGCGCAGACAGTCGATATTGCCACACGCAGCGGCGGGCGGGTTCTTTCCGTCACGGTGGAAGAAGGCAGTATGGTGCAGGCGGGCGATGTAGTGGCGACGATTGACCTGAACCACATGGCGGCCTCGCTCGAAGGGGCGCAAGCACAGGTGCGTGCGGCGCTGAAACAGGAACAGGAAGCGGCCTCCGGCGTGAAGCAGGCAGAGTCCGCGCTTGAGCTGGCGGAAAAAGAATATGCGCGTTCGGCGCGGCTGGTGAAGGAAGGCGCGGTTTCCAAGAGCCGTAACGATCAGGCGCTTGACCAGAAGCAAACGGCGGAAGCGGCGCGCTCGGCGGCGGGTCAGCGTTTGGAGGCGGCGAAGGAAGCCGTCGAGGTGGCGCGCGCCGAAGTGGAACGACAGAAAGATTTGCTGACCGACAAGGATTTGAAGGCATCGCGCACCGGCCGCGTGCTATATAAGCTCGTGGAACCGGGAGAAGTTGTCCCCGGTGGCGGCAAAATCGTCACGCTGCTCGATCTGAGCGATGTGTATATGACGGTGTTTTACCCGATGGAGGTCGCCGGAAAGCTACGCTTAGGCGATGAGGCGCGCATCGTGCTCGATGCCATACCGGACATCGTGATTCCGGCGACGATTTCCTATGTTTCGCCGGAAGCGCAATTTACGCCCCGTCAGGTGGAAACCCAAAGCGAGCGTGAGAAAATGACCTTCCGTGTCAAGGTGCGCGTACCGGAAGCGTTATTGAAAAAACATCTGGAAGCCGTGAAAACCGGACTTCCGGGCGTTGCCTATGTGCGCACCCAAAAAGATGCGCCGTGGCCGGATAGTCTGACCGTCAAACCGGAGCTGCTCGAACATAACGAGGAGTAGCCATGAGTGCGCTGGTTGTAGCCGAACAACTCTCGCATCGCTATGGCAGGACGCATGCGCTTGCCGCTCTCGACCTGCATATTGAGCAGGGAAGCAGCGTTGCCTTCATCGGCCCGGACGGGGTGGGTAAATCGACGTTATTGGGACTGATTGCCGGAGCTAAGCGGATACAGAATGGAACGCTGACTATCTTTGGGGGCGATGCGCGCAAAAAATCCATGCAGCGTGAATTGCAGCAACGGGTCGCCTACATGCCGCAAGGGTTGGGTCGAAACCTCTATCCTGAACTCAGTATCCGCGAGAATCTGGAATTTTTCGGAAGACTCTACGAGCAAAGAAAACAGGAGCGCGATGCACGCATTCACCGGCTGCTAGAAGCGACGGGGCTGGCCCCCTTCATCGACCGTCCGGCAGGGAAATTATCGGGCGGCATGAAACAGAAACTTGGCCTGTGCTGTGCGCTGATCCACGACCCGGAACTGCTGATTCTCGACGAGCCGACCACAGGCGTCGATCCGCTGTCACGGCGACAATTCTGGACACTCATTGACGATATTCGCGCGCAGCAGAAAAACCTGACGGTGCTGGTCGCGACCTCTTATATGGAAGAAGCCGCGCAGTTTGATGAAGTCATTATGATGGACGAGGGCAAGATCATCGCGCAAGGCACGGCGGAAGCGCTAAAGCAACAAAGCGGCACGGATGATCTGGAAAAGGCGTTCATCGCGTTCCTGCCCGAAGAAAAACGCGCGGATCATGTGGTGCCGAAGGTCGAGCACCGCGATCTTTCCGGCGTTGCCATCGCCATCGAAGCGCGTGGCTTGACCAAGCGTTTCGGTGATTTCGTGGCGGTCGATCATGTGGATTTCAAGATTCCGACCGGCGAGATTTACGGGTTTCTCGGCTCCAACGGCTGCGGCAAATCCACCACCATGAAAATGCTGACCGGCCTGCTTCCCGTCAGTGAGGGAGAGTCGGCGCTGTTTGGGAAAAAACTGGTGCCGGGTGACATTGAAAACCGCCGCCGCATTGGTTATATGTCACAGGCATTTTCGCTGTATGGTGAGTTGACCGTGCATCAGAACCTCACCCTGCACGCCAATCTGTTCGGGCTACCGAAAGAAAAAGCGTCAAGCCGTATCGCATGGATTTACGAGACGTTCGACCTCACCGCCTACCGCAACGCCAACTCCGGCAAACTGCCGCTGGGGGTACGTCAACGGTTGTCGCTGGCGGTGGCCGTGATCCATGCACCGGAGATCCTCATTCTCGACGAGCCGACTTCCGGGGTCGATCCGGTGGCGCGCGATAATTTTTGGGCACTGCTGATCGATCTGGCGCATAAGCAGCAGGTAACGATTTTTATTTCCACTCACTTCATGAATGAGGCGATGCGCTGCGACCGCATTTCTCTCATGCATGCGGGAAAAGTGATCGCCACCGGTACGCCAGAGGAGTTGCGTGAGGCAAAGGGCAAGGCAACACTCGATGAAGCGTTTGTCAGCTATCTGGAAGAAGCGCAGGGAAATCAGGCACAACCTGCCCCTACGGCAAGCGCACTCTCCAATTCGGCGCAAGGGATGACAAAAAAATCCTCTCAGCAGCGGATATTCTCAACGCAGCGCATGATGGCCTATCTACGCCGCGAAATGCTGGAGATGCGGCGCGACCCGATTCGCCTCAGCATTGCCACGCTCGGTATGGCGCTCCTCATGCTGGTTTTCGGGTTTGGCATCACGCTCGATGTGGACTCCTTGCGCTATGCGGTGCTCGACCGCGACCAATCGCCGGAGAGTCGCAGCTATATCGAGAATTTCGCAGGCTCTCCCTATTTTAAGTCAGAACCGGCGTTGCAAAGCCATGAAGAATTGCTGGCGCGCATGCGCGATGGTTCGGCGTCGCTGGTGCTCGAAATCCCGCCCGATTTCGGCAAGAATCTGCGCCGGGGCGCACCCACCGAGATTGCCGCCACGGTGGATGGTGCGATGCCGTTTCGCGCCGAAACCATTGGCGGCTATGTGCAGGGAATCCATCAACGCTTCCTGAGCGATCAGGGGATGCTTCCGCGCTCGCCGCTGGTGATTGAAAGCCGCTACCGTTACAACCAGTCCTTCGAGAGCATCAACGCCATGGTGCCTTCGGTGATGGGGCTGCTGCTGGTATTTATTCCGGCGATTCTAGCCACGCTTGCTGTGGTGCGTGAAAAAGAAATGGGCTCCATCGCCAATCTGTACGTGACCCCGGTGTCACGCGCGGAATTCATCCTCGGCAAGCAAATCCCCTATGTGCTGTTTTCGATGATCGGCTACGGCATCCTGCTGCTGCTCGCGCTGCTCGTTTTCGGAGTGCCGCTGAAGGGTAGCGTCGTTGGGCTGACGCTGGGCGCGCTCGCCTATATCGCGGCCACCACCGGGCTGGGGTTATTGGTGTCGTCCTTCACCAGCTCGCAGATCGCCGCGCTGTTCGGCACCGCCATCCTGACCATGATGCCTGCCAGCCAATTTTCCGGGATGTTGCGCCCTGTGGCGACACAGGAAGGTGGCGCTTACTGGATCGGCACGCTCTACCCCACCACCTATTTCCTGAAAACCAGCGTTGGTGCGTTCACGAAGGGGCTGGACTTCATGTCCCTTGTACCGTTTCTAACTTATTTAGGGCTGTTCGTTCCGGCACTGCTTGTTTTGAACATTCTGGCATTGAGGAAGCAGGAGACATGATGCGATCCCTTCCCACCTCATGGCGTAACATCGCCTATCTCTGCCGTAAGGAATGGCTGGCATTATTCCACGATGCGGTACTGATGTTTTTCATCGTGTTCAGCTTCACCTTTTCCATCTACCAGCAGGCCAAGGGCGGATCGATGGAGCTGCACAAAGCAGCGATCGGTGTCGTCGATGAAGATCAATCAGCGCTTTCGGCGCGTTTTGCCGATGCGCTGCTGCCGCCCTATTTCGGGAAGGTCGATTACATCCGCCATCAGGATGTCGATCCGGCGATGGAGAACGCCACCTACACCTTCGTGCTGCAAATCCCGGCGGATATGGAAAAAGACCTACGCGCAGGTAAGCACGTGACGCTGCAATTGCTGGTCGATGCCAGCGCGCTCGGGCAGGCGCAGCTTGGTTCCGGCTATATCACCTCCATTTTCCAGACGGAAATGCTGCGCTATTTTCAACACGAACAGGACGTGGCGTTGCCGGTGAATCTGGTCGTGCGCTACGCCTATAATCAGGGACAGAACCACGAATGGTTCATGGGGGTCGCAGCGCTGATCCAGAATATATCGATGCTCGCCGTCGCCCTGACCGGTGCGGCACTGATTCGCGAGCGCGAAAGCGGTACCATCGAGCATCTGCTGGTGATGCCGGTCACGCCGCTGCAGATCGTATTATCCAAGGTCATCGCCAACGGTTCGGTGATTCTTGCGGTCAGCCTGATCTCCCTGAAAACGGTATTGCAGCAAGGTATCGGCATCGAGCTTGAGGGAAGCATCGGCCTATTCATGCTGGTCTCCGCGCTGTATCTGTTTTTTACGACTGGCTTGGGTATCTTCCTCGGCACGATTGCGCGCTCCATGCCGCAAATGGGGCTGCTGTTTATTCTGACGATCCTGCCGATGAACCTGCTCTCCGGCGCGTTCACCCCGCTGGAAAGCATGCCCGCGTGGTTGCAGCACATCATCGTCTATATGCCTTCCACGGCCTATGTCAGCATGGCGCAGGCGATTTTATTTCGTGGGGCTGGCATCGGCGTGGTCTGGCCCGACATGCTGACCGTCACGGTCATCGGCCTCGCATTTTTCGGATACAGCGCCGTGCGCTTCCGCAGCTTCCTGGAACGTCAGGGTTAACCATCAACCAAAGGAGAGAAAGAATGTCACGAGTGGTTTTAATTACGGGAGGCACAACCGGCATCGGCGCTTCGACAGCGGAGTATTTCAAGGCGCAGGGCTACAATGTCGCGGTAAATTTTGCCAGTAATGAGGAAGCGGCGAAAGCGTTTACAGCGCAAACCGGGATTCCGGCCTTTCGCTGGGATGTGACGGATGCGCAAGCCTGCCTTGATGGTGTGCAGCAGGTCATTCAATCGCTGGGAACCGTGGATGTGCTCGTGAATAATGCCGGAATCATTCGTGACCGTGGCTTACAGAAAATGTCCCTTGAAGAATGGGAATCTGTGCTCGACACCGATCTTGGCTCCTGCTTCCACATGGCGCGGGCGGTGCTGCCTTCCATGAAGGAGCGCAAATTCGGGCGCATCATCAGCATCAGCTCGGTCAATGCGTTGTCGGGGCAGTTCGGCCAGACCAACTATGCCGCCGCGAAAGCAGGCATCATCGGGTTTAGTAAATCGTTGGCGCTGGAAACGGCGCATAACGGCATCACCGTCAATGTGGTGGCTCCCGGCTATACGGAAACGGCGATGATGAAAGACGTCAAAGAAGATGTGCTGAAAGGCATTGTCGGAAAAATACCGCTGGGACGTTTGGCGCGGCCCGATGAAATCGCCCGTGCTATTTTCTTTCTGGCGCAGGATGAATCCGCCTACATCACCGGCGAAACCCTCTCGGTCAATGGCGGCTTGTACATGCAATGAGAGGGCCAATGTCAGAGCGCATAAAAAAGGAAAGACTATCCTTCGCGGAGAAAGAAAATCCTGCTATCACCGTTACAGCAGCAAGCGGAAAGCTCGGCCATGCCATAGCCAGAGCGCTCGCCAACCAAGGACTTGCTTCCAATATCCGGTTGGCCGCCCGCGATCCCAATAAACTTCGGCTGGCAGAAATGCCCTCATTCGACGTGGTGGCTGCCGACTACGAAAATGGCCGCAGCATGGTGGCGGCATTCTCCGGCATCGACACTGCATGCATCATTTCCAGCATGGGGCCGGATACAACCCGCATCCGCCAGCATCGCATTGCTATCGATGCAGCTATTTCAGCAGGTGTGAAACGCATTGTTTATACAAGCTCCGCATGTGCCATGCAGATAGGTGCGCTACAATGGACGACTGTGCACGCCGATACAGAGCGCTATTTGCGACAATGCGGAATTCCCTACACGATCTTGCGCGTTGGAGCTTATTTTTCCAATTTTGATTATCTATTTTTGATGGCGTTGCAATGTGGAAGGCTTTTCTTTCCCAGCGTCACAATGCCCATTTCACTTCTAACACAAGATGACGCTGCCGCTGCCATACTGAAGGTATTGACGACCTCAAAACATGATAAAAAAACTTATGAGATTTTGGCAAAAGAGCCCGTCACTATAGCGGAATTAGCTCAAATAATAATGCGTATATCGGGAAGACCAGTCATTCCTGCAATCATTCCAGCGGAAGCATTTATTACACAGTTTAAGAAGCATCAAATGCTGCCCGATCATATTGCGAAGTTACTAAGTGACTTTTACTCGGCCATTGCGAACGGCGCATGCGCACATAGCTCTACAGATATGGAAAGATTAACCGGCCATTCTACTACATCGGCGGAGGTATATCTGAGAACTCTAATTTCTATAAATAGTTAGCTTCTAAATTTTAATCCTCAAGCACGCGCTTGGGGATTTTTTGTACTCAGAGCAACAACTTAAGCGGGCAATTTTTATATAGGATGCAACTATTATTTGAGGCGGGGAAATATGCCATTCCGAAACAAGAATTACGACAGGCTAGAAGGATTGTCGATACGCTGGGGCGTTTCGCGGGATGATGTGTATTATACCATCGAGAATGGCTTGTTGCGAGCCTGCGTTTGGATGCCACTGCGTTGTGTTGAATTCGGCCTGATGCGACAAGGAAAATTCATTTTTGTGAAACAGGAAACCAAAGAGGGTTTCATGGCACTGCGCCCGCAGGATTTCCGTATCATCTGCGGCAAGGGCTGCGCGAAGCTACGCATATTCCGTTCGATAGATGAAAAAGAACATATCATCCGTCTTACCTATGAGCCACCGCAGCCTGCGTTGTGGGTGCGCGTGCAGGACGTGGTGGTATTACAAGCCGATCAGCAAGCATTCGAGCAGCGCTATCAGCTCTCCACCGTCGCGATGCACCCGAAGCGACCACGCACCAAAACTTCTTTCACACACTCGCAGGATTATCGTCATGTGCAGTTATCCAACCATCATTTCCGTTTGGGTGATGTACAGGCCAAGATCGTGGAGCATTTGCACAGTGCGGCCGTCAGTAACCAACCGTGGGTGCATGGAAAAACCCTGCTTGATATATCCGGGTCAACCGCCATAAGGATGCGCGATATATTCAAGCACAAGAAAAACTGGCGGCACCTGATTGCTTCGGATGATCGGGGATATTACCGCCTCAACATGCCGCTAGAACAGCCGCAAAATAATCCATCCGACAGTTCCGTAAATACTGAGCAGAATAAAAGCGGTCGTAAAAATCCACCCGAAAACTCTGGCGGCAATGCGCCACCATCGAGGCTTGCGGCTCCAGTAAAGCCGGTCGTTCTCAGCGTCCAATTTATTTTGGTATTTATAGCCCATCAACTGACCCGGATTATCCCTTTAAGCAGTGTAATGAGTGATGTTTTTGATTTGGGATTCATCGCATGAAAGCATCCAAGAAGATCGCTTTCTTGTGCCGTTAGCATCGGTTTAAACTGCACTTCCTGCCCCGGCAGAAAGTAGGTGATTGGCAGCTGCAGAACGGTTGCGAATTCATACAATCGTGAAACCGCGATGCGGTTTTGCCCGCGCTCATATTTTTGCACTTGTTGAAATGTAATTGGGTGATCGAGCAGATTTCCTAGCGTTTGTTGGCTCATGCCACGCATTGTGCGGGCCTCACGCAGTTTCCTGCCCGCGTAGCGGTCAATTGGATGGGGGCCATTCTTTGATCGTGCCATATACCTCACTCCTTTCGGTAACGAGGTTCCAACGCCCGATGGCGTCAGGAGGTTAGAAAGCCCAAAAACCGGCTGCGACCTATTTCCCGTGAGGGTGTTATATTCAGCCGCCCTCCCGACATAAGGTCGTGGAGGGACATTTCGCGAATACGAGTCCTTCAGGCGCATGTTTTTGAGGGTTTCTACACCCCGTCACATGCACAGAATCATAAAGATTAACTGCAAAGATTCAATAGATAGCTCTGATGCAGAACAAGATTTCTGCTGGCTTCTCAATAGGGGGCCGGAATGCGCCCCCTCTAGCGCCCCATCCAAGCCCCCCTTTGCGCCCCACCCAAGGGTGTTGACAACGCATTTTGATCGCGAGCGATCACCACATAGCCCCCTCTGTAGCCCCACCCAAGCCCTCACCAAGCCCCACGACAGCCCCCCGTATCGTCACGCAGCCTGTGTCCGAACAGTTCAAACAACGGAGGCTGACATGACTGATTCCAAACCTATTTCCACCTTTGACGAAATTTGCCACCTGACCATCGAAACGATGCGGAAGATGGATATGCAAACGCTTTGGCAGCTGAAAAAGCAGGCCGCCAAAGAACTAGACCGCGCCAAGCTTACCAAAGGGTGCATCGACCTGGCACTGTCCCTCAAGCAAGAGGACGAAGATCGCGCCGCGCAAGCGGAGGACGACAACCAGCCAAGTTTGCTGGATTAAGCGGCAACCGGCGATGGAATGGTACAGGGTTTATCACGGTATGCCACACGATCCTAAGCTCAAAGTGATCGCGCATCGAGCCAAGCAGCCAATGGCGCACGTCATCGCGGTATGGACATGCCTGCTCGATGCAGCATCCCAGCACCGCACGCGTGGCACCGTGGAAGTCGATGCCGAACAAATCGCCATCATGCAAGACATCGAAACCGAGGCGGTGCAGGCGATCATTGCCGCCATGTACACCAAGGGAATGCTCAACGAGCAAAACCGCCTGACCGCGTGGGATAAGCGCCAGCATACGACCAGCGCCGAGCGCGTTAAAAAACACCGCGACGGGAAGAAACAGGATGTAACACCAAGTAACACGGTGAAACGCGACGTAACGGGCGGTAACGCAAAAAAGCCAAAAAATGCACCAGATACAGATAACAGATTACAGACTACAGATTCAGATACAGAGGCTCAGAAGGCAGAAGCAGAATCACAGAAAAACAAAAAAACAGATTCAAATACAAAAAACAGAGCGAGAGCAGAGGGAGAGCGCGAGAGGGAGAAAACAAAATGGCTGCCCGATGAGATCGCAGAGCAAATGCTGCAAATCTGGAATGCAGAGGTGCAGAGCAAACTGACCAAAGGGCAAAACGCAAAGCTCACACCCAAACGCAAACAGCAAATGGCAGAACGGTGGCGGCAGGATTTCCAGCAGGACATCCGGGCATGGCGCTACTTCTGCGAAGTTATCGGCAGCAGCGATTTTTGCCTTGGCAAAGTGGCAGGCAAGGATTGGACGATTGACCTCGGCTGGGCGGTGGAATCTTCCGACCATGTGGCGAAGATTCTGGAAGGCGGATTCTCCGGCGGCAACCATCCACCCAAGCCAGCAGCGTGCGATGTGCCGGGCTTGCAGCAGGCGTGGGATGCGGTGCTGGATGCTTTCCAGCAAAAGCACGGCAAGGCACCATGCCGCAGTTGGCTTGCCAACACATCCGTCATCGGCCTGCGCGGAAACACCGTCATCATCCGTTGCCCCAGCGCCTTCGTCTGCCAGTGGATTCAGCAGCACTACCTGCCAGACCTCACGCGCTGGTGGCGCACCGCGACCGAAGGCGGCGCGGCCGTGGCCAGCGTAGAATTGATCGCAGGGGGGCAGGCATGAGAAACCACACCCCTGAACGCTGGACGGAAAGCGCCGTAGCCGACCGTTTTGAAGATGCGATTTATACCATGAAGCGCCTGCCGCCGGTGCGCGTGCAGGGATATTTCAGCGCATGGCCCGCCATCGTGCGAACCGTCGCGGAGCAGTTGGCCGAAGACCGGCTACCGTTGCGCCTCGGCCCGCCATCGGCAGAAGCCATCGCCCGCATGGAAGAAACCATCCAGTGGATCTTCTTCCTCGATGACGAGGATGAGCGCCGCCTTGTCTGGCTCCGCGCAGCACGGGTTCCGTGGCGGCCCATTTGCGCCCGCATTGGATGTGGCCGCACGAAGGCATGGCAGATGTGGGTGATCGCGCTCATGAAAATTGCCATCCGCCTCAACGCCAAACCTAAGCTGGGAGGGCGTTAGCATGTCCTCGAAAAAAAAGACTAAACACAGCGAACAAAAAAGTGTATGGGTATATATAAGATCGCGGGACGTGCGAGTTTTTGCACCCCATAGCGTCCAGAACTCCCTTTTTCATCATTTTTGTTCCCATGCAGCTGCCTACGCGCAGCGAGCGGCCATTTGCGCTGGGGGCAGTTATGATTACTGACCTGACCCCGTATCGCAAATACGTCGATAAGTTCGATTTGACCGAGGAGCAGAAGCTCGAACTGGTGAATGCCGTTTGGGTGATTCTGGAAAATTATTTTGACCACCAATTGCGACTTAACCAGCTGGCAAAAAAGCAAAAAAACACTCAAAAGACCGTTGATTTGCAGCTGCACCCGGTTATCCTTCAAAAGGATGCTCAAAATATTGATTTATAGGGGTCTTTTGAATGGAAAACGCAAACAAAAAAGCCATTGGTTATTGCCGGAGCGCCTGTGTAGAGCAAGCCAACCCGTATAGCACCCTTGTCCAGCAGGCCGACGAGTGCCGCGCTTATGCAAAAGCCCACGGCTACGAGATTACGGAAATCATTTATGATAGCGGCGTATCCGGCCTATCATCCACACAGCCCAATTTGCTGAACACACTGGATGAGATTTTTGCAGAGGCCGGGCCGCAAGATTTGATTGCCCCGTCAGTTAGCGCCCTTAGCCGCAACATCGCTGATATTGCCGCGCTAACCGCCGCTATTGAGAAACGCGGAGTCAAGCTGCTTTTTGCAAAAGATGACAGCCCTAACGGGGATATGTCATGATGCAAAAAGCCGTAATTTACTGTCGTGTATCATCGCCCGAACAGGTAAAAAACGGACATGGGTTATCTTCGCAGGAAACACGCTGCCGGGAATATGCCCGCCACAAAAAGTTGGAAGTGGTGGAGGTTTTCTCGGAGGAAGGCATATCCGGGAGCCTGATCGACCGCCCCGCCATCACACGGATGCTGGATTATCTCCGGCAAAATAAAGATAAAGAGATCGTCGTCATCATTGATGACATCAGCCGGTTAGCGCGAGGCGTGAAAGCGCACCTGGAACTGCGTATCGCCATCCGCGATGCCGGTGGAGTGCTACAATCGCCCTCCATCGAGTTCGGGGAAGATTCCGATAGCCAGCTGGTGGAAAACCTGCTGGCCAGCGTATCACAACACCAGCGCCAGAAAAACGCCGAGCAGGTAAAGAACCGGATGCGGGCGCGGCTGATGAATGGTTATTGGATTCTCTGCCCGCCACGCGGCTACAAAATGGAAAAGCGCGGCACGCACGGTAAAATGCTGGTGCGGGATGAGCCACTGGCTTCCATCGTGCAACAGGCGCTAGAAGGATTTGCCTCTGATAGGTTCAGCACGCCGGTGGAAGTGAAGAAATATTTAGAAGAACAGCCGGTTTTCCCGAAAGACCGTAAGGGCGAAGTGCATATGCAGCGTGTGCTGGATATGCTGAACCGCCAGCTTTATTCGGGTTACTATGACTACCCGGAATGGAATATCGGGCTGACCAAGGGGCAACATGAGCCGATTATCTCTTTTGAAACCTACCGCCGCATTCAAGACAAATTGCATGGGAGGGCGAAGGCTCCGGCCCGCCTAGACATCAGCCACGACTTCCCGCTACGCGGATTCGTGACCTGCGATTGTTGCGGCGTGCCGATGAAATCCTGCTGGACGAAGGGCCGGAACGGGAAATACCCATACTACCTTTGCCAGACCAAGGGCTGCGAACACTATGGCAAGTCCATCAAGCGCGATTACCTTGAGGACGAGTTTGCAATGCTCCTGAAAGACATCACCCCATCGGATTCGATGGTGGAAATGGTGGATGACATGATCGGGGAGCTTTCACACCTGAAAGCGGGTGATGTGGTGGAGCAGCGCCGGGAACTGCAACATCAGATCGACTTGATTGAAAAGAAGGTAGAGCAGTTCCTCGACCGTATCGCGGTGGCGGACAGCTCCATCCTGATTACCAGCTATGAGCGCCAGATCAAAAATCTGGAAGAACAGCGGGTGGTTCTACAAGAGAAAATACAAAATTGCGGCGAGTTTGACAAAGCGGTGGACGAAACGGCTAGAACCGCTTTTCGATTCTTCGCAAAGCCTTACCAACTGTGGGTTTCCGGGGATATAACGACCAAGAGATTAGTGCTGAAAGCGACTTTTGCACGCCCTCTGGCCTATGACCGAAAGGAGGGGTATAGAACCGCGGCTCTATCGCTCCCTTTCTCGCTTTTCAGGGATTTTGCGGACACTAAGTCCGGTTTGGTGCCCCTGGTCGGACTCGAACCAACACGCCTTGCGGCACTCGATTTTGAGTCGAGCGCGTCTACCAATTCCACCACAGGGGCATACCATACTGTCATTCCCGCGCAGGCGGGAATCTTTCTGCTATCTAGCTAAGATCCCCACCTTAAGCGGGGATAACGTGAAACAGCTATAACATAGTTGGCATCTGGTCAAGTGCTGTTGCATTTAAGTGCAAGGGGCTTTATTATAACCCAATGAGAATCAAACTTTCTATCCCAACCACCCGTAGTTTGCTGCTGCTTTGCGCAGTGGTGAGTTTTTTGCTGCTTTCGGTGGCGTTGGTCGGGCAATATGGCTTCCGCCTGCATCCCTGCGAATTGTGCATATACCAGCGCATCCCGTATGCGGCTATTGTGGTGCTGGGGATTATCGGGGCATTCTGCTTAAAATCCAAACGCATACGTTTTTTTATTGCGATAGTTTGCAGTCTGTTGTTTTTGCTGGATGCGGGCATTGCCGGGTACCATGCGGGCGTAGAAAAGGGGATATTCCCCGGCCCCACCGCCTGTTCCAGCGATGGCAAGGTAGGGCAAACCCTTGAGGAAATGCGGGCGGCGATTATGGGCGCTCCCCTTGTTACCTGCGCCCAGGCGATGATCTATGTCCTTGGACTGTCGATGGCGGCGTGGAACATGGTGGCGGCGCTTATATGTTTTTTCGCGGTTTCTTTTATCCTTTTTAAAAATCGCAGGTTTCTATCATGAAGCAGGAATTGCCTGGCGAATTACCCCATTCGGAGAAGATTGCGCGGATGGTACGGGTTGACCATGCTGGCGAATATGGTGCCAAGCGTATTTATGCTGGCCAGCTTGCGGTGCTGGGCAAATCGCCCTGCGCTGATGTGCTACGGCACATGGCACAGCAGGAACAGGAGCATCTGGACAAATTCTCGGAAATTATGGTGAGCAGACGGGTGCGCCCCAGCGCCCTGATGCCGCTCTGGCATGTTGGCGGGTTTGTGCTTGGCGCGGCAACAGCTTTAATGGGTGAAAAATCAGCAATGGCCTGCACTGTGGCAGTAGAAAGCGTCATTGGCGAGCATTACGCCCAGCAGGAAGCCGAACTTTCTGATACGGAAAGTGACCTGAAACAAACCATCAGCCAGTTCCGCGCCGAGGAGCTGGAGCATCATGACACTGCCCTTGAGCGCGGTGCGGAGGAATCGCCGTTTTATGATCTCCTGACTGGTGCAATAAAGCTTAATACCAAGCTCGCCATCTGGCTGGCCAAGCGGATTTAAGCTGCTTCCTCTATCTTTTCTTTTTCGCTAGTTTCCTTTAATTCAAAAGGTTCTATAGCTGCGCTGTAGATGTAATATCTGCCTGAATTTTTTACATAGACATTTTCTTTCATTGCGAAGCCATCCCTATAAAGATCTTCGAGAGCTTCTACAGAAGGATCTTCATTGATATTTGTTTCAGAACGAATTGGCACACAGCCACCATTGCCCATAAATTCCAGGAGTCGGTCACGTATCAGATCATAGGCGGCATTATCCATATTAGGCACTTTAATTCTCCATACTACATGTATATTAAGACAACTCCATGTCGTCTATTTTGCTTTTTTTGCGGCGGCATTGTTTTAGATTTAGAGTATAAGCTAGCTCGTTTTTATCTCTCCTTATATGTTTATAGCATAAAAAATCGGTGATTGTATGCAACAAATTATATTGACCATGTATACGACTGCATAAAGAAGATATTCTATTATAAAGATCACACCCTTTAGGTGCGATAATATATTTTTTTTCTGAGCCGCTGGCAACTACCAGTAAATAGGATTTGCCATCGTCACGATGTTGAAAAAAAATAACTTGCTCAACGGTATTTCTGCCAATGATATTGAACGTGCGGGATTCTTTTTCGATGTGAGTTTCGCTCACCAGATTTATTATATTAGGCATATCCTTATGGAGATTTTCTATTTTCCGTAATGCACAGAACTGTTTTTTGCAGTCGCCATTCCAATCTATAACAGACGTTCTCTGGACGGAATCAAACGAGAGAGATGTTTTTGATTTAATTCCTTCTATCACGGCTTCGGCAATAGGTGTCAGCCCTTTTATGCACTCATACCATTCCTTTAGGTCAAAATTTACAATGCGTATGTCGGTATCGTTTTTTACTGCCTCAACGACAACATCGTGGAGGGCTTCTGGTTTTATTGCAGCAAATCTTTTTATGACACTTTGCGATAATAAGATTATTTCGCCGTAAGTGGTGATGCGTTGTTCGGCGTTTATATCATTGGTTTTAGAATCGGGTTCGATGATGGTCGGAGGGATCTGTTTCTGCTGGTTGGGAATGGGTGCTTTATCCTGAGATTTTTTCTGGCTATATATCCAGTAAGCTACTACCAAAACAGTGCCTGTCAGGCTATAACCAACTACGGGGATTAGGTATTTATCTTCGGCGGTTAGTAGCACACCAGCCGGTAAGTTAAAGGAGGTAAGAATAGAATTTAATTTTTCTGGCGTTAGATAATAGGTGATGCCGGCGATTGTAATGGCAAGAATAACCAGAAACCCTGTTACGATAATAGCATAATAGGGTAGCGTATCCTTGTTGATATTGCTTTCTTCTCCGCCCACATCAGTCCATAGCATATCATTGATTGTTCATAAAAATAAGCATGTATGGTAGCTAATTTTATGATATATGTACAACGAAAATATATTAACGACAGAGGAGAGAAGCGAATTTAATCACTGTATTTCTTAATCAGTGATTTTAGTTCATTAGCGATTTGCAGGCCGATTTCGCCAGCATCACCGCTCATCTGGTTGCCGAGTATAACCATCAATACGTCGATATGTTTTTTGATGATAAGGTGGTGGTTCTTATCGGCCGGGTTCAGGCTGTTGCGGCAGAAAAGATAAAGGTTATAGGCTATTTCTGCCGCCCGCCAATAGCCAAAAGTTCCGGCGCGGGAATTAATGGTTAGTGCGACATCGCTGATATCGGCGGTAATGGTTTTAGGGTAGTTAGGGGTGGCCATTGTTTCATAGAGGAGTCTTAGCTCGTGTAAATTTTCCTTTATCCATTGCAGCGAATTGCTGGTTATGGAATCAATGGCGAATTGTGACTGGTCAAGGACTTCCGGGGTTATAAAATCGTTCAGGCGCATATTTTTGCCCAGTTTTAACTTCAGCGAAAAATCCGGCAGCCAGATTTTTGGTTCATCGCTCTCCTGTGCATCAAGCACGGCTTTGCTTACTTCCTTGGGCTTTAACTTGGCCACAGGTTTTTTTACGCGCTTCTCTGCCTTGTTCCCCGGTTTTTCCTTGGCGCGCCTGTCGGGGCCGACAAAGGTTTTCGCCACCACGAAGCTGCGCGGTTGCTCAATAATCCTCTCCAGTCGGCTGTAAATGGATTTGGCGGTAAAGGGTTTTATCACATATTCATTAATGCCATAGTTGCGGGCCAGGGTCACATCGACCTCTTCGGCGCGTCCGGTAAGCATGATGATAGGAATGGTCGGGTTGGGGGAGTTGGGCGAGCGGCGAACGAACTCCAGCAATCCTATCCCATCTAGCTGCTGTGTATGCCATTCGGTAATAATAAAATCGAAAGCTGTTTTTTGCATCAGGCTGATAGCCTCTTTGCCGCTACGGGTTAATTGCACATCGGCAAAACCCATTTCATTGAGCATTGATTTCAGCACGTGCGCCAATTCCAGGTCGGCATCGACTACTAATATACGGTAATTTTTAAGGGGGTTTATCAAGGGAAGCTCAGCATCATATAATTAACCAGACTTGCTAATATTTAAGCATAATCTTGTTAATATCTGGTTACTATTAGATAAAATACAATTTTGTCGGATTTTCCTTACCTGCTGACATTCCTTATTTTTTCCAGGGTTCGTAACCCTCCTAGGCCCAGCATCCCCATCAGGACGGTGGTCAGGGTCTGCATATCGAATACGGGAAGTTCTACTTTCTGTCCGCTATTGGCAATTATAAAAGCAAGGAGCGGTTGCAGGATAAAATGGTAGGCGAAGGCTACCCCACACACCCAGCCGATAAATGGCCGCCAGCCGGAAACGAACAGGTTGCTGCTGGTTGCCTCCTCTTTATTTATATCTGCTTGCATCTGGTCAGCGGAAAGGGCAAGCTGCAATTCTTCAAGGTCAGCCGCCCGCTCTGATTTCATCAGCTCAATTTTTGCTTTTTACCGTTCCTGGGGATCGGGGATAATTTTATCCAGCAAATTTGATATTGCCGGAATCAGTGCCGACCATGCTGCCATAAATTATTCCTTTCCGCATATACGCGGCTATAACCTTAAACTGTCATTACCGCGAAGGCGGTAATCTCTTTCTAATCTTGCGCCAGACCATAAAGAGATACCCGCCTACGCGGGTATGACAAAATAAGAGGCCGCCTGCGCATAAAGAGATTATAGGCATATGAAGAAATGGTCGGGAAGGAACTATATCTTACCGGCAATGAACTTTTTTACCGCTGCGACATCATTCCCCAGCCGCTCGAAATTTTCCGGACGGGAAAATAGATCAGCGAGGTGTGCGGGCAGGGCAGGATGGACAGCGCTGGCCGCTTTTACGGCATCGGGGAATTTAGCCGGGTGGGCGGTGGCCAGGATGACCAGCGGGGAATTGCCGCTGTGCGCCTTATTCCCGGCGCAGAGGCCAACCGCGGTGTGCGGATCAAGCAGTTCGCCGGTTTCCTGATAACATGATTTTATGGTAGCCAGGGTTTCATCGTCATTTGCTGAAGCGGCGGCAAACTCTTTACGCAGGCGGGAAAGGGCGGCTTCCGACAAAACCAGTTTTTTGTCCTTGCGGAAATTATCCATCATCCCGGCTATGGTTTTGCCATCCCGGCCATAGAGATCAAAGAGCAGGCGCTCAAAATTGCTGGAAATCTGTATATCCATGCTTGGCGACAGCGACGGCTCAACCCCCGCCATCCCGTAGGTTCCTGTAGCGAGGGTGCGGGCGAGTATGTCGTTGCGGTTGGTGGCGATGATTAGCTGGTCGATAGGCAGCCCCATACGTTTGGCGATATAACCAGCGTAAATGTCACCAAAATTTCCGGTAGGAACTGAGAAGCTGATTTTTTTCTCCGGCGCGCCGAGTTTTAGTCCCGCGTAAAAATAATATACGATTTGCGCGAGGATGCGCGCCCAGTTAATCGAATTCACGGCGGTCAGGTTGTGTTTATCGCGGAAAGCGGCATCGGCGAACAGGGCTTTCACGATATCCTGGCAATCATCAAAACTGCCATCAATGGCGATATTATGCACATTGGCATCGGGCACTGTGGTCATTTGCAGGCGCTGGACATTGGATACGCGCCCGTGCGGGTAGAGGATAAAAATATCCATGTTCGCCCGCCCGCGGCAACCGGCGATCGCTGCGGAACCGGTATCGCCAGAGGTTGCGCCGACTATCACGATCTTGCGTTTATTTTTTTTCAGGAAATATTCAAGGAGCCGCCCCAGGAATTGCAGGGCAAAATCCTTGAAGGCCAGCGTTTCCCCGTGGAACAGTTCCAGCAGGTAGGTGTTGGCATCAAGCTTTTTGAGTGGGGCGACCTCTTTGTGCCGGAAATTTTTGTAGGATTCATCGATAATTTTCTTCAGGGCTGATTGTTCCACGCTGTCGCCCGTGAAACGTGAGATTATGTTATAGGCCAGTTCGCAGTAGTTAAGCGGCTGCATTGCCACAATTTCTTCTGCGGAGAGGGTGGGGACGGTTTCCGGCACATATAGCCCGCCATCGCTTGCCAGCCCGGCCAGCACTGCTTCTTCAAAGGATAGTTTCGGGGCAGTCCCCCGGGTGGAAATGTAGCGCATAATAAAACCTATTTTGGTGGTGTCTTCCTGTAATAAAACCCGGGCATTATAACTATGATTATGGCCGTTGCATAGCAAGTTGTGATATAGATAAAGAATTGTAGGCAAATGGCCAGCAGGCCATTTGTCAGTCCCGTCACTCTCGCTGAAAAATATTGTTTAATAAATTGGCAAGTTATCTATCTGGCTGTATTATTTGGCAGTATTTAATTATAATTTCAAGTTATGAAGATATTCTCACCAGCGCTTAAAGGGCAAATGCATGATTGTATTTTGGCAATTATTTGGCCAAGAGAAAAGATCTATATATTTTTTAAAGATCATACCTGCCCCACACATGTTTTAAAAACTATTGCAAATTGGAAAGAGGAAAATCTTTCAAGAGCAGCTATGATTAGCGAAGTATTTAATGCTTTAGGAAACCAAAGCGACAATGGCACATTGCACTTTAACTTAATGTTAGACTCTCTATCTAACTGGACACACTTTGACGATTACTGGTTTAAGACTCAACAAAAATTGAATTTAGACGATGCAAAGAAGAAAATTGCAGCATTAAAAGCGGCAAAGGATAATAATATTGATGTAGCCCGTAAACGTGGGGAAGATCAAAAACAAAGGGCCGAAGCTCTACAGCAGAAACATGCTTCATTGGAAGAAATGAGAGAAGATTTTAGGCACATATCGCTAAATAGTAAAACTGCGCAGGAACGAGGGATCGCCTTTGAAAAGTTTCTTACAAAAATGGCTAGGTTTTATGATCTTAAGGTAACGGAAGCATTCAAAATTAAAGGTACTCAAATAGACGGTACTATTAAATATGATGGAGAGAATTATCTTATAGAAGCAAAATGGCACGATAGGCAATTAAGCGATGAACCACTAATGGCATTTTGTCACAAACAAGAAATTAATATGCATGGTCGGGGTATTTTTATTTCGGTAAATGGAATCACTGACGGTTGTTTATCAATGTTAGAAAGGTCTGCTATAAAAAACACTATAATAATGGATGGTGAAGATATAACCTTAATAATAACAGATATGATTACTTTACCGCAGGCTCTTGATAAAAAGGTTCATGCAGCACAAACGCGAGGGCAATTTTATATAAATCCTATTACGGGCGTAAGCAAAATCAAGTCATAGCTTACCACTTACTTCACCTTCCTATAATAAAACCCGAACATGATTGCGCTTAGGCCTTACCGCAATACTCATCGAGCAGGCGGCGGATCATTGCCTGGTAGGGGACATTATGTTTTGCGGCTTGTTTTTTGAAAAACTGCAAGCTGTCACTGCTGATGGACAGGGTTATTTTTGTAGTCTTCTCAGCTTTTGCCAGCTCGGCTGGTGATGGCAGATCTGGCAAAACCACACGCTTGCCGACTTTTACATTACCAAAAGGGTTCTCTTCGTATTTAATCTCTTTGCGCATAAAATTTTTCTCCTTTTCGCCAGTAGGCCGCACCAAAAATCCTTGTTATTTTGCCACGCATAGTAAATCTTACGGTCATTACCTTGCCACCTACTTTTCCGAAGCAAAAATAGCGGTCTTCTTCTGTGCTATGTTCCAAATCATCTCTGGTAACTCTATTTTCATCCAGAAAAGCTTTTTTAGCATCTTCGAATGAAACGCCGTGCTTTTGCTGGTTAAGCTCGTTTTTCTCTTCATCCCACTCAAAATACTTACTCATATGCTACCATACATTAATATGGCTAATTGTCAATACAAAAATGTGGCTCATTTTTCCGTCTTCCTATAATAAAACCCGAACATAATTATTCCAATAACCGCTGTTGAATACCAGGTTATGGCGTAGCCGAGATGGTCGTTTTTCAGGTATATTTTCCCGTCGCCTTTTATGGGGAAGTGGTCAGGCGCGGTGGCGCCTACTTCTTCGACGACCACGGGTAGCAGTTTCATGCCCGTTACTTGTTCCATGGCCGGAATATTCTCATAGAACCACACGTTTTTTTCCGGCATATTTTCCGGCGCGAAATAGCGTTTTTCGCGTGGCGGGCGGATCACGCCTTCTATTTTCTGCACGCCTTCGGGCTGTGCTTCCTTGCCCGGCGGGGCGAAACCGCGGTTGACCAGAATCACCCGCCCATCTTCGAGAGTAAAAGGGGTGAGCATGAAATAGCCGGGGAAATTGCCCTGCTGGCGGCCGATGAGGTGCAGCACCTTGGCATAATCAAACGCACCGCTCACATGCACGCGGCGGTAATCAAGCGTGCTTACATCTTCTGGTAAAGTTTGCAGCGGTTCAAGGGCTTGCGATGCTTCGATTTCCTTTATCAGGCCATTTTTCCATTGAAGGCGCTGTAATTGCCATGTGCCCAGAAACGTCAGGGTAATGGTTGAAGCGATGATAAACAGCAGCGGGATGAGCTGCGGCCTGCGGAAATTGCGCTGGAAGAAATTCATAAATATGCCTGAAAATTAGTAATCAATACTTGAACCTTATATTGGAAAGACTATATATTCGCTAGGCATTTTTAAGTTCAACCCGTGTTTTTAGGAGTATCCCATGAGCGTATTAGTAGGCAAGCAGGCCCCGGATTTCACTGCCACCGCCGTTATGGCCGATGGCAGTTTTGATGATAAATTCAACCTCTACAACTATCTTGGCATCAAGAAGGATGCATCTGGCAAAGTGACCAAACAAGGCAAGATCGGCGTGCTGTTTTTCTGGCCGCTGGATTTCACCTTCGTGTGCCCTTCTGAAATTATCGCCTTCAACAACCGTATTAAGGAATTCAAGCTGCGCAAGACAGAAGTTATTGGTGTGTCCGTTGATTCGCACTTCACCCACCTCGCATGGAAACAGACCCCGGTGGAAAAAGGCGGTATCGGTGATGTGCAGTTCCCAATGGTTGCCGACCTCGATAAATCCATCGCCCGTAACTATGATGTCCTGCTCGGCGAAAAGATCGCCTTCCGCGGCACCTTCATGATCGACGGCAACGGTATCGTGCGTCATCAGGTAGTGAACGACCTGCCGCTGGGCCGCAATGTTGACGAAGCGCTACGCATGGTTGATGCGCTGCAATTCCACGAAGAGAACGGCGAAGTTTGCCCGGCTGGCTGGAACCGCGGCGAAGAAGGTATGAAAGCAAGCGCTGCCGGCGTTGCGAAATATCTTAAATCAAACGCGAAGAAGCTCTAAGGAACAGTGCCAGTGGCCAGTGCTAGTGTTCAGTGGTTTTCCACTTCACTAGCCACTAGCCACTAGCCACTAGCACATATGACCACTCATAAAACCAAAATCCTCATCATCGGTTCGGGCGCTGCTGGTTGCACCGCCGCTATTTACGCGGCGCGCGCGGGCATGCACCCGATACTGGTGCACGGCATGCAGCCTGGCGGCCAGCTCACCATCACTACCGATGTCGAAAATTTCCCCGGCTTTGAAAATGCAGTGACCGGTCCGTTCCTTATGGAGCAGATGGAAAAACAGGCCGCACATGTGGGCACGCATATCATTCATGATACCATCATGTCGGTGGATTTTTCGAAGCGCCCTTTTAAGTGCGTTGGCGATTCCGGCGATGAATATGTAAGCGATGCGGTGGTCATCGCTACCGGCGCATCAGCGCGCTGGCTGGGCTTAGAAAGCGAAAAGAAATTTTCTGGCTTTGGGGTTTCGGCTTGTGCTACCTGCGATGGATTTTTCTACAAGGGAAAAGAAGTGGTGGTGATCGGTGGTGGCAACAGCGCGGTGGAAGAAGCGCTCTACCTTGCCAATATTGCTTCCAAAGTTACGCTCATTCACCGCCGCGATTCACTGCGTGCAGAAAAAATAGGGCAGGAGAGATTATTTGCGCATCCGAAAATTTCGGTGATATGGGACAGTGCGGTGGAAGAATTCTTAGGCACCAGCGACCCGGATTCGCTCACTGCGGTCAAACTCAAAAACTTAAAGACTGGTGCGGTATCGGAACTAAAAACGGATGGCGCATTTGTGGCCATCGGCCATTCGCCGAATACGGAATTGTTCAAAGGCATTGTGACGCTGGATAGCGATAACTACATAATCACCACACCGGGCAGTACCAAGACCAATATACCTGGCATATTCGCCGCTGGGGACGTGCAGGATAAAATATTCCGCCAGGCTGTGACCGCCGCCGGAACAGGTTGCATGGCGGCGCTTGAGGCTGAGAAGTTCTTAGCCGGCCACTAAGAAAGGTTTACTGTTTTAACGATGCTTTGCGGGCAAGGGCTTGTTTGGAATAGGGCATGCGGCGTAGGGGCTTGCAGGATTAAGGATACCACTATTAAAAATAAGTTTTTTGTCTGCTTTGGTTGCGCAGCATTTGGCGTAAACATCGTAAGCAGTATCAGTAGGGCCATTAGCATTTGGTACATGAATAAAACGGGTATTGTAATATAGCGAATCGAGTTCAGCACCTATATTTTTACCTGCGTTCGGATTCTCTTTTCGTTTCTCATCAATGAACACGTTTCTGAGCGTATTGACCGCTTGGCAAAACCCATCAACGCCTTTCAGGGCAGTTGCATCGACGATGCCTTTTTGAATTCCTAATTTCAGCCCGCCCTTGGGCACGTAAAAGAATTGAGCCAGCGTGTATGTTTTAGCGTTCTGCGGCTCTTCTGGCGGTGATAGCGTAAGGCTCGCTGGTGGAGTGGATACAGGTTTGTTTTTGTTGTCAGTGACCAGCGAAGGCAGGCTTGCTGAGCCAATTTTCTGGCTCCATGTGCCACCTGCGTCTTGCCTGATGAAGTGATAGTCTTTGCCGTGGGCAACATAGAGGCCAACTACGTAGAATCCTGGTTTGTCTGCCGGCAATGTTGCTCCTGCAGGAGTCAGACCGTCTTTTACTACCAGATCGGTGACATGCTTCGCCGTAATATTGCGACCTACCTGCAAAGAAAGATCCATGTGCGTTTCACCGGGATTGGCAATGAGCCAATCTATTTTACCGGCAGGTTCAACGGCGTAATCGTAGCAATTATCTTCCGGCCCTCCCAGTGGTGTACTGGGACTGGTTTCGTATGGCTTTGGATCGAATTTTGGAGCATCTGCATTTGCCATGGGTAACGCCTTAAGAAAATTCCGCTTATTTGTGGTATTTTATAATAAATAAGCGGAACTCTCTAATGACAATTATATGACAATATTAAGTATTTGAAACTACTTAATTATTAACTGCAACCTTACGCCTTCTTCTTCAGCAAATCCCGAATCTCTTCGAGCAACACTTCCTGTGCTGGCTTTGCGGCTGGTTTTGCGTCTTCGGCTTTTTTGAAGCGGTTGGCTTGTTTTACGATCAGGAATATCGCAAACGAAACGATCAGGAAATTGATGAGCTGGTTTAAGAACACGCCGTAATTGATGGTGGCGGCACCGGCTTCTTTCGCGGCTTTGAGCGTGGCGTAATGACCATCGGATAGATTGATAAAGAAGTTGGAGAAATCTATCCCACCCATGATCTTCCCAATCGGTGGCATCAATATATCGCTGACCAGAGAGTTTACTATGCCGGTGAATGCCGCGCCGATGATGATACCGACAGCAAGATCAAGCACGTTGCCGCGGGTGATAAATTGTTTGAATTCGCCTAGCATGATTGTCTCCTTTTAAGCGGCTTTGTGGGTGAGTTGCAGAAATATATCTTCGAGGTCGGCTTCCTGCGTGGTCAGGTCGCGTACGGAAAGGCCCGCCGCGCTCACGGCATTGAGCACATCCTGGATACTGTCCTTGCTGGGTTTATAATCAATGAGCAGTTTGCCTTCCGCATCAATTTCGGTTTTCCACTGCTTCACTTTTTCCGGCATTTCCTTTATCGCTTCGGCAGTGGTGATGACGAGGCGTTTCTGGTCAAAGCTTTTTAGCATTTTCTGTTTTTTCTCACAGGCCACAACCTCGCCGTGGTTGATAACGGCGATGGTATCGCACAGTTGTTCCGCTTCTTCGAGATAGTGGGTGGTAAGCAGAACCGTGGTGCCTTCCTTGTTGAGTTTTTTTACATATTCCCATAGCTGGGTGCGTAGTTCTACGTCAACCCCGGCAGTCGGTTCATCGAGGATTAGAACCGGCGGGTTGTGCACCAGAGCCTTGGCCACCAGCAGGCGGCGGCGCATACCGCCAGAAAGGCGGCGCGAACCAATATCGGCTTTGTCGCTAAGTCCCATTGCATCAATAATTTCCTGCGTGCGGCGTTTGGCTTTGGGCACACCGTAATAGCCGGCCTGAATATCCAGCGCCTGGCGCACGGTAAAGAAAGTATCTAAAATAAGTTCCTGCGGCACCACGCCGATGGAAAGCCGCGCCCCGCGCATCTGTTTTTCGGTGTCATAACCGCATATGGAAACCGAGCCGCTGGTTTTATGCACGAGGCCGGCCATGATATTTATCATGGTTGATTTGCCCGCGCCGTTAGGGCCGAGCAGGGCAAAAAAGGAACCTTGCGGAATATCAAGGTCAATACCTTTCAGAGCCACCTTATTATGGCCTTTTTTTCCGTCAATATAGGTCTTACAGAGCTGGCGTATTTCAATGGCGTTGGTCATGGGCAGTTTATAGTTCAATTACAAACTACAGACAATAAAAAAACCTGCCAGGTCGCCCTGGCAGGTTTTTTAAGATTAACAAACAGATTACTATGTGCAATCTGCAGTAGCACCGCTACCAGCAACGAGGTTAACCATTGCAGCTGCACCGAAGATAAGAGCAACACCGCAACCTACGATGATAGCCATACCCCAAGATACTTTACCCATCAGAGCACCGATACCGATGATGAGGATCGCGATAGTAGCAAGAGCTTTACCGGTTTTACCAGAAAAGAAGCTTACAGCGTTACAAAGAGAGTTACCAATTGGAGTTTCACCAGAAGCAAAAGCCATATCTGGCAACATGATAACAATCGCGCTCAACATGACCAGAAGAGAAATCTGCCATGCAGTAGCAAGGTCTTTAGTTTGAGTTTTCATAAAAAACATCCTTATTAAACTAAATTGTTAAAAAACGCGGGTTTCCCCACGACTTAATGTAAAGGTCCACCCACAAAGAGGAGTAGACACCCTCAGGATACGATAAATGCCCTATGATTGTAAATCAAATATTTGCGAAGATTTTGTGACAATTAGGTTAACAAATTATAACATATTGTTTTTTCTCAAATTATCCGACTTTCTTTTTAGCGGAAGCCTTTTTCGGTGCAATTTTTTCTTTGGCCGGGGCTTTTTGTGCTTTTTTTCCGGGAGATTTTTTCTTCGGAGCGTCAGCGCGGGCGGCAAGAAGCGGAACAGCCTGCGCTAATGTAAATGTTTCCACCTCCGCATCCTTAGGCAGGGTAGCATTGACTTTGCCGTGTTTCACGTAGGTACCGTAGCGGCCTTTGAATATGGCCACTTCCAGACCATCATCAGGATGCTTGCCGAGCGATTTAAGAGCTACATTCTGCGTGTTCTTCACCGGCGCACTGGCGAGCACCTCCACCGCACGGTTGATACCGATGGTGAGCAAATCCTCACTAGCTGGCAGAGTGGTAAATTTGCCATCATGCAATATATAAGGACCAAATTTACCGTTATTCACCACGATCGGTTTGCCACTATCCGGGTGTTTGCCCAGTTCGCGCGGGAGCGAGAGAAGCTGAAGCGCCAGTTCCAGCGTCATCACTTCCGGGCGCATGTGTTTAAGCAAGCTGGCGCGCTTGGGCGTTTTGCTTTCGCCGATCTGCACATACACGCCATACGGGCCTTTTTTGAGGCTGATATTTTCGCCGGACGCCGGGTCCTTGCCGAGTATTTTCGGCAGTTTGAATTCGTTGCCGTCTTCGTCAAGCTGCGCTGGCGCTGTGAGTTCGCCAAGCTGGGCCTTGTGGTTGCATTCCGGGTAATTCGAGCAGGCGATATAGGGCCCGAAGCGGCCAATTTTCAGGCCGAGCGTGCCTTTATGGCAGGCCGGGCATTCGCGGCTTTTGCCCGCATCCTTGCCGAAGGCGTAAGAGGCAAGGAGTGTATCCAATGCTTCTAATACTTGTGGAACGGTAAGCTGTTTGCTATCGTCAATTTTAGCGATGAAATCTTTCCAGAAATCACGCAGGACTTTTTTCCAGTCGCGCTCACCGGCGGAAACATCATCAAGCTGTGATTCGAGATCGGCGGTGAAACCATATTCCACGTAACGCTCAAAGAAGCTTACTAAAAAGGCATTTACCAAGCGGCCAAGCGACTCAGCGATAAAACGTTTTTTGTCGAGCTTCACATAGCCGCGGTCCTGCAATACCGAGATGATGGCAGCGTAAGTAGACGGGCGGCCAATACCTAGTTCTTCAAGCTTTTTAACGAGGCTGGCTTCGGAATAACGCGGTGGCGGCTCGGTGAAATGCTGCTCCGGTTTTACTTCTTCCACACCAAGTTTTTCGCCTTTTTTCAACACCGGAAGCTTTGCGTTTTCTTCATCTTCCTCGTCGTCGCTGCCTTCCTGATAGAGTTTCAGGAAACCATCGAATTTCACCACCGAACCGCTGGTGCGCAACACCGCCTGTTTGTCATGCGCGGCAATATCCACGATGAGCTGGTCGAGTATCGCCGATTCCATCTGGCTTGCGACCATGCGCTTCCAGATGAGGTCGTATAATTTTGCCTGCTCACTATCCAGCCCGGCTTTCTGCACGGTAAGGGTGATATCGGTGGGGCGAATCGCTTCATGCGCTTCCTGCGCATTCTTGCTTTTGGTTTTATATTGGCGCGGCGCGCCTGGCACATACTCGCTACCATAGGCTTTGCCGATATGGTTACGCGCTTCGTTGATGGCTTCCTGCGACACGGTGGCGCCGTCGGTACGCATTTAGGTGGTGAGCCCGTCTTCGTAGAGTTTCTGTGCAACCTGCATGGTTTTTTTCGCACCAAAACCACATTTGCGCGCGGCTTCCTGTTGCAGGGTGGAAGTGGTAAATGGTGGCGCAGGGTGGCGGCGTAGCTGCTTTTCTTCGAGATTGGCAACAGTGTAAGTTTTACTGCGCACATCTGCGGCGATGCTTTCCGCTTTTTTGCCATCGGTGATTGAGAATTTTTCCAGCTTCTCACCTTTATATTCGATGAGGCGGGCATTTAGGTTAGCGCCTTTTTCCGGCGATAATATGGCCTTGATATCCCAATATTCGCGGGCGACGAACTGTTCAATTTCCTCGTCACGTTCACATATTAAACGCAACGCAACTGACTGCACGCGGCCTGCCGATTTGCTGCCGGGTAGTTTGCGCCATAATACCGGCGACAGGGTAAAACCTACCAGATAGTCGAGGGCGCGGCGGGCCTGTTGGGCGTTCACTAAATTCATGTCTATATCGCGGGGGTGCCTGAAGGCTTCGACGATGGATTTTTTGGTTATTTCGTTGAAGGTAACGCGCTGGACGTTGAGTTTTTTGCCGATGGCTTTGTAAGCCTTCAGAGCCTCAAGAACATGCCAGGAAATAGCCTCTCCTTCGCGGTCAGGGTCGGTTGCAAGAAAGAGGTTGTCGGCGTTCTTGGCAGCCTTGGCGATAGCAGAGAGATGCTTTTTCGCATCGTCATCCACCTCGTAGATCATGGAGAAATCTTCATCGGGCTTTACCGAACCATCTTTGCTGGGCAGGTCGCGCACATGGCCGAATGACGCCAGAACGGTGTAATCGCTGCCTAAATATTTATTAATGGTCTTCGCTTTGGATGGTGATTCTACAACTACTACGTTCATTGGTTTTACGACCCGTATCTAGGATTTTTATAAAGCAGGACTCTATAACATCCGCATAAATTATTACAAGGAGTTATTATATAGCCATTGATTATAGCATCAAATGATGCTATAATCGGTGCATAAAAAGGAGAATTTATTATGCGAACGACTATCACTTTTGATGATGAACTTATGGCTACTGCCCAAAAATTTACTGGAATTAAAGAAAAATCAGCTTTGGTCAATGAAGCTCTTAAGCGTCTTGTGGAAAGGGAAGCGGCACGCCGTCTCGCGCTTTTGGGAGGCAGTGAACCCAATGCTGTTGCCCCTCCGCGTCGCCGCTTTGATCCAGAATAAATCCACATGATTCTGGTAGATACATCAATCTGGGTAGATCATCTGCGTAAAGTTGATGATATTCTCCAATATTTACTTATAGAAGAAAAAGTAATATCGCATCCCTTCATTATTACAGAATTAGCGTTAGGATTTGTGCCAAATCGTAAAGAAACTTTTATTTTCCTGCGTAAGCTGGCGCGAGCAATAACTGTAGAGGATGAGGAAATATTAGAATTTATTGAAAAGAACAATTTAAATGGCTCAGGTATCGGTTTTGTTGATGCTCATCTACTTGCTTCTGCCCTTCTAATGGGTGCATCATTATGGACCAGAGACAAACGTCTGCACCAGATTGCAGTTAATCTTGGGGTTGGCTTTAAATTAGATAAATTAACTCACTGATTTCTAATTTGTATATTCTACAACTACTTCAGTAGAAACTAAACACACCTTGTTGCCGGCGCTGCGCCTTACTCTTCCAGCCAGTTCCAATTCCAGCAGGATGGTTTGCATGGCCGGGGCAGATGTATCGCACTGTTCAATCAATTCGTCAATAGAAACAGCATAAGAGCTTAATTTATCAGAGATTTTTTTCCGTAAAGTAGCCAATTCTACCTCGTTTTCCGTGTACATAGTTGGGGTACTGGCGAATTTTGCTGCCGGGGTTTCAAAGAGCTTGTTGCGCCTTGTATGCGCGATTCCATCCAGTATATCCGCCGCCGATTCAACCATCACCGCCCCCTGTTTGATCAGCTGGTTGCAGCCTTTGGAGCGCGGGTCGAGCGGCGAGCCGGGCACGGCGAACACCTCGCGGTTATTTTCCAGCGCAAAGCGGGCGGTGATGAGCGAGCCGGATTTGGGCGAGGCTTCCACCACCACGGTGCCCACGCTCATACCGGCGATAATGCGGTTGCGGCCGGGGAAACTGCCGGCAAATGGCAAGCCCCCGAAGGGCTGTTCGCTTATCACCACGCCCTGTTTGAAAATCTCCTTATAGATAGTATCATTTTCCGGCGGGTAGATATTGTCGATGCCACCGGCGATCACCGCCACCGTGCCGCTGCTAAGCGCACCCTTATGGGCAAAGGTATCAATACCGCGGGCAAGGCCGGAAACCACCACCACGCCTTTTTCACCGAGTTCTTTGGCTAGTTTTTGTGCAAGCTGGCAGCCACCGGCGGAGGCATTGCGCGCGCCGACCATGGCGACAATTGTTTTGTCTTTCCATATTCTGGTGTCACCGCGCACAGTGATAACCGGCGGCGGGTCCGGGGTATAAAGCAGCAATTCGGGATATTCTACGCTGCCGTAAAGGATCATTTTCGCGCCGAATTTGCTGGCGGCGGCGATCTCTTTTTCCGCCATATCGCGTAAGTAAGGCACCAGCCCCACCTTACTGCCACCGCGGCGCGAAAGCTCCGGGAGCATGGCCAGAGATTTTTTGGCTGTGCCATAGCGTTGGATGAGGTTAAAGAAAGTTACCGGCCCGACATTGAGGGTGCGGATAAGCTGCAGGCAATCAACCAGATCATCATCGGCAAGGGAATTACGTAAAGTAGGGGTGGTCATATGCTTTTCTTTTTGAAGGCCATCTCGGTGCCGTTCATGAGGCGGGCGAGGTTGTGGCGGTGGGTGAATATAATTATCAGTGCCAGCATAAGGCAAAACCCGGTCAGGTTTATCCCCTCTGTGAAATAAGCAATAACGGGAGAAGCACTGAAACATACTAGCGCGGAGAGTGAAGAAATGCGCGATATAAAAAATACAACAAGCCAAATCAAGCACATAATAGCCGCTACCAGCCAGTTTATACCAAAGATAACTCCAAGGGCGGTAGCTACACCTTTGCCACCGCGAAATTTAAGCCATACAGGATATACATGACCTAGAACCGCACATAGACCTGCCGCAAATTCAATACCAAAAACAGCTCCGAATTTTACGGCAACCAGTCCTTTAAGCAGGTCAAGCAGCAAAGTGGCAATGGCGAGGCCTTTCTTTCCGGTGCGTAAAACATTGGTAGCGCCAATATTTCCGGAGCCTATATTGCGGATATCGCCACAGCCGCAAATCCTTGTTAATAGCAAGCCAAACGGTATGGAGCCTATGAGATAAGAAACGGCTATTGCAATAATCAGCGGGCCTATATCCATAAAATTACTTATTCCTGATGTTAGTGGAGATTGTTGTACAAAATCTCCGGCGAACGACTATGATGAAACAATGCACTTATTTTTATATCACTTCCTTCTATACGAAAATAAACGGCATATGGGAATCTTCTAACCAAGGCACGTCTATACTTACCAAACAAAACTACAGGATAACCAACTGGATTGTAAGCAATCCTTGCAAAACTATCCTCGATTGTCAAAACAAAATCCGCGCCCAACTGTAGAGCTTTTTCATTATACCAATCCCTGACGGCGGCAATTTCTTTTTCAACTATTTCAGATAGGACTATTTTATAGGTCATTTGGGTGCGAGTAAGCGTTTCTTTACTTCATCCCAAGGAGAAAATTTTATATCCCCGCTATCCTCTGCCAACATTCTTTTTTCAATTTCTGCCGCATGTTCTTTAGGTACTGGCAGCTTGTTCTGCTCTTCGCTGGAAGCCACACTGTCCCAGAGTATTTCAGCAAGCAAAACCCTCTCCGCAAGGCTAAGTGCCGAAAAATCCAGATTTTCTATATTGTTTTTCATATAAAACTCCTCTTCAGCGCAGCCTACAATAATTATCTTACACTGTCCAGGTAGCCCTGTAACATATAGCTTGCCGCGAGTTTGTCCACTAATTCCCCGCGCCGTTTGCGCGACATGTCGGCCTCCAGCATCATTTTCTCCACCACCATGGTCGAAAGCCGCTCGTCCCACAGGAACATGGGAATGGTAACCTGTTTGCTCAGGTTTGAGACAAAACTCGCGGTTATCTGCGCCCGTTTACCCTTGGTACCGTCCATATTTATGGGATTGCCGATGATAAGGCCTATGACATTATTCTTTGCGATTATTTCTCTTAACTGCTCAATATCCTTGGTAAATTTGCTGCGCTCTATGGTCGAGTGCGGGGTGGCGATAGAGCGGCGGACATCGCTCAAAGCCAGTCCGATGGTGGTATCACCCACGTCAAGGCCCAAAAATCGGCCTTCCGGCGGCAATTTTGCCGTAAATTCTGCTTGGTTTTCTATGAGCATGGTCTTATGGTTGTTGGTTCTCAGTTGTCAGTTGTCAGAAAGTTATATAGTTAAAGCTGACAACCGACAACCGATAACAGACAACGGAGAGTTTTAATGACATTAGACAGTCAAGCAGTAGGCAAGATCGCCAAACTTGCGCGTATTGCCGTGAGCGAGGAAGAAAAGCCGCATCTGGCCACGGAAATTTCCAGCATCCTGCAATGGGTGGAGCAACTTGGTGAAGTAAATACGGACGGCGTACCGCTGATGACCTCGGTCGCGGCGATGAAGTTGCCACTACGCGCTGACGTTGTCACCGACGGCAACCAGCAGGAAGCAGTCATCAAGAACGCGCCTGAAAGTGACTATGGCTGCTTTGTCGTGCCCAAGGTAGTGGAATGACCGACAAAACCATCATAGCTTCATTTGCGGCGAATGAAATTCTTCGTATCAACGAGCGGCTTAAAAACATGATCGAATCCAAGGAGCCGCCGCCGGAGGAATTCCGCAAAAGCGTTATAGAGGACATTGAAAATACACTTAGCCGCTTGGAACGCGCGCTATCGCAGATAAATACAGACGAACTTGATGATGATAAGGAAGATACAAAACAATGAGTAATGAATTACGTAGCCTAACCCTCGCCGAAATGCGTGATGGTCTGAAAGCCAAAAAATTCTCCGCGGTGGAGCTTGCCACCGCGCATGTGGACGAGATCGAACGCACCAATAAGCACTATAACGCCTTCATCACCATCACGCGTGACAAGGCGCTTTCTATGGCCAAAGAGTCGGATGAAAAACTCGCCAAAAATGCCGGCGGGGCGATTGAGGGCGTGCCGATCGGTGTGAAAGACCTGTTCTGCACTAAAGACGTTCTAACCACTGCCGCGTCACATATTCTCGATGGTTTCAAACCGCAATATGAATCGACCGTCACCACCAATATCTGGAACGCTGGCGGTGTCATGCTTGGCAAACTCAACCTTGACGAATTCGCGATGGGTTCGGCCAATATTACGAGTTATTACGGGCCGGTGGTTAGCCCCTGGAGGAAAAAAGAGTCGAGAGTCGAGAGTCGAGAGTCGAAGGATGTTGTACACGACTCTAACCACTCGACTCTAGCCACTGCGCGCCCTGACGCGCTCGTTCCCGGTGGTTCTTCCGGCGGTTCGGCAGCGGTAGTAGCAGCCAATCTCACGCCGATGGCGCTGGGTACCGATACGGGTGGTTCTATCCGCCAGCCGGCATCCTTCTGCGGCATCGTAGGCATAAAACCAACATATGGGCGCTGTTCGCGCTGGGGCATAGTTGCTTTCGCCAGTTCGCTCGACCAGGCTGGCCCCATCACCCGCACTGTGCGTGACAGCGCGATCATGCTTTCAGTAATGTGCGGGCATGACCCTAAGGATTCTACATCGGCCAACCTAGCGGTGCCTAATTTTGAAGCGCTGCTGAACGCCGATGTAAAAGGCAAAAAAGTTGGTATTCCGAAAGAGTATAGACCAGACGGCATCGACCCGGATATTTTGAGAGTTTGGGACAGTGGCATAAAGCTGCTGAAAGACGCCGGTGCGGAAATTATCGACATCTCCCTGCCCCACACCAAATATGCGCTGGCAACTTACTATATAGTTGCGCCAGCGGAATGCTCCAGCAACCTCGCGCGTTATGACGGCGTGAAATTCGGCCTGCGCGTGGGCGGTGACAAAAGCCTCAGCGAAATGTATGAACAGACCCGCGCTGCCGGTTTCGGCAAGGAAGTTAAGCGCCGCATCATGATCGGAACCTATGTGTTATCGGCGGGTTATTACGATGCTTATTACAAAAAAGCGCAGAAGGTGCGCTGGCTAATCGCCGAAGATTTCCGCAAGGCCTTTGAGAAGGTCGATGTTATTTTAACGCCAACCGCGCCATCCGCCGCTTTTGGTTTTGATTACAAACCGACCAACCCGGTGGAGATGTATTTAAACGACGTGTTCACCGTTCCGACCTCACTGGCAGGCCTGCCCGGAATTTCCATTCCGGCTGGCCTTTCCAAAGATGGCCTGCCGCTCGGCCTGCAACTCATCGGCAAAGCCTTCGATGAGCAGACGGTGCTTAACGTAGCTTACGGAATGGAACAGAGACTTGGCTTCAACGCAAAGCCACAGGGGATATAGTTGACAAAAAGCCTGGTTTTTATTAGGATAATAGTATGTTAGAAGAAAATGCACCGTCCCAGTCAATTATCAACGCTGCTGCCCTTAAGGTAGCGGTTAGCGAAGCTTTGCACCACCCTGATTTTATAAAAGCTGTGGCTGAAGAGATATTAGATGCTCTGGATGGTTTTGATGACAATATCGTGTTAAAACGCCTGAAAGAGGCCAAGAACAGCGGCTTTGCATCTGAATCAGAAGTGTTTTCTGCCCTAAAAGGCGAGTAATGCGTCTCGCCTATTCCAAGTCTTTCCTCAAAGATATTAAGCGTTTGCGTGATAAGGAATTGCTTGCACGAATTGAAAGTTCGATTGCAGAATTTAAAGCATGTGAAGATTTTGCAGATATTATAAAAACCATGCCAGTAAAAAAACTTGTGGGTGCTTCAGGTTATTATAGATTGCGGATAAATAATTTTAGGTTAGGATTTTTTATAGATGAAGAATACACTGTGACCCTATTAAGGTTCGGCCACAGAAAAGATTTTTACGAGGGTTTTCCATGAATAGCACTAAAAATAATTACATAAAAGGCAACACCGGCGAGTGGGAGATCATCATCGGGCTGGAAGTGCACGCCCAGATAAACACCAACTCGAAATTATTTTCCGGCGCGTCAACGCAGTTCGGCAACGAACCGAACATGAATGTTTCCTTCGTGGATGCGGGCATGCCCGGTATGCTTCCGGTACTAAATGAACATGCGGTGGAGCAGGCTATCAAAACCGGCCTCGCGCTGGGTGCGAAAATCAATTTGAAAAGTATTTTTGACCGCAAGAATTATTTCTATCCCGACCTGCCGCAGGGCTACCAGATTTCACAGTATCTCGACCCTATCGTCGGCAAAGGCGAGATCGTACTCGACATGCTGGAAGGCCAGAAAAAAGTCGGCGTCACCCGTATCCATATAGAGCAGGATGCCGGTAAATCGCTGCATGAATATAAACCGAAAAATACCTGCATCGACCTGAACCGCTCCGGTGTGCCGCTGATGGAAATTGTATCTGAGCCGGACATGCGCAGCGCTGATGAAGCGGTGGCGTATATGAAAAAACTGCGCTCGATACTGCGCTATATCGACACCTGCGACGGCGATATGGAAAAAGGAAACCTGCGCTGCGACGCCAACGTTTCGGTGCGCAAACCGGGCGGCCCGCTGGGCACGCGCTGCGAAATTAAAAACTTAAACTCCATGCGCTTCATGAATAAAGCCATTGAGTTTGAAGCAATGCGGCAGGTAGAAATTCTGGAAAGCGGCGGAAAAATTGACCAGGAAACGCGCCTGTTCGATGCGGGCAAAGGCGAAACCCGCACCATGCGCAGCAAGGAAGATGCGCATGATTACCGCTATTTCCCCGACCCCGACCTATTGCCGCTGGAGTTTGAGCAGAGCTATGTTGACGGCCTCAAGAAAAACCTTCCAGAGTTGCCGGATGCGAAAAAAGCGCGCTATATGAGCGAGTATAAGTTATCTGCTTATGATGCGGGTGTAATTGTAGCAGAACAGGAATATTCAAAATTCTATGAGGAAGTGGCGAAGGGTAATGATCCGCAGCTTGCCGCCAACTGGATGACCGGGGAACTGTTCGGGCGTCTTAACAAAATGGGGATTTCCCTGAATGATTCACCGATTACGGCGGCGAAATTGTCCGGTCTTATCAAGCTTATTGCCGATAATACAATTTCCGGTAAAATAGCAAAAGATGTTTTAGATCTGATGTTTGAGAGCGGAAAAGATGCAGCGGTGATTGTCGAAGAAAAAGGCATGAAGCAGGTGACTGATACGGGTGCTATCGAAAAAGTCATCGACGAGATCATGGCCGCCAATGCCGATAAAGTTGCGGAATATCGCAGCGGCAAAGATAAATTATTCGGTTTCTTCGTGGGCCAGGTAATGAAAGCCAGCGGTGGAAAAGCCAACCCGGCGATGCTCAATGACTTGCTGAAGAAGAAGTTAGGGTAGCTAGAACCTTAGGCATTTTTCCTGTTGCAGGGCAAATTCGCAATTTTTGACTTGCTGGAAGAAAGTTGACAATGTTGCGATCATTTCATTTTTGGCGCTTGTGGGGTCGTTGCCTTTTTTCTCCTCTTCTTTGATTACAGCGTTAACCAGTTTTTCTGTAATATCTGAGCGGTTTAAGAGCAATTTTTGGCAATGGTGCTTTGTGTCCCAGATATTGCTGGACAAAATGAGTCCAGTAGTTATTTCGTCCAACCCGGTTTTTTCTGCCAATTGGTCTGGGCTAATCCCGCCGAAAGCCTGAAATATTTTACTTCGGCAGTCGCCGATTTTTTTCTTGTCTACGGCCATATCCACCCCTAAGTGGGCCAGGGAAATCCGGCTTAGATGTGTACCGTTTCTTAACTTGGCAATTGCATCATGTTCCAGTTGCCGGGACCACTCTCTGGTTACCCCCAGCTCATTGGCAGTTTCTATTTGCGACATGCCATCCACGAAACGGGCTTTGATGACGGCTTTATTATACCCGGGAGTAATATCTTGGTCGCCTGGAAAAAGGGCGGCACTGGTTTCTTTTGCCGCCACAGCATCAAAGGTTGGGTCGATATTGTCTGCTGCGGTGCGTAGATGATGCGGATGGTTGGCGTTGTCGCTACCCCTATCCATATCAAAATCAAATTTTTTTGGTTTAATACGTGTTGTTTCTATGCGTCCTTCAGCTACAAGGCGTCGTATCTCATCCTCACGGGATTCGGTCGGAGCAAGTCTCTTGTATTTATCGGCAAGGTTAGTTTGCACAGCTTGCCCAAAACTGCCCCAGCTTGTGCCTTTGCTGTTAAAATAATGGGTGTTTGTAGTATCACTGAGCAGGTTATCGAGTACTGCGTCCAGATATTTACGGGCAATTACTTCATCGCCTGCGTGAGCTGGAGCGTATTTTGCCAATAGCCTTTGCGAAGTTTTCATTAAGTAATCGTCAGTGAATGACCGGAACTCACCTACGGCGGTGCTGTCGCCTTCTCCGATCCTTTGCATCAGGCCACGGATATGCTCATATTGTTGTGGTGTAAAATAACGGGCAAGTTTCCTAGTGCCACTATCTTGTCCAGTTTCTTCCATATTTTTTGTTGTCCTAAACTTCTTTTGTTGTTTCACGAGCCCGTTTTTGCTGGAGATAGTTTTCAGCCATATCTTTCCAGCCTTTGCCTCTGGGTTCTAATCTTTCGGCGAAGGAGTGTTCTCCGCTTCCTTTAATTGCTTCTCGATCTCTTTTTTCAGCACCTCCGGGTTTGCTGCCAGACCAAGCATACGTTGGCGCAGGGAGGGTTTCGTCGGCGTATCTTTGGAATTCCTTGTATCGCTCATTTTTTTCCAGCTCCTGTAGCCTACCGTTATCAACAATATATTTTGCTGCGGTTACATAATCGGCAGCGGCGTGTACATTACGTTCTTCATTTTCGAGCAGCACACTGGTATCAAAAAGTTTTACCAGCTCGGGAAAATTTTTAGCAAAAGCCTGGTTGGAGTATAAGGTAAATTCATGGTCATTGGTACCATCTTTTATGCCAACGCCCTTGCTCGCTATGCGCTTTAAATATCTATCCTTGGGCATGAACAGGCCGAGCAGCGCCGTTTCGATGGTGCGGTAGGCCCGAGGTTGGGCTGCTGCCATCTGGTTATGCTTTTGCACTTCCCCCATCAAATCCTGCATCTTATCGAGGCGGCTGCAATGGTCGTCAACAATAACTGAGATACCATGACTCAGGCAATCCATCACCATACGGTTGCGCAATTTGTAGAAATGATCAGCGTTCTGCGGTTCTTCTTCGGGGTGGCGGGTGAGGAATTGTCCATTGCCAAGTTTGGGGGCATATTTTATTACCAGCTCAGGGTCGATCACTACAGCTTTGTCATCAAAAATCCCAAGTTGCTTGAGTACCTTTATAAGTACACCTTTGCCAACACCAGAGCCACCAGCCAGCACTACCAGTTCCGGTTTTCCATTTGAATGACGATCAGCTAAGTAATTACACCATCCGGCACTGTCGAACCCGTTAGTAATTGGCGTTGCTTCCATAATAAATGCCGGTGCAAGTTAATCATAGTTAACTTTATTTCTACTATATGGCGAATAACAACAGCAACCTGAATATTATTAAGTTATTGTTACAATAACTTAATATATTGTATTATTTACGTTTATTCAACTCAACGAACTGGCGTGGCGCAGCGCCGGTAAAGAGCTGGCGTGGGCGGCCGATCTTTGATTTCGGGTCTTCCATCATCTCTTTCCACTGCGATATCCAGCCAGCGGTACGGGCAACGGCAAACAATACAGTGAACATCTTTGATGGGATACCCATAGCGCGGTAGATGATACCGGAATAGAAATCCACGTTCGGATAGAGTTTGCGATCAATGAAATACGGATCGGAAAGGGCAATTTTTTCCAGCTCAACGGCGATTTTAAGCAACGGCTCGTCGATCTTGCCCAGTTCCCCAAGAACCTCTTTACAGGTTTCGCGCAGAACGGTAGCGCGTGGGTCATAATTCTTGTAAACGCGGTGGCCAAAGCCCATGAGCTTTATACCGGAGTTCTTGTCTTTTACTTTGGCGATGAAATCAGGGATTTTAGAAACGTCGCCGATTTCACGGAGCATGTTGATAACTGCTTCGTTGGCGCCACCATGAGCCGGGCCCCACAGGGAAGCGATACCAGCACTCATACAGGCAAATGGGTTTGCACCAGAAGAACCGGCAAGGCGCACGGTAGAGGTTGAAGCATTCTGTTCATGGTCGGCGTGGAGGGTAAGGATCTTATCCATCGCGTTGGCCAGAACCGGATTAACAGTATATTTTTCGCACGGGGTCGAGAACATCATATAGAGGAAGTTCTCAGAGAAGCCGAGTTCGTTCTGCGGATAGATGAAGGGCTGGCCGATAGAATATTTATAGGACATAGCGGCCAGAGTTGGCATTTTCGCAATGAGGCGGAACGCCGAAATTTCGCGTTGTTTAGGGTCGTTCACATCGAGAGAATCATGGTAGAACGCTGCCAGTGATGCTGCTGCCCCGGCCATAACCGCCATAGGGTGCGAGGCGCGTGGGAAACCGCGGAACAGGAAATGCAACTGCTCATGCACCATTGTATGGTTTTTGATGCGGGCAACGAATTCTTTTTTCTGCACGGCATTAGGCAATTCGCCATTAAGCAGGAGGTATGATACTTCCAGGAAGTCGCTTTTATCAGCGAGAGTGGCGATATCATAGCCGCGGTAGCGCAGGATACCGGCGTCACCATCAATGAAGGTTATTTTTGATTCGCAGGATGCGGTGGACATGAAGCCCGGATCATAGGTGAACATACCGGTCTCAGCGTAGAGTTTGCTGATGTCGAAAACGCTCTGGCCCTCGGTTGGCTCATATATAGGACAGGTAATGTTTTTGCCATTAACGGAAATGGTTGCGCTACGGTTTGAAGCTTGTGGGGCTTTAGCAGCAGAAGATTCGGCACTGGACATTTTCGGTACTCCCTAATGTTAAATAACAACCGACACAGCATGGCATATAAATGTAAACAAAGAGTTTATGAAATGTAGTGAATTTGCGCTGTTGCGGGATTAGTGCAAAAAAATAAATCATTATTTAACTGTTTTCCTGTAAATTCGTGCTCACACGCCCTAATAAAATATGTAGAAAATTGCTGTTTATTTTCCCGGTTGAATAGAGTATGTAGCCGGGGTATAAAGGAGGGCAGAGGATGGGACGTATGGCATTATTTACAGGTTTGCGTTTGCTTATAGCATTTATTACCATGCTTGCCCTCACTCAGTGTGCTGCTTCCAGCCAGAAGAAAGAGTGGGATAATATTGATTATTCCAAAGTGCGTAACCGTAGCGGGTACGATAATGATAGCGGTTATAAATTGCCGTCGGTTTCTGGCTGCACTGATGACGATCTATATAATTGTAATTAAGCATTATATTAATGATAAAGTTCAATTCCGCGGCTAATTGGTTTAGGAGGGGCGGGCTAGGGCTTTATCTCTGTAATTTATTTGTATTTGTTGTCTGTCTTCCACTGTTCCACATGGGTACGTGGATTCAGGTAGAGCCGACTATGTTGGTAATGTTCATTACCAGTTTCTTGGGCTGTATATGGCTTACTATAGGGCTTGCTAAAAAATGGCTGGTAATAGAGCCGCCTGTCCATCCTTTGATTACTATCTTATGTTGTTGGGCTGGGTGGCAAATACTTACAGCAGCTTTTGCGGATAATCCGCTTATTTCATGGCTTGGGCCTCCACAACAGGGTGAGGGGGCTGCGTTTCATGTAATGCTGGTGCTTACGGTATTTTTAGGTATGCCGCTCTGGGGCGAGGAATGCTACAGGAAAAAATTGCTAACAGCGGCTGCCATAAGCGTTTGTATAATGGCCTTCCTGCATTTCGACACGCGGATGATATATGATCCAATGGCGAATACTGATGATGCCTATAATTTTTATCATGAAAGCAATCCCTATACACCTTTCAATTGGCCTCACTACCTGGCTTTTATAGTTTCATGGCTGTGGATTGCTTACGCAAGTTCGCCAGCTACCAGAAGCAGGGTTCGTGATGCTGTCTTTATCGTCATATTCATTGTTGTACTGGCTATAAGCAATAACAAGACCGCTTATTTACTCCTGTTCTCGATGTTTCTGGGCGCGGGCTTTGTCCTTCTTTTACAAAACAGCAACAAGCGGCAAAGTTGGCTTGAGCCTGTAAAGGCATGGAAAATATTAGCGGTGCTGGGAATAGTTTTGCCGTTGGGTTGGATTGTCGCCAGCCAGTATTACAATTTTGGTGAAACTGCTTATGTATATAAGGATGCAAAGAAGCATATTGCTGGCTGTAAAACCGAATATATGCTATTGTGCAAACATATAGACCTTACTGAGCGGGCTGTTTTTAACAAAGTTGTATGGGATTCGCTGAAAGACGATCCATATAGTATAGTGTTTGGAAAAGGCTGGGGTAGTTTTGCCAGCGACCTCTTCAAATATGATATGCTGGATGGACTGCATAGTTACGTAGACGGAATATATTCTCCCAATCTTGAAAATATTTCCGGCTTTGTTAAAAATAACTACGATTTTCATTCCCATAACCAGTCTGCATCGGCATTGCATTCTTCAGGAGTTGTTGGGTTATTGTTATTTACGGCGATACCTTTAGTTGCAATACTTTATCTCGATAGCGCTTTATTTTGGTGGTGCGTGCCTGTTCTTCTTGGCGTGAACGCAGTTGGCAGCTTCTGGTTTTTTGTTCCACAGGTTATGCCTTTTCAGGCGTTAGGGCTTATAGCATTGATTTCTGGTAGGGCATCTGTGCGCCAGAAGGAGCAGACAATCAGCCCTCGGTTTGTGCTTGCCCCGGCAATTATTATGTGCCTGTTGGCGGCGAGTGTTGTCGCGCAGGGCGATGCGATAATATATGGGGTAACATTCTGGCAACTGAAATTTGCAAAAGTCACGCCGGAGCATCCTGATAATATTGAATGGATGAAAGAGGATATAAACCGTGGCGGTGTCAGGCTCTTATTCTATTCAATAGATTATCTGGAAAAACTGACGGAAAAAATAGCCGCTGGAACTGCAACAAAAAATGACCGTGATTGGTACAGGGATTTCTTGAATGCCTCTCGCTACATGGGAACCTCACCGCAGGCAACAGCATTCTTAAGGATTTTGGAGCCGGAATTTTCGATGAGGCTGTTATTTGCTTTTAAAACCCCATCGCCACTTGATGAACTTAAATCGGAAGTGAGCGGCAATATTGTTGCTTCGATTGTGCGCATCAGTGAAAGCGCCCCGCAACGGGAAGATTTCATCGCCCCGTTTTTAATTAATCTTGGAAGCTTTACCGGTAATGATATTGCAAAACAGCGATCAATACTCGAACAGATACTTGCCGTTGCCCCACAGCATCGCAGTGCGCTGTGGCTTCTGGGAGGGATTTATGAAAATATTCCTTCCCTGAGAGATAAGGGCATTGCCATGAAAAAACAGGCGGCACTGCTCGGTGTAGATAGGGTTTACCCCGTAACCAGACAGGAAGTATCCACCATCAATTGACGATGCGGACAGTACGTATCTGATTAGCGATTCCCTTCAGGATTTTCTTTAACTTATTCCCGGTAGGGGCGTAGTAATACTTGTCAGGGCTTGAGGCACAGGCCGTCATCGGTGTGATATCAGCCCAAGATTGAGAAATAAAATTAATGGTATAAATAGTAACGCCAGCAGCTTTAATAGCGTCGCACTGCCTTAGGAAGGCCTGGTAATTACGGCATTTATCCCCTGCCTGTGGCCAGTCTTGATCAATGGTTGGATATTGCGTCCTATACCACACCCCAATAATACAAGGTGCTGGCTCCTCCATGATATAACCATCAGTTATGAAAACAATATTACCGTTATCGCTTAAAAGTTTACCATCGTTTCTTGTGCTCTCTGGAATAGGTACCCCGGTATTTCTTTGGGGAACACATGCAGAGCTCTGGTGTACCCCACAACTATACGGAGCTGTAAAACCATTCCATACCCCGGTAACCATATTGAACCCTGCTTCCAGTCCCCAGTGATCATAATTCTGGTAGTACCAATCAAGATTCTTGACATAATTTTTTGCCTTTGATTTGTCTGAAGTCAGGCCATAAGCATGCACTATAGGGCCTGAATAACCAACCAAGCCGAAGCGTAAATTGTCATTTTGCGGTTGCCCATCTGGGAAAAGGGCGTCTATCATTACCGCAAGCGCGTCTTTTTCCATATCCATTGTCGAAGGTTTTCCCCCCCAATTACCATTGGCGTCTCTGTTTGTAGATCCGGATTCGTCTATTACCATTGCCACGTCAAAATCAGGCTGGTTATTGTCAGGAATATTAACCTTGGTATTTGCTCTTATATTAATATGGCTTGTTCCCATCGTGGTTACATAGTTGGTGGCAATGGTTCCGGTTGAGGAAACTGTTATATCACCAGAGCTTGTGTTATAATCGTAGCTTGGGGCTGTTCTGGTTACCCCTAAATATGTGGTAGGGAAGTTAAGATTATAATAACGTGTGGCAGCATCGCTACGAACCTGCTTTGCGTGAGCGTTAGTCTTCGTTTTATCCAATATTAAAGCTGCAGAAAGGGCGGCCAGATCGCTTGCCTGTTGCGTTTTCATCCGCAGTAGCTGCGCCCGTCCGAAATCAACAGCGGCTCCGGCAATTGCGAAGGTAACAAGTATAAATACGCCTACCATGATCAGGACATTGCCCTTATCATCCCGCAGTAAATTTACAAAAGTTTTTTTACAATTTTTCATCTCATACCTCACGGAAAAGTTGGTGGTAAGGTTAGCAGGTTGCCATATCTGGGCATAGTATAAACTCGAGATATCAATGTCTGCCTGGCTAACGAATTTGCTCCAAATCTGGTAAGTATATCGCTTACCAGTGGCCTGTAATCATAGAAGACTTCAATAGCTATTAAATTTTCACCACCTTGCATGTTTGCTAGATAACCTCGTGTTTCTCCATTAAATACAGCATTTGTTCCTTTTACTGAAGCGTCTATTGCAGATGGTGCTAAACCATTGGCAATACTAACTGTGTCACCATTCTCAAGCGTTCCCCCTCCGGCTATCTGCCACTGTATAACAGGCGGGAAACCTCCTTCAGATACAACAGATGTCACTATGGCTCTCATGTCGCCATTAGCATTATACGGATCCATCATTTTAGAAATCTGCGCGAAAACGTTATTATTCAGATTATCCACGCTGATCTCATTGACCGGATCAACTGCGGGATTTTTTGCCGGAAGATATTGCCCTACCATGTTGGATACTGAGTAAGCGGTACGTTCTACTTTCTGCAAGATTATGGCATAACGAGTAAGTTCAACCACTCCATAAAACAACACAAGCAATAATGGTGCAAATAAGGCAAACTCAACCAAGGCTAAACCTTTTTGGTTGGTAAGGAAGGATTTAATAAAAAATCTGTTATTGCTCTTCATTAAAATGGCTCATTTTTTATGATGGTTGAAGCAGTTATTAATACCACACCGGGATTAGTTGCGCTGCCAAAAAATTTTTTCATTATAGGGAACTGAACGCTCCATGGGTAGGAAATCCGCACTTGTATAACCTCTCCAACATTACCGGTGTTACTGGCAGCCAATCCATTATAAACCCCATTTCCATTGACGTCTTCGTATTTAGTGCAGGTTGCAGGAGCACTGGAAGGATTTGCCGGATCATCAAGGCAAATGTCAGGGACAGTTGTGCCGCCGGCAGCAACCGTATTAATCTGAACCTGGATCTGGTTGCCATTTATAAGTCCGGCAGCTTCTGTACGCACAGTGCATTTTATATATTCTATCTGTGTAGTGGTAGCAGAACAATCACCCGAAGCGTTTGCAACCTGGCCGTTGGATGTTGTAACTGAAGTTAGGCGTGAAACGTCCACGGCGATGCGCTCAATAGCGATTTTATGGTACATGAACAGCCCAAATTCAAGAACACCAAAAAAAAGAAGGAAAAAAACCGGGGCGACAATAGCAAACTCTATGATTGCTGAGCCATCATTCTTGGTAAGAAATTTTGCAGATAGCATTTTTATTGTTAG
>CAZUXB010000006.1:35227-66089 GCA_964624555.1 uncultured Rickettsiales bacterium | reverse complement strand
GGCGGAGTGAAATAACATGGCTCTTAAAAGTTTTAAACCTACAACTCCTGCACAGCGTCAACTGGTTATTGTTGACCGTAGCGAACTGTATAAAGGCAAGCCGGTAAAGGCGCTAACCGAAGGTAAAAAGAAAACTGGCGGACGCAATAATTATGGCCGTCTCACTGCGTTTCGCGTGGGCGGTGGTCATAAGCAGTCTTACCGTATTATGGATTTCAAACGTAATAAGTTTGATGTTGCTGCGACTGTTGAACGCCTTGAATATGATCCTAACCGCACCTGCTTCATCGCTCTGATAAAATATACGGACGGTGAACAGGCTTACATCATTGCGCCGCAACGCCTTGCTGTTGGCGATACCGTTATCTCCTCCGAGAAAGCAGATATCAAACCGGGCAACGCAATGCCGCTTAAGAATATTCCGGTTGGCACCATCATCCACAACGTGGAAATGAAAGAAGGCAAGGGCGGCCAGTTGGCGCGTGCTGCCGGAACTTACGTTCAGCTCGTTGGTAAAGATGCCGGTTACGCCCAGGTGAAACTTCGCTCCGGCGAACTGCGCCTGATCCGCCATGATTGCCTTGCAACCATAGGCGCCGTTTCCAACCCGGACAACCAGAACGCAGTAATTGGCAAGGCCGGTCGCAGCCGCTGGCTTGGTGTTCGCCCATGCGTTCGCGGTGTGGCAATGAACCCGGTCGACCATCCGCATGGTGGTGGTGAAGGCCGTACTTCCGGTGGCCGTCATCCGGTTACACCGTGGGGTAAAGGAACTAAAGGTACTAAAACACGTTCACGCAAGAAAAAGAATAAGCTTATTTTGCGTAACAGGCATGGAAAATGATGGTAAATCTTAGCAGGTTTGCTGCTTAGATTCCTGTCATCCCCGCGTAGGCGGGGATCTAGGAATAAGGAAAGAGAGATTCCCGCCTTTGCGGGAATGACAAAAGGAAGAAGGAAAAAGGAAAGTAAATATGGCACGTTCAGTTTGGAAAGGCCCGTTCGTTGATGGTTATCTTCTGAAAAAAGCAGAAGACGCGAAAGGTGCTGCCCGTAATCAAATTATTAAAACATGGTCACGTCGTTCTACGATATTGCCACAGTTTGTGGGGCTGACTTTTGGTGTTTATAACGGCAAAAAATTCATTCCGGTTTCCGTGAATGAGGATATGGTCGGGCATAAATTCGGTGAATTTGCACCTACTCGTACTTTCCAGGGGCATAGCGCTGATAAGAAAGTTGTAGCTAAGCCATCTGGTGATAAGAAATAAGGAAAAGGATAGTATATTATGTCTAAGAAATCAACCGAGCGTGCTTTGGCACCGAATGAAGCGAAAGCGGTTATCAACCGTATCCGCACCAGTCCGCAAAAACTGAACCTGGTGGCCGGGCTGATCCGTGGTATGGATGTCAGTACAGCTCTGGCTCAGCTTACCTTCTCCAGCAAACGCATTTCCGGTGAAGTGAAAAAGGCGCTTCAATCTGCTATTGCGAACGCTGAGAACAATCATAACCTGAACGTTGACTCACTCTATGTGAAGGAGGCGTATGTTGGTAAAAACCTTGTGATGAAACGCATGCACACCCGTGGTCGTGGTAAGTCTGCTCGCGTGTTTCGTCCATTTGCAAACCTGACGCTGATTGTGCGTGAGAAAGAGGAGAAAGCATAGTATGGGTCAGAAAGTAAATGCAATTAGCTTCCGCGTAGGCGTAAATAAAACCTGGGATTCCCGTTGGTATGCAGGTGCTGATTACGCAACCAAACTACACGAAGATTACAAGATCGAAGCATACCTGAAAAAGAGCTTAAGTGCTGCCGGTGTGAGCAAGGTGGTTATTGAACGCCCAACCAAAAAGGCAAACATCACTATCCATACTGCCCGTCCTGGTGTTGTTATCGGAAAAAAAGGTGCTGATATCGATAAGATTAAAAAAGACTTAGGCAAATTCACCAAAGACGAGGTTCATCTGAACATCGTGCCTGTAGCGAAACCGGAACTGGATGCTACCCTTATCGCTGAATCTATCGCCCAGCAGTTGGAAAAACGCGTAGCATTCCGCCGTGCGATGAAACGCGCTGTACAGTCCTGCCTGCGTCTTGGTGCATTGGGTATACGTATCAACGTGAGCGGCCGCCTTGGTGGCGCGGAAATCGCCCGCATGGAATGGTATCGCGAAGGCCGCGTGCCGTTGCATACTCTGCGTGCTGACGTGGATTACGGTATCGCTCGCTCTGAAACCGCATACGGCACCATCGGTGTGAAAGTATGGGTATTCAAAGGTGAGATACTGGGTAAAGAAAAGAAAGTGGAAGCAGCTCCATCTGACGTGGTGCCTGTTGAACTACTAGCAACTAACAACGAGTAAAACGTTATGATGAGTCCTAAAAAAACGAAGTACCGTAAAGCCCATAAGGGTCGTATCAAAGGCGCCTCTAAAGGTGGGTATACCTTGAATTTCGGTGAATATGGCCTGAAAGCCATGCAGCCGGAGCGCATCACTGCGCGCCAGATCGAAGCGGCGCGCCGCGCGATCAGCCGCCACGTAAAACGCGTTGGCCGTATGTGGATACGCATATTCCCGGATCTTCCGGTTACCCGTAAACCAGCGGAAGTGCGCATGGGTTCCGGTAAAGGTTCTGTAGAATTCTGGGCAGCCCGCGTGGCTCCTGGCCGCATCCTGTTCGAGGTGGATGGCGTGCCGGAAGCTGTAGCTCGCGAAGCGTTCGATATGGCTTCTGCGAAACTGCCTATCAAAACCAAATTTGTTTCGCGTGTGAATGAAGGAGAATAACCATGAAAACCTCTGAACTGCGCACCAAATCAAAAGAAGAACTGGTTGGTATCGTACTGGACGCCAAGAAGGAACAGTTCAACCTGCGCATGCAGGCTGCAACTGGCTCGCTTGCCAGCAACAAAGGGTTCAAAGCCGCGCGCAAGACCATTGCCCGTGCCAAAACCCTGTTGAACGAAACCGCTAAAAATGTTAAAAAGGCCGCCCCTAAAAAGGCCGCAGCTAAGAAAACGAAGAAGGGATAATCCATGCCAAGGCGCGTATTACAAGGAACCGTCGTTAGCGACGCAAATGATAAAACCGTGACCGTGCGCGTTGAGCGCCGCGTGGCTCACCCTGTGTATAAAAAGACCATCCGTCGCTCGAAGAAATATGCGGCGCATGACGAAAAGAACCAGTTCAAGGTTGGCGATAAAGTGCAGATCATCGAATCAGCGCCTATCTCTAAGTCCAAGCGCTGGCAAGTGGTATATGAGGGATAAGGCGTACTCGGTGTTCCGTACTCGGTAAAGATTCACCGAGTACCGAGTACCAGGTACCGAGTACGAATACAAAAAGGAAGTTAAGTTATGATACAACAACAAAGTAATTTAGAAGTAGCCGACAATTCTGGCGCACGCCGTGTGATGTGCATCAAAGTTCTTGGTGGCGCAGGCCGTAAATTCGCAAGTGTGGGCGACGTGATCGTAGTATCCATTAAAGATGCGATCCCTCGCGGCAAAGTAAAAAAAGGTGAAGTGCACCGCGCGGTTATCGTGCGCACCAAGCGCGACATCCATCGGCCGGATGGCAGCACGATCCGCTTCGATCGTAACGCAGCGGTATTGCTCACCAAACAGAATGAGCCGATCGGCACCCGTATCTTTGGCCCTGTAACCCGCGAACTCCGCGCGAAACAGTTCATGAAGATCGTGTCGCTGGCACCGGAAGTATTGTAAGATTAGGAATAGGAACATGGTACAGAAATTTAAAATTAAAAAGGGTGACGAAGTAGTCGTTATCGCTGGTAAAGAAAAGGGCAAGAAAGGCACTGTATCTAAAGTGCTGGTTTCTGAAGCTCGCGTTATTGTGGGTGGCATCAATATGGTGAAACGCCATACCAAGCCAAGCCGTGATAATGCTGGCGGTATCGTTGCCAAGGAAGCATCGCTGCACATTTCAAACGTGTCGCTCATCGATGCAAAGTCAGGCAAACCGACCCGTGCCGGTTATAAATTTGAAGGTGATACCAAAGTGCGTATCGCCAAGCGTTCAGGAGATAAGATCTAATGGCTAAAGAAACCAAAGCAGCAGCTCCAAAAGCTGAAAAAGCACCAAAGGCAGCGAAAGCACCTTCGAACCGTGCTGGCTACACCCCGCGCTTGCAGGCTGTGTATGAAAAAGATGTGCGTCCGTCTTTGCAGAAGCAGTTCAACTATAAGAACGGCATGCAGATACCGAAGCTGGATAAGATTGTGATCAATATGGGCGTTGGCGAAAACGTGAACGACAGCAAAACCATTCAGGCTGCTGTGAACGAAATGAGCCTTATCTCTGGCCAGAAACCACAGGTTACCCGCTCTAAAAAAGCGATCGCCGGTTTCAAGCTGCGTGAAGGCCTGCCGATCGGTTGCAAAGTGACCCTGCGCAAACAGCGCATGTATGAATTCCTTGATCGCCTGATCAACACTGCCCTGCCACGTGTGCGTGACTTCCGCGGTGTGCCGAACAAGAGTTTCGATGGCCGCGGCAATTACGCACTCGGCCTTAAGGAACAGATCGTATTCCCTGAGATCAACTACGATAAGATCGACCAGATCCGGGGTATGGATATTATTATCTGCAGTACTGCTAAAACTGATGAAGAAGCAAAAGCGCTGCTGGCTGCAATGAATATGCCGTTCATAAAATAATTGGAGAAAATATGGCTAAACTTAGTTCAGTAAACAAAAACAACCGTCGCCGCAAAATGTCAGCAAGCCACGCAAACAAGCGTGCCGCGCTTAAAGCGGTCGTGATGAACCGCGAGCTTCCGTTCGAAGAACGTTTGGCTGCGCAGATAAAGCTTTCCGCCCTGCCACGCAATGGCGCAAAGATACGCGTTCGCAACCGCTGCGAGCTCACTGGCCGTGCACGTGGCACATATCGTAAATTCAAACTTTCGCGCATCAAACTGCGTGAACTTGGTTCGTTCGGAAAAATTCCGGGCCTGACCAAAGCCAGCTGGTAGGAGAATACTATGTCAATGAATTATCGTTTAGCTGATATGCTATCACTCATCCGTAACGGCCAGTCTGCGCGCCTTTCCAAGGTTCGCTGCCAGGCTACCAACCTGCTTGGTAACGTGCTTGAAGTGCTCAAGAACGAAGGCTTCATCGCCGATTACAGCCGCGAGGAAGAGGGTGGCAAAGCCGAATTTGTTATCGAACTTAAATATCATGATGGCGAACGCGTTATCAAGGAGATCACTTGTATCTCTAAGCCTGGCCGCCGCGTATATTGCGAAATTTCCAAACTGCCGAAATTCTTCAACGGCTTGGGTATTGCTATCCTGTCTACCTCTAAAGGTGTGATGTCGGATTTCGAAGCCCGTCAGGCGAATGTTGGCGGTGAAGTTCTGTGTTCAGTATTCTAGTATAGGTTAGGGAAAATAAAATGTCTCGTGTAGGTAAACATGCTGTTGCAATTCCATCCGGTGTTACGGTTACTGTAAACAAGGATGAGATCGCTGTTAAAGGCAGCAAAGGCGAACTTAAATCCAAGCTCGCTTCAGAAGTGACCGTTGCAGTGGAAGGCGGCAAAGTGGTTGTGACGCCGGTAAACAAGGCAGATAAACGCTCACGCGCCATGTGGGGAACCACTCGCGCCAATGTGAACAACATGGTGGAAGGCGTTTCCAAAGGCTTCACTACCCGCCTAGAAATTCAGGGCGTAGGTTTCCGTGCTGCTGCTGACAAGAACTATCTGACTCTCGCACTGGGCTTCAGCCACGAAATCAAATTCGCTATCCCGGCCGGTATCAGCATCGTTTGCGAAAAACCGACCTCGGTTGCGATATCAGGTTTTGACAAGAAACTGGTAGGGCAGGTGGCTGCGGAGATCCGCGCACTGCGTAAACCAGAACCGTATAAAGGTAAGGGGGTTCGTTATGAAGGCGAATATGTCCGTAAGAAAGAAGGGAAGAAGAAATAATGTCTCAGGCAAATAAATCAAAGGCGCTGTTCGCACGCCGCAAGCAACGCAATCGCACCGCGATCCGCAAGCAGAATAATGGTCGTGTGCGTCTTTCTGTATTCCGTTCCGGCAAGCATATCTATGCGCAGCTGATCGATGACAGCAAGGGTGTAACCCTCGCGCATGCTTCATCGCTGGATGCTGATGTGAAGAGCCAGGTAAAATCCACTTCGACCATTGAAGCGGCAAAAGCGATCGGTTCTTTGATCGCCGCGCGCGCGAAAAAAGCCAATGTGAAAGAAGTTGTATTCGACCGTGGTGGTTATTTGTTTCATGGCCGCGTGAAAGCACTCGCTGATGCGGCGCGTGAAGCTGGTCTGTCATTTTAAGAGGATTAGAGGACTCGAGGATTCGAGAACTAGATAAAAACTATAATAAATAAAAGGAAACAACATTCGAGTCCTCGAATTATCGAGTTCTCGAGTAATCGAAAGGTAAAATATGGCTCGTCCTGAACGTACTGAAAAAAAATCTAACCGCGAAGAAGGCAGTGACCTGATCGATAAACTGGTATCGATCAACCGTGTTGCCAAAGTGGTAAAAGGTGGTCGCCGTTTCGGTTTTGCCGCACTGGTGGTAGTGGGTGATGGCAAAGGCCGCGTTGGCTACGGTTCTGGCAAGGCGAAAGAAGTGTCTGACGCTATGCGCAAAGCAACCGAAGACGCAAAAAAATCCATGAAGCGTATTCCGCTACGCGAAGGCCGTACCGTGCACCATGACCTGTATGGTCGTTTTGGTGCCGGAAAGGTTATCATCCGCACTGCGCCTGTCGGTACTGGTATCATCGCCGGTGGCCCGATGCGCGCGGTGTTTGAAGCCCTCGGCATTCAGGACGTCGTAGCAAAATCGGTTGGTACTTCCAACCCGCATAATATGCTTAAAGCAACATTCGATGCTCTTGAAGGAATGAAATCACCGCGCGCTATTGCTGCAAAGCGCAGCAAGGCTGTTGGCGATATCGTTGACCGCCGCGAAGGCAAGGCTTCGGACGGTGCTGATAAAGCTGAAAAGAAAACTAAGGAATAATCACCATGTCTGACGCAATTAAAAGATCTCCAAAAGGCGCTGCCGCAGCTAACTCTGCTGAGACCAAAGCCGAAACCAAAGCAGCCGCAAAGCCCGCTGCGAAAAAAGAGGCTGCACCTGCTGCTAAAGCGGCTCCGGCGAAAAAAGCTCCAGCAGCCAGCAAAGCTACTGGTGGCAAAGTAAAAGTAACTCAGCTGGTGGGCACCATTGGCCGCCGCCATGATCAGGAAGCGACCCTGAAGGGGCTTGGCCTGAATAAGCGCCACCGCTCACGCGTTCTGGAAGATACACCATCAGTTCGTGGCATGATCTATAAGGTAAGGCATTTGGTGAAGGTAGAAAGCGCATAATAAAAAAAGTTACCTGTTACGAGTTACTGGTTACCAGTAGCAAGTAAATCAACTGGTAACTGGTAACACGTAACTAGTAACTAAAGGTTTAATATATGAAGCTCAATGAAATTAAAGACAACGAAGGCGCAAGACACCGCAAAATGCGGGTTGGCCGTGGTATCGGTTCGGGCAAGGGTAAGACCTCCGGTCGTGGCGGTAAAGGCCAGACTGCGCGTACTGGTGTGCGTATCAACGGTTTTGAAGGTGGCCAAACCCCGATTCATCGCCGTCTGCCGAAGCGTGGTTTCAACAACTATACCCGTCATGAATATGAAACGGTGAATACCGGCGCGATCCAGAAAGCGGTAGATGCGAAGACTCTTGATGCGGGCAAAACCGTGAACCTGGAAGCGCTGAAAGCGGCTGGTCTGGTACGTAAAGCAGCGGTGGAAGTGAAACTACTCGCCAAGGGCGCGCTCACTGCCAAAGTTACGATCGATGTGAACTTTGCATCAGAAAGTGCGAAAGCAGCAGTTGAAAAAGCTGGTGGGAAGATTACATTACCTTCTGCTTAATTTCTTTTTTGTACTTTCACTAGTCACTAACCACTAACTACTAGTCACTAACTTATGACCTCAGCCGCAGAACGCCTTGCTAGTAACATGAATTTAAGCACGTTTGCGCGGGCTACTGAGCTTAAAAAGCGGTTGTGGTTTGTGCTTGGGGCTTTGATAGTTTACCGTATTGGCACATATATACCTGTACCAGGTATCGATCCGCATATCCTCGCCGAAATATTCCAGAAGCATCAGGGCGGTGTTCTCGGTGTGTTTAACATGTTCTCCGGTGGTGGTTTGTCGCGCATGTCTATTCTTGCGCTTGCGGTTATGCCATATATTTCCTCGTCGATCATCATGCAGATACTTTCTTTTGCCGTACCGTCACTGGCATCGCTTAAAAAAGAAGGTGACGCGGGACGCCGCAAGATCAACCAATATACCCGCTACGGTACCGTGATACTCGCCGCTTTGCAGGGCTATGGCATCGCTGCCGGTCTTGAGGGCATGAGTGGCAGTAAAGGTTCCGCGGTGATGGACCCGGGCATGTTCTTCCGTTTTACCACCACTGTTACGCTGGTGGGCGGCACCATGTTCCTGATGTGGCTTGGTGAACAAATCACGGCGCGCGGTATTGGTAACGGTATCTCTCTTATCATCTTCTCTGGTATCGTGGCGAACCTGCCCAACGCTATTGGCAAAACATTTGAACTGGGCCGCACCGGTGTTATTTCTACGCCGCTGGTGTTAGTCATCATTGCAGTTGTCCTGTCGCTTATTGCGCTTATTGTGTTTGTAGAGCGGGCGCAGCGCCGGGTGATTATCCAATATCCGCGTCGCACGCAGATGGGCAATAAAGAGAGCAACCATATGCCGCTTAAGCTCAATACTTCCGGTGTTATCCCCCCGATTTTCGCGAGTTCGCTGCTATTGTTCCCGCTTACCATCGCGAGCTTCAATGCCAGTGGCAGCGGTGTGTTGCAGACCATCAGCACCTACCTTGCGCATGGCCAGCCGCTTTATATTGTTGCTTACGTGGCGCTCATCGTATTCTTCAGCTTCTTCTATACTTCGGTGGTGTTCAACCCCAATGAAACTGCGGATAACCTAAAGAAAAACGGTGGCTTCATCGCCGGTGTCCGTCCCGGTCAACAAACCTCGGATTATCTGGATTACATCCTTACCCGCCTGACGGCAGTCGGCGCGTTGTATATGTCGCTGGTGTGCGTGATGCCGGAATTATTCGTGGCGAAATATGCTGTGCCGTTCCAGCTTGGTGGCACCGGCCTACTCATCGTGGTGAATGTAGTGATCGACTTTGTTACACAGATACAGTCGCACCTGTTCTCGCACCAGTATGAAAGCCTGATCAAAAAAGCTCGCCTGAAAGGCAAGATAAAATGAAGCTGATCCTTTTAGGACCTCCGGGTGCAGGCAAAGGTACTCAGGCGCAGTATCTGCAAAATCAATTTGGTATCGCAAAACTTTCTACCGGGGACATGCTCCGTGCGGCGGTGGCTTCCGGCAGTGAACTCGGCAAAAAAGCCAAGGATATTATGGCCAGCGGTGGGCTGGTTCCTGACGAGTTGGTCATCAGCCTGATTCAGGACCGCATCGCCCTGCCGGACTGTAAAAACGGCTTTATCCTCGATGGTTTCCCGCGTACCGTGGCGCAGGCCGAAGCTTTGGATAAGATGTTGACAGAACAGGGTAAAAAGCTTGATTTTGTGATCGAATTACAGGTGGACGATAAAGAGCTGACCCAGCGCATTGCGGGCCGGTTTTCCTGCTCCAAATGCGGTGCCGGTTACCATGACAGCTTCAAACCGACCAAGGTGGCCGTGGTATGCGACGAATGCGGCAATAAAGAGTTCACCCGCCGGCCCGACGATAAGGCTGAAACCGTGGCTGCCCGCCTAGAAGTTTATCATAAACAAACGGCTCCTTTGCTGCCGTATTACAAGGCCCGTGGGGTGCTGGTAACGGTGGACGGAATGGCGGAAATTGGCGAAGTTACCCGCCAGATTGATGGGATTTTAAAAAAGTAAGGGTAAATCTTAGCGGTTTACCGCTTAGATTCCCCTTATCCCCGCGCAGGCGGGGAACTAGAAAACAAAGGGATTCCCTCCTTCGCGGGAATGACAAAAGAAAAGAAGTAAAAAAAAGAGATAAAACTGTTGACGGAGTGTATAATTTCCCTATTATCCTTCCTCCTCTTAACCGTTTTTTGATTTGACGATTTTTAGTAACTTATTCATTTTTGAGGTTTTTTGTGGCTCGTATTGCTGGTGTAAACATTCCTTCTGCTAAGCGTCTTGATATAGCGCTTACCTATATTCACGGAATTGGCCGTGTTATGTCTGCTGAAATCTGCGAAAAAGCAGGTCTTCCGCCGGAAAAACGCGTCCATCAACTTGCTGAATCGGAAGTGATCCGCGTTCGCGAGATCATTGACCGTGATTACACTGTAGAAGGTGATCTGCGCCGCGAAATTTCCATGAACATCAAACGTCTGGTTGACCTTGGTTGCTACCGCGGCCTGCGTCACCGTAAAAAGCTGCCGGTCCGTGGCCAGCGCACTCACACCAACGCTCGTACCCGCAAAGGCAAATCCAAGCCGATCGCCGGTAAGAAAATTGCTACCAAATAAGGGTAAATCTTAGCAGCTTGCTGCTTAGATCCCCCCTTATCCCCGCGCAGGCGGGGATCCAGAGAAAAAAAGAGATTCCCGCCTTCGCGGGAATGACAAAAGGAAGAAGAAAAAGGAAAGTAAAAATGGCCGCTAAAGAAGCAGGTGCCGCAAGGCTTAAGAAACGCGAACGCAAAAACATCACCACTGGTGTTGCGCACGTAAACGCGTCTTTCAACAATACCATTATCACTATCACTGACATGCAGGGCAACACCGTTTCATGGTCTTCTGCCGGTCATCATGGTTTTAAAGGTTCACGCAAATCAACTCCCTATGCTGCTCAGGTTACCGCTGAAGATGCTGGCCGCAAAGCGCAGGAACATGGAATGAAAACTCTGGCAGTGGTTGTAAAAGGCCCAGGTTCAGGCCGCGAATCAGCACTGCGCGCACTGCAGACCGTTGGTTTCCAGGTGACTTCGATAAAGGATATTACTCCGGTTCCGCATAATGGTTGCCGTCCGCCGAAACGCCGTAGGGTATAATAAATCAAGTGGCCAGTGGTCAGTAGCCAGTGGTCAGCAAGAAAGAAATAATTGAACACTGGTCATTGACCACTGAACACTAGGAGAGAAAGAATGTTAGCAAAAAACTGGCAAGATATGATTAAACCGACCAAGTTGGATATTATCACTTCAAAGAATAATCCATATCAGGCGACTGTTGTTGCTGAGCCTCTGGAGCGTGGTTTTGGTCATACTCTTGGTGTGGCTCTGCGCCGTGTATTGCTTTCTTCCCTGCAAGGAGCTGCTGTTACCAGTCTCAAGATCGATGGTGTGCTTCATGAATTTTCTTCGATTCCTGGTGTGCGTGAAGATGTTACCGATGTTATTTTGAACATCAAGGAACTGCGTATAAAGTCTGGTACTTCTGGTAGCAAACGCATCAGCCTTTCTGCAACTGGGCCTGGCGAAGTAAAGGCTGGCTCTATTGAAGTGAATGGTGATATAGAAATTATCAATAAAGACCATGTTATTTGCACTTTGGATAAAGGTGCCAAATTGAGCATGGATATGACTGTTGAAACCGGTAAGGGTTATGTACGTGCGCAACGTACTTCTGATGCTGCTATAGGCCTGATTCCAGTTGACGCTCTGTTCAGCCCGATTGTGAAAGTTTCTTACAAAGTTGAGAATGCCCGCGTTGGCCAGATCACCGACTATGACAAGCTGTCCATGACCATTGAAACTGATGGTTCGGTTACTGCGGAAGATGCTGTAGCGCTTGCTGCCCGTATCCTTCAGGATCAATTGCAACTCTTCATCAACTTTGAGGAATCGAAGATTGAGAAGAAAGAAGATTCAAAGCCTGATCTTCCGTTCAGCCCATACCTGCTCAAGAAAGTATATGACCTTGACGAACTTTCAGTGCGCGCTACCAACTGCCTGAAGAATGACAACATCATTTACGTTGGTGACCTGGTTCAAAAAACTGAAAGTGAAATGCTCAAAACCCCGAATTTTGGTCGCAAATCTCTGAACGAAATTAAAGAAAAACTTGCTAAGATCGGCCTGCGCTTCGGTATGGAAGTAGCAAGCTGGCCGCCGGAAAATATTGAAGAACTCGCTCGCAAATACGAAGAGCCATATTAATCAGTGGCAAGTGATAAGTGGTAAGTGGTAGGGAATTTCTTATCACTCACCACTTACCACTCACCACTCTACTACTAAGGAGTAAAACATATGCGTCACGCAATGAGAGGTCGCAAGCTGGGTCGTAAATCTGCACATCGTAAATCGATGTTCATCAACCTTGCTGCTGCGCTGGTAAAACATGAGCAGATATCTACCACACTGCCAAAAGCGAAAGACCTGCGCCCGCAGGTTGAAAAGCTCATCACCTTGGCTAAACGTGGTGATTTGCACGCTCGCCGTCAGGTTTTGTCTGTGCTTAAAGATGCCGACCTGACCAACAAGTTATTTTCTACTGTAGCTGAACGTTATAAAACTCGTCAGGGTGGTTATACCCGCGTGCTGAAAGCCGGTTTCCGCTATGGTGACAACGCTCCGATGGCGATTATCGAATTGGTTGACCGTGATGTTACCGCAAAAGGCAAAGATTCGGGTCTGGTAGTTGAAGAAGCAGCCGCGGCCTAGTTAAAGGTATAGTGTAGTTAAAAGGGCGGCCTTAGTTTTTATCGGGCTGCCCTTTTTGTTATGAGGTATAGACGTGCAGGCTATTTCATTTTTATATGTGGCATTTGGTGGTGCGGTAGGTTCTATGCTGCGCTATCTGGCCATGAATTTTGTTAGCCGCTTAGTGGTCTCCGATTTTCCCTTCGGTACGGTTTTTGTAAATATCTTTGGGTCATTCCTGATGGGGGTGTGGATAGCCACCATCGCTAACTGGCTACCCGAGCGTTCGCGCGACCTGCACCTGATCTTCGCTGTCGGTGTGCTTGGCGGCTTTACCACCTTTTCAACTTTTAGCCTCGATATATTCTATCTGATCGAGCGTCAGGCGTATTTGCAGGCTGGTGGTTATGTTCTTGGATCGGTGGTGCTTTCGGTGGCGGCGTTGGTGGGCGGTATGCTGCTGATTAAGGTTGTTACATGATTAGCCAGACCATTGTGGAAGAAGATCATGATATCCGCCTCGACCGCTGGTTCAAACGCCATTATCCGGCATTACAGCACGCACTTCTGGAAAAATATCTGCGTAAAGGTTCGGTGCGTCTTGACGGAAAAAAAGCCAAATCATCGGACCGTATTATGATTGGGCAAACGCTTACTTACCCGGAAATGGGCAGCGACCTTGAGTTTGTAAAAACAAAACCTGATACCAGCGAGCAGGATGCCAAATTCGTGCAGAAGCTGGTGATCTATAAGGATGCCAATATCATCGTCATCAATAAGCCGTTTGGGCTTCCGGTACAGGGGGGAACCAAGATAAAAAAGAGCCTTGATGACATGCTCGGTGGCCTGCAATTCGATAGCAAGGAACGCCCGAAACTGGTGCATCGTTTAGATAGAGATACGAGCGGCGTTCTGGTGTTGGCGCGCAATACTAAAACTGCGGCTATCTTAAGCAAAATGTTCGCGGGAAAAGATATTGAAAAAACCTACCTAGCATTAGTGCATGGCTGCCCGGAGCAGGCAAGGGGAACCATAGATGCGCGGTTGGTAAAAGCTGTGCTTGGCGATAGCTCGTATGAGCGCATCGCGGTAAATGACGATGACGGCAAATATGCGCGCACGGAATATCTGGTGCTCGAATCGCTGGGCCGCAAATTCTCGTTGATGCAATTGAATCCACTTACGGGACGTACCCATCAACTACGCGTACATATGCAATCTATTTATTGCCCGATAGTCGGCGATGAAAAATATGGTGGGGTGGAAGCGCGGGCGAAGGAAATTGGTATTGCCGAAGGGTTGCATCTACATGCGCGCCGGGTGGTGATTCCCGCTTTTGGTAGCAGCAAAAAAGTAGATGTCAGTGCTCCGTTGCCGCCACATATGAAAGAGACGTTCAAAGCCTTAGGTATTGAAATTAAGAAAAATTCCTAGGTTTTATAATTGTAACTAAATTGTAATAATATTTGGCAAAAAAACTGCTATAATCAACAGTATGGGCGAAGAATCAGCAACAAAAGAAGAAAAAACCAAGTCACCTTTTAGTTTCTTGCTAGAGATTTGGGATGGATTTGTGAATTTGATTAAGAACCTCTTTAATTTTGGTGGAGGTGATGGTCATAATCAGGTTGCTAAAGCTAATGGAACTAGGCAACCCGAGTCATCAAAAGGTAACGATACAGGTGGTGGACAGGAAAAAACTGATCTGTCCGCATTGTCCGGCAGTAATAAGAAAATAATCTTAGATATTGGGCATGGTGTTGTTTATCATGATGGCGAGAGGCATGCCGGTGCAAAATATGCCGGAGTTAAAGAGTCTGATGTAGTGGCAGGCATTGGTCAAAAACTGCAGAAAATTCTTAAAGGATATGGGGTAGATGCCATATTTTCCCGCGGGGACGATAACCGTATGATGACGTTGCCCAGCTTGATTCAAGAAGGACAGTAGCCGACAGAGTTGGTGCCAATATGTTTATCAGTATACATGCTAATGCTTCAGATAAGAATCCTAATGCACGTGGTGCTGAAATCTATGTTCATAGAGATGACGATAGCAATAGCAGGGCATTATCTAACGCATTGGCTAGCTCTTTAAATGGCAAGTCTTTGGAAGCTGGATTTGCGGTGCTGAGCGATAACAGCGGCTTGAAATCTAGTGGAAAAAAAGTACAACATAGAAAAATACCGGCGGTTTTAGTTGAAACTGGCTATTTGAGTAATGCAGAAGAGCGTAAAATGTTGGCAAGTGAAGAAGGGCAACAGGAAATAGCAATGAAAATAGCACAGGGAATTGCCAGATATATGCAGGATAACAATGTAACTATGACTGCTGATGCCGGCTCGGGCAGCGCTTCCGGAACACCACAAGTCAATGGTTTGCGTAAACGCACATAACTAAAAGAAAATAAAAACATGACTTCCCCAATCCAGACACCAGCTAAAAACACATTTTCCCTGCCCAGCAAGGGGTTGGAAAGTGCCATTGCCAAGGAATGGGGCTGTGGCAAGAAATATAGCGTCACCAATATGCCGCTTACGTCGCTAGCCTATACCGCCATCGATAGAATTGCCGGTAAAAAAAATGAAATCGTCGAAGTTTTAATGGTTTATGTCGATAGTGACACGCTCACTTACCGTGCTACCGGCTCGGAAAAATTAGCCAAGGAGCAGGATGACAAATGGGGTGCTGTCCTGAAATGGGCAGGTAAACGTTTTGATGTTGTGTGGCAGACCACCAGCGGGGTAATGCCGGTTGAGCAAAGCCCGGCGTTGCACAAGGCGGTAGAGCGTTACCTGCACTCGTTAAATGAATGGCAACTGGCTGCTTTTTGTGTATTATCATCAGGTTTTTCTTCTCTGGTGCTGGCGATAGCGGTATGTGAAAAACATTTAGGCGCACGCGAAGCCTTCGCGCTTTCACGATTAGAAGAAGAAGCGCAGGCCGAACAATGGGGCAGGGATGAGGAAGCAGAGGAACGTGCGCACAAAATGCAAGAAGAAATTGTTAGTGCTGAACTATTTATGCACTTGCTCAAATAGTAGTTCGTAATTCGTAGTTCGTAGCTCGTAAAATGCTGTTTACAAACTACGATTTACTAACTACGATTTACGCCGCACAAACTAAAACATCGGAAAAATAGACTATGATGACACTTGGCAGAAAAAAACGGAAGATTATAGACGAAACAACAGATGTTGGTTCTAATATGTCTGACCTGCATCCTAATTCAGTTATTGTTGAGCTGGAACAGAAGCGTGAGCGGGCACGGCAAGGCGGTGGTCAGGCACGTATTGATGCACAGCACTCCAAGGGAAAGTTATCAGCGCGTGAGCGTATAGAGGTGCTGCTTGATCCGGACTCTTTTGAAGAATTTGATATGTTCGTTGAGCACCGTTGTACTAACTTTGGCATGGAAAATAATAAAGTTCCCGGCGATGGTTGTGTTACTGGTCATGGAACGATCAATGGCCGCCTGGTATTTATATATAGTCAGGATTTCACAGTTTTAGGCGGTTCACTTTCAGAGACAAATGCCGAGAAAATATGCAAGATTCTGGATATGGCAATGAAGGTAGGTGCACCGGTTATAGGTTTGCTTGATTCAGGTGGGGCGCGTATTCAGGAAGGTGTAGATTCACTGGGCGGTTTTGCTGAGATATTCCAGAGGAATGTGTTGGCGTCCGGTGTTGTTCCGCAAGTGTCAGTTATCCTTGGGCCATGCGCTGGTGGTGCGGTTTATTCGCCGGCCCTTACTGATTTTATTATAATGGTGCGTGGTTCTTCTTATATGTTTGTTACCGGCCCGGACGTGGTAAAGACCGTTACCCATGAAATAGTAACACAGGAAGAACTTGGCGGTGCCGACACCCATACTCATAGAACAGGTGTTGCTGATCTTGCCTATGATAACGATATAGAGGCGCTGCTGCAGGTCCGCCGCATGTTCAACTTCCTGCCACTTTCTAATAAATCCGGTGTTCCGGTACGTCCTACCTCTGACCCGGCGGACCGTGTGGAAATGTCGCTGAACACGCTGGTTCCGGAGAATCCGAATAAAGCCTACAACATGAAGGAACTACTGGAGCGCGTAGTGGATGAAGGCGATTTCTTTGAAATACAACCGGACTATGCAAAAAATATAATTATCGGCTTTGGCCGCATGGAAGGGCATACAGTTGGTTTTGTTGCCAACCAGCCGACCCAGCTCGCTGGCTGCCTGGATATTGATTCTTCGCGAAAGGCTGCACGCTTTATCCGCTTTTGCGATGCGTTTTCCATACCTATCGTTACTTTTGTGGATGTTCCGGGTTTTATGCCGGGTACCTATCAGGAACATAACGGTGTTATCAAACATGGTGCAAAATTGCTGTTTGCGTACGCTGAGGCTACCGTTCCCAAAATTACCGTTATCACCCGCAAAGCATATGGTGGTGCTTATGACGTGATGAGCAGCAAGCATTTGCGTGGTGACGTTAATTATGCCTGGCCATCAGCTGAAATAGCGGTGATGGGGCCGAAAGGTGCGGTGGAGATAATTTTCCGTGGTAAATTCTCCAACGAGGAGGAAGAGCAAAAACTTATTAATGACTATCGTGAGAAGTTTGCTTCGCCGTTTGTTGCTGCCTCACGTGGTTTCATAGATGATGTTATTCGTCCCCAGAATACACGTTGGCGTATTTGCCGTTCATTATCCATCCTGCGTAGCAAAAACATCCATAATCCGTGGAAGAAGCACGATAACCTGCCATTGTAGGGATCAGCGGTCGGGATTCGGGGATCAGGGATTTATGGGTTTTATCAGAAATTATTGCACTGGTAAGATTACCCTTCGTAAGGTTTTCTGGGGTGGCTTATTTATTGGTCTTGTTTTGTCATTCCCGCTTGCTGCCCTTAAATCGTCCGGCATAAAAAAGCTGGTTTTTCTTAAAATTATCATTCGTAGCAGCTTTATGCTTTTATGGTCTGTTGGGCTGTGGCAGAGTGCCAAAAATTACTCAGGAAATAAAATAATCAAACTTCTAGTACAGGTTTATGTTATCGCTATCTGGATTGGTATTTTGATATTGTTGGGTTTTATATTTAATAGAATCATTTAGTGGTGTTTATGGGTAAAATTCTTTTATTTGCGTTATTCGTTCTGCTGGTGATTGTGGTTGTACGCTGGCAGGGTGAGCAGTATCAGGCGTTCATGGGCTGCGCTGGTAAGGTCAGCGGCAAGCTTACTAAAAAAGAAGAAAATACGGCCCGCCCTAGCACTGGCAATGGGCGCGTGGAGTATGTCGTTTCCTATAGTTATGTCGTTGATGGCAAGGAATATAACGCCACGGACACGGTTGAGTTCAAAGAGCTGTGGCTTGACCTGAAAGAGGGGCAGGATTTAGAGGTTTATTATTCGAAAAAAGACCCAGCCAAAAGCTATCCGGTGATTGTTATGGATAGGCGTTTAGGTGGTAAACCCGCAGTTTTTGGCGATAATTGTTAATAAACATCCTGAAAATTGATTATATTCGTTGCAGTTTAGCCAATTATTGGTTAGATTCCACTCCTTTCAAATTGTATAACTTCTAACCTGTTTTGCTGGAGAATAATGATGCGTGTTTATTACGATGCCGATGCTGACCTGAACCTTATAAAAAACAAGAAAGTTGCGATAATTGGCTATGGGAGTCAGGGGCATGCACACGCGGCCAATTTGCGTGATTCTGGTGTAAAAGATGTTCGTGTGGCATTGAAGCCTGATTCTATTAGCGTGGCTAAAGCTAAAGGCGCAAAATTTGAAGTTATGACCCCGGCGGAAGCGGCGGCGTGGGCTGATGTCATCATGATCCTTACTCCTGACGAACTACAGGCCGATATTTACAACAACGAAATTGCGCCGAATGTAAAAAAAGGTGCCAGCTTAGTATTTGCGCATGGTTTTAACGTGCATTTTGGCCTTATTGAGCCGCGTGCGGATATGGATGTGTGGATGGTGGCGCCAAAAGGCCCCGGTCACACTGTGCGCGGTGAATACCAGAAAGGCGGCGGCGTGCCGTGCTTGGTTGCCGTACATCAGAATGCTTCCGGCAAAGCTCTTGATCTTGCCCTGTCATATGCATGCGCGGTTGGTGGTGGCCGTTCAGGAATTATTGAAACAACTTTCCGTGAAGAATGCGAAACCGATCTGTTCGGTGAGCAGGCTGTGCTCTGCGGCGGTGTGAGCAAACTTATCCAGACTGGTTTTGAAACACTGGTAGAAGCAGGGTATGCACCGGAAATGGCTTATTTCGAATGTCTGCATGAAGTAAAGCTAATTGTTGACCTTATCTATGAAGGCGGAATAGCGAACATGCGCTATTCAATTTCCAACACTGCTGAGTATGGGGATTATGTAACCGGCAAACGTATCATTACTGATGAAACTAAAGCCGAAATGAAGCGTGTGCTTGATGATATCCAGTCTGGCCGTTTTGCACGTGACTGGATGCTGGAGAATAAGGCTGGTAAGCCATCGTTCAAGGCTACCCGCCGCTTGCAGGCTGAACATCCTATAGAGGCTGTTGGTACAAAGCTCCGTGCTATGATGCCGTGGATTACAAAAAACAAACTTGTTGATAAAGCAAAGAACTAATTATGAAAAAAATTATCTCTGTTATTGTACTGCTTCCGTTTCTTTCCGCCTGTGGAACGACACCGGGTGAACGTGCCCTAAGTGGCGCTGGTATCGGAGCCGGGGTAGGAGCGGTTGGTGGTGCGATTATTGGCGGCAATCCGGTGGCTGGCGCTGCGGTTGGTGGTGCCGTTGGCGCTACTGTTGGCAGCGTAATTAATAAAACCCAGCTTGATCTTGGTAAACCGGCATGGAAGTAGCAGGCGTGGAATCTGAGAAAAAAAAATCAAACTCATGGAATGACACTTTACGCACCATTATCTGGGCGGTTATTCTTGCTGTTACAGTGCGTAGCTTCGTATTTGAGCCATTCCATATCCCATCAGGTTCAATGAAAAGTAATTTGCTGATTGGTGATTACCTGTTTGTTTCTAAGTACTCTTATGGCTATAGCCGTTATTCATTTCCTTTTGGGATACCGTTCTTTTCAGGTCGGGTCATGGCTGCCGGGCAACCGCAGCGTGGTGACGTGGTGGTGTTCCGTCCCCCAAACCTTCCGCAGGTGGACTATATCAAGCGTTTGATTGGGCTACCCGGTGATACGGTGCAGGTAAAGGATGGCATCCTGTACATAAATGGGAAAGAGCTGGAACGTCATTTTGTAGATGAATTTCCTGATAAGGAGAAGAATATAGTAAAATCTATTCCGCGTTATACGGAGACCCTACCTGAAGGAAAAATAATTACTATACTTCATGAAAAAGATAATAATACGCCGGATTATATAAAGGCTAATAATACCCCGGAATATGTGATTCCAGAGGGAAAGTATTTCATGATGGGTGATAACCGAGATAACTCGCGTGACAGCCGTTTTGAAGTGGGTTTTGTGCCTGCTGAAAATATAGTGGGACGGGCGGAAATTATCTGGTTTTCGACCGATGGTAGTTCCAGCTATTTGAATCCGGTGAGCTGGTTTACGGCGCTACGGACAGATAGATTTTTTAAGCGTATAGACTGATGAAAAAACTTGAGGAGCGCATAGGCTACCAGTTTAATGATATTAAGCTGCTGGAGCGCGCCCTTACCCATCCAAGCCTTGCTGGTAAAGACAATAATCAGCGTTTGGAATTTCTTGGTGATACGGTGATCGCGCTGGTGGTTGCACGTATTATTTACAACATGTTCCCACACGAACAGGAAGGTGAACTGGCACGCAGGCAGGCGGCACTGGTGCGCGGTGAAACGCTGGCGCAGATCGCGCGCAACATAGGGCTGGGCGAACATCTCAAAGTTGCAACCAGTGAGATACAAAGTGGTGGCCGCGATAATTCTTCCAACCTTGAAGACGCGCTGGAAGCTTTGATTGGTGCCATATATTTAGACGGTGGGATAGAGGCGGTAGAAAAATTTGCTATACCTTTATGGAGCGAACTTGCGAAAAATATTTCTTCGGCACCCAAGGATGCAAAAACTGCATTGCAGGAATGGGCTCAGGGTAGGGGGCTTCCGCTTCCTGTTTATAAAGTATTGGAAACTGCTGGTTCAGCGCATGCGCCTTTGTTTACTACCCAAGTTACCGTGCAGGGGTATGAGCCAGCTACTGCCAAAGCTGCTTCCAAACGCGCAGCGCAGCAGCAGGCAGCGGAGATATTATTAGAGAGACTGGTTAATGAAAAAGAATAAGGCTTTTTATTCCTTCTCCCTCTGGGAGAAGGTTAGGATGAGGGCATCTATCGTTATAGTGAAAACTGGCCATCACCCCGGCCCTCTCCCAGTGGGAGAGGGGGAAGGATTAGGCCATGAGTAAGAGTTGTGGCCTTGTTGCCATCATAGGCGAGCCGAACGCTGGTAAATCTACATTGATAAATCGTTTCGTAGGCGGAAAGGTTTCCATCGTATCGCCGAAGGTGCAGACCACGCGCTTCAATATCCGCGGCGTATGCGTGCATGGTGATGCGCAATTGGTATTTATCGATACGCCGGGAATTTTCAGCGCGGAAAAGAATTTTGAAAAAGCCATGGTCAGCGCTGCGTGGTCAGGCATTGGTGACGCGGATGCGGTGCTACTATTATTGGATGCAACGCGTGGCCTGCGCGATAATACCATAGAGATCATTGAAAGATTGCGCGGGCTAGAAAAACCAGTGTATCTCGCGATAAACAAAGTAGATGCTCTGGAGAAGTCGAAATTATTGGAATTGGCCACGACTTGTAATAAAGCCGGTAATTTCGCCAATATCTTCATGATATCGGCCTTAAGCGGCGATGGGGTGGAGGATGTGCTATACCATATATCGGCAGCGTTGCCACAAGGTGAGTGGCTCTATCCTGATGAGCAGATGAGCGATATACAGATGCGCTTGCTGGCTGCGGAAATAACCCGCGAAAAGATATTCCTGCGTCTGGAGCAGGAACTGCCTTACTCGATATTCGTAGAGACCGAGAAGTGGGAAGAGGGCGACAAGCTTATTAAGATAGCGCAGGCGATATTGGTGCAACGCGAGGGGCAGAAGAAAATAGTTATTGGTGAAAAAGGCGCGATGATAAAAGATATTGGCAGCGCCGCGCGCCGCGAATTAGAGAAGATGCTGGAGAAAAAAATACACCTGGAGCTTTTTGTGAAAGTAAAACCGAATTGGAAAGAAGATAGTGAGAGCTATCGTACGCTGGGGCTGGAATTTAAGAAGAACTAGCGCGCACGTCCGCCCGTTTCAGCAGTTGCATATGCTGATGTGCTATCAACAGCGAAATTAACACCAGATACCGCATTATTTGCTGCATACAGAACCGCAGCATTTTCAGGAGCAGTCCCAGCAGCAGTTGCCACTATACTGCAACCACCCTGGATACCCTGAGGCAATTTTCCCCAAACACAATTACCAGCCATATTCAACTCCTAAAAATTAGATAGAATTTCTTTTACTCAATGTAATTATCATAACTCATATTTTTTGAAATAGGATGACAATTTTGTGAAGGTTTATATTATTTTTTTATTACAGTTTCGTGACAGTGTTGTAACATTTCAAAAATAGCTGTAATTGTAGTATTTTGGGAAAAATGCCGTTTTTTTGTCAATTGTCATTCCGGCGGAGGCCGGAATCCAGCATAGCCGCGTCTGCGGCGATATAATACCTAGCAATACCGCCATGATTAAGTCTGGATACCAGCGTTCGCTGGTATGACAAATAAATATTTTTCTAAGCATGAAAACATTTAAAATCAATAGTTTATCAATATTGAAAACGGGGCTATCTTAAAAATGTCATAAAATAATGCCTAATCTTCATAAAAATGTAACACACAATGGCCAATTTTTGAGTATACTGAGCCTAAGTAGAAATTTTAATATAACCAACAAACAGAATAATTTTTAACAAGGAGAACGTTATGTCATCACCAACCGGACCAGGTACCCCAGCCCCAATTCCAAACGAAGAAACCCTTCATGATCTTGAGGCGTTTTTCAAGAATCAGGAGCTTGACCATGTGGCAGGTGCTACACGCCACACAAGGATTAAGGCTGGTGATAATATTTTGACACCGGAAGCTACTAGTGCACATTCTGATGCTCTTAGTTCTCTCCAGAAGATAAGTTCTTCGGGAGTTTCCGATAAAGCTGACGAATTGCAGGAGCTAAAGGAAAGGCTTGCTGCTGAAGACAGTGAACGCGGTAAGGCTCGGCTCAATGACAGAATAAAAGATATTGAGAAGGAGCTTGGCAAAGACGGTAAAGGACTTTTACGCAGTCATGGCAAGGCTTTGGAAGAAGCAGAGAGTGCAAAGACTTTACTGGATAAAGAAAGGAAGTCAGTACTTGATAAGCTTGCTAAACACCGCGATGCAAGGATTGAAGCAATAGAGAACCACATAGATACGCTCGATTCGAAAACTCAGGCAGCCGAGATTAAAGGCTGGGAGAAGAAAAGGGATGAGGTAAGGAAACAGTGGAAGCGTGGCGAGCAGGCTATAAAAGAGCATTTTGATGAGAAGCATGAAGCACTGGATGAGGCAGTTAAAGATGCTAAGGAGACCGCAGGTAAGGTTGGAAAACATGCTAATCTTAATGTTGATGACTATCTGAGCAGTAAAGCCAAGGCTGTTGGCACCGCCAAAGCCGGTCCTGTTCCAGAAGGTATGTGGGAAAGGGCAAAAGCCAGCTTTGGTATGGGCGAACATCCGAAAGTCAGTGGTGGCAAGCTTGCCGTGCGCAGTATAGGTACCGTAGTTGGGCTTGGTGCTCTTATTGACGGTGCGCGCAAGATTGTTGCCCCTAAACGCAATGAGCAGGGCGAACGTCAGGACAGCATGTTCGCTGCCGTTGGCGAGGCCGCAGTCGGTGCAGGTACACTTTACCTCTCAGCAGTTGGTGGCGCTGGCCGTTTCAGGTAATAATAAGCCAAGTGATTTAAAAATCGCTTTGAACTATCCCCGTTTCTTTCCCTAGAGAAACGGGGATTTTTTTGTCCTCTAGCCCTCCCCACTTCGTGGAGAGGGGATTTTCTTGTTCCCTCTCCTGCTTGCAGGGGAGGGTTAGGGAGGGGTTATTTCTCTATTTCTTTAATCGGAATATCCAGTGCCAGTATGATGCCGCGGGCTTTGCTGATGAGCTCGGCGAGTTCCTGTTCCGGCGTGGAGTCAGCGACTATGCCGCCACCGACCTGGAACTCAAATTTTTTACCGCGTATCAGCAAGGTGCGTATCACCACCGATAGCTCTGTGCTGCCGTCACCACCGAACCAGCCGATCGCGCCGCTATAAACTCCGCGTTCCTGCTGCTCCAGCTTGCTGCACAGGTTCATTGCGCTTATCTTTGGTGCGCCGGTCATTGAGCCGGGCGGGAAAGTGGCTTTTACTGCATCCAGTGTACTGATGCCGGGCAGTTTCCTGCCGCTGATGGTGCTGGATAAATGGTGGATAGTGGCGTGGGTAGTGACATCAAACAGGGAATCGGTCTTTACACTGCCGGGGACGCAGCAGCGGGAGAGGTCGTTGCGCATCAGGTCAACTATCATTAAATTCTCGGCGCGGTCTTTTTCGCTCTCGCTTAAATTTTTGCGCTCGCTGCTCTCATCATTGCCACGGGGTGCGCTGCCTTTTATCGGGCGGGTTGTGATATTACCTTGGGCATCGATGCTCAGGAATGATTCGGGGCTTGAGGAAATTATATAGGTATCATCCAGTTTTATATAGGCACTATATGGCGCCGGGCTTACCGCACATAATTTTTCAAAAATCTGGAAGTAATTTGGAGTAGTTGAAAATTCACCATAAAATTTGCGGGTGAGATTGGCTTGGTAAAGATCACCAGCGTGGATTTTGGTAATTACCTGTGCGGCTTTTTGCAGATATTCTGCGCGCGTCATGTTGGAGGATATATTTTTTATATTGTCATTCCGGCGAAGGCCGGAATCCAGTTTTTCTTCCAACTTGATACCAGTTTTCGCTGGTATGACAATATCATCGCTCCACAGTGTCAAGGTTTTAGTATCATGATCGAAGACATATATATTGCCGAAACGCAGCATGTGCATTGCTGGCATGTCCAGCCAGTCTTTTTTATCCGGTTCCAGTTTCTCGATACTATTTTTCAGTCCATAACCGAGATAGCCGAACCAGGCGTTGGTAAAACAGTTTTGGTCAGCACTTAATTTTGCTGCAAATTCAGAAAAATTATTGGCTTTTATCTGGTCGCGCAGGTTGTAGGCGATCAGACTGTAGCGTCCAGAATAGTTGGTTCTAATCCCTGAATAAAGTAGTACAAAATATTTATCATCAATATGCGCGGCCAGTTCAAGAGGCGAACACCATTCTATTGGGTGGGGAGTATATTGCGGAATATTCATAAATGGGCTATACTCATCTGCATGATTAATCATACAAATGAGTATCAAAACCGCAAGCCCATAATACTGATTTTGGCGCGGTTTTGCGCCGCGTAGCGAGCGTAAACGAATAAATAATGTGTTACATTATTTATTCAAATAACTATAGTTATAATCTATGAAAATAAAACAAAGCATCATTAGTTTACTTAAAAGGTTGGGGCAAGCTCACCGGCCAAAGAAAAAAGTTCCGCCAGAAAGCCTTCCCCCTGAAGTGATGGCAAAGGTTATGGAGGAAGTAAACTTTTTACGCACTAAATACGGCGTTGAAGTTCGCAGCCTCGCTCCCGATGAATTCCCAACAGTTCCCAAACGCGCTGACTAGCTACTGTGCCGGGCGCGCTGTCGGCTGCTGCGGAGCCTGATTATTCATGACCGGGAGTACGGTTTTGTTAAACAAGGCTGAAATTTCTTCAGCATTTTTACCATTGATTGATGGCGGCTCCTTACCGTTATTCACTAAATCAAATTTCAGGTTGCCTTTATTGTTTCCATCAGTTTGCGGGCTAAGGTTAAGCAAGAAGTTTTTTACTGCCTGCACAATTTCTGGTGAAACATTAACAGGCGGTGTCTTGCTTTGATTGAATACAGAAACAGCAGTTTTTACCCTATTAAAATAGGATAAAAGATCATCGATCAGGCTAAAACAGTTATTGCAGGATATCGATACATTACCAACTGGAAACATAGAAGCTGTAGAGTATTGGGCAGAGCCTTTTCCGGTTATGCCATAAGGCGTGGCTGATAATTCTAAAGAAGATAGGTCTATATTTCCGCTGGAAAACTTTTCATCACCTTTGTAACTGGCGTTAATACCAAATACCATTTTACCCAATACGGTAAAATCAGGGATAGATGATAATATAATTTTATCAATTGTTTCTGTTGGTAAATCAGCAGCAGCTTCTTTCTTTCCAGTGCTATCGACTTTAGGCAGGGAGTCCACTAAAGTGCGCAACTGCTCTTTTAACAGTACCCGGAATAATTCAGTACCACTTAATTCAGTTTTATAGACAAGGCTCATGTTCCTTTCATTTCCGGAAACATTGTTCGCTATACTTAAATTTGTATTGGCCTGATAGGCTGAATTATAGAACAGAAACTTATTTACTTTGAACTCTAAGGGCATATCCTTAGCATTTGCTTCTTTCCACTCTTCCGGCCCATTGTAGGATAAATCAATTTCTATGTTCTGCTTTCCATAAACTGATGGAAAAACAAGTTTCTTGTTGGGAAACAGCACCTTCATAAAGTTGATATAAATATCGTCATATGCCCGTGATACTTCCGCATCTTTCAACTGCAGGTAAAAACGCACATTAGACAGTCCGTTGCGCTCTGTATGGAACAGGTATAAACGTCCGCCAGCGTTGCTGGATAATGTTTCCTTGCTATCGCTATTAATGGTCTTGCCGCCGGATCCAACGCAATCGAGAGATACGAAATCAGTCAATAATCGTTCCTTCGCATCGCTCAGTGAAGAAAAATTCCACATTTTGCCGAATACTCCACCACTGCGCCGCAATTCCAGTTCGCACATATTTTCATTTCCGGCAGCTATACTGCTTACGGCAAGCGGCTTTCCGGCTATTGTACTTTTTCCTGAGGCATTTCCATTAACTTCCACCTTAAATTTGTTGGATAGCAGATTTACGCTGAGGTCAATACTGCCATCAAGGATATAATCCTGTTCCCATTCAGGAAATGCATCAACTTTTAATATTTTTTTCAAATTAAAACTGTCAGCTATTTTATCAACACGTCCAGTAAAATGCGGTTTAACGATGGAAACCTTCATAGAGAACGGAAATCCAGAAGTTGTTATAGCTTCGTAGGTTACCTTGCTATCGGCGGTATTCAGTGATGCAACACGTGACTCAACCTCTTTTCTAACGGCAGAAGCGTTATTCGACCAGCTTATACCAAGGGCACCGCCAGCTACCAATATGAAAGCAACTAGTCCAATTATGATTAACTTAATGCGCATCACTGTATCCATTTGAAAAATGTTGATAAAATTCTATGTTTCTAATTAATAGACGAAAATTACTTATACTCAAGCATTTTATACTATTTTTTTCGCTAATTGTATCAAAATATAAACAATATTAAACCTTGTTAAAGAGGTTGTTGGATATAGAATGAGCCACTATACAAGGTAATTTTGATGACTAAATATGTAGTGGTATTAGGGCTGGGAAGCAATGTTGGCAATAGGATAGAGTGGCTACGTTCTGCGGTTGCCTTACTTGTGCCGCATATTGAAAATATGCGCATTTCCTCTATTTATGAATCGGCTGCTTTGCTGCCTGAAGGTGCTCCGGATAATTGGGATATGCCATTCTATAACATGGCCGTTTCAGGGGTGACAAGTCTTTCTCCTGATGAGCTTTTGCTGGCAGTAAAGCAGATAGAGCAGAAGTTAGGGAGGAATAAAACCGGGCACTGGAGTCCACGCGAGATAGACATCGATATCTTGGCGATGGGTGATCTGGTATTGGATTCGGCCGATTTGTCATTGCCCCATAAAGAGCTGGTCAACCGTGATTTTGCGTTAATACCAATGGCCGAAATTATAGCTGATTGGCAGCATCCGGTACTGAAGAAAAGTTCTAGGGAACTGGCGGGGAAATTTTCACCAAACAATCTCAAATTGCTAAAAAGGCCAGGACTGGTTGGGATAATTAACATAACGCCAGATTCATTTTCTGATGGTGGTGTTAATCTTGATCCGGCGGTAGCTTTGGAAAATATATATAATTTAATAAATGATGGCGCTGACGTAATTGATATTGGTGCAGAATCCACCCGCCCTATGGCAGTTCCAATTTCACAGGAGGAAGAATGGGCAAGGCTGGAAACGGTCATGCCTTCTATAAAAAAACTTCCTGTGCCGGTAAGCATAGATACACGTTATGCAAAAACCGCAGAAAAGGCTATTTTGCATGGTGCAGGATGGATAAATGATGTATCGGGGTTTTCTTCAACAGATATGGTGGATGCTGTGCGCGATTCAGATTGTAAACTGGTTGTAATGCACTCGCTGAGTGTTCCGGCTGATAAAAACATTGTTTTACCATTGGATTGTGACCCTGTTGAGTTTCTTATAAGCTGGGCGGAAAGGCGTTTTGCAGATTTGAAGGCGGCAGGGATTGACCGTGAAAGAATTATTTTTGACCCAGGAATTGGGTTTGGTAAAAACGCCGGGCAATCAAATGCTATAATACAGGGAGTCGGGAGGTTTAAGGTGCTGGGTGTTCCTATATTAATCGGGCATTCCAGAAAGTCGTTTCTGGGGGCTAATTCAGGTGATGATGCAACCGTAAAAACATCACATTTCCTTGCTGATAATGGAGTTGATTATTTGCGGGTCCATAATATCCGCCGGCATAGATTGGAGTTATTATGAGCGCCAATATTGAACTATTCTTAAAACGGCTTCAACATCCGTTGATTGCGGGGATAGACCTGTCACTGGACAGGATGGTGAGGCTATTATCTTTATTGCACAATCCGCATAAAAGGTTGCCGCCGGTTATCCATGTGGCTGGAACCAATGGCAAAGGCTCGCTTGTTGCCTATTTGCATTTCATATTTGAGGCAGCTGGATATAGGGTTCACCGCTATACATCGCCGCATCTTGTGCATTTTAGCGAGCGGATTTTGTTACAGGGCAAGCCTATTGAAAATGATTATATAGAAAAATTGTTCCGCCATATTTCCCCGGTTCTTGAGCAGCAACAGGCCACGTTCTTTGAAGCAGTAACGGCAGCGGCCTTTGTTGCTTTTTCAGAAAAACCGGCGGATATACTATTGCTCGAAACAGGTCTTGGTGGCAGGCTGGATGCTACCAACGTAATAGAAAAACCGGTAGTTACCGCCATCACCCCGATTTCTATGGACCATATGGAATATCTAGGTGATAGTTTAGAAAAGATAACAGCCGAAAAAATTGGCATTATTAAACGGGGCGTTCCCTGTGTGGTTGGCAGGCAGCTCGGCGAGGTGGCGCAACTAATAATGCAAAGAGCAGCTTCTCTGGATGCTCCGGTTTTTATGTTGGGTCGGGAGTGGAATGTCGAAAACCACCATTATATTTCTAGTCGGCGTAATATCCTGCTTACGCCTGCGCTTGTTGGTGAACATCAATACGACAATGCGGCAACAGCAGTTGCTTGTATAGAAATGTTGCCACAATTTACCATAACCGATGAGCAGATACAGGCAGGACTTAAGAATGCAGTTTGGCCGGCACGCTTACAACATTTAACTAACCATCCTTACTGTGATTTGCTGCCACCAGAAATGGAGCTATGGCTTGATGGCGGACATAACCAGCAAGGTGGTGAGGTGCTGGGGAAATGGATAGAGCAGCAGAGTAAAGATAAAAAAATATATCTTGTCTGCGGTATGATAAAAGGCAAAGACATAAAGGGCTTTATGCAGCCGTTTTCTAAATATATCAGTTTGTTATGCGCAGTTACAATTACCAACGAAGCAACAAGTCAGTCATCCGACTTAATTGCTGGGGAGGCATCTGAGCTTGGCATAAAAGCTAAAAGCTGTGCAAGCGTGGAAGAAGCTTTGAAGCTAATTTCTGAACATGCAAATAGTAATAAAGACCAGAGGTCAATGACCTGTATATGCGGTTCGTTATATCTGTCTGGTAGGGTGCTTGAGATAGCAAGATAAAAGTTATTGCTTTGTCTCAAATACTTCCCGCATATATAATGGCTGTGGAAGGCGGCTGTTGCGGCCAATATATTTTACGATCTCAGAAAACTGTTTCTGTGAAATATTTATTGGTTCTTTCATTATTTTCCATTCTACACCTTCTCTGCACGGTGGGTATGGCAATGAGCCGGTATATGAATAATATCCTTGTGCAGAAGGTACTAATGCTTTGCTATCAAATTTAAATTTTTCTATTTTTTTGCTATTGGCCTGTTCCAGTAATGTTGTAATAGCAGAATTTTCGCCTTCAACTTTGGCGAATACGGCAACTATTAGAATATTTCCATTATTATCTTTATGGACTAGATGAATTTCTAAAGGATAAACATTTTCCCTTATGTGGTGAGAGCTTGGAGAGTGAAATTCTATAGTTTTAAGGGTATAGGACTTATGTCCATCAATTAATGTTCCACCACCATAAATTTCTGCAATGAAAGAATTTTCTGTTATATTTAGCAGACTGTTTCCACGCTTGTATTTAAAATTAAGGGCTGGAAGTTCTGATATTTTTGTAGAGGCAATATTTACCGGGGATTGTGCGAAGCCATTGCGGCATATTTCATATCCTTTAAGAGCTCCCCAGTCTTCCTGTCCGTTATAATCGTTATCGTAGCTCCAGGCTGGGGTAGCCTCATCTGTAGCGATAGATGGTGCAGGTGATATTATAAGTACCAAGGACAATATAAGTTGAAAAATAAATAATAAATTCATGTTATTACCAACTAATATTTATATAGCTGTTTACTGGTGCCCAGAGGGAGACTCGAACTCCCATGTTCTTGCGAACGCTAGCACCTGAAGCTAGTGCGTCTACCAATTCCGCCATCTGGGCCTGCAAAAAAATCCTGTGAAATGGTAGAGCCAGTTCACAGGATTTTTTTAATAAACAATCTGTACGTTAAGCTGCAACTTTATCGTCTTTGGTCATAGAACTAGATAAAAAGCTGGCTATTTTGTAATTAGTA
>CAZUXB010000006.1:0-35217 GCA_964624555.1 uncultured Rickettsiales bacterium | reverse complement strand
GTCATACTATTTCGTACAACCGGACGAGAACCTACGGCAGAAGCACCGGCAATTTTAATTTCACCGGTAAGTTCACCGCCGCGCTCAATCTCAATTTCTCCATAAGAGATTTTGCCGCGTACCTTACCTGTAGCGTAAATGATCAAACGACCACGCACAATCAGGTCACCCTCAAAGAGGCCGCTTATCTCAGCATCTTCAATTTGCGCAGACCCCTTAAAAGAACCACATTCAGCAATTTCAACTGTGTGGACATCATTAAGCGTGGCATCGACCTTTCCTTCAATGACCAACCGGTCGCAAGTAGCTATCTCGCCTTTAAGCAGTATATCGTTGCCAACTGTAAGGACACGCTTACCATTCTTCATTTTCTCACTTGCAGATGGCAGTGGGGAAGAGAAGCTGGCAGTAACGCTTGTTGATGGTTGCTTTGCTTCAGTGGCACGGCCACGATTCATATCCGCAGCTGCAGAAGAAGGAGAGGGGGATGCAGCAGGGCGGAAAGAATTCGCAGTCGGCGGCACAGGGTTCGGGCGAGGAACAGGCTGCGCGGTTTGCTGGGATTGGGTGGAAGCAGATGAGCTGTGCGTAGTACTCGCGCTAAAGTTCATTGAAGATGACTGGCTGGCGGTTTTATCATCCTGTGTATCCTGGGTTTGGTTCTCATTCTGGTCCATATCGGTATCAAAAAGCCCTTCTTCTTTGCGACGGAACATAGTTCTCTCTCCTGAATATTATAGTTATACGTTTATTATTATTACGTTTTTTTTGCTGCACGCTGGGAACACAAAGCACCAACAAAAATCCAACTAAAATTTCAGCCAGTGCGTTATTTAAAAAACGTATAATAAAATAACGTATGAAGCTACAAAAATTTTCAAAATTCTTCACTTATTTTTAACCGTAGAAAATTATAATCTTTTTCTTTTGAAAAATACGTTGCTTGCTGCGTATTTAAAAACAGGGTTGGTAAGTGCAATATTGAGCAACCAGTTCGGGGTGAGATGTTCGTAGATTTTTCGTAACCCCTGTTTGAGATAAAAACGCGGGTAAATTTTCGCCATTACGTTGGCTGGATGTTCACCGCCTTGTAACAAGTTTGTTGCAATAGTTTCTCCCAGAACCTTTCCATAATGCAGCGCGGTGTGGATGCCGCCGGCGGTAAGTGGTGACACAATCCCTGCCGAATCACCAAGCAGTATAACATTACCGTGCGCGAAGGGTGACACCAGCCCACCGACCGGTATAAGCCCACCGCGCCTGGCCACTATTTTTGCTCCGGAAAAATCGACAACGCCTTTCATTCTATCAGCAAAAGCCTCGATATCCGGCTTCTGCGGCATCCTTGTTGCAACCCCCACCTGCGTCACGCCCACGCTCGGTATCACCCAACCAAGGTAACCATAGGCCTGCACCTGATCAAGGAAACAATAAAAACTGTTCTGCGGCAGGTTCAGGCCCTCATATTCCGCCTCGGCACCGAGCAGAAACTCAGTATTTTGCCCAAGGTTGAAGCTATCGGCCACTTTCGAGCGCGGGCCATCGGCACCGATCAAAAACTTGCAGGTGAAGGTTCCATTATTCACAGAAATACTACCGTTTTCCTCAACCGCGTTTTCATAGGGCGTATTATAAAGAATCGTCGCACCGGCTTTCTCGGCTTCGTCGGAGAGATGCTTCATTAGCGCTGGCGTATCTGTAGTGAGGAAGAAATAATCCGGTGCGTGGAGATCGATATATTTAAGATTCGGGGCGAAGAGGCGGACATCGGTGACTTTACGCGTAACCCTATCAGGAATGGAAAACTCCTCGGCACATTCACCAACGATGATACCGGTCGTATGCATGCCTTGCCCGGCGGCTTTTTTGCGCTCCAGTAAGGTGACTTTTATGCCCGCCGCGGCCAGAGCCCGCGCGCACTCCAGCCCCGCAAAACCCCCACCGGCTATGATTACGTCTGAGTGGGTGGTCATTTAGTCACCAATTGCAATTAACATTAAGTTTTTCTCTAGAGCTTCAGAAATTAATTGTATAAATTTTTTAAGAAAAATTTGAATTTCCATATCTTTTAATTCTGACAATGCTTTATTTAATTCTTTTTTCAAGCGTTCTAATTGAACACCCTCCATCTCAGTATCAGCATATAGATCCATAAAACCTGTATTAGCAGAATTTAAGCTGGCTTGCATAAAGTAAGGATAAAGAGGCTGGTGTACGCTTGAATCTAAAGATAGGTTGGGCTTAAGCTTGCTTCGACCAATCTCATCGCCATTTTGTACCATGTATATATCAAGCATATTTAACTCATACTGAATCACCCAACCTTCTGATATAGCTCCCCGCCCGATTCTTTGAATTTTTCGGCCATTTAACTGCAACAGCTACTGATTAGCAGAATCACTAATAAATTTATGCAATACAGAGGTTGCCAAATCGGTTGAAGAAATGCCATCTTTTTTAGCGATATTATGGAGGGATTCTATATCGTTGGGGGAAAGGCGCAGCACGATGATCTCATTGCCATCAACCACTACCTTGGCTCTTTTAAGTTCTTCTACCGGAGGCAGCAAGTTATGGACTTGTTTAAAATTTTCCACGTCCTTACCTTTCAAATCATCCCACGGGTCATCTTCATAAATTATTTTTTCGGACATAAATCTTTTTTCCTTTTCTCCAGTAAGCTGCGCCAATTATACGAATTTTCCCATTGCGGTATGTAAAGCGTACAGTAGCAACCTCTTCATTCACCTTACCATAACATAGATAACGTTGTTCTTCAATACTATGCACCTCGTCTTTAGTTATGATATTCAATTTATCGGAAAACGCAGCAATAGCAGAGTTAAAACTAAGATTATGTTTTCGCTGGTTTTCTATATCTTTTTTATCATCCCACTCGAATTCCCAGGCCATATCAGCTAACCTTTTGGTATAGCTCTCCACCAGATTCTTTGAATTTTTCGGCCATTTCCTTGAGGCCGCGTTCCACGTCATCCTGCGAGACACGAAGTGGCTGCGCAGGCTCTGCTTTAGATCCCGTGCTCACAGAGCTTGCAGGCGCAACCTCTGCGCCACGGGATGACGTTGCAGCAAACTCACGCACGTCCTGCGATATTTTCATGCTGCAGAATTTAGGGCCGCACATGCTGCAGAAATGCGCCACTTTCGCGCCGTCGGCAGGCAGGGTCTCGTCATGGAAATCCTTAGCCGTTTCCGGGTCTAATGCCAGATTGAACTGGTCCTGCCAGCGGAAATCAAAGCGCGCTTTGGAAAGTGCATCATCACGCATATAGGCCGAGGGGTGCCCCTTGGCCAAGTCCGCCGCGTGCGCCGCGATCTTGTAGGTTATCACACCGGCTTTTACGTCATCACGGTCAGGCAGGCCCAGATGTTCTTTCGGGGTGACATAACACAGCATCGCCGTGCCGAACCAGCCGATCATGGCCGCGCCGATGCCGCTGGTGATATGGTCATAACCCGGAGCGATGTCGGTGGTCAGTGGGCCGAGCGTGTAGAACGGCGCTTCGTGGCACAGCTCCAGCTGCTTATCCATATTTTCTTTTATCAGGTGCATGGGCACGTGACCGGGGCCTTCCACCATCACCTGACAATCATATTCCCACGCGCGCTTGGTCAGCTCACCGAGGGTTTTGAGCTCGCTGAACTGCGCTTCGTCATTGGCATCGTGTATGGAGCCGGGGCGTAAGCCATCACCAAGACTGAAGCTCACATCATAGGTGCGCATGATGTCGCAGATTTCATCGTAATTGGTGTACAGGAAATTCTCCTTGTGGTGGCTCATGCACCATTTGGCGAGGATGCTGCCGCCGCGTGACACGATGCCGGTTTTGCGGCCAACGGTCATGGGGATATAGGGCAGGCGCACACCGGCATGGATGGTGAAATAATCCACACCCTGTTCGCATTGCTCGATGAGCGTGTCGCGGTATACTTCCCACGTAAGCTCTTCAGCGATGCCGCCGACTTTTTCGAGCGCCTGATAGATTGGAACCGTACCGATAGGTACGGGACTATTGCGGATGATCCATTCGCGGATATTGTGGATGTTGCGGCCGGTGGAAAGGTCCATCACGTTATCTGCGCCCCAGCGTATTGCCCACACCATTTTTTCTACTTCTTCGGCCACCGATGAAGTAACGGCTGAGTTGCCGATATTGGCATTAATTTTTACCTTGAAATTGCGGCCAATGATCATCGGTTCAGCCTCAGGGTGGTTGATGTTGGCGGGAATGATGGCGCGACCGGCGGCCACTTCCTGACGCACGAATTCGGGAGTGATTATCTGCGGGATTTTCGCGCCGAACGATTCTCCTCTGCGGTAAGGTGGAGTTGATAGAGTCGAGTGGCTAGAGTCGAGTAAGTTATTGTTGGTTTTAACTCGACTCTCGACTCCCGACTCTAGACTCTTTCTTCCCTCGTTCTCACGAATTGCAATATATTCCATCTCTTTTGTAATTATTCCGGCCTTAGCATAGGTCATTTGCGAAACGGATTTGCCTTTTTTCGCACGCAGAGGATTTTTCACCACATTCGGAAATTCCTCAACCGCCGCGCCACGCGCCGCGCCCGTAAGCCCGTTATCCTCAGGTTTTACCTCACGGCCTTTATATTCCTCCACATCGCCGCGCTCACGTATCCACTGTGCGCGCAGTTGCGGCAAACCTTTATAGATATCGATCTTGGCATTTGCATCGCTATAGGGGCCGGAGGTGTCATAAACAGTGACTGACGGCTCGCCGTTCGAGAGCGATATTTCGCGCATCGCCACGCCGCTGACATGTATCTTTTTAGAGGCGGGAAGGGCGCCGGTGGTGACCGAAAATTTTGCTGAGCTTTTCATGTTCTTCTCCTTTTACCTGTCATACCGGCGAAGGCCGGTATCCAGTTTAACGATTGGCTGGATGCCAGCCTGCGCTGGCATGACAATATTTTTATCCTATCATTGACTTAATCTTCTCAATCGCCTGCTGAATCCGGCTTGCATCGGTTCCGCCGCCTTGCGCCATTTCCGGCTTGCCGCCACCGCCTTTGCCACCGAGTTCGGCAACGGCTGCCTGCGTAAGTGTTACGGCACTGATTTTGGCTGAGAGAGTTTTTTCAACAGAAACAACCAGCGAAACCTTGCCCTCAACTACTGTGGACACTACCACAATTTGCGCCTGTTTCATGTAACCTTCGGCAACACCTCGCAGTTCTTTGGGATCCAGCCCGTCAAAATTCTTGGCGATGAAATCATACGAACCAACTTTTTCGACAGTTGCAGCGGAATCACCCAGCGCCGCTTGTTTTTTCGCTTCGGCGAGTTGCCTGTTCAGTTTTTTGTTCTGTTCTTGCAAATCGGTAATAGCTGCATCGAGACGCGCAGTTTCCTTGTTGTAGATAGTGCTGGCATCTTTGATGGAGACAATATTCTGCGGTTTTTCACTTGGCTTGGCAGCAGCAGTTTTAAGCTCGGCGGCGATCTTCGCGCCATCCTGTTCCAGCTTGGAAACCTGCTCATACAGCTTGGCCAGTTCCGCGTTCATATAGGTGACCACATTGGAACCGGTTACCGCTTCCAAGCGGCGGATACCGGCGGCCACCGAGCCTTCCGAGGTTACTTTGAGCAGGCCGATATCGGCTACATTACGTGCATGGGTGCCGCCACAAAGCTCAACTGAATAGTTGCCACCGGCGGCGGTTTTGCCGATGCCGAGCACGCGAACCTTGTCGCCATATTTTTCACCGAACAGCGCCATAGCGCCAGCTTTTATAGCGTCATCCGGCGACATTTCCTTGCACTCCACCGCGCCGCCACGGGCGATGACTTCGTTCACGCGCTTTTCCACTTCGGCGATCTCTTCGCGCGATACGGCTTTGTTGTTGCTGATGTCAAAACGCAGATGCTCGGCATTTACCAGTGAACCTTTCTGGGTCACGTGCTCACCCAGAACATCACGCAGAGCCTTGTGCAGCAGGTGGGTGGCGGAGTGGTTGAGGCGTATGGCATCACGGTTTGCCACATTGATTTTTGCACTTACTGTGTCGCCAACTTTAAGCGCTTTTTGCAGCGCTGCTTCATGGACGATGAAATCTTCCAGCGGTTTGCTGGTGTTGGTTACAGTAGCAACGCCAGAGAATTCGCCGATGTCACCAACCTGACCGCCGGATTCCCCATAAAAAGGCGTCTGATCCAAAATTATGTAAACCTTATCACCTGCATTAGCAGAAGCTACTTCCGCGCCGTCTTTGACGATAGCGAGCACCTTGCCTTCGGCTGCTTCCTGTTCGTAGCCGAGGAATTTACCCGCGCCGAGTTTTTCTTTTAACTCGAACCAGATTTTTCCGGTAGCGACATCGCCGGAGCCTTTATGGGCGGCGCGAGCCATTTCGCGCTGGCCTTCCATGGCTTTTTCAAAACCATCGGTGTCCACCTCAAGGCCGCTGGCACGTAATATATCCTGTGTCAAGTCGAGTGGGAAACCGTAAGTGTCGTACAATTTGAATGCAATTTCTCCGGAAAGAATTTTCCCCTCCCCAGCCCTCCCCACTGACGTGGAGAGGGAGTTTTTTGTTCCCTCTCCCGCTTGCGGTGGAGGGTTAGGGAGGGGGAGTATTTTTTCTACTTCATCTTCGAGAAGCTTCAGGCCGCGCGCCAGTGTCTCTTTAAAACGCTCTTCTTCCGCGCGCAGGTTTTCAGTTATCAGCGCTTCTGCGCGATTCAGCTCAGGATATTGCGCACCCATCTCACCAATGAGTGACGGCACCAGCTTATACATCAGCGGGTCTTTACAACCGAGCAGGTGGGCGTGGCGCATGGCGCGGCGCATGATACGGCGCAGTACATAACCGCGGCCTTCGTTGGAGGGCAGAACACCATCAGCCATAAGGAAACAGCTGGAGCGCAGATGGTCAGCGATTACGCGGTGCGAGGTTTCATGTTCCTTATTACCGGAAAAACTTTTGGAGGAATTGATAAGGGTTTTGAACAAATCGATATCGTAATTGTCATGCACGCCTTGCAGTACCGCGCTGATACGCTCCAGCCCCATGCCGGTATCGATGGAGGGTTTTGGAAGATTTATGCGTTCGCCGCTCGCCAGTTGCTCATATTGCATGAATACGAGGTTCCAGATCTCGATGAAACGGTCGCCGTCGGCATCCGGTGTGCCGGGCAGGCCGCCGGGAATCTTGTTGCCGTGGTCATAGAAAATCTCGGAGCAGGGGCCGCAGGGGCCGGTATCGCCCATCGACCAGAAGTTGTCGTTAGTGTCGATGCGGATGATTTTGCTATCAGGAAAACCGGTGACTTTTTTCCAGATGCCGAAGGCTTCATCGTCAGTGTGATACACGGTGACGTAGAGTTTGTTCTTATCCAGTCCGTAATCCTTGGTGAGCAGGTTCCAGGCAAACTCTATCGCACCGTCCTTGAAATAGTCGCCGAAGGAAAAATTGCCCAGCATCTCAAAAAAAGTGTGGTGGCGGGCTGTGTAGCCGACATTATCAAGGTCGTTATGCTTACCGCCGGCGCGCACACATTTCTGTGAAGTAGCTGCACGCACGAAAGGAAGCTTTTCCGCGCCAGTGAATACATTTTTGAACTGGTTCATGCCCGCATTGGCGAACATAAGCGTTGGGTCGTTGTGCGGCACGAGCGAGCCGGATGGCCGAACCTCGTGCCCATTGCGTTTAAAAAAGTCAAGAAAGCCGGTGCGGATATCGCTTACAGTTTTAGTCATTTTCAATTTCTCTAATAATTTTCTGTATTATCGTTTTAATACGAGGAATATCAACCAGAGCAGCAGATATTTTATCGGAATGAATTGCAAAATACTCATGCACCAGATAGTTACGCATGGCAATAATTTTTCTCCACGGCACATCAGTAAAAAAAGTCTTATATTCCTCTGATATGTGATTAGCGGCTTCACCAATAATCTGCAGACGGTAATATATCGCATCGGCAGTTAGTGAATCTTCAGGCTTTATTCCATTCCCTGCATATTTTTCGATCAATTCGACAGATTCTAAGATATGGTAAAATCTTTCCAGATCACGCAATTTCTGAGGTATACTCATAACAACGTAGCATCCTTAAGGATATAAGGAGCAATGCGCGGTCGTATCGAATCATCTGGAACTACATCAACCTTGCAGCCCAGTAATTCACCTAAATCTGCATACATTCCACCAAGGTCAAACAAGCCACAATCGGGTAAAGTATGCACCAATAGATCAATATCGCTATTCTCCGAAGCATCACCTCTTGCTACCGAACCAAACACGCGAATAGAATCAGGGTCAATTTTATATTCGCGCGCCAGGTTCTGGATCTGCGGTTTATATTTGCGTAATTCTTCAAGATTCATTTACGCTGCATCCTCGGTAGTATTTTCGGCTGGCTCACCTTTAAGGGCGTTGGATATAGTGCCGGAATTGTCGCGGATCTTCTTTTCGATATCATCAGCAATTTTGGTGTTATCCTTGAGGAATTGTTTTGCATTTTCCTTGCCCTGGCCGATGCGTTGGTTGTTGTAGGAAAACCATGAGCCGGACTTTTCAATGATGCCGGCTTTTACACCAAGATCGATAAGTTCGCCGGTTTTGGAGATTCCTTCACCATACATGATATCGAAATCAACTACCCGGAACGGAGGGGCGACCTTGTTCTTTACGACTTTTACCCGGGTTTGGTTGCCGATTACCTCTTCCTTATCCTTGATAGCTCCGACACGGCGTATGTCAAGGCGTACAGAAGCGTAGAATTTCAGGGCGTTACCACCGGTAGTAGTTTCCGGGTTGCCGAACATGACGCCAATTTTCATGCGGATCTGGTTGATAAAAATAACGGTGCAGTTGGTGCGGGAAATTGAGCCGGTCAACTTGCGCAGGGCCTGACTCATCAGGCGAGCCTGTAGACCCATATGGGAATCCCCCATCTCTCCGTCAAGTTCTGCTTTGGGAACCAGCGCTGCCACGGAATCGACAATTACAACATCAACGGCACCGCTACGGACAAGAGTATCAGTGATCTCCAGAGCCTGCTCACCTGTGTCAGGCTGCGAAATCAGCAGGTCATCAATATTTACACCGAGTTTTTTGGCATAGACTGGATCGAGGGCGTGTTCGGCATCAACAAAGGCACAGATGCCGCCTTTCTTCTGGGCTTCGGCGACAATATGCAGGGTGAGGGTGGTCTTACCAGAGCTTTCCGGCCCGTATATCTCTATGATACGGCCACGGGGTACACCGCCGACACCAAGGGCTATATCAAGTCCCAATGAACCGGTAGAGGTAGCTTCTATGGCTTCCATCTTGTTGTCACCAAGCTTCATGATAGAACCTTTGCCGAAAGTTTTTTCTATTTGGCTCAGGGCGGTTTCCAGTGCTTTATTCTTGTCCATAAAAATTCCTCAAAAAATGTGTACGAATAGTAACCTAGTAATATATCAGATTTCTTTATATCTGATATATTATCAAAATCGCAAGCCGAAAGCGCGATTTTGCGCCGCGAAGCGAGCGTGCTTTTAACATATAGTTCTACACGCTTCTCTCGCCTGCGCAATGGTTAATTAATACTTTTACAAGAAGGTAGAGAAGTAAACCATTTAGCAGATGCCACAGAAAATGCGTACCAATAGAAAGCTCTGGGCAAACTACCATATCTATACTACGGAAAGTAAGAGAAAATAAGAAAATTATATTAGCGAGGTAGAGAATTTTATTTCTGCTTTTTAATGCTACCAGCAGGAGGGCTATAAGGCATGGAAAATACGAAACTGAACCGTTAAATTGCAGCTCGCGCGGTAATAATCCGGTAAGCGCACTTGCCACCAGCAAAATGGCATTTGCTATTACGGAACCGGAGTTAGTGAGTTTCAACAACATCTTAAGCGCACAATAAAGATAATAAAAAACGAAAACCATTATTGGTATTATATCAGCCAGCATAGTCAGCTTGTTGGCAAAGGTATGAAACAACAGGCTGCCAATCCCAACCGTAAATACAATTCCTATCAGTATGGCAATATGGCGGTTATGCACCCCGCTCTTCCTGTATGCCATGTGCAAAAACCATGCAGCCAGAAGGAATGAGATATTGCTAAGCGCATTGAGAGGTTCAGCAAGAAGCTCTGGGCTTAATCTCTCACAGTAAATATCAATAGGTGCCAATAGGGACATGATGGTTTTTATAGTTTGGTAATCCTGGACCAGGCTACAAGTTTTTCTGTTGTAAGCAAAGCAAAATCAGCTACACTCTGGCTATGCATGATGAGTCGCGCCCAGATCCTGATGAATTGCTCAGCCGTATAACTGCGGAGGAGAAGGAGGAATTACAGGCTAGCAGCAACCGCGGAAAACTTAAGATATTTTTTGGCGCTTGCGCTGGTGTTGGTAAGACCTATGCCATGCTTTCTGCCGGTAAGTCGGCCTTGAATGACAAAATAGACGTGGTGATAGGACTGGTTGAAACCCATGGCCGCGAAGAAACCAAAAAACTCCTTGAAGGGTTGCCTATTCTTCCCAACCGTGAAGTGCAGCACCGGGGTACTATAATCAAGGAATTCGATATTGACACGGCGCTGGTACGCAAGCCACAACTTATATTGCTGGATGAGTTGGCGCACAGCAACGCTCCCGGTTCCCGTCATCCCAAGCGTTGGCAGGATGTTGATGAATTGCTTGATGCTGGCATCAATGTATACACCACAATAAACGTGCAGCATCTGGAAAGCCTTAATGATGTTGTTGCCCGCATAACCGGTGTATGGGTCAGGGAGACGGTACCTGATGCTATCTTCGACAAGGCCGACGAAATTTCTCTGGTCGACATACCTTCCGAGGAGCTTCTCAAGCGTTTGAGTGAGGGTAAGGTTTATATTGCCGCTGATGCCAAGAAACGTGCTGCCCAGAATTTTTTCAAAAAAAGCAACTTAATCGCCCTGCGTGAGCTTGCGCTGCGCCGTACTGCCGAGCGGGTAGATGCGATGATGGATATCTATAAAACACAGGCGGGGGGAGCACAGGGCTGGAGCGGTGCAGAGCGCATACTTGTTTGTATAGGGCCGGATGCTCTTTCGACCAAGCTGGTGCGTACTGCCAAGCGTATGTCAAGTGGTCTTAAATCACAATGGACAGTGGTTTATATTGAGAACGAACGTCATTATCGCCTGAATAAAGAAGGTAAAGCCGCTGTAGAACGTACGCTCCGCCTAGCAGATCGCATGGGTGCTAAGACTGAGGTTATTCAAGGGCAGAAGGCATCTGATGATATTCTTGCCTATGCTCGCGCCAACGGCATAAGTAAGATCGTTGTTGGTAAGCCAAACAAATCGCGGCTTAAGGCATTTCTTTTTGGTACTCTTGCCGATGAGATAATACGTGGTTCCGGTGATATTGACGTATATGTGGTTACCGGAGATACTGAAGACAGGAAGGGGTTGAATTCACCTTTCTGGAAAGCGCGTACGCCGTGGCAATATTATACGCTGGCGGCGGTAATAACTATCCTGGTGACTATTTTAATGTTGCTGGTCCGCCCTTACATCGATCCATCGAATTTGGTTATGCTTTATCTTATAAGCGTTGTCGGGATTTCCCTGCGTTATGGGCGGATACCTTCATTGGTAGCAACTTTTCTTTCGGCCTTGTGCTTCAATTTCTTTTTCATAATGCCTTATCATTCCTTTAAAATAGTGGAAGAACGGCATATCATTACTTTTTGTGTGCTCATGCTTACAGGCATAATCATAGGCTCACAAACCTCTCGTTTGCGTTTGCAGGCTATAGGTGCCCGCAGGCGTGAAAAAAACACTTCAAGCCTGTTTGCTATGAGCCGTGAGCTTACTGCCAGCCGTGGTAAGGTAAATCTTGCCCAGGTGGCAGCGCAGCATATTGCCGAAGTTCTGGATAGCAATGTGTTCCTGTGGCTGCCGGACGAGAAAGGCGAATTGCAAACGGTAGTTGCTGAAACCCATGGTGACATGCATGGTGCCGACCCTGTACGCGAAGAAAGCGTGGCACGCTGGGCCTTTTCCCATAAGCAGAATGCAGGGTTGGGTACCAACACCCTACCTAGCGCCAGTGCATTTTATGTACCACTTATATCGTCGAGTGGGGTAATGGGAGTTATCGGGCTTATGCCGCATGATGATAAAGTTGGTGGCTATGAAACAGATAAAGTAGAGCTGGTAGAAGCATTCTGCGGTATTACAGCATCTGCCCTGGAGCGCGCTAAATCGGCTGAAATGGTAGAAAAAACCATGATCGAAGCATCCAGTGAAAAGCTACGTAATATTTTATTATCTTCCGTATCGCATGACCTGCGTACCCCACTGGTGGCAATAACCAGTGCTGCCAGTACTTTGCTTATAGAAGGCGATAAAATCAGCGGTGAATATAAAACTGAACTGTTGCGCTCTATCCATGAAGAGGGGGCAAGGTTAGCCCGGATGGTAACTAACCTGCTGGATGTGACCAGCCTTGAATCTGGTTCAGTAAAACTCAATAAAGAGTTGTATTTTGTCGAAGAGCTGATTGGTTCGGCACTTATGCGGGTGGAGCAGAAACTTTCCAAACATAAGGTTATTACCAATATTGAGCACGGCCTGCCTTTGGTTCCGATAGATGGGTTGTTAGTTGAACAGGTCCTTATTAACCTGCTGGAAAATGCTTCTGTTTATACCCCACCTGGAACTACTGTAACTATTTCTGCGATCACCACTAAACCTGATATAAGGGTTTCTGTTGCTGATAATGGGCCGGGCATCAAAAAAGGTGATGAAGAGAAAATATTTGATAAATTCTATGCTGGAACCAGCGGTGATGGTAGTTTGGGACTGGCGATCTGCCGTGGTATTGTCCATGCGCATGGCGGAGCGATATGGGCAGACAGTGCCAGCGAAGGAACCGGAGCGATTTTTACTTTTACCCTGCCTATTAAGGCGACTGAAGGTTAGCCACAGCGTCTTCAATAAATTCCCGCAGGGATGGTTTGTCTACTGTTCCGTGCAGTGTAGAAACCAGTTTGCCTTTGCTGTCAAAAATTACTGTGTAGGGAATACTGCCGTTGTACGATGAACCTTTGGTTATCATGAAATTATCTAATCCTTTTACGCTGTTATTTTCCAACATATAAGGATCGTATATCCTATCGTAATTACGTTGCAGGATGTAGGTGGAAAGTTTTCTTTTATCTTCGTCCAATGAAATAAAGAGGAGGTGGATATTGTTCAGATCACCTTCGTTCTTCAGAGCCGCAATTTTAGGCAGCAGCAGTTTGCAATAAGCGCACCATGAAGCGTAAATAACCATAAGGGTTGGTTTGCCATCGCTTGTTTCAATTTTCCGGGCTATTTGGGAAATGGGCAGATCCACAATTTGTTCGGCAAATTGCGATACTTCTGCTTCCAGTACGCTTCTAAGGGGAACTTGTGGGGTTAGATCTATTTTCTCAAAAGCAACAGCCGTCAGAAACAATACCGCAGACGAAATCAATGCTTCCGTTACTGTTATAAAAGGACGTTTTTTTTGGTTTTCCATAACTGCCAAATTCTGAAAATTGTTATACTACGTGTATGATAGCATTTTAATGGCTGTAGAACAATTTTATTCCAAGATATTGGCGCAGTATTAATTATTAATAATTATAAAATGATGTTCTGTATGTAGTATAAAATTTAATCTATTTTTATATCTTTGTTAATAATTTTTGATGTTTAGTCAGAGTTTTGATGATTTTTATAGCTTCAATTAATTATTGATAATGGTTTATTAAGTGTTCTGTTCCATAATTATCGGATTATGACAGAAGAACAACCCATTATTAAGAAAGTCAAAAAAATTTCCGGCGGCCATCATGGTGGCGCGTGGAAAGTGGCGTATGCCGATTTCGTGACGGCGATGATGGCCTTCTTCCTTTTGCTGTGGCTGCTTTCTGCGACCACTACAGCGCAGAAAATGGGTCTTGCCGAGTATTTTACTCCTACTATCGGTATTAAAGATTCAATGGGTATTGGTATGAAGGGCGGGTTACATGCTTCCGAAGCAGGTAAATCAAAGAACGATCTTACGGCCGTTGGGCTGGTGGTAGGGCAGGTCAAGCAGGGCGATGTGGCGGCTGCACCAAACCCGACAAAAGGTGAAAGTGACCCGGATGCCGAAGCCCAGAGTAAAAATGATAAAGTGGCAGAAAATACCGAGGATGCCGAACAGATGCAGTCCACTGCCCAGGATATAAAGCAGGCAATGGATACCCAGGAAGATCTCAAGGAATACCAGAATAACGTGATGGTGCAGGAAACGGCGGAAGGTCTTAAAATCGACATGATTGACGATGCCAAGAAACCGATGTTTGTACCGGGTGGGGCGGCGCTTACTGAAACCGGTAAAAAGATTCTCGACAGCATGGCGCGGATGGTTGCCAAAACCCCCAACAACATAGCTATCAAGGGGCATACTGATTCCCAGTCGGCTACCCAGAACCCTCAATATACGATTTGGGAATTATCGGCTGACCGTGCCAATGCTGCCCGCAGGATGCTTTCTACTACGCAGCTTGAACCGGAGCGTGTGGTTAAGGTTGAGGCGCTGGCAGATAAAGAGCTACTGGTGCCGACCGAGCCAAACAGCCCGCGCAATAGGCGCATTACAATTATCATACTGCGCGGGTCTTATTTCCGCGATCCGAAAACCATGCCCACTACCCGTTCACTGCTTTCAGTGCCGGATGCAAAAATCAAGAAAGACGAACCCAAAGTTGAAGAAAAAGGTGTCGACAATACCCCAAGGGAATCAGCCCCTAGTGGTGATTCTATTTTTGCTCCTGTGGACAAGAAATAATATGGTTGTAAAAACAATTTTGAATATTGCGATTATTTTTTGTGTATTCCTGATAGGTGATGCACAGGCGCAGGGTGTAAAACTCATTGCCTATACTTCTGGTACAGGTTTTTTTGTTACCCATGATGGGCATGTTCTGACCAATAACCATGTGATACAAGGCTGTGACAAGATTAGTGTCCACGGTGATGGGATGTCCACCGGGGCAACTTTAGTTGCACAGGATTCGGAGCATGATCTTGCCCTGCTTAAGGCGGCTTTTACCAGTCCGAACATGGCTTATTTCAATTCCATGCGGCAACCGGTTAAAGCCAAAGACCCGGTGGTTATTATAGGTTATCCGGGGGAATCATGGCGGGGTAATGATCCGATAATCCGCACTTCCAGTATTATTGATATGAAAGGCCCTACTGGTGAAGAAAAATGGCTGCAATTCAAAGATTCGGTAGAGCATGGCAATTCTGGCGGGCCGCTGCTTGATAGTGCCGGTAATGTTGTTGGTGTAATAGTGGCGAAAAATGAGCTGCATATTAAAAATCCTGACGATAGCGTAGAAATTATAAAAAAGTCCGATATCGCGATTAGCCTGCCCACAGTGAAGGATTTTCTTGAGCGCAACAATGTCCAGTATCAAACGGCAGATTCTAATATTTACCTGTCACCAGACCGGGTTAATGACCGCGCCCGCCCGTTTATAGTTAATGTTCATTGCCGGATGGCCGGGCAGTAGATCTGTTATTTTAACTTTTCTTTTAATTATTAATATGTTACGGTTATTAGCGTAATTGTAACATTTCGCTGGTGCCTTTGTAACAAAAGCTTCACTTGAGGAAAAGGGCTGTTTTATATACCCTTAGGCTGTAGAAAACTTTATTTTTTATAGGTTCTTAGAAAGCAGTATTATGGCTGATGGTGACCAGACAATAGTTGTTCCGGCGGAACTGGCTAAAGCCAATGCCGCCAAGGATGCGGCTATGCGCGCCAGAATAGAGCAGGAAGCAATAAAGTCCAATACCGAGATGGAAGCTGCTATTTCCTACGCCAAGGCGCATAACCCCAAAATTGATAGGCAGATTTTCCAGGACATAATCGATGCCAGGGGCCAAGAGTTACAGTGGTTTGTAAAAAACTTTGCTGAGTCCAGCAAGGTAGACCCAACTAATGGCGCCGAGAAAACGGAGGACTGGCTGCGGGCACAGAAAATAAAAGCTGAAGAGGAAATGCAAACCAGGGTTCTGCAGAGTGTAAAAGCACTAAATTATCAACGTCACCCGGAAGCGACTACTCCTGAGCAGAAGGCAAAGCTTGATATTCAGGTGGCCGAGGCTTATGCGGCTATAAAAAGGGAAGTTCCGTCCCCCAGCGTTACCGACATGGTTACCAAGCCTTTTTACGATAATGAAAAAGGTGGTGCGCAGAAGGGCGGGATATTTGGTGGTCTGGCGGGGCTTGTTGCTGGTATTTTTCTTACTGGTGGACTCGAAGGTGGATTCATGGGGATAATTGCCACTGCACTGCTTACAGTGGCCGGCGTATGGGCAGGAAATAAAATTGTTGAAAGCTATGATGCTAGTAATTCCACTCCAACTACACCCAAGGACGAAAAAGCGAAGGGGCCTAAGAAGGCAGCAGAAAAGGGACAGGACATGTCACGAATTCCTGGTGTGGCTGGCGCGGCTGAGAAAGCAAATATAAAAGCTATATTTACTGGTAGTAGTGGCCCTGGAGGCGCTAGTCCGGTTACTCCTGCACCAACTACGCAAACTGCTGCAGCTCCAGCCAGATAGGATAAAATTCAGGAATATTTATGGTTGATGAAGTTAAACAAAATCTAGATAGCGCACAGAAAAATGCCGCAGCCGCTGTCGATTCTGCTGGTAAAGCTGCTTCTGACGTAGCAGCGGCGGGTAAGGCTGCTGCCGCCCCTGTTGTGGATGCAGCAAAAGCAAAGGCAGATGAGTTATTAAAAAACGGTGAGGAAGCTAAAAAAACTGCCTCTGAGGCAGCGGGTGGTGTAGCTGGTTTCCTTGGAAATAATACCGGTTTGTTATTTGGTGTTATTGTTGCTGCCCTCTCCCTGTTTGGGGTAGAGGGAGGCATTATGTCTTTTCTGTTTGCCGGTGCGGCGTTGATTGCTGGTTATGCCGCTGATGCAAAAAACCCCAATAGTATAATAAACAGCATCGGCAATATGTTTAATACTGACAAACCGAAGGAAGGTTTGAAACTGGGAATTGGCAATGGGCAGCAAGCGCCAGCGCAAACACCAGCCCCACCACAGCCAGCGACGGCACCGGCAGCGGCTCCAGCCGTGGTTACAGCAGCTACAGCTGCGGATGTTAATACAGGGAAAGTTCCGGTGCCTACGTCTAAGGACCGGGTTGTTTTCAGAGTAGATAACGACGGAAAAGTTACGCAGGCAACTGAAGGTCAGGGATTGATTCAGATAGAAGCCTTTGCTGGGGATAAACCGGGCGAAGTTGTGGTTGGTTATGTTGCTGCAACCGGCGCATCCGGAAAGTTTGAAATTACTGACGATGGTAGTAAAGACAAAATCACAATGCTTCCAGTTGATAAAAAAATCACCCTGCCGGTTAAGGATGGTTATATTGATGTTGGGTCACAGGAATTTCAAAAAAGTTTGGCTGAATTGAGGGAGGCCGCTAAAGGGTCACAAGAAGTAGTAGCGACACCAGTACCAAGCAGAAGTATCGTGGTAACAGATTTACCGTTATCACAGGTTAAACTTTCTGAAAAAACGATGCTTTCGGAATTTATAATTAATGGTGAGAATAAGGCCATAACCAAGCCGGAAGCGGGGGCTATGAAAATTTATGCCACTAGGGACGGTACGGTTGTTTCCGTGGCGCTGGCTGGCAAAGACGGAAAGTTCGCTGATGATGGCAAGGGAAGTATTGCAACCATTCCAATTGGCAATGTCACTATCCCGGTGAAAGATAGCAAAATTGACCTGAACGATGATGCTGTTAAAGGTGTGCTATCAACTGTAAGGAGAATAGCTAATCCAGATGGCTACAATATTGTTCCGCTATCTGGGGATAAAGCTATAGTTTTTATGGTAGATAACAACGGCAAAAAAACAGAAAAAACAGAAGCCGGGACAATGCAAATTATAGCTAACAAAGATGGTAAAATAATAGGTTTTTCCATAGCTGACCAAACCGGAAAATTTCCTGTGGGTACAGATGGAAAGCAAACATTAATACCAATAACAGCTCTGCGTGTCCCAGGAGTCAGTATCGGGCCAACGAAATTACCAATTACCAATGGCTATATTGATCTGGATACAAAGCCGATTAAAGATGTTTTGCAGCATTTAAGGAATGGCGCCAATGAATTGCGCAGGCCGGGTACATCTGCTGTTCCGCCTGATAATAATTTAGCGCTTGGGGAATTACCAGCACAGTTCCTTGCTGCTGCTGCAAAAGAAGAACGTTCTAATACGCTCGGCTGACGCAGAAATCAACCAGGTCGAACAGTGCCGAGCGGGAGGGAGAATCTGGGAATACCAGCAGGGACTGCCTTGCTTTCTGGCAATATGACTCAGCCATATCAATGGTCTGGGTTACTGCCTGGTGTTTTTTCAGTAGGGAAATTGCCATTGTCAGATCATCGTTTGTTTGCTGCAATTCTCCAAGGGTACGTTTCCAGAATGATTTTTCTTCTTCATTACCAGCCGAGTAGGCAAGTATTACTGGTAAGGTAATTTTTCCCTCGTGAAAATCATCGCCTACGGTTTTTCCCAGTATTGCTTCGTTAGCTATATAATCGAGTGCGTCATCAATAAGCTGGAAAGCAATGCCTATATACATTCCAAAGTCCCTTAATACATCCTCATATTCCTTTTTGCCGGAAACCACTGCTCCCAGCTCACAGGCTGAGGAGAACAGTGCAGCAGTTTTGGCATTGACTACCTCCAGATAATTCTGGATAGATGTTTCAGGTTCGCCTTCGGTCATGAGTTGCATAACTTCGCCTTTGGCAATCACCGCAGAAGCATCGGAAAGAATTTTCAGGACCTGCAGGGATCCATCAGCAACCATTAGCTGGAATGCCTGGCTCAGTAAAAAATCTCCAACCAGGATACTGGCTTTGTTGCCAAAAACCTCGTTGGCAGTGGGTAGGCCACGCCTTAGCTTGCTTTCATCCACCACGTCATCGTGGAGCAGGGTTGCGGTATGGATAAATTCAACCGCAGCAGCTAATGCTATATGCCTTTTCCCATTGTAATTACAAAGTTCAGAGCAGATAAGGGTAAGGGCAGGGCGGATGCGTTTGCCGCCGGAAGCAATAATATGGCTAACAATATCACTTATAAGCGGAATTTCGTTTCTTACACGTTCTATAATCAGCGAATTAACTTGTTTTAAGTCATCGCTGATAATGGAGTACATGCTGTCTAGAGATGTAGTTTTTGCGTTAGATAATGTAGCTGTTTGCGTCATATAGCTGATGTTTAAGCTATTTTTAATAAAAAACCAGAAGAAAATTTACTTATTGCTTTTATCTGGCGATTATTGGTACAAAATTTAAAAAATCATTGTATTTGTTAATGAATTTTGTTAGCATAACGCCATGTATTCTGGTTTTATGTGAGCCTGGCAAGCTGTAGAATGCAATCTATAATCTTCTTCTGATTAATAGTTTCTTATTCAATTTGCACTAAGCTTCACCTCTGCTACCTTTTTGCACTAAAATTTTTACGGTATGTAAATGGAAGATAATGACTTAACATCAGAAGAATATATTGAAATCGCAGAAAAAGTGCGGAGTGGTGAGTATTTTCGTGATGTTCGTTTGATGGTTGATATTGATATTAATGATCCAATGGCAGAACGTTATTGGTATATTGCCGTAACTTTTATGGCTTTTTTGATTGCGGCTGTGTCCGTTGTTGCTTGGCTTGGTTTCTATCCTTTGGAGCCGCGTGTTCCCTTTATTTTTTCAACTAATGATATTGTTGAAGAAGTGCCGCACTTGCAATCATTGGCTGCCTACCATAATGAAGACCCAAATGTTGCTCTCAGGCGGTTCCTGGTGCAGAATTATGTGAAAATGCGCGAGGATTATGATGCTTCGACTTTTGATCGTAGCCATAATGCAGTGGAAAGTCTCAGTACAACCCAGGTTCTTAATGAATATGAAGCGTTTATTTCCCCGCAAAATCCAGAAAGTCCTATTGCATTGTACCAGAGAAATGCTAAGCGGCAGGTTACTATTACTGGGTCTGAACTGGTTGAAGATAATAGTAAAAGTACAGATAATAAGCTGGGTTACAGGATGTTTGTTTATTACGATGCCAAGGTAATCAAGGGAGAAACTGAAAATCCTGTTACTAAACATCAAGTAGATATTGCTTTTCAGTATAAAGATATTAAGCTGGACCAGGCTACTGGTAAGATAAGTCCGTATGGGTTTATTGTAACTTCATACCATAATAAGAATTTATAGGGCATATTTATATGAAATATTTGATGAGTGTTAATATATTAGCAGCTTCTGTATTGGTATCGGTGTTCATGTATAGCAGCGCAGCTATGGCTACGCGTGAATCGCACCCTCTGCCGGTTGATCACCGTGTACACGTAATTGAATACCAGCCTGACGCTGTTTATAAATATGTAGGGCATTACCGTTACCAATCATCAATTGAATTTGCTCCTGATGAAGTAATCAAGACCATAGCTATGGGGGACGCATCGTCATGGATGATGAATCCATCTGGCAACCGCCTCTTTATTAAACCGGTTGATCAGGACGCTACGACCAATATGACCCTGTTTACTAATAAACGTACTTATTTATTTGAGCTCCATGCCCGTGAAACTGACGATATTGATGATCCGAACCTGGTATTCGTTACCCGGTTTACATATCCCGATGAAAATAGCGGGTATAGTGGTGGGCTTGGTCACGGCTCTTCTGGTGCTACCGGTTATCTTGATGCAGTTCCGGATCCTGATGTTGTAGAAAATGCTGGGAAATATAACACTAACTATACTATTTCCGGTAGTGATGAGGTTGCGCCGTTGCGTATTTTTGATGACGGGGAATTTACCTTCTTCCAGTTTGCTGATAAAAATGCTGAGGTTCCAGCGTTTTACTGGGTAGATGATAATGGTAATGAATCAATGATCAACTACCGTACCCGTGGCGATTACATTGTTGTAGAGCGTGTTAGCAGCAGGTTCACATTGCGTCATGGTAGTGACATTGTCTGTGTGTTCAATGAAAAAAGGATCGCAGATAAAGAACTAAGGAAACAAGGCGTGCAAGACAGGATAGTAAAATAGGTAGCCATTATAAAACAGTAATGATGTCAGATTTATATGCAAAACGGCTATCGTGTAGGCGTTATAGGTGGTGGGGCGTGGGGCACTACGCTTAGTATAGTCGCCAACCGTGCTGGGAGTAGGGTTACTCTTGGGACACGCAATAGCAATGTGATTTCTTCGATAAGGGAACGTCGTACCAACGATATCTATTTGCCATCTATATTCATCGACCCCAGTATCGAGGTTACTGATCAGTTCATTGATGTATGCCGTAGTGATGTTCTGATATTAGCCACTCCTTCATATTGTCTGCGGGCGATGTGCATCTCCATTTCCGATATGTTGCCACCGGATGTAACCGTAGTTATAGCCAGTAAAGGCATCGAGCGCGGAAGTCTTATGCTGATGAGTGATGTTGTTAAGGCGATATTGCCGCATAATCCCGTAGCCATAATTTCTGGGCCAAATCTTGCCGAGGAAGCGGCCAGGGGGCTTCCTACGGCAACTACCATAGCTTGCGCTGATACCGGTTTGTGGGATACTCTTATGTATTCTATAGGTGGTCGCCTGTTCCGTCCCTATATGACCGAGGACATAATTGGTACCCAGATAGGTGGCGTGGTGAAGAACATAATCGCCATAGCTTGCGGTATAGCCATGGGCAAGGGTATGGGGGAGAATTCACGCGCAGCTCTGGTTACCCGTGGATTTGCTGAAATGAGCCGTTTTACCATTGCCAGTGGCGGCAAATATGAAACTCTTATGGGGCTTTCTGGTTTGGGTGACCTTATCCTAACTTGTGGCAGCGTAAAATCGCGCAATATGTCGTTCGGGATGGCGATAGGGCAGGGGAAGGCCAAGGATGAATTGCTATCTAACCGTGGCCGTACGGCCCTTGAGGGGGTGGTTTCATCTGAATCAGTTCATAAATTGGCCAAAAAATACAACATATCCATGCCAATTTGTGATGCGGTTTACCGTATTGTCCATGAAGATGCCGCAGTGGATAATGTTATCGAAACCCTGCTGGAACGGCCTTTCGTGAGTGAAGCGGTTTGAATTTTTGCTTAATTGCTATATATTACTAATATGAACAGCCTAGCTAAAAAGCCAATAGATTTCGAATCGGAAATAAATCGTCTCCGCCGTGAGATGAATGCGGTTATACTCGCCCATTATTACCAGGATGATGAGATACAGGATATTGCTGATTTCGTGGGCGATTCACTCGAACTTGCCCGAAAAGCGGCGGCTACCAAAGCTGATGTGATAGTTTTCTGCGGCGTGCGTTTCATGGCTGAAGGTGCCAAGATATTAAATCCTGACCGACTGGTTTTAATTCCAGATATGAAAGCCGGATGTTCGCTGGAAGATTCCTGCCCGCCGAAAGAATTTGCTGCCTTTAAGGCGCAGCATCCCGACCATATGGTGATAAGCTATATCAACTGCTCGGCGGAAGTTAAGGCTCTTTCCGATATCATTGTCACTTCCAGCAATGCTGAAATGATAATTGACCAGCTACCCAAAGAGCAGAAAATTATTTTTGCACCAGATAAATATCTGGGTGCTTACCTGAATAAAAAAACTGGCCGTGATATGCTGCTGTGGAATGGAACCTGTATGGTTCATGAGCGTTTTTCCGAACAGGAACTCATAAAACTAAAAACCCGCCATCCCCACGCCCATGTCATCGCCCATCCCGAATGCCCGGAAAACCTACTGCGACATGCCCGCCATATCGGTTCGACATCCTCGCTGCTGCGCTATACGCAGGAACATGCCGGGGAAACTTTTATAGTGCTCACCGAAATGGGTATTTTCCACCAGATGAAAAAACTCTCACCAACCAGCATATTTTATGATGTTCCGAGTGCCAATCCGGATTCTGCGGGAGCCTGCGTATCCTGCAACGAATGCCCATATATGAAGCTCAATACGATGGAAAAGATCTATAACTGTATGGCAAGTCGTAAACCGGCTCTGGAATTATCCGCAGACCTTATAGAACGGGCAAAAAAACCATTATCACGTATGTTGGAAATGAGCCAAAAACCTATTTGACCATACAGCAGCTTTTTCCGCTTGTTTTGGTCTGGTTCCACGGCATTTTTGCCAGCAGCATTGCTAAACCACAAAATCCAGTAAGTCCAGCAAAGGTCAGGCCAGCGCCGAAAAATCCGGTCAGCAGGAAGAATTTTGTGCTGACAAAATAACCAAGCAGGCTGCCGGTTAGTACGCATATACCTATAGTCAGTTGTACCTGTCTGTCCAGCGGTAGGAAAAATTTTCCTGAAGATTTTATGCTGTATCCGGCGTCTGCCCAGGCTGATATTCCACCCTCCAAGTTATAAATTTCCAGGCTTGGATCTTCGGCCAATAATTTTTCGCAGGCCGAACCACCGCGTCCACCTTTGCGGCAATGTATAACCAGCTTTTTGCCGGAATAATTCGGCAATGATGCTTTACTTATAGTTGAAAGTGGTAAGAGGGCGGCTCCTTCTATACTTTCAGCCTTGTTTTCGGCTGGTTCGCGCACATCAACTAACACGGCTTCACCGTTATCCAGCCATTGTTTCAGAGTTTTTGCATCTACAGTTTTTAATGACATAATCTTCTCCATTAATTTAGTTTTTGCTAATATAAAATAATTCACCGGCAATATATGAGGTGCAAGGTAGAAAGAAGCGCCTGTGCTTCTATACTGGAAATGCTGTAGTAAACTGATTGCCCTTCTTTTTTGGCCTCAACTAGCCCGGCAGCACGTAATTTGGCAAGATGCTGGGAGAGGGCAGATTGTGATAATCCAACAGTTTGAGCAAGTTCACTAACGGTTTTGGTTCCAGAAACAAGGTTGCACAAAACCATCAAACGTTTAGCATTAGCCAGTTGCTTCAGCATGGCTTCGGCTTTTCCAGCATTCTTTATCATTACACTAATATCGGTATTATTTTTTTTATTCATATTGACATTATATTAGATTATGCTAAATTAATCAAGTAGATTATTTTAATAATAAGGAGATATAAAATGGAAAAGAATTACCCGGATATTACTAAAAATATTTCTGCTAACCTGAAGGTTTTACGCAAAGATATAGCTGATACCATGCAGGGATTTTCGGCCATGGCAGGGGCCGCTACCAAGGATGGGGTGCTGGACAAAAAAACCAAGGAATTGATAGCATTGGCCATAGGTGTTTCTACCCGTTGCGATGGGTGTATTGGTTTTCACAGTGAAGCTCTGGTAAAGCTGGGCGCCACCCGCGAAGAAATAGAAGAAACTTTGGGAATGGCTATTTATATGGGCGGTGGACCGTCCCTTATGTATGCGGCCGATGCAATGCTGGCATATGAGCAGTTTTTAGCAAAGAATAATTCTGTTTCAGCGTAATATGAGAAAAGGAATTTTTTATGAAGTGTAATGTTGGAAAAACTGATAAAATGCTACGTATAATTGCTGGTGCTGTAATTATATGCGCTGGGGTGGTTTTTAATAATTGGTTGGGATTGATTGGAATCATACCGCTGGTGACAGGAATATTTAGTTTCTGCCCGGCCTACAGGATTTTCAGTATCTCTACAGCCAAGAAGTAGCTACAGCAACTCCTTATAGACCATGATAGTCTGCTCGCACATCTTGTCGAGTGAGAATAGCTGGGCATTGGCGATAGAATCACGCTCAACCTGTTTATATAGATCCTCAGGCATTGCCAGCACATCTTTTATTGCATTGGCCAGGGAATCTACATCGTTAGGTTCAACCAGAAGGCCTGTTTCTTCGTTGATAACTGTTTCCTGAGGGCCACCGTGGTTGGTGGTTATCACTGGTTTGCCCATTGCCTGTGCCTCCAGCACGACCCTTCCAAATGCTTCTGGCTGTATGGAGGTGGCCACTATCAGTCTGGAAAGCATATAGGCTTCAGTTATGTAGTGAGTGTGGCGGGCGATGCGTACATGTCCAGAAAGCCCGGAATCTATTATCAGTTGTTCTATTTCCTGGCGGTACGATTCATGGCCTTTGTCATCCCCAAGCAGCACGGCAAAGAAATTACGGTGTGGCAGCTTGGCAAGGGCTTTGACAAATATTTCCTGACCTTTCCAGCGGGCAAAGCGGCCGGGGAATAAAATTAGCGGCAGGTCTTCTGGCAGCCGCCACTCATTGGATAATTCAATCATATGCTGGGGGGAATGGCCCTGCGGATTGAAGAGCTGGAGATCTACACCACGGTGAATTACCCGTAATTTACCGGGGTCTATCTCATAATTTTCTATTATGTGTTTGGCAATAAAATTAGAGATGGCTATTACCCGGTCGCCACGTGTCATGATGCTGTTATATTTCTTTTTCCAGTCATTTTGCAGCCCGTAAGTTCCATGAAATGTAGTAACGAAACGGCACCCGGTTTTTTTTGCTGCCCACCATGCGCTCCAGGCCGGGGCGCGTGAACGGGCATGAATTATATTTACGTGATATTTTTTTATAACATTAACCAGCCTGAGAGCGTTTATAGCCATAGTGACGGGGTTTTTGCTGGCCAGAGGCAGAGTGATATGGATAGCTCCAACTTTTTGTAAATGCGCAACCATCGGGCCTCCGCTGGATGCTACCAGCGAGGTACCGCCAGCCTGTACAATAGCGCGGGCGATCTCGATTGTTCCGCGTTCTACACCACCGCTGCGTAGTTCAGGTAAAACTTGTAATATAACAGGTTGCTTGTTGTTCATGTTGTTATTGGTTATAGTTTTTATGTTTTTGACATACAACATAGAAATATTGATATATGCAACCATCTTTTCTTGAACTGGCAAATAATAATCGCATCGCTTATAATTTAAGCACAGGCAAGCTTCCCTGTGTAATTTTTTGTGGTGGTTTTAAATCGGATATGACCGGAACAAAAGCAATGACGCTTGAAAAAAACTGCATGGAGCAGGGGCAGATGTTCATACGTTTTGACTATACCGGGCATGGGCAGTCCAGCGGCGATTTTAAGGATGGTACGATAGGCGCATGGAAAAACGATGCTCTGGCAGTGTTCGATAAGCTAGGGGCAGATAAGAATATACTGGTTGGTTCGAGTATGGGCGCGTGGATATCACTGCTTATAGCGCAGGAGCGGCCAGAGAAGTTAGCCGGTTTTGTGGGTATTGCCAGCGCGCCGGATTTTACCGAAAAACTCATCTGGGAAAAGCTGGGCGGTGATGGCCAGAGGCAACTACAAAAGGACGGTGTTTATTATGCACCATCATGTTACGGAGAAGAGCCATATCCGATAATGCTTACATTAATAGAGGAGGCGCGCAATCACCTGTTATTAGATAAATATATCAGGCTGGATGTTCCTGTGCGGTTGCTGCACGGCACGCATGACGAGGACGTGCCGTGGCAAATATCCACAACCTTGTTGCAAAAAATATCATCAAATGATGCAACTCTGACAATGATAAAAAACGGCAACCACCGCCTGTCAGAACCAGAGCAGCTGGCAATGATGTGTGAAGCGGTCAGGCAGCTTTCTTAAGCAGGCTGAACAACTCATCCTTCAGGTTTGCACGTTTGCTTTTAAGTTCATTCAAACGTTCGTCGCTTGCCGCTTCCGCGCCGGATTCAATACGGTGTACGCTGTGTTCAACTTCATCATACTGCGCAAATAATTTTGCAAAATGATGGTCGCTCTCTTTAAGCGTATGGATTTTGTCGCGTAGTTCTGGGAAATCCTTAACCAGACTGTGGTTCTGTAATGGCATATTTTTATCCTTCTCATTCTATATTCTAATATAATCTAAATCAAACTTCTATCATTACCTGATAGTATATTTCTAGCATTTTCAATCATTGCTTCGCATCTTATATTTGCTTTATATTCCATTGTCGATGATAACTTCTCTGTAATATTATCCATAAAGGGCCTTGCCATCAAGGCAGACAAATGAGTGAATTGTTTACTATTCAGTTGTGGCATATTTTTAGCTAGTTCTTTGATTCCGGCGTATAGGAACCAAACTCTATCACTTAGAGAGGTTGGTACATCTTTTATTATATCCTGCTTGTCCTTTTTAAAATCAATAAAACTATCGACATAAACCCCTGAAATAGCCATAGATTGCATTGTATCTTTTATGGTTTTTTGTTCAGGAAAATATCTGTCAGCATATTTTTCATCACCAGCCCCAAGAATAAAGAATAAGGATAAATTTGCAGATTCCACAGAGATTCCATACTTAGCCTGACGGTACTCTTCCATATTTGTGCATGAGGACTCTTTATCCCAAGCCCTACTTAGCTGGTCAATAGGCTGTTTAAATTTTTCTATAGCATCCAAAGATTTAAGCTGTTCTCGTAAACAACTAGCAACCGCGTTTAATGCTTCTTTCTTTGACTCACTAGCATTTAACTCTGGTTGTTTTTCTGGAATCTTAAATACGACTGCATTAATATAATCTGTAACTTCTTTTGTTGTTACATTACCTTTGGCTGTGGGGCTGTCTATTATATCATCAGCGAGTTTAATTGTAAGCCAAGCTAATGATTCAGCATACTGCACTTCATGATATCTTCTCTCACGCGGATTGAAATTATTTTCTTCAGGAGAATGCATTTCGTGTATTAAACGATGCATCCAATTAAAATTAATTATGTAACTTAGTGCTCCCCTAGAAACTAATTCGTCAACAGCATCAGGAGAAAGTTTAATGCCTGATCTATTTAGCTGAGATGCAATGCGGTTATAAAAATACGGAACATATAGATCTATAACATCATCTTTGCTACTATAAGCAAGGTTAAACTCATTTCTGCGCTTTTTTATTCTATCAATAAACGAAGCCATTTTAAATATTATGTGTTGGTTAATATTAGGTAATAATATCTCCCATGCGCTACAATAGCAAATATTTACTTAGCTGGTATCAATCCCTGACGCTCCTCAAGGCTCTGTAATTTGCACAAAGCGCTGATATAAGCAAGCGCAGAAGCAACCACCGTGTCGATATTCGAACTGTTACCATTTACTATTTTTCCGTCCGGCGTTTCGAGGCGCACGGTTACTTCCGCCTGTGCATCGGTGCCTTCGGTGATAGCATTTACCTGGTACAGCTTGAGTGTCGCTTCATGCGGCACCAGCGCGCGGATGCCGTTGAAAGCCGCATCCACCGGGCCATTGCCTTCTATGGTTATGCGGCGGATATCATCTTTTACGCGCAGGCACAGCATTGCGGTCTGTGGCCCAACCGTTCCGCAAGTGATATGAAGTGATTCAAGGTGGATCTGGTCATCACGCCGTGATTCGCTATCAAGCAGCGCAATAAGATCTTCATCATAAATATCTTTTTTCTTATCAGCGAGTTCCTTGAAGCGGGTGAAGGCATCTTCCAGCGCATTATCGCCGAGTACAAAACCGAGCTGCGCAATCTTATCTTTAAACGCATGGCGGCCGGAATGTTTGCCCATCACCAGATTGGATTTGGCAAGGCCAACCGATTCCGGCGTCATAATTTCATAAGTTCCGGCGTGCTTGAGCACTCCATCCTGATGGATGCCGGATTCATGCGCGAACGCGTTGGCGCCAACGATAGCTTTGTTCACCTGCACCAGTGCGCCGGTGATATTCTGTATCAGGCGTGACGCGCGGATGATGTGGGTAGTGTCGATGCCGGTTTTGTACGGGAACATATCAGCGCGGGTTTTTATCGCCATTACCACTTCTTCGAGCGCGGTGTTACCGGCGCGTTCGCCGATGCCGTTGATGGTACATTCTATCTGGCGCGCGCCATTGCGAATGGCAGCCAGCGAGTTGGCAGTGGCAAGACCTAAATCGTTCTGGCAGTGGGTCGAGAAAATAACCTTGTCCGCGCCCCCCGCTTTTTCGATGAGCGTGCGGATGAGCAGGCCGTAATCATCGGGCGTGGCATAACCCACCGTGTCGGGAATGTTGATAGTGGTGGCACCGGCTTTGATTGCGGTTTCCACGGCTTTGATGAGGAAATTCGTTTCGGTGCGCGTAGCGTCCATCGCCGACCATTCCACGTTGTCGGTATATTTGCGCGCAAGCGTCACGCTGTCTTTGATCATGTCGAGGCACGCATCCTGCCCGATGCGGTATTGATGGGTCAGGTGGATTTCCGAGGTTGACATAAAGGTGTGGATACGCCCACGTTTAGCAGGCTTAATAGCTTCCGCCGCACGTTCAATATCCGCGCTTTTTGCCCGCGCCAGTGAACACACCACCGAATTTTTTATACGCGATGCAATCTCGCGCACCGATTCAAAATCGCCGTTGCTGGCCATCGCAAACCCGGCCTCGATAACATCCACACCCATCGCGTCGAGCACTTCGGCGACCATGATCTTTTCTTCAAGATTCATCGACATGCCGGGCGACTGTTCACCATCACGCAAGGTGGTATCGAAAATTATAATTTTATCTTTGCTCATAATATTTGCCTTTTTATTTTATTTAATTGCCGCGAGCGCGGTAAGAATATCTTTTTTCAGATCCTCAACATTCTCAATCCCCACCGATAGTCGCAGCAGTGAATCGCTGATGCCGATCTTAGCGCGGGTGGCCGCGGCAATGCTGGCGTGGGTGGTCGATGCCGGATGGGTTATCAGACTCTTGGCGTTGCCAAGATTGTTGGAGATGTCAATCACCTTCAGCGCATTCATGAATTTGAAGGCCGCTTTTTTGCCGCCTTTTACTTCAAACGCAATCAGCGGCCCGCCATTAGCCATTTGCTTCTTCGCAATTTTATATTGCGGATGGCTTTTAAGCCCCGGGTAAATAAGTTTGCTTATAGCCGGGTGGCCTTCCAGTGCTTTTGCTATCTCTTGAGCGTTTTCACAGTGGCGTTCCACGCGCAAATGCAGCGTCTCCAGCGACTTGAGCAGCACCCAGGCGTTGAAATGGCTCATATGCGGGCCGGTATGGCGCACGAAGGGTAGCAATGTTTCCTCAATAAATTTCTTTTTGCCAAGTATAGCGCCACCAAGCGTGCGGCCCTGACCGTCAATATGTTTGGTGGTGGAGTACATGACCACGTCAGCGCCAAGCTCCAGCGGGTGTTGCACCAGAGGAGTAGCAAACACATTATCAACAATAAGCTGTGCACCAGCGGCCTTACAGATTTTGGCAATTTCGGCAATATCCACCAGTTCCAAAGTCGGGTTGGTCGGCGTTTCTATGAATACGCATTTGGTTTTTTTGGTGATGGCCTTTTTCCACGCCGCTATGTCACCAGCTGGCACTAGCGTATGGCTTATGCCGAAGCGCGGCAATATATCGGTTATAATATACTGGCAGGAGGAGAACAGCACATTGCCCGCCACCACATGGTCGCCGCTTTTAAGCTGGCACATCAGCGCCGCGAACATCGCCGCCATACCTGAGGCGGTAACGATGCAGGCCTCGGCACCTTCCATAAGCGCGAGCCGTTCCTGCAACATTTCAAGGTTGGGGTGCGAATAGCGGCCATATTTAAAGCCATCTATTTCGCCAGTGAAACGTTTTTCACCTTCTTCGGCCGTGCTATAGCTATAGGCCGAGTTGAGGAACAGCGCTTCCGATGTTTCGCCAGCATCGCTTTGCAACCTTCCGCCTCTTACCAATTTGGTTTCTGTATTCCAACCTTTAGGATTTTGTCGTTTTTTCATCTGTCAATTCGCTAAATTTTAGTTTAATGAGGGGAGTAGAATAATCTAGTGAAAGCAATGGTGCAAGTGCGATGCGTGGAAAAAATCCGATACGGCCTCCGGTTTCTGGTGACGGTAAGCATTTAGAACTCAATAATATTTTCGTCACCTTGCAGGGCGAAGGGCTTTATGTTGGCGTGCCTTCGGTATTCGTGCGCCTTGGTGGCTGCAATCTTTCCTGTAATTTTTGCGATACGGATTTTGAGGATTTTACCCCGGTTCCTACCAGCGATATCATGGCCAGAATAGACAAATTGTCGCGCAATGCCGATGGCAAACGCAGCCGCAAGCTGGTGGTCATCACTGGCGGCGAACCGCTGCGCCAGAACATCGCGCCTTTCTGCGAGGCATTGTTGGCCGATGGTTTTTCGGTGCAGATAGAGACCAATGGAACATTATACCGAGAATTGCCCAAGGAAGTGGATATTGTCTGTTCCCCGAAAAATACCGGTGCGGGTTATATGCCAGTTCGTGACGATTTGGCGCAACGTCTCTCTGCCCTTAAATTCATCATTTCGGCGAGTAATGATAATTACAGCACGGTCGCTGAGGTCGGACAAAGCAAATACAACATACCTGTTTTTGTGCAACCTATGGATGAATATGATTACGGCAAAAACACCGCTAACCGGAAATACGCGCTTGAACTATGTCTGGAGCATGGTTATAGGTTGTCGCTACAGACGCATAAGATATTAGAAATAGAGTAAGTCAGTCGTATGACTAAGAGATGTGTTTTATTATTAAGCGGCGGGTTGGACTCCACAACCACCCTCGCCATCGCCAAATCTGAAGGCTATGAGGTTTATGCTCTCTCCTTCGCCTATGGCCAGAAGCATAATGTCGAGCTGACTGCCGCGCGCAAGATATCTGCCAAGATGGGCGTTGCCGAACACCGCATCATCACTATCGACCTCGGCGGCTTCGGTGGTTCGGCGCTGACAGAATCCGGACTGACCGTCCCAAAAGACCGCGATGCCAAATCCATCTCCGAGGGCATACCCGTAACTTATGTTCCCGCCCGCAACACCGTGTTTCTATCCTTCGCGCTGGCTTGGGCGGAGGTGCTCAAAGCCTATGATATATTCATCGGCGTGAATGCGCTCGACTATAGCGGCTACCCCGATTGTCGCCCGGAATTCATAAAGTCATTCGAAGATACCGCCAACCTCGCCACTGCTTATGGCGTGGAAAACAAGCAGCGCATAAAAATTCACACGCCGCTTATTGACCTAAGCAAAGCCGAGATCATCAAAAAAGGCCTTGCTCTTGGCGTCGACTACGCGCTGACCATCAGCTGCTACGACCCCGACCCACAAGGCAAAGCTTGCGGCCATTGCGATGCTTGCCAGCTGCGCCTCAAAGGTTTTCGCGAGAATGGGATTGAAGATATCGCTGCTTATAGTTGATTAGAATTTATAATTTAACCCGGTCATAAAATCCATGGAGGAATATTCGGCTTTGTTGAAGTAGCCGATAAGTACTGATCCATCGGCCATATAATTAGTATCAGTGCCGGAACCAGTTTTGAAATAATTATAATTATAGCCAAGGGTAAGCTGGGTACGTGGATAGAATTCCCAGCCATATTTAATTCCGGCAGCAAGGCCATAACCGTTCGCTTCCTGTACAAAACTGTCAGGATGGGCAAAATCAGGGCGCTGGTTCCAGTGCCCGGTGCCAGTGTAATAGCCGCGCAGAAAACGGCCAGTTAATTTAATATTATGTTTTTCCATGAAGCGGCTATTTAATTCCAGGCCGATATAAGGCGCGCTGAATTCTGCATCATAGCTGCTGTCTAGATCTCCTATTGGACCTAATGGTGGAGTCAGGCCGCCGGTGGCGATAGTCTGGTAACCTTGGCCCATGCTGAAACGCTGGCGTTGCAGCGCGTAGCCGAACAGGGCAGTGAAGCGGGTCAGGTTTTCCTGGCGGCTACCTTTGAAGTCGAAAGAATAACCTATAGATGCAGAAAAGCTGTCAGAGCCCCCGCTGTCTGATTTATTGTTGGAGCGGGAAAATTCCTGCGTACGGTTGTTACCATCATAATCGGAATCCTGATTATCGCCGGAACTGGTAAAACTTTTATTTACCGAAGCCTGCAAATTCAACCCATGTAATTTACCGGATTTCTGTATGTATTCTACGCTTGGTTGGATCTCGTAACCATGCACCTTCTTCCATTGCAACTCAGATAAAATATTCACACCATTGCCTGCAATGCTCCATTTTAATTCGCTGGTGCGGTAGCCGCCTTCAAGGGAAGCGTTAAGGTCATAATTGGGGTTGCTTAGATAGTGATAAGATGAAGTGGTTACTGCTTTGCCACCAGATTGTTCGGTTGTACCATTGCCATATTGCTGGCTGGGAATTTTCCTGTCGTTGAAATTATAGTCAGAATTATAGTTTTGAGAATCAGCAAATGCTACAGTAGAAGCCATTAATATATTTGCGAATATTAAAAAAGAGCGCATAAATTATTTCTTTGATATGAGGTTGATTTGTAAAACATTGGTAACCTGTGTTAATAATTATGTCAAAATAATTAATAAAAAAAAAGAGAGCTTTGCAGCTCTCTTTTTTTATTTATATAACAAAATATGTTAATGTTACACGCTGTAATACATCTCAAGTTCACCAGCGGTTGGGGTGTGTTCCCATTTATAAACATCCTGCATTTTAAGATCGATGTATGAATCGATGAAATCATCGGTAAACACGTCACCTTTTTTGAGGAAGGCGCGGTCTTTATCAAGGTTTTCAAGGGCTTCACGCAGTGAACCGCACACGGTTGGAACGTTTTTCAGTTCTTCCGGTGGCAGGTCATAGAGGTTTTTATCCATTGCATCCCCAGGGTGGATCTTGTTTTCGATACCATCGAGACCGGCCATAAGCATCGCAGAGAAGGCGAGGTATGGGTTCGCGGTTGGATCAGGGAAGCGCACTTCGATACGTTTGCCTTTTGGTGAAGCAACGTATGGAATACGGATAGAAGCAGAACGGTTGCGAGCTGAGTAAGCAAGCAATACCGGCGCTTCAAAGCCTGGGATCAAACGTTTGTAGCTATTTGTAGAAGCGTTGGTGAATGCGTTGATTGCTTTAGCATGTTTAATGATACCACCGATATAGTACAGGCACATTTCAGAAAGGTCAGCATAACCGTTACCAGCGAATAGAGGCTTGCCAGCTTTCCAGATAGATTGGTGGGTGTGCATGCCTGAACCGTTATCACCAGAGATCGGTTTTGGCATGAAGGTAACTGATTTGCCATAAGAGTGCGCTACGTTATGCACGACGTATTTATACTTCTGAACGTTGTCGGCGGTTCCAACCAGAGTTGAGAACATAACACCGAGTTCGCACTGAGCAGGTGCTACTTCATGGTGATGTAGCACTGGTTCAACACCAACAACTTTAAGGGTTGAAAGCATTTCGCCGCGCAGATCAGCAAGTGAGTCAACTGGCTGAACCGGGAAATAACCACCTTTGGTAGCTGGGCGGTGACCCATGTTACCAGCCTGATACAGCTTGTCGCTGTTTACTGGCAGTTCTTCACTGTCAAGCTGGTGGAAGCTATAGTTGCCGGCGGTGCGGAAACGAGCATCATCAAATACGAAGAATTCCAACTCAGGGCCAAAATAAGCAGTGTCGCCAAGGCCAGTGTAAGCCAGATATGCTTCGGCGCGTTTTGCTACAGAGCGTGGATCGCGGCCATAGGATTGCATGGTAGAAGGTTCAACAACGTCGCAGAATATTACCAGAGTAGGTTGGGCAGAGAAGGGGTCAACGAAAGCGGTTTTTGCATCCGGCATCAGTATCATGTCGGATTCGTTGATTGATTTCCATCCGGAGATTGAAGAACCATCGAACATGATACCATCTTCAAAGCTGCTTTCGTTTACCTGTTCAGCAACGTAGCAGGTGTGCTGCCATTTACCTTTTGGGTCGGTGAAACGAAAATCGACAAACTGGATGTCATTTTCTTTTATCATTGTGAATACATCTTTAGCAGAATCCTTGGAAGTCATTGTAAAACCTTTCTTATTATTGATATATTATTGGTTAAACGCGCAGTAAGGGGGGGATTTTATTGCACTGCAATATATATCAGCCCAAAAATCTTTGTAAAGAAGTTAATTAGTGGTGAGTGGCTAGTGGTTAGTGGTTAAAAAGTCTCGCCACTTACCACTTATTTCTTACCACTGTTATATAGCGTCAGCGCCTTTTTCACCGGTGCGGATGCGGATGGCTTCTTCGATAGGGATGATGAATATCTTGCCATCGCCGATGCGGCCGGTGCGGGCGGCGGCGATGATGGCTTCGATGGTCTTGTCGACCATATCGTCGGTAACAACCACTTCTATCTTCACTTTGGGCAGGAAATCGACCACAT
>CAZUXB010000005.1:30933-66307 GCA_964624555.1 uncultured Rickettsiales bacterium | reverse complement strand
TTGAGAGCCAGGACGCATGCTCCCCGCCACTAATCTGTGTTGTAAAATGATGGGCTGACGGGTAACTGGTATAGCGTGGGGCTTCTGACCCAAGCAATCCTGTTATGTCGTCTGTTGCTGTAACTTTGCTACTGGACATTGTTTGACCTTTTTTAAATAAAGGAAAAACTATAATCTGAAATAAAAATTTTTGGATTGATCCAAATCAATCCTTAACTTGCTGGCTTAAAAAGTTATATAGCTAATTCGCCAGGCCAAAAAACCTGCTGATTTTTTCCTGAAGGGAAATCCCCTCCTGTTTTTCGATTGCCTCTTCTATGGTTCCTAAGTTATGTGCGGCATCGGGCAACACCTGTAATATATATTCTGCACCGGAATTGTTGAAAACCTGCTGTGAATATTCCTGCGATTTTTTAGGATATTTACGGGAAATTCCTTGTCCTAAACCACCTTCGATAGGCACGTTTTTATCACCCTGCCCGTGTATCTCCAATATTTTCCTGCCGCGTGCACCGGGACAGCTATTGACCTCTATTTCAAGTGCGCCGGAAATAGAAACACCCGCCGCATACAGGCCGCTTTCACAGATAATACGCTGGGTCATCATTGCGCCATTGGAGTGGCCGATACCATAAACTTTGCCGGGGTTGATAGCGTATTTATCTGCCAGTAACCCTACGGCGGAACTTATATACGCCACGTCATCAATATTCTTTTCGGCGGATTGCCCACAACACTGGCCGGCATTCCATCCCCTTTTATCGCTGCCAAGCATTTTGGTGACCGGGGTTCCGTTCATATAGGCCACGATAAAGCCATATTTATCTGCCACATCATCAAGATTTAAGCCGTGCTCAGAACGTTTTGCAACTATACGTTCAGCATTACCCAACCCTCCATGCAGAGCAACCACCAGCGCCCTTTGCCCTTCCGGCGGAAGATTTTTTGGAACATGAATATACATGTCCCGGTCCTGATAATTTAGCTTGTATTCATTATTGACTGCGTCCCGATTACCGGATTTACCGCCACGCATCTTCGCAAATAAACCGCTGCCAAAGGCTTCTGCTGTAACTGATGATGTGGCAAGAACAACTGCACTGGAAAACAGTATAAGAAATTTTGTTTTAAAGGTCATACCACTACACGAAACAATAAGGTTAAACCGTAAGCACGCCTGCCTAAGCAACTTTTTTCTGTTTCTTGCCGCTTGACATGGCCGCTTTCACGAATGATGCAAATAGCGGATGCGGAGCAAAAGGCCGTGATTTAAGCTCAGGGTGGAACTGGACGCCAACAAACCACGGGTGCTTTTTAAGCTCAACAATTTCCGGCAGGTGTCCTTCCGGCGACAGGCCGGAGAATACCATCCCGGTTTTTTCAAAGTCTTCACGGTAATCCATGTTGACTTCATAACGGTGACGATGGCGCTCGCTGATATGTTTGCTGCCGTAGATTTTTTCAGCCAGGCTTCCAGGCAGGATATTACATTCATAAGCACCAAGACGCATGGTCCCACCAAGGTCGCCATTCTTGGAGCGGGTTTCGAGCACGTTTCCGCGCTGCCATTCAGTCATCAGGCCAACCAGCGAGCCGCGCGTGTCACTTCCGGCATAGGGTGAGAATTCGGTGGAGGCCGCATCTTTCATGCCCAACACATTTCTGGCATATTCGATGACGGCAAGCTGCATCCCAAAACAAATTCCCAGATACGGCTTATCATGAGTACGGGCATAATTAATCGCAGCAATTTTTCCGTTCACGCCACGCTCGCCGAAACCACCGGGGACGAGGACCGCATCCACATCGGCCAGCACTTTTTCGGCATCTTCCTTTTCGAAACCGGCGGCATCGACCCAGCGGACATTGACCTTGGCCTGGTTGGCAATCCCGGCATGGTCGAGCGCTTCGGTGAGCGATTTATAGGCATCGCCAATACCCATATATTTTCCAACGATAGCAATCGTGACATCGCTTTTCGGATTCTGTACCCGTTCGAGTATTCCGTTCCAGCGTTTAAGGTCGGGCTTGCCCTTATCAGCTATGCCGAATGTTTTAAGAACCTGAGTATCAAAGCCCTGTTCGCTGTAACGGCGCGGCACTTCATATATGGAAGCTACATCCAGCCCGGCGATAACCGCTTCTTCACGAATATTACAGAACAGGCCGATCTTGCGGCGTTCGGCAATCGGTATTTCACGTTCTGCACGACAGAGCAGGATATCCGGCTGGATACCAATCATGCGCAGTTCTTTCACGCTATGCTGGGTGGGCTTGGTTTTAAGTTCTTTGGCGGCGGCGATGTAAGGAACGAGAGTCAAGTGTATATACATTACCCGCTCACGCCCCAGCTCCCAGCCAAGCTGGCGGATAGCTTCAAGGAACGGCAGCCCTTCAATGTCACCCACCGTACCGCCGATTTCACAGAGTATAAAATCTTCATTGTCGGTATCGCGCAGGATAAATTCTTTGATAAGGTCGGTGACATGCGGGATCACCTGCACCGTGCCACCCAGATAATCGCCACGGCGTTCCTTGGTAAGAAGAGTTGAATAAATCTGGCCAGTAGTAACCGAATCGCTACGCTTGGCGCTTACATCGGTAAAGCGTTCATAGTGGCCGAGGTCGAGGTCGGTTTCCGCACCGTCATCGGTCACGAATACTTCGCCGTGCTGGTTCGGGTTCATAGTGCCGGGATCTACGTTGAGATACGGGTCGAGTTTGCGCAGGCGAACCTTATAGCCGCGCGCCTGCAACAGCGCGCCGAGGCTGGCGGAAGCGAGACCTTTTCCTAACGAGGAAACCACACCACCGGTAATAAAAATAAAACGAGTTGTCATAAACTATTTGCTACCATTATTATTAACCTGGAGATGGTGGTGAAGATGCCTGTTTTTTTCTGGAATCAGCGATAGCCTTCTGGACAGTATCATATAATATATTGGGGTTGGCAGATTTATCTACAAAATGCAGGTCATTAATATTTTGCACTTCCAGACTATGCTTTATTGTTTCAACTGCGTCACTCAAAATTACTATAGGGCCACTATAGCCACCAGCACGGGCTTTTCTAGCAAATTCAACACCAGTAACTTCTTTTCCATTTTCATCTTTTCCCCATTTATAATCCAGGATCATTGCATCAGGAGGCGGCATAAGCAAGGCACGTGGCACTTCCGCACCATCAAAATGGTGCGATGTTATTGCTAAATGTTCACCTCCAGTTCTGACCGCAGCTTTATCTCTGATATCAAAAAATCCCCGTACATATTCCAAAATTTCTGCATTGTTATCAATATGTAAAACTTTTGCCATAATTTTACTTTTATTCAGGTTTTGGAACTGCCGGTGCTGCCGGTACTGGCTCCGGGGTTTTACTTGGTTCAGTAGTTGCGTCAGTAGTTTTTTCACTGGCCGGGGCAACCGCTTCAGCTGGCGCGGCATCCAGTATTGATTTCTGGTGCCCGGCGATGGTGGCGAGGATCAGACTGGTGATCATGAAAGCTGCAGCAAGTATCGCGGTGGTGCGGGTCATGAAATTAGCTTGTCCGCGCCCGGTCATAAACTGGTTGCCGCCACCACCCGACAGGCCGGAAAGCCCATCGCTATCGGTACGCTGTACCAGAACCATGAATATCAAAAAAAGCACCAATATTGTGTGCGCTACTAATAGAACTGTATACATATTTTTCCTCAGTTTTCAGTTGTCAGCGGCCAGTGGTCAGTAAAATTTATCTGGTCACTGACTACTGACCGCCGCTCGCTATCTTTAAAAATTCTCCAGCCTTCAGGCTTGCCCCACCAACCAGAACCCCGGCAACTTCAGGTAAAGCTAAAATCTCCCGGGCGTTGTCGGCTTTAACTGAACCACCATATAGCACAGCAACACCAGCAATATCAACCCCTAAACTCCTAGAAACATTAGTTAATATTGCATTATGCACCTGTTTTATTTCGTTCATAGTAGGCAAGTTGCCAGAACCAATAGCCCAAACTGGTTCATAAGCAAGGATAAAATTGCCTGCCACAGCTTCCGCTGGGATGGATTCTTCGAGCTGCCGGTTAATAATTTCAATGGTTTTGCCGCTTTCCCGCTGTTCCCTGGTTTCCCCGATACAGATGATCGGTATCAAACCAGCACTAATCGCCATAGAGGCTTTTTTCTTGACTATATCATTGCTTTCCTTGCAATAATCCCGCCGCTCTGAATGCCCGACGATAACATACTTACAGCCAACCAGTTTCAGCAGTCTGGCGCTGGTTTCCCCGGTATAGGCCCCTTCTGGCTGGAAATGGCAATCCTGGCCGCCAAGTTCAATACCGGAACCGGCAAATTCGCCCTGTAACATTGGCAACAAGGGCGATGGCGGGCAGATTATAACCGTACTGTCAAATTTACTGCTGGAAAAAGCGGGGATAAACTCCTCTACCCAGAGCTTTGAACTTTCAGGTGTTCCGCACATTTTCCAATTGGCGACAATAATTTTTTTCATGCGTAATTATAAATAATTATTAAACAAGATAAGGCAGCAAGTTAGCCGAACAAAAAACCTTTTACAATACCGATGTGTAGTGTAGTAAATCTATTGTATAAAGCCATATAATAATAACCAATCATAAATAAGACACAAACAATGCTCACAGAATTCCGATCCCACGCCCGCAACCTAGGTTCCAAGATACTTATGGGTATCCTTATCCTTACATTTGGCATCTGGGGGGTTGGCGATATGATAAGCAAATCTTCCAGCAACGTTACAGTTGCTACTGTTGGTGGTGTCGGCATCCCGTATCTCGAATACCAGAGAAACCTTAATGCAGAAACAGAAAAGCTGCGCCAGATGCTGGGGACAAAATATTCCCCTGAACTTTTAAAGAGTATTAATCTGGGTGCCGATGTTCTGCAACGTATGGTCGATAACCGGCTGCTGGTACTTGAAAGCAAAAGAATGGGTATCAGGATAAGCGATGAGGAAATTGCAAAAAAAATAAGGAGCAGCAAAGAGTTTGCTGATAGAAATGGGAATTTCAGCAAAGAAGTATTTGCGGCAATTCTAAAAAGAACCTCAATGACGGAAAATGGCTATATTGAAAAACTGCGTGATGAGATGGCGGTGCGGCTGCTTATAAGTACTGTTACGTCATCGGTCAGCGTACCGCCCAATGCTGCTACCACATTAATTTCTGGCCGCGAGGAACAACGCAGTGCCGAGATATATACGATTCCATCATCACTTATTAAAACAATACCCGCCCCTACTGAGCAGCAGCTAAAAGATTATTATCATTCGCATATTGGTGAATTCACTGCTCCGGAATACAGGAAATTAAGCTATGTTGTAATAACAGCCGATGACGCAAAGAAATATATCAAAGATTCCAAAGATAAAAATACGACAAATGCCAATATTGAGAATATTTACCGTGACCGTATCGAGGAATTCAAAAAACCAGAACGCCGCAAAATCGACCAGTTGCTATTTGGCAATGAAGAAGCGGCCGTGAAAGCGTACCAGTCAATAAAATCCGGTAAACAGCTTGCAGATGTTGGTAAAGATTCCAATATATTGAATCCCAAATCCATATCGCTTGGGATTGTGGAAAAAACCAGCCTGATGCAAGAGGCCGCTGACAAAGTTTTTGCCTTACCGAAAGGGGTTCCCAGCGAGCCGATTAAGAGCGCGTTCGGCTGGCATGTTTTCGAGGTAACGGAAATTGTTCCGGCAGCAACTTTATCTTTGGAAGAGGTGCGCCCGCGCATTGAAAAAGAGCTGGAACAGCAGGCAAATGATAACGCCATGACCAGCTTGTCCAATAATGTTGAAGACTCTATCGCTGGTGGTAGCACGCTGAGTGAGACGGCCAAGGATTTTGGATTCAATCTTATCACGCTACCGGCAGTTGACAAGAGCGGCAAACTGGACGATGGGACTGTAGAAAAAACTCTGCCCGATGAAGCAAAGTTTCTGGAAACTGCTTTCAAAACTGATGAAAAAACTGAATCGGCAATGATCAACGGCAAGGGTGGCAAAAATTATATTCTGCGTGTTGAAAGCATAACCCCTGAACATGTAAAACCACTGGAAGAGGTTAAAGAAAAGGTTAGTGCGACGTGGATAATAGAAGAAAAGAAAAAGCAACTTGCTAGCCTTGCTAAAAAAATATCCGCTGCTTTTGCTGATCCGGCTGGCCGCGCCACTGCTATAAAAACCAATTCCCTACCGGAACCGTCTGTTGTTACTGTTTCGCAGAAGAACGATGATAGCAAGAAACTTCCAGCCAGTATGATTTCTGATATATTCTCGCGTCCGGTTGGTGGTTCCAGCGCGGAATTTGAGCTGGCAAATGGTGATTACGCCATCGCCGTGGTAAAAGAAATCATCCCGGTTAAACTTGATGAAAAAGATTCAAAATATGCGTCAGACCTTGCTGATGTGAACAATGACTACAAAAACTCACTGCGCAGTGAAGCTATTGAGCAATATCTGCACTACCTGGCCAGCAAGTATAAAATCACTGTTAACGCCACTGCCATGCAGATAAAAGGCGATAATGAGAGCGAAGAATAATGTTACCTGTCCATAATCCAGTTTTTTCTCCTGACGAAGCCGCGTTCACGGAAATATTCAGCAAAGGAAAATCGCAACTGGTATGGACCACCTGCCCCGCCGACCTCGATACCCCGGTTGCCGCCATGCTCCGCCTGATGGAAGATGGCAAACCGTCCTTCCTCCTTGAATCAGTAGAAAAAGGCGAGATACGCGGGCGCTATTCAGTAATAGGTTTGATGCCCGACCTGATCTGGCGCTGCAAAGGCAACAAGGCCGAAATCTCCTATAATGAAACCGCGAAGGATGATGAATTCGTGCCCTGCGCCGAAGGCAGCCTTGAATCGCTGCGCAAACTCTATGAGGATTCCAAAATAGATGTTCCGGAAGGACTGCCGCCAATGTCCTCTGGCCTCGTCGGCACCATGGGGTACGACATGGTAAAACTCATGGAAGTACTGCCCTCAACCAAGCCTGACAGCATCGGCATTCCCGACAGCTGCTTCATCCGCCCGAAGATAATGGTGATATTCGACTCGGTGACCGACAAGATATTCATCGTCACCAGCATCTATGCCGACAGCACCCGCGACAACGCCAAAGCCGCTTATGATGCCGCCTGCAAGCGTATCAGCTATGTGCTGGACAGACTCTCCGCACCCGTTCCGGAAAACAAAAACAAAAATTATACGCCGGTGACCATCACCGATTTTTCTTCCAACACCACCCGCGCACAATATGACACCGCGCTTGATAAAGCGCGTGAATATATCCGCGCCGGTGATATTTTCCAGGTGGTGATATCTCAACGTTTTTCGGCGAAATTCACCCTGCCACCTTTTGCGCTGTATCGTGCCCTGCGCCAGTTAAATCCTTCTCCGTTTTTGTTCTATTTGCATCTGGGCAGCTACACACTGGTTGGTTCCAGCCCGGAGATATTGGTGCGGTTGCGCGATGGCGAAGTGACCATCAGGCCAATAGCCGGAACGCGCAAACGCGGCAAGGACAAACAGGAAGATGCGAGGCTCGCCGCCGACCTGCTCGCCGACCCCAAAGAAGTTTCCGAACATCTCATGTTGCTTGATTTAGGCCGTAACGATGTGGGGCGTGTAGCAAAAATCGGAACAGTGCAGACCACCAGCAGGATGAACATTGAGAATTATTCCCATGTCATGCATATAGTTTCCAATGTTATTGGTGAGATCGACCCCAAATACGACGCTCTCTCCGCCCTCATCGCCGGTTTCCCGGCGGGAACAGTCAGCGGCGCGCCGAAGATACGTGCCATGGAAATAATTGACGAACTCGAAACCGAGGCACGCAGTTTTTATGCTGGCTGCATCGGATATTTTTCAGGAAATGGCAATATGGATACCTGTATCACCCTGCGCACCGGCCTTATTAAAGATGGTGTGCTGCACATCCAGGCCGGTGGCGGCATAGTCGCTGAAAGCGTAACCGAAGACGAATATAATGAAACGCTGAACAAATCCCGCGCCCTGATGCGCGCCGCCGAAGAAGCGATAAAATTTGTATAGGCATGAGTGATGAGGGATTAGGAATGGAGTTTTCCCTCACCTCTCACCCCTCTTCTCTAATGCCTAAAAAGGTATTTCATCATCCATCAGCTCAGACGGAGCTTTCTGACCGCCGGAAGCAGGCGCAGAATAGCTCTGGTTATAATTTCCGGACGATGAATTTTCGCCGCTGCCTTTGCTGTCAAGCATAGTAAGCACACTGCTAAATCCTTGCAGAACCACCTCGGTCGAATATTTTTCCTGACCGTCCTTATCGGTCCATTTGCGGGTCTGGAGCTGGCCTTCGATATAAACCTTGGAGCCTTTTTTCAAATAGTTTTTCACTACATTCACCAGCCCATCATTGAAAATAACAACACGGTGCCACTCGGTTTTTTCCTTGCGTTCTCCGGTGTTCTTATCTTTCCAGCTATCGGAAGTGGCGATGGCGAGGTTGGCGATTTCGCGCCCGTCCTGCGTTGAGCGGATTTCTGGATCGCGGCCCAGGTTACCAACAAGAATCACTTTATTTACGCTGCCAGCCATATTTCATCTCCTAATAGTGTTAACATTTTTTTTACAGATAACTATAGATATAAGCTTTATTCAAGCATTAAAACTACTGTCATCTCGACCCCGTACTTGTTACTGGGGAGATATCTTTGCAATATTTATATATTACAATGCAAAGATTTCTCAGTCGCTTCGCTCTTTCGAAATGACAAAAACGGCTTTGCCCTCTATCATCGACCAATGAATAAAGCTTATAATTTTATTTACCATACGCATGATGTGGTGGTGGTTGGGGCTGGTGGTGCCGGGCTTCGCGCTGCGGTGGCAGCCAGTGAAGCTGGCGTATCGGTTGCCTGCATCTCCAAAGTGCCGCCTACCCGTAGCCACACCGTTGCTGCACAGGGCGGCATCAATGCTGCTCTGGGCAACCGCGGCGCCGATAACTGGAAATGGCACGCTTACGACACCGTCCGCGGTTCCGACTGGCTGGGCGATCAGGATGCGATAGCATTAATGTGCGAGCGTGCCCCGGAAGCCATTGTTGAACTGGAACATATGGGCATGCCCTTCACCCGCGATGAAAGCGGGCAGCTCTACCAGCGTGCCTATGGTGGCCAGAAAACTGAATTTGGCAAAGGAGGCCTCGCCTACCGCGCCTGTGCCGTTGCTGATAGAACCGGCCACTCGCTGTTACACACACTTTACGCACAAGCCATACGCCAGGAAGTAGAATTTTTTGTCGAATACACCGCACTCGACCTTATCTTTGATGAAGCGGGAAAATGCCTCGGCCTGCTGGCATGGGAAATGGAAAGCGGCGCGCTGCATATATTCCAGGCCCACACCACCATCATCGCCACTGGCGGTTTCGGGCAGATATATGCTGCCACCACCGCCTCCACCATCTGCACCGGCGATGGTAACGCTATGGCCCTGCGCACTGGCCTTGCGCTTCAGGATATGGAATTCATCCAGTTCCACCCCTCCAGCCTCTATGGAACTGGAATACTTTTAACTGAGGGCGCGCGCGGCGAAGGAGCCTACCTCACCAATGCCAGTGGCGAACGTTTCATGGAGCGTTACGCGCCATCATCCATGGAACTTTCTTCCCGTGATATCGTATCACGGGCAATGGCGCAGGAAATTCTGGAAGGACGTGGCTGCGGTGAGAAAAAAGATCATCTGCATCTGCGCATGGAGCATCTCCCCCGAAATTTGATTGATGAAAAGCTACCATCCATCAAAGAAATTGTCCGCACCTTTGCTAGGCTTGATGTCCATAGCCAGCCGATACCGATCACCCCGGCGGTGCATTATACGATGGGTGGCATCCCCACCAATTCCAAAAGCCAGGTTATAAACAACGGCAATATAGTGGAAGGCCTGCTCGCTATTGGCGAAGCGGCCTGCACCTCGGTGCATGGTGCCAACCGCCTCGGCTGTAATGCGCTGCTGGAGTTGGTAGTATTCGGCAAAGCGGCGGGAGAACTGGCTGCCGGAAGCGAAAAAGGGTCGCATAAAAAAATAACCGATAGCATGTTGGAAGCCGCCCTCACCCGTTTCAGTAAGTTACAACATGCCAAAGGGACTATTCGCCCAAACAAGATACGCAAAGAGCTGCAACAAACCATGCAGCATCACGGCAGCATCTTCCGCGAACAGAAATTACTGGCTGAAGGTGCAAACAAGTTAGCGGAACTGTGGAAAAGCGATATTCAGGTCAGCGATAATTCCTTGGTCTGGAATAATGACCTGCTTGATGCGCTGGAAACCGATAATTTGCTTTTCCTCGCCACCGCCACCCTTAATTCTGCCCTGAACCGTACCGAAAGCCGGGGAGCGCATTTCCGGGCCGATTTCCCAGGACGTGATGATAAAAATTGGCTCACCCACAGCCTCGCCACCGTTGGCGCAAATGGCGCAGTAGCACTCTCCACCCGCCCTATCCGCCTTAAAAGTAAAGAACAAAATCTTTCCTTCCCGCCGGAGGATAGGGAATATTAGAAAAATCAACAACTTATGCACTACAAAAAACTGCCTGTAACGTGCGGTAAGGCGATGTAATATAAATGTAATAAATTTCAGATTATAAAATATAATATTTTGATGTATAAATGAATATACTATTCAACAAGTTGGAACCGAACCATAATGACTTTACACCCATATACAAACATAGACCCTAATATCATAGAATCGGAAAAAATTGATGGTATTCTTACAGCCATGTGCAATGTTACAGAAGCTAGTAAAATGGCCTCTTTGGGTGTTTCTTTTTATGATAAGAGCAGCGGGACATATTTAGCCGGGGATGCAGACGCAAATAACATAAACCCGGAATCAATAAAACGGGTGGCTATTGACCTTGGTGATGGGAAAAAAAGATATTTTAATAGTATTGCTCACAGTGACGGAACCACCAGCAAAACAGGATTCAAAGCCACTGCTTGGGAAGAGATAGATTCCAATGGTACGCCTATAAAAAATAGTGACGGCAAACAGGAAATCAGATTGAATTTTTCGGGTTTTACTGATTTAAACGCTAGAAATGCTGCCAGCAATACTTTTGCTAAGGGTAACCTGAACCCACAGGCTGTTGAAGCAGCAGAATTTACGGATAATATAATTAAATTAAAAGGCCGCGAACATATTTCCCATTTTATTTACGGGGCCCACTCAATGGGCGTATCAAATGCCCTGGTCGCAAAAGTAGTTAGTGACCTGGAAGAGGTGGAGAATAAAACAGTCCTGGCCATTGAACCGGTTGGCGCAACACTTCAGCTTCATAAAATAGAAGAGGCTCTTACAGATCCGCATAGTGCATTGTCGCAAAAATTAGAATCTATCATGCAAACCGTGCCGCGTGATTATGCGACAAATCCCTTAATACAGGAATCACAGAAAATTGGTGATGAAATAAAAGATGATGCCATATCAGTCCGCAGCATAACTTTCGATGCCGGGGGAGAGCCGCAATATAGCATATGTAGCCGCATAGATATTGGGAATGGTCTAAGAAATTTAATTGCAAGCCTTAGAAATAGTGGCGTTTCTGACCACTCCAACAATGGCCCTATTGGACAATATCTACTACAAGATGTTAGCGCTGGGATAATAACTACTACAGATCCCGAAAAACCTAGATTGATAGTAGACGACCCCTTGCATGAGCTTAACGCTATAGTAGCCACTGCAAAGCCAGGCAATTATTTTCAGGAAAAGCTTGCCAGTAACGATGAGAGATTTGATGATCACTCAAAAACCTTTACAAGGTGATAGACATAGCCTTATTTTCCCTTATAAATAATCCCTCACAATTCTCAAACAAAAAGACTCACAAAAGACCAAATTTATGCCTGTCATTACCCTGCCTGATGGCTCGAAAAAAGAATTTGCACATGCCGTGACTGGCGAAGAACTGGCCGCGAGCATTGGCGCCGGACTTGCCAAGGCTGCTTTGTGCGTACGGGTGGATGGCGAGCTGCGTGATATTTACCTGCCCATCGAAAAAGACGCCAAGGTGCAGATAATCACTTCCAAAGACGCTGACGGCCTTGAACTCATCCGCCATGATTGCGCGCACGTTCTTGCCGAAGCGGTGAAGGAATTATTCCCGGAAACGCAGGTGACCATCGGCCCGGCCATCGACACCGGTTTTTATTACGATTTTTCGCGCCCGACCCCGTTTTCGTTGGGTGATCTTGAGGCCATTGAAAAACGCATGAAGGAAATCGTGGCACGTAACACGCCCATCCGCCGCGAGGAATGGAACCGTGATGACGCGGTAACATTTTTCCAATCCATCGGCGAGCATTACAAGGCCGAAATAATCGCCGCCATTCCGGCTGACCAGAAAATATCGCTGTACCGGCAGGGTGATTTCATCGACCTCTGCCGTGGCCCGCACGCCGCTTCCACCGCCAAGGTCGGCACTGGTTTCAAGCTGCTGAAAGTTGCCGGAGCATACTGGCGCGGTAACTCCAATAACGAAATGTTGCAGCGAATTTACGGCACCGCCTGGGCTTCAGAAAAAGACCTGAAAAACTATCTCACCATGCTCGAAGAGGCGGAAAAACGCGACCACCGCAAACTCGGCAAAGAGCTTGAACTTTTCCACATTGAAGAACACACACCGGGCATGGTATTCTGGCATGAAAAGGGCTGGACCATTTACCGCACGATTGAAAACTATATCCGCAGCAAAATCCAGAAATCCGGCTATATCGAAGTAAAAACCCCGATACTGGTTGACCGCAGCCTGTGGGAAGCGTCCGGCCACTGGGAAAAATTCCACGAGAACATGTTCACTTCCAACTCCGATGAAGAGCGGACGATGGCAGTAAAGCCAATGAACTGCCCCTGCCACGTGCAGATATTCCGTCAGGGTTTAAAGAGCTACCGCGACCTGCCGCTGCGCATGGCCGAGTTCGGCACCTGCCACCGCAATGAATCATCGGGCAGCCTGCACGGTATCATGCGCCTGCGCGGTTTCGTGCAGGATGATGCCCATATTTTCTGCATGGAGGACCAGATAACCAGTGAAACGGTTGCCTTCTGTGCCCTGCTCAAAGATGTTTATAAAACGTTCGGCTTTAATGACGTGATTGTAAAATTCTCTGACCGTCCGGCTAAACGTGCGGGTACGGATGAAACCTGGGACAAGGCGGAGAATGCCCTGAAGGAAGCGGTCAACGCCGCCGGTCTGGAATGGACGCTCAATCCCGGTGAAGGCGCATTTTACGGCCCCAAGCTGGAATTCACTCTGCGAGATGCGTTGGGTCGCCACTGGCAATGCGGCACGTTGCAGGTCGATTTTGTACTTCCGGAACGTCTCGATGCCAATTATATCGCCCCCGATGGCAGCAAGCAGCGCCCGGTTATGCTCCACCGCGCGATACTCGGCGCTATTGAACGCTTCATCGGAATTCTCATAGAGGAATATTCCGGTAAATTCCCGTTGTGGCTGGCGCCGGTGCAGGTGGTGGTGGCGACCATTACTGACGCGGCAGATGCCTACGCCCGCGAAATATGCGAGGAGTTGAAACAAGTGGGAATCCGCGCAGTACTGGATATTTCCAACAACAAGATAAATTACAAAGTGCGCGAACACAGCCTGCAAAAGGTACCGGTGATGTTCGTGGTTGGTGCTAAAGAGGCCGAAGGCCGGAGCGTTTCCATCCGCCGCCTCGGTTCGGAGCAACAACAGCTACAGAGCTTCATGGAAGCAAAGGCAACGCTGGTGGAAGAATCAAAAATTCCTGTTTGATGTCATCCTGACCCCGCACTTGTTGCGGGGGAAGGATATCCTGATTAGAAATGGAGATATTTCGCTACGCTCAATATGACAATTAAACCTTCTTTTCCTCAACACCTTCCCAGCGTTTTATCAGATGGTGTTCGATGTCAAAAAGGTCCATCATCCGCCCGACAGTGTGCATCACCATATCATGTATGGAAATCGGCTTGCTGTAAAATGCTGGAACTGGCGGGTAAATTACCGCCCCCATGTCAGACAGTGTCATCATATTGCGCAGATGGATGGAATGGAGCGGCGTTTCCCGCACCATCAGCACCAGCCTGCGGCGTTCTTTAAGGGTAACATCGGCGGCGCGGGTGATAAGTGTCGAGGTAGCACCGCTGGCAATTTCACCAAGGCTGTTCATCGAACAGGGCGCAATTATCATCCCGCTATTCTTAAACGAACCGCTGGATATACGCGCCGATAGGTCGCTTACCGCATAAAAATGGTCAGCGAACCCCTGCACCTGCAACGGATTATAGTTAGTTTCATGGGCAATGGTTATCTGCGCGGTTTTGCTGATGACCAGGTGCGTCTCAACCTTGGCCTCGCGCAGGGCCTTGAGCAGCTCGATGCCATATATCGCACCGGACGCACCGCTTATTCCCACTATGATACTGTGCCTGCCGCTCATATAAATACCCAATTAAAATTATACGTTTCAATGATATAATAAATCCCACAAAGCCGCAAATTATTAATACCTAAAGATTGTCATAAAATATTAATATATTAGATATTTACAGTTACTATGTTGTTATATAACCTTAAACGATAATATTGTAATTAATTAACTTTTAATTAGAGGATAAAATATATGGCGGGATTAGTTGCAGATTATATTTTTGTTGAACCTGACAAAACAGCGGATGGAAATAAGTTTTCTCCCGAACAAGTTGAAAAGTTAAAAAAAGCCCTTGCTGATTTTGGAGGAGTGTCCAGAAGTATTGGAGTGGGAGTTGAGGCTGAGAGAAATATCACTACGAAAAGTTCTGGTGTAGCAATTAAACTTATGGACGGCTTTGGAATGTTTGCAAAGGACATTCCATTGGTGGAAGATTCTAAGGATGGAAAACTCCATGTTACTTCCCAGAATATTGATGAAGTAGCTCAAGCTTTCGTAAAGGCTGCTTCTGAAGGAAGAGCAGCAAAAAATAGTGGTAAAGAGCCATCTCAAGTTGAGGAAAGAATGTTAGGTACATTGCGCACATCTATAAGTGCGACCAACTCTGGCAAGGTTGCCGCAAGGTAGTTTTACAACCCCTTCGCCACATCCAGTGCCGCGTAGGTAAATATCGCCCGTGCCCCGGCGCGTTTAAAGGCCAGTAGCTGTTCGAGCATTACTGCATCGCCATCGATCCAGCCATTCTGCGCTGCCGCTTTTATCATCGCATATTCCCCGCTGACCTGATAGGCAAAAACCGGGATATTAAAGCCCGCAGCCGCGCGCTGAACGATATCGAGATAAGCAATTCCCGGTTTCACCATCACCATATCGGCACCTTCAGCTATATCCATAGCTATTTCGCGCATGGCTTCATCGCTGTTGGCCGGGTCCATCTGGTAGCTGCGCTTATCAGCTTTACCCAGAGCGGTTGCCGAACCAACAGCATCACGGAACGGGCCATACATATGTGAAGCATATTTTGCACTGTAGGCAAGGATCATGGTATCGCTAAAACCGTGTTTTTCCAGCGAATGGCGGATAGCGCCCACGCGCCCATCCATCATATCCGATGGGGCTACCACATCACACCCGGCTTTGGCCAACACCAGTGCCTGCTCACAAAGTTTTTCGACTGTTGCATCATTTACTATCTGCCCCTCCTCAACTATCCCATCCTGCCCGTGTGTGGTGTAGGGATCAAGGGCGACATCGGCAATAACCCCTAAACCGGGCACAGCACTTTTCAAAGCCTGTAGCGCACGGCAAACCAGATTTTTTTCAAACAACGCTTCATCGCCATAAGGACTTTTAAGTGCTTGCTCTATAACCGGGAACAGGGCGATGGCGCAAATACCGTTGTCATACGCTTCTTTGGCGGTTTCCACCAGTATATCCAGTGTTACACGGCTTACACCGGGCAATGAGGCTATAGGCGTTTTTCTATTGCTACCTTCCTGAATGAATATAGGCAGCACCAGATCAGCCGCGCTTAAACGCCGCTCAGCAAACAGGTCACGCGACCAGGCGTTCAGGCGTGGACGACGCAAACGGGTTGCAGGAAATGAAGAACTGAAATTATACATATTTTCAGGTGTTAACATAGTTTTATATCAAATTCAAATATGTTATAATTAGTCTTGACCAACCGGTAAGGGCGCGCTTAATATGCGCGACTCTATGTTTTACGGTTATGGCTAGGTAGCAAAGTGGTAATGCACGGGACTGCAAATCCTGTATTCGGGAGTTCGATTCTCCCCCTGGCCTCCAAATTTATTTTCCTCACCATATGTTTATTTTAGCTATGTTTAAAAAATCTGTTGGTTTTTTAACAAATAACATTATATTTCATCGACACTGAATTTCATATGTGTTCATATGTGGAATTTATTTTTCATAAAATATAAATTATCTTCGGTGAGGGTTAAGTGAATAAATATCTGGCAGTATCGCTTTCATTAACAGTTGCTTTTATAGCAAATTCCTATGCTGCCGATAGTTATTATATTGAAATCGGAAAACCATCCAGCGTTGAAGAAACCCACGAGCAATGGCGCGACCTGTCAGCAAAATATAAATCCACCTTGGGAAAACTGAAGCTTTTCCCAAAGGCCGTGGTAAATTCACAAGGTGAAAATACCAATACCATTCAGGCTGGCCCTATAGCAGAGAAAAACAAAGCCCAAAAGATCTGTAATTTATTATTTAAGGCTGACATTCCCTGCTTTGTGATTGAGGGAATAGAAAAAGCACCGCCGACCATGTCAATTGGCATGTCGCAGGCTGTAAATCAAGAAGCAGGCCAATCATTTGTTATTTCTAAGGAGGAACTGAACAATGATATTGGCGCAGCCCCGACAGTAGCTGAGTCGCCAGCAGTTGAACCTGATAATACCCAGGTTTCAGTTCATGATGTTACCGGACGCGAACAGGTGGAAAATGCCGAGGTAGACGTAGCCCAGGCTATCCCGGTTCCTTTGACCAGCGATAAAAACGAAGAAATAAAGCCAGTGTTCAGTGAAGAAAAAACTGAAGCCCATCTGGTAGTGTTTAACTCTGATAAGCCCGGCCGTATCATAATTGAAACTTTTTCCAGCGAAGGCGCCGCCAATAAATTCTGGAATTATGTAAATGACAATTCACCTAAATTAGCCAAGGATTTGTGGGTGCGTGTACAGCGCAATTTATCTGCTTCTGGTAATAGTGGTGTACAGATTAGCGTAGGCGTATTTGCTGATGGTGACGCCGCCGCCAACTTCTGCAATACCACCATAAACGCCTACGATTCACGTTTAAGATGCCGCTATGAAGAAAGCCGTGAACAGGCCATTAAAGAAGAAACTCCGCCAGAAGAAAGGTTTTCTTCAAACAACTACAAACATGGCAATGCGTATGAAGAGCGTCGCCGTCTGCTTGTCAGGAAAGTTCCGTCAGGTCAGCGTGCCCTTTCCCGTAAACGTTTTGTCCAGCCTAGTGATGATTCAGATAAGAAGTTCTGGGCACAGATTGTAATCGCCGACAGCAAGGCAGAAGCAACCAATCGCCTCGAAGAAATAAAAAATACCAATAAAGATCTGGTTGGTGATGTCGGCAGCTCTATTTTATCTTCCATATCTTCGCATGCAAAATATACGGTAAGGCTTGGCCCTATAGCCTCAGAGGATGAAGCAAACACTCTATGCGATAATCTGCAACTACGTGGGGTTGATTGCCTGCTGATAACTACAAAGTAGTTGCGCCATCCTGTGGGCAGCGAAGCCGCAGCACAGGATCTGTGAATAATCGAGGGAGATCCTGCGCAGTCGCTTCGCGACTCACAGGATGACACTGCCATACAAATCATACTCATCAGATTTTTCGATTTTCACCTTCACAATTGTACCGGGAAGAACGCGGCCTTTGCTTTTTATATGAACTACCCCGTCTATCTCCGGCGCATCGGCATAAGAACGGCCGATGATGCTGTCTTTAGTTACTTCATCAATGAGTACAGGTAATATCTGCCCAACTTTTTTCTTAAGTCTTTTGGCGCTGATTTTTTGTTGTACGGCCATGAAGCGGTTCCACCTGTCCTCTATAACATCCTGCGGCACATGGTTTTTGAGGGCATTGGAATCGGCATCAGCAACATTTTCATAACGGAAACAACCAACGCGGTCGAGTTGCGCCTCTTTCAGCCAATCGAGCAGGAACTGGAAATCTTCTTCGGTTTCCCCGGGGAAGCCGACTATGAAGGTTGAGCGCAAGGTTATTTCAGGGCATATCTCCCGCCATTTTTTTATACGTTCCAGAACTTTTTCTGAACTGGCCGGGCGGCGCATATTTTTTAGCACATTCGGTGCTGCGTGCTGGAAGGGGATATCAAGGTAGGGCAGTATTTTGCCTGCGGCCATCAGTTGCACCACCTCATCGACATGCGGATAGGGGTAAACATAATGCAGGCGCACCCATGCCCCCAGTTCACCCAGCGCCGCACACAGATCATAGAATTTAGCCCGGACTTCTTTGCCTTTCCATGTGCTGGTGGCATATTTTGTATCTATCCCATAAGCGCTGGTATCCTGCGAAACCACCAGCAATTCTTTTACTCCGGAAGCAACCAGCCTTTCCGCCTCAGCAAGGACATCCGCCGCCGGACGGCTTACCAGATCACCGCGCAGCTTTGGTATAATGCAAAACGAACAACGGTTATTGCAGCCTTCAGAAATCTTTAGGTAAGCGTAATGGCGCGGTGTAAGCTTGATACCCTGTGGCGGCACCAGGTCAAAATAGGGGTCATGCAGCGGCGGCAAAGCCTTATGCACTGCCGCAACAACCGATTCATATTGTTGCGGGCCGGTTATGGAGAGCACATCCGGGTATTTGCTGCGGATAAGTTCCGGGGTTGCTCCCATGCAGCCGGTTACTATGACCTTGCCATTTTCAGAAATAGCCTCGCCAATTGCCGAGAGTGATTCTTCACGCGCACTGTCGAGAAACCCGCAGGTATTGACGATAACCACATCCGCATCACCATAACCGCCGGAAAATTCATAGCCTTCAGCGCGCAGCTGGGTTAGTATGCGCTCAGAATCGACCAACGCCTTGGCACAACCAAGGCTAACAAACCCAACCCTTGGTGGTATTTCTTTAGATTTTGCGGTTTTTTTCATAGCAGGCTTATACAAACAAGCTCCTCTACAAGCAAGAATATTTACGATTTATTAGTAGGTTTTTATTATAATCATACGCTTATACATAAGGAATAAGCTCCTATGAAAGGGTGCAATACCATTCTTAATGATTCCACTAAATATGCCTCCAAACAGTTTAATGGGCGCCTATATAGTGGTTTTACGCTTATTGAATTGTCAATTGTGATAGTCGTTATTGGCTTAATTATTGGCGGTATATTTGTCGGCAAGGATTTAATAAAATCAGCGCAGGTTCGGGCGGAAATTAAACAGATAGACGAATTTAAAACCGCAGCCAGCACTTTTAAGGTAAAATATGGTGCTTTACCTGGTGACCTACCTCCAGGCGATGCCTCACAGCTCGGTTTCTTTACCTTCACCGGAACCAACGCCGGAAAATCACTCACATCCGCACCATGGATATATGGTTTTGGCAATAATGATGGCACGATTGATTACTATGGGGAAACATATGTATTCTGGCAACATCTCTCAGAAGCAAAATTAATTGCCGGGCAATATGGAGGGAGTGTTAGCGCCGGGAACTATTTATTGACAAACACTGCTTCCATTACCACTGCTGGCTATCCACTCCACGACCCAATGGTCTCAAGTGATTATGACCTCTTTCTCCCAATTTCCAAATTATCAAACGTAGAGCCGCATATTTTTGTACAACCTAATCGGATTGGCCCAAATTCGTTTCAATTTTCCAACACCTCGCGTTTAAATTATTTTTGGATTTATGCAACGCCCTACCAGCAATACTCTATTGATTCTAAAATTGATGATGGTGCCCAGGGTACAGGCTCAGTCCGGGATATTTCGATGGCTGGCTGCCTTGGATATCAGTACAAATTGAACACCACCTATACTGATGCAACCGACCTTTATTGTGCCATAGCAGTGTTATGGTAGCAGGAGCTAGTATTTAAACAACTGCAAAAGCAGTTCCAGAGCCTTGCCGCGCGGGTTATCCATGGTTTTATTGATCTCCAGGAAGTTCATAATATCAGCCCTAGCTTCCTCCAAAAGCTCCTGATGCTCGAAAAGATCGGTAAAAATAAAGCGCGGCAGGCCGCTTTGGCGGGTTCCGGTTAAGTCGCCACCACCGCGGATGGTAAGATCGGCCTCGGCGATGCGGAAACCATCCTCGGTCTCGCGCAGTATGGAGAGTCTGGATTTTGCCACCTCCCCGGAATTATCGGAAGCAAGCAACACACAGGCACTGGCTTTATCGCCGCGCCCCACCCGCCCGCGTAACTGGTGAAGTTGAGAAAGGCCGAAACGCTCGGCTTTTTCAATAACGATGATGGTGGCATCACGTACATCAACCCCTACCTCTACCACCGTGGTAGCCACCAGCAACCTGGTTTTGCCGGTTGCGAAATCTTCCATTACCGCGTCTCGCTCATCACCTTTCATCTGGCCATGCACCAGCCCAACAATATCGCCAAAACGAGCCTTGAACTCGGTATAGCGTAATTTTGCGGCGGCAATGTCTTGCTCGATAGTAAAAGAGGGCACAAGTTCCCTCCCCCCTTGCGGGGGAAGGTTAGGATGGGGGGTGTATTCCTGCTGCGAATTTGTGATTTTACCCCCCACCCCGACCCTCCCCCGCAAGGGGGGAGGGAGAAGAAAATTATCCTCAATCAGCGGACATATCCAATACGCCTTTTCCCCGCGGGAAATAGCCGCTCCCAGGCGCTCCATAATTTCTTCATAGCGCGAGGCGGGAATGACGCGGGTGGTGATGGGCTGGCGTTGCGCTGGCTTTTCCTTGAGCAGGGAACATTCCATATCGCCATAAATGGTCATGGTCAGGGAGCGCGGAATCGGCGTTGCCGTCATATGCAGCACGTGCGGCGCTTTGCCCTTGGCCGACAGCGCCATACGCTGCTCCACCCCGAAACGGTGCTGCTCATCAATTACTACAAAAGCCAGATTGGCAAACTCGACACGCTCCTGGAACAAAGCGTGGGTACCGATGATGATATTGGTTTTGCCGCTGGCCAGATCATCAAGTATATATTTGCGGGAATTGCCCTTCACCCGTCCCGAAAGCATGGCAACCTCTATCCCCAGATTCCTGGTGAGTGCAGAAATTACCTCGTAATGCTGGCTGGCGACAATTTCTGTGGGCACCATCAGAGCGCATTGCAGCCCCTGCTCCACCGCGCGCAGCATTGATAGCAGCGCCACGATGGTTTTACCGCTACCGACATCACCCTGCAACAACCGGCCCATGCGGTTTCCGGAAGCAATGTCATCAGCAATTTCCTTGAGCACAGTAATTTGCCCACTAGTAAGCGCATAGGGTAATTGTTTGATCAGTTTTTCAGTAAGATCGCCACTGCCTTTGATTATCTCCCCGGCCTGCTTCTGGCGGTTGGTGCGCAGTATCGCAAGGTGCAGTTGGTTGGCCAGCATCTCGTCATAAGCCAGACGCATCCGCGCGGACGAAGTTGGCAGGATATCTTCCGGCGTTTGCGGGTTATGGGCGGCCATAACCGATTGCTTCCAACTTTTCCATTTTCTTTCTGCAAGCATTTCGGAGGCAATCCACTCCGGCAGTTCAGAAGTTTTTTCCAGAGCTTCTATCACCAGCTTGTGGATACGCTTGCTGGTAAGCCCCAGCGTAAGCGGGTACACCGGCTCCGGTTTCTGCACCTCGGCGAGCTTGTCCACAGTGGTGATGATATCGGGATGCGTCATCTGTAATCTATAATCAAACTTTTCGGTGCGCCCGCTTATCACCCGCATCTGCTCCACCGGCAATGCCTGTTTGATATAATCATCCCGCGCGTTGAAAAATACCAGCGTGATATCGCCGGTCTCATTGGAGCAGAGAACCTTGTAGGGCTTTTTGCCGTAGCGCCGTGCGGCGGCCGCTGGCGGCAAATGGGTATCTACTCTGACCACGAAAGTAGCTATGACATCCGCCGGAGCTTCAGTCAGTGAACAGGTAAACCTTCTATCGAGCACACTCGCTGGCAGGTGAAATAGCAGGTCGCGGATGATGGGAATCTTGGCACCAGAAATGGTCATGGAAGGTGGAAGCAGGCGGCACAAAGCCTCAGACGTGGTACCACCCACGCCCTTCACCCGCGTTACTGCTGAAAACAAATAATTGAGAATTTCGTGCCGCATCCGGCAAGGTTAGCGGATTTAAGCCTGTTCGTCCATTATTCTAAACAGAGGCATTCACCAGCATATTTTGTGACTTGGAACCCAGCCCATCCAGCGCCAGTTCACATTGCTCCAGCGTTTCCCGTTCATTGATATTTTCGGCAATATTGCAGAAGCTTATACTCACACTTAAGCCTACAATATTCTTGCCCGGGCTGGTATAAGGGTTGGAAGCTATCTGCCAGCGCAGGCGGTTGAGCACCAACCTTTCGGAACCACCGACCATATCCACCAGTAAAATACCGAGGCGGCCATCACCAACAACACCAACCACATCATCAGGGCGCAGGCTACGCTTAGCGATGAAAGCCACGTGTTTTAATATTTCAATAAAAATTGACTGGCCGTGTTCAGCCAGTAATTTATCGTAATTATCAACCTGCAACATGGCAAAGCATGATAACATCTCGCGCGAATTATAGCGCTTCATTACACCGATGTCCTTAATCATGGAAGAGCGGTCGGGCAAATCGGTCTGGCGGTCGAGAGATTCATGCCCTTTGAAATTATCCTGGATAATTTTACGGGTGGCTTCATTTTTCCTTGCCCCCACGGTATTTTGCAATACCAGTGAGAAGAACATCATATTATCGGTTGAACTTTGGCGCACCACTCTGACCCGATAACCATTTTCATTACCATCCCTGCTTACTATGCTGAAACTACGCACCTTGGAAAGCACAGCGCCGACATCGTTAGCATCTGGATCAAACTCAACATATTCATTCATCAATTCAACGATACGTGCCGGCAGTATCATGTTAAGCGGTTTACCAACTAACTCCTCCACAGAAAAACCGGTAATATCTTTGGCGCTTTCGTTTATTTCAGTTATAGTTACCGACTGCGCCTTGTTATTCTGGCAGATGGTAATTACAGCATCACTGGTACGGTAATCAATAGACATAAGCGCAAAACCTTATTACTTGAGTATTTTAGGGTTTTATTATAGTTTGCTATTATGAAAAAACAGTTAATAGACCCTGAAACCCGCATAAAACGCCTGCGCTACCGCAGTTGGCACAGGGGTTGGAAGGAAACCGACCTGATTCTGGGCAGCTTTGCCGATTCCAGGCTGGCAGCCCTTTCCCCGGACAATATAGATATTTACGAAAAGTTACTTGATGAGAATGACGCCGATATCTGGGATTGGCTGATCGGCAAACTCCCGCCCAAAAACCCCGCCTATACTCCGCTCTTGGAAGAGCTGAAGGAATACGGTAAGAAAATCTCTTGACTGAGTGGGGCGTAGTTAGGTACAATATGATTAAATCATTTGAACATAAAGGCCTGAGAAAATTCTGGGAAACCGGCTCTAAAGCTGGGATTAAAGCAGCACATGCCAAAAAGCTCCGGCTGATATTGCAAAGGATAGATGCCGCCGGTCAGGTAAGTGATATAGATTTTCATGGGGCGAGGTTGCACCCTTTAAAAGGGGATAAGAAGGGGCTGTGGTCGGTTACAGTAAATGGCAATTGGCGTATTACCTTTGAATTTACAGATGGTGATGCGTATATTTTAAATTACATAGACTATCATTAGTAAGGAACATTTTATGGGACAACATAACCCGCCGCATCCCGGCGAAGTATTATGGGGACTGGATATAGAGCCAGCAGGACTTACCGTGACCGAAGTAGCGGCACGCATGGGTATTGACCGTAAAACCCTGTCGCGTATTATAAACGGGCGTTCCGGTGTGACTGCCGAAATGGCCATAAGGCTGGGTAAAGTATTCAACACAACACCTGATTTATGGTTGAACATTCAACGCAATTATGATTTGTGGCATGCAAAACAAAGAATAAAAAAGGAAGTGAACAAACTCAAGCCTTTTGAAATACGCGGTGCTGCACATACAATCTAATTTAATGTCAAATACTCCCGGTACACTCTCCACAACACTTGCCGGCGTTCCTGTGAGCGCGCAGGGCTTGGCACTCGCCCGCCTTATCCAAGGTGAATTATCGCCCCTGCCCGCGCCGAAAAGCATTCTGCATATCGCCGCCAGTGACCGCGCGCTGGAAACGCTCGCCCAATCGCTGCAATTTTTTGCACCCGATGCGGAGATCCTGATATTCCCGGCGTGGGATACCATGCCTTATGACCGCTCCTCTCCGCAATCAAGCCTCATGGCCGCACGCATAAAGGTGTTATCAAGGCTTTCTTCTGTCATCCCTGCGAAGGCAGGGATCTCTCTATCGTCTGGCACGAGCGGAGAAAGAGATTCCCGCCTACGCGGGAATGACAAGCCATTACTTATCTTAACAACCGCCAGTGCTATATTGCAGAAACTCCCGCCGCGCGAGGTGATGCAGTGTGTGGCCTTCACGCTCAAACGCGGCGACAAATTAAAAGCCGATACGCTGGTTTCCTACCTTATCGAACAAGGCTACCGCCGTTCGGGCAAGGCGATGGAAGCCGGGGAATTTGCGTTGCGTGGTGGCATCATCGATATCATACCATCGGGCGCGAGTGACGGTGTGCGTATCGACATGTTCGGCGACGACATTGAAAGCTTAAAAAGCTTCGACCCCATGACGCAACTCAGCAGCACAGCAGTAGATAGTTTATCACTGGCCCCCATGAGCGAAGTGTTGCTCAATGAACAGACCATCGCCTGTTTCCGCAGTGGCTACCGCGACCTGTTCGGCGCGGTGAGCAAGGAAGACCCGCTTTATGAATCCATCTCGCTCGGCACCAGTTACGTGGGTATGGAGCACTGGTTGCCGCTGTTTTATGAACGCACGCAAACATTATTGGATTATTGCCCTGATGCGCTGATAACACTGGATAGCGAGGCGAACGCGGCGATAAATGAACGTCAGGAATCAATACTGGATTATTACGAAGCGCGCAAAACCGCTACCACCATGACCTCAAAAAAGAACAGCTTCGCCAGCACGGAAAAATACAACCCGATTCCGCCGGATAGTTTTTTCATTGTAAAATCGGCGTGGGAAAAAATTTTAGAAACACACGATAATCTATCATTATCTCCATTCCAATCTGTCATCCCCGCGCAGGCGGGGATCTCTATATCGGCCAGCACTAGCGGAGAGAGAGATTCCCACAAAAATTATAATTGGCGTGGGAATGACATATCATTAAGTTTGAAGCCCACCATCCGTTTTTTGCAGGGACAGGCAGATAATACGCCTTTCGCGCAACTAAAAACACAGGCGGAAAAAGGCAAGCCGGTGCTGCTCGCCTGTTTTTCGCAAGGTTCGCGCGAACGCCTGCAGACGCTGCTGATGGAGCATGGCTTTCATAGCATAAAAATTGATAAATGGAGCGAGCATAAGGATATCAAAGGCAAGAGCATCGGCCTCACGGTGCTGCCGTTGGAGCAGGGTTTTGAAACCGAAAAACTCTATATCTTCAGCGAGCAGGATGTGCTGGGCGAGCGCATCACCCGTGCCGCGAAAAAGAAAAAAACCTCGGACGTGTTCATGCAGGAGGCAGCGAATTTTTCCGAGGGCGATATCGTGGTGCATAAAGAGCTGGGAATTGGCCGCTTTGAAGGGCTGGTGACGCTGGAGGTAAACGGCGCGAAACATGACTGCCTGAAAATCATCTACGCCGATGATGACAAGCTGTTCCTGCCGGTGGAAAATATCGAAATGATCTCGCGCTTCGGGCTGGAGGAGGAAAATGTCCAGCTCGACAAGCTCGGTGGCACAGCGTGGCAGAACCGCAAGGCCAAACTAAAGCAGCGCATCAAGATCGCCGCCGAAGCATTATTAAAAATTGCCGCTGAACGGCAGGTGAAAAAGGGGCGGATAATTGACGCGCAGGCCGTGACCTATGATGATTTCTGCGCGCGTTTCCCTTATGTAGAAACCGAGGATCAGGCGCGGGCAATAACCGAAGTGCTCGAAGACCTGCGCTCCGGCAAACCAATGGATAGATTAGTGTGCGGCGATGTTGGCTTTGGCAAAACCGAAGTGGCGCTACGTGCGGCGTTTGCCACTGCCTGCAACGAAGAACAGCCGCTACAGGTGGCGCTCGTCTGCCCCACCACCCTGCTCGCCCGCCAGCATTACCGCAATTTCCGTGATAGATTCGCCGGTTTTCCGGTGAATGTGCGCCAGCTTTCGCGCATGGTCAGTGCCAAGGAACAAAAAGACACCAGGGAAAAACTCGAAAGCGGCGAAGTGGATATTGTTATCGGCACGCATGCGCTGCTGGCAAAATCGATCAAATTCAAAAAACTGGGCTTGGTCATTGTCGACGAGGAACAGCATTTCGGCGTTGGACAAAAGGAAAAACTCAAGGAGCTGAAAAACGATGTGCATGTGCTAACCTTATCGGCAACGCCAATTCCGCGCACGCTGCAAATGGCGCTCACCGGCGTGCGCGACTTAAGCCTCATCACTACCCCGCCGGTGGACAGGCTTGCGATTCGTTCGTTCGTGATGCCGATGGACAGCGTTATCATCCGTGAGGCAATGCTGCGCGAACTGCACCGCGGCGGCAAATGTTTTGTGGTTACGCCACGTATAAAATATATCGCTGATCTCAAATGGCAAATCGCCGAACTGGTTCCGGAAGCAAAGATCGCGGTCGCGCACGGCCAGCTTACGCCCACCGAACTCGACAGCATCATGAATGATTTTTATGACAGCAAATATGACGTGCTGATCTCGACTGCCATTATTGAATCCGGCCTGGATATTCCCACCGCCAACACCATGATCATCCACAACGCCCACCTCTTCGGCCTCGCGCAGCTATACCAGATGCGCGGGCGCGTGGGGCGGGGCAAAACGCGGGCTTATGCCTATTTCCTGCTGCCGAGTCACAAGGAACTCACCAAGAATGCAACGAAGCGTTTGGAAGTGATGCAGACGCTTGATACGCTTGGCGCCGGCTTCACTCTGGCCTCGCACGATATGGATATTCGTGGGTTTGGAAACCTTGTGGGCGAAGAACAATCCGGCCATATCCGCGAAGTTGGCATCGAACTGTATCAGCAGATGCTGGAAGAGGCGGTAGCAGCTTTGAAAGTTGACAGCGGTCAGCGGTCAGTGGTCAGTGAAGAAGAATTTTCGCCAACAATAAATTTAGGTATCTCTGTTCTCATCCCCGAAAGTTATGTGACTGACTTACAGCTCCGCCTTGGCCTCTACCGCCGCGTAGCGCAAATGGAGAATGAAGAGGAGATAAATAGTTTCGCGGCGGAACTAGTCGACCGTTTCGGGAAAATGCCGGAGGAAGTGGAGCATCTGACCACTGTCCTTAGCCTTAAACTGCTTTGCAAACAGGCCAATATCGAACGCATCGATACCGGTGCTAAGGGTGCGGTGATATCTTTCCACAATAATATTTTTGCCAGGCCGGAAGCACTACTGCGCCATATCGAACGCAACCCCAAACGTCTCAAACTCCGCCCCGACCAGAAGCTGGTATTCACCTATGAGTTTAGTAGTATAAATGATAAAATAACTTCAGTTAAAAAGCTGCTGAGTGAATTGATAGCCTTATAGCTATGCACCAATTTCTTCTAGACTTTCCAGCAATCATAACTAGAATATCTGCACAATATACTTTCACAAAATAGGTAATGTTGTGCAAAAAAATCTATTGTCATTTCTTGGCTTGTGCCTATTTTCCTACCCCGCCCACGCCGTATTCAAACAACCAGACAACCCGCCGGCAAAAGAAACTATAACCATAGTTGCCGATACCTGGTGCCCCTATAACTGCAACCCCAAATCACCGCACCGCGGCTTTCTGGTTGACCTTATCACCACTGCTTTTGCCAAACATAATATCGATGTGAATTACAGTGTGATGCCGTGGGCCGATGCCATAGCTGAAACCCGCAAAGGCCTGCACACTGCCATAATCGGCGCCGCTATGGGAGATGCGCCGGATTTTATTTTCCCGACCATAAACCAGGCTTTCATGCAGAACCATTTTTACGTAAAGAAAGGTAATCCCTGGCGCTATGATGGTATAAAATCATTAAATGGTATAGTTTTAGGGCTTATTGTCGGCTACAGTTACAATGATGAAATTGATAGTTATATTGAGAAATACAAGTTCGACACCAACCATATAGAAATGATGGCAGGTGATGAGGCGCTGGGAATAAATTTAAGCAAGATAGTGCGCGGCAAGATCGGTGCCACCCTTGAAGCCAAATATGTTGTCGATTATTACCTGTCGCTACACAACATGAAGGATGATATTGACGATGCCGGGCAGTTGCCACCATCCGATAAGAATAATTTATATATGGCTTTCGGCCCCACCAATAAAAAACTGGCCCAGAAATATGCCGATATCATCTCTGACGAAACAAAAAAGATGCGTGCCAGCGGTGAGCTGGAAAAAATAATGGATGTGTACGGGCTCGATGATTGGGAGAAAAAATGACCCCTCCCTAGCCCTCCCCTGCAAGCAGGAGAGGGAATTAAGAAATTTCCCTCTCCACGAAGTGGGGAGGGTTAGGGAGGGGGATCTTAGGCCAGCATCGCCAGCATCAATATTGCCACAATGTTGGCAATTTTGATCATTGGGTTTACGGCTGGGCCAGCAGTATCTTTATAAGGGTCGCCAACAGTATCGCCGGTTACAGCCGCTTTGTGCGCGTCCGAACCTTTGCCACCGTGGTTGCCTTCTTCGATATATTTTTTCGCGTTATCCCACGCGCCGCCACCCGCGGTCATGGATATCGCCACGAAGATACCGGTCACGATGATGCCAAGCAGCATCGCACCGAGAGCGGCGAACGCCGCAGCCTGACCGGCAATGGCGTGGATGATGAAATAGAGCACCACCGGAGCGGCGATAGGCAGCAGTGATGGTACTATCATTTCCTTGATCGCGGCTTTGGTGAGCATATCCACCGCGCGGCCGTAATCAGGTTTCTGCTTGCCTTCCATGATGCCCGGCATCTCCTTGAACTGGCGGCGAACTTCCACCACCACCGAACCGGCAGCGCGGCCAACCGCCATCATACCCATAGCACCGAACAGGTACGGCAGCATTCCGCCGATAAACAGCCCTACCACCACATAAGGGTCAGAAAGCAGGAATTTAACATCAAGGTTAGGGAAATAATGTTTCAGGTCTTCAGTGTAGGCAGCGAAAAGCACCAGCGACGCCAGTGCCGCCGAACCGATTGCATAGCCTTTAGTTACGGCTTTGGTGGTGTTGCCCACCGCATCGAGCGCGTCAGTCACTTTGCGCACATCGGCCGGAAGGTCAGACATTTCGGCGATACCACCGGCGTTATCCGTAACCGGGCCATACGCATCGAGCGCGACTATCATACCGGCCAGTGCGAGCATGGTGGTGGCAGAAATCGCTACGCCATAAAGACCGGCATTCACATAAGCGAAGATGATTCCTGCGCAGATGATGATGATGGGAACCGCGCACGCTTCCATGGAAACAGCGAGGCCCTGTATCACGTTGGTGCCGTGGCCGGTGGTTGATGCCTGCGCGATAGAACGCACCGGACGATAGCCGGTAGCAGTATAATATTCGGTAACAATAACTATCAGGCCGGTTATAACCAATCCGCCAAGGGCGCAGAAAAACAGGTTCATCGAGGTGAAACTATGGCCGTTTACTGCAAAACTTTCACCGCTTGTAATCGCGTTAGTGACAAAGAACACACCGATAGCCGACAGTACGCCGCTCACAGTAAGGCCTTTATACAGGGCGCCCATGATATTGTTGCTGGCACCGAGTTTAACGAAGAAAGTGCCGATTATCGAAGTGATGATGCAGATACCGCAGATAGCCAACGGGTACAGCATCAAAGCCGCCTGCGCAGAACCGCTGAAAAATATCGAACCAAGCAGCATGGTCGCCACAATTGTCACCGCGTAGGTTTCAAAAAGGTCAGCCGCCATGCCTGCACAGTCGCCAACGTTATCGCCAACATTATCAGCGATGGTAGCCGGGTTGCGGGCATCATCTTCCGGGATACCGGCTTCGACTTTACCCACCAGGTCAGCGCCTACGTCAGCGCCTTTGGTGACAATACCGCCGCCGAGACGGGCAAATATTGAAATAAGCGATGCGCCGAAACTTAAGGCCACAAGTGCTTCCACAAGATGACGCTGGTCAAGGCCGGCATGTTTCAGAAACAGGTAATAACCAGCAACACCGATAAGACCGAGACCAACTACCAGAAGCCCGGTTACGGCGCCTGCTTTGAAAGCTACATCCAAACCATCTTTCAGGCCTTTGCGGGAAGCTTCGGTGGTGCGCACGTTGGAACGTACGGAGATATTCATACCCACGTAACCAGCAATACCGGACAGTATCGCCCCGAGAACGAAACCAGCGGCGACATATGCGCCAAGTTTGACCGCAAGGAGAATAGCAATTACTACACCGACCAGACCGATAGCTGAATATTGGCGATTGAGGTAAGCCCCTGCACCTTCCTGTATGGCTGCGGCTATAGATTGCATTTTCTCGGTGCCGGTTGGCGCGGACAAAATAACTTTTGCCATGTAAACACCGTAAACAACGGCGAGAATCCCTGAAGCTATTACCAGTTGCAACACAAAACTAACATCCATAGTAGAATTCTCCCAAATGTTTGTTGATACAGGCGAAGAGAGGATGTCAGAAGAAGTATGATGATGCAATTAAAATTTTAGGGCGTCATTTTTTAGCCGCTTCAATTGCTTTCAGGATAATTTCTATGGCTTTTTCCTTGCCTTCCCAACCCACAACCTTGACCCATTTATTACTTTCCAGGTCTTTATAATGGGCAAAGAAATGTTCTATCTGATCCAGCAGCACCTTAGGCAGATCTTTATAGCTTTCTACTTCATCATAGAATGGGTGCAGCTTTGAAGAAGGAACTGCCAGTATCTTTTCATCACCACCTGCTTCATCGTTCATCATCAGTACGCCAATTGGACGGACTGACATAACCGCACCCGGATGGATAGGGCGACGGCCAACGACAAGGACATCCGCCGGATCACCATCATCAGACAGGGTATGTGGGATAAAACCGTAATTGCACGGGTAATACATGGCGGTATGCAGGAAGCGGTCAACAAAAAGAGCGCCTGATTCCTTGTCCATTTCATATTTGATAGGGGCAGAGCCCATAGGCACTTCGATTATAACATTTACATCATGGGGTACATTGTCACCGATAGAAAGCTTACTTATATCCATTTTTATTTTCCATAATAATTAATAAGTTAATAATTTTAAGGTGGCGAGGTATAACAAAATGATTTGGAATGTAAAGAGTTCTTGTGAAATATGTGCCGTTTCGCTACCTTCGGGGCAACATGGAAACTTCTTCTGACAGATTTGTAGCCCCTACCCTAGCTGATGATGATTCAGAGCAGCAGGCCCTGCGCCCGCTGGCATTTTCTGACTTTGTCGGTCAGCCGGAGACCTGCGATAACCTTAAAGTATTTGTGAAGGCCGCCAAGTCGCGCTCGGACACACTCGACCATGTGCTGCTCTACGGCCCGCCGGGGCTGGGCAAAACCACCCTCGCCCAGATAATTGCCAAGGAAATGGGCGTTGGCTTCCGCCCCACCTCCGGCCCAATACTGACCAAAGCCGGAGACCTTGCGGCGGTGCTTACCAACTTGCAGGCCGGTGATGTGCTGTTCGTGGATGAGATACATCGCTTAAATCCGGCAGTTGAGGAAATACTTTATCCCGCGATGGAAGATTACAAACTCGACCTTATGATCGGCGAAGGCCCGGCGGCGCGCACCGTACGCATCGATTTGCCGAAATTTACGCTGGTTGGTGCGACGACAAGATTAGGACTTCTCTCTAACCCGCTGCGTGACCGCTTTGGTATTCCCCTGCGCCTGCGCTTTTACAGCACCAAGGATTTGCAGAATGTTATCGAAAGGGCATCCAGCCTGTTTTCCATTGCTATCAGTAAGGATGGCTCGCATGAGATCGCCCGCCGCTCGCGCGGCACACCGCGTATCGCCCTGCGCCTGCTTAAGCGCGTGCGTGACTTCGCCCACGCTGAAGGAAAAAACACCATCGACGCCAAACTTGCCGACCATGCGCTTAAACGTCTTGAAGTCGATTCACTGGGGCTGGATTCAGCCGACCACCGCTATCTGTTATATATAGCCAATAACTATCAGGGTGGGCCGGTAGGTGTGGAAACTATCTCCGCCGGGCTTTCCGAACAGCGCGACTCTATTGAAGAAACCATCGAACCATACCTGCTGCAAATTGGCTTGATCCAGCGCACCCCGCGCGGACGCATGCTCACCCAGAATTGTTTTGCGCATCTGGGCATGAAAGCGCCGGCGCAGATCGCAACATTGAATATGGATGAGATGGTTGATGAATAAATGTATAATTTCCACTTGCCATAAATGTAGCTATAAGCTACAATGACTATGTACAAGATAGAATATCAAAAATCAGCCCTGCAGGCCCTACGGAAAATACCGAAAAATATTTCGGTTACGATAGTAAGAAAAATCGAGTCGCTTGCTGTTGATCCATACGCCAGGAATAATAACGCCACAAGATTGCAGGGACGTGAAGGGTATAGGTTAAGAGTTGGTGACTGGCGAGTGATATATGAAATTATTGATGAAAGATTGGTCATAATGGTTATTGATGTAAAGCCGCGTGGAGGGGCTTACCAATGAAGACAGAATTAATAGAACGCAAAGGTAAGCAGTTCGTTCTGGTGCCGCTTAAGGAATTTGAGCGGCTGGTCGATAATGCTGAAATGCTTGAGGATATAAAGGTGTATGATGAGGCCAAAGCAAAAAATGAAGAAATATTTCCCCATGAAGTCGCGGAGGCAATCCTTGCCGGTGAGTCTCCGGTCAAGCTATTTCGCAATTATCGTGGCCTTACCCAGGTACAGCTTGCCAAAAAAGCTAAAATAGCCCGACCCTATCTTGCAGAAATTGAATCCGGTAAAAAACAGGGATCAGTTAAAGTTTTAAAAGCCATAGCCAAAGTTTTAGATTTAGAGATTGGTGATATTACTTGATATGAAAACGGCTCTGATTAAATGAATAATAAAATCTATAACTATTAAAAATTATATGAAAAAAAAGAACGCTAAGAATAAAGATGAGCAATACGTAATATTACCAATCAAGGAATTTCAAAGAATCATGGATAATGTTGGTGAGCTTATCGCCAGTATGGAAAATATGATGGATAAAGCCAAAATAGTTGACAAAGGTGACGCAGAAAAAAAATGAAGAGCTCACCACAGATTAGCGTCTCTATTCCCTCCCCCACAGGTGGGGAAGGAGCTTTTGAAAATTTCTTCCCCACAAGGGGGGAAGGAGTAGTTATGAGTCACACCTTCCCTGTCCGCGTTTATTATGAAGATACCGATGCCGCCGGCATCGTCTATTACGCCAACTACCTGAAATTCGCCGAACGTGCCCGCACCGAAGCGTTACGTGTCAGCGGCACCAACCAGTCCGACCTGCTGGCCGAACAAAAAATCGGTTTTGTGGTGCGCAAATGCAAGATCGATTTTTTAAAGCCGGCGAAACTCGATGACCTCTTGACAATTGAGAGCAAACTAAACGATATAAGCAGGGTCAGTATGAACATGTCGCAGACGATAAAGCGCGATAAGGAAATACTGGTGGAACTGGAAGTGAAACTGGCGGTAGTTGGCGAAGGTATGAAGCTGACAAAACTACCAGAAAATACAGTGAAAGCCATGTTAAAAATTTTTAACAAGTAAGAAATATTTATATCATATACGGTATGACAGTTTTTAAGATAACAAATTAAGCACAGGATAAAAAAATGGTAGATGCCGCCCCTATTCCCACAGCAGTTTCAACAGCCGTCCAAGGCGTAGATGCCACCACTCTTGCCGGTAATGCTGCCGCCCATAGTTTTACAGTATTCGGCATGTTCATGCAGGCCGATTTTGTGGTCAAGATCGTAATGCTGCTCTTGCTATTTGCTGCATTCTGGTGCTGGGCAATTATTTTTGAAAAATATTTCCTGTTCCGCAAAGTAAAATCAAAGGCTCACCGCTTTGAGGGTGAATTCTGGTCGAGCGAGGCTCTGGATAAATTCTACGAGAAGATAAAAAAACGCGCCAACCACTCAATGGCAATAATTTTTGTTGCTGCCATGGAGGAGTGGATGCGCTCAAAAACCAATGTCAACACCCCTCTGCAAGGACTTAAAATGAGTCTGCGCGAACGTGTGATGCAGGTTATGCAGGTAGCGCGCAACCGCGAGATAGAACATTTGGAAAGCGGCCTCGGCTTCCTTGCCACTGTTGGTTCATCAGCCCCATTTGTTGGGTTGTTTGGGACGGTGTGGGGTATCATGAACAGCTTCCAGTCGATAGCTATCTCCAAGAATACCTCGCTTGCCGCCGTTGCACCTGGTATCGCCGAAGCGTTGCTGGCTACTGCTATTGGCCTTTTTGCGGCAATACCAGCGGTAATCGCCTACAACAAATTTTCCAACGAGCTGGTGCGTTTTTCCAACAAGCTGGAAGATTTCAGTACCGAATTTGATACCATCCTTTCACGCCAACTGGAAGGGTAAGACCAATGGGAGCAAGTTTAGGCGGTGGCGGCAGAAGAAATCGCAGGCGGCAGCGCGCTGACAGCTTTTCGGAAATAAACATCACCCCGATGGTGGATGTGATGCTGGTGCTACTCATTATCTTCATGGTTGCCGCCCCGATGATGACCAGCGGCGTGACCGTTGACCTTCCCGAAGCCAATTCCGCACCACTACCCGGGCAGGATGAGCCGCTTGCAATATCGGTTACATCGGCAGGCAAAATCTACATCCAGAAAACCCCGGTGCTGTTAAAGGAACTGCAGGCAAAACTGGCGGCAATTGCCGGGCAGAAAAAAGACACCAGAATCTTTGTCCGCGGTGATAAAAACATTGATTACGGCAAAATGATGCAGGTTGTCGGCGAGATAAACGCCGCCGGCTTCAACAAAGTCGCTCTTATTACCGATTCAGGCACCACAGAT
>CAZUXB010000005.1:28532-30923 GCA_964624555.1 uncultured Rickettsiales bacterium | reverse complement strand
GATTCTACAGATAAACACTAGGGATAAATAATTGCTGTGTATAGGGAGCGCAAAAAAGGGATCGCCTGTTCAGTAGTATTACATCTGCTTTTGCTGCTGCTGGTAATTTTTGGCCTGCCTTCAATATTCAAGCATGAATTACCGCCGGAGCCTACTGCCATCACCGTTGAGCTTCTTCCAATCAGCAAAATAAGCAATGTAAAACCTTCGGAAGGAACCGTGGCGGAAAAACCAAAGCCTGAAGAACCAAAACCTGAAGCGGAACAAAAGAAACCATCCCCTCCGGTTAAAACTTCCAGCCCCACTCCACCGCCTCCGCCGCCAGCACCAAAACCGGAAGTCAAGAAGCCGGTACCTAAACCAATTCCAAAGCCAGAGCCTAAAAAACCTGAGCCTAAACCTAAAAAGAAACCCGAGGAGAGTCTGGATGCTATTTTAAAGGATGTACGGGATGCTGCCAAGAAAGAAAAAACCGACAAGAAAGAGCAACCCAAAGACAACACCTCTTCAACAACAAAATCTATTTCCAACCGCTTTGATCCGACCCAGGCAATGTCTATAAGCGAGAAGAACGCAATCATGTCGCAGCTTGCCCATTGCTGGAACCCTCCGGCTGGCGCCAAGAATGCGCAGGAGCTGGTAGTAGTGGTAGACGCTGAATTCAATAGCGATGGCAGCTATGTAAGGGCTGAGCTGGCCGATGAAAGCAAGAGCCGCTATAATTCCGACACCTTCTTCCGCGCTGCGGCCGATTCTGCCCTGCGTGCGGTTCGTCAATGCAGCCCGCTGAAAAACCTTCCTCCGGAAAAATACGAAACATGGCGGGTTATGGAACTGCATTTCGACCCGCGTGAGATGTTACAATAATATACAAAAAAACTCTTTGATGATTTGACAGCATATGCTAGTAACTGCCCCATAATGATACAGTTCCGTATTTAGCCAAATATATCAGGAGATTTTCATGAAGAAAATTCAAGACTTATCCATAGGCACCAAGATTACCTTTGCCATATCGCTATTTTTATTTCCGATAATATTATTGGGATATTTCCTTATAGATGAAAAAGAAGAACTTATCAACTTCACCAGGCAGGAAATTAGCGGCGTACATTATCTACGCTCCGCCCATGAGGTGCTGAATATTGTCACTTCGCAGACAGCAAAAGAAAATCTCGGAAAAGCTGTTGAAATACTAAAAAAAGCCGAAGCCGAAGACCGTGGGCAGTTGAACGTCACCCAGAAAGCGCAGGAATTGATAGCAGCCCTGCAATCTGAACAGGCCGATGATAGCGAGGCCATGGCAGCTAAGACCAATGAACTGATATCAGCCATATCTGATAACTCTAATATTACCCTTGATCCCGATGGTGACGCTTATTTTGTCGGCGATATCATAGTTAATCAGGCTACTGCCTTGCTCACCGGTATCAACAGCCTGATGCTTTCCAACGGCAACCTTGTAAAAAATCCCAGCACAGAAAATTCGATTGCTTTTTCCAAGGCTGTTGATGCGGTTCTGGTTAATGCCGATGATATCCAGGCAGACCTCAGCAAAGCTATTAAAGCCAACAGCTCTATCCAAACAATTCTGGGAAAAGATGGTGATGCTATAAAAAATGAATCTAACAAGCTTATTGATATAGCAAAGTCTGCCGATAAAGGCGAACTGGCTGGCGCTGCCGCAAATTTAAGTGCCCTGCTCAAAAATTTTGTCATTAAAAACAATGATGAAATGGAAAGGCTTTTAAATACACGTATTGATGGCTTCCACAAGGTACTGATAACCCGCATAGGTATAGCGTCTGCCACCGTACTGGTTGGTGGTTTTATATTCATGATGATAATTAAATCCATCACTAAACCTATCTCAACAGTTATCAAACAGATGGAAAGGTTGACATGGGGCGAAATCAACATCGAGATACCGCAAACCAGCCGTAAGGATGAGATAGGAAAACTTATTGCCGCCCTGTCATCTTTCCGTGATTCAGCCATTGAACGGGATAACGCCAGAAAGCTGGAGGACGAACGCAGCGAAGGTGAGAAGAAACGCGCCCATCTTGTGCAAAAGATAACTTCTGACTTTGAGTCAAAAATTCAAGCTATAGTAAGCACTGTTGCCTCTGCCTCCACCGAGCTTGCCCACACTGCCGAAGAAGTTACCAAAATGATGCAGCAGACCTCGGCAAGCGCAAAGACTGCCGCCAACAATTCTTTAGAAACTGCATCGAAAGTAAAATCTGTTGCTTCTTCTGCCGAGCAGATGTCATATGCAGTGAAAGAAATCTCTTCTCAGGTGCAAAGAACCAACCATCTCGCCAATGATTCACGACAAAAAACTGAGGCGGCTGATGAAAAAGCATCATTACTCAGCACCGCTTCCCAGAA
>CAZUXB010000005.1:12988-28522 GCA_964624555.1 uncultured Rickettsiales bacterium | reverse complement strand
AAGGTAAGTGAAGCTGTTACCATGATCGCCAATATTTCCGGACAGATAAACCTGCTTGCCCTGAACGCAACCATCGAGTCGGCACGGGCCGGTGAAGCTGGCAAAGGTTTTGCTGTTGTAGCCAGCGAAGTAAAAAACCTTGCGACCCAGACCAACAAATCTGTTGAAGAAGTTAGCAAGGTTATCGAGGAAGTGAATGCCGCTTCGGCTTCTATCATTGAGGCCTTGAACAGTATCAAGGAATCTGTAGACAATGTTTCCGATGCTTCATCGACTATTGCCGCAGCTGTGGAAGAACAATCCGCCACTACTAACGAAATAACCAATAACATGCAATCGGCAGCACAGGGAACTCAGGTTATCTCCACCAACCTTGATGCGGTAAGCCAGTCCTCATCTCAGGCATCTTCAGCCGCTGCTCAGGTATTAAGTGCGGCCAGGGAACTTTCTGTGCAAGCGGAAAACCTGAACAAAGAAGTTGGAGAATTTTTGCATAAAGTCAGGAGCGCATAACAGATATTTATATCAACTTATACATTGACATTAACCAGTGAATTAGGAATATTTGGTGCCTCTAATTTTTTATAGGAAACCTGCCGATGCGCTTTTCAAAAACTACTGCTTTCCATATTTTTTCAGCGATAATATTTTTTGCTTTTGCCGCTGCCCCGGCAAACGCAGCGTTGCGTATTGATATTACCAATGGTACTGCCGAGCCAATGCCGATTGCACTGCCGAACCTTGCCGGCAGCTCTACCGGTACGGACATAATCCGTGTGGTTTCCGCCGATCTGGAACGTTCTGGCCTGTTCAAGCCAATAAACCCCTCTTCTTTTATCGAACAGATAACTGCCCAGACCGTTACCCCGCGTTTTGCCGACTGGCGGCAGATAAGCGCGCAGGCTTTGGTAACCGGCAGCGTGATCGAGGGTGAGAACGGGAAAGTGAAGGTTTCCTTCCGCCTGTGGGATGTTTACGGTGGTGAGCAGATAGCCGGTAAAGAGTACAATACCTTTAAAAGCAACTGGCGGCGCATTGCCCATATCATGGCCGATGAAATATATAAACGTATAACTGGCGAAAACGGTTATTTTGATTCGCGAGTAGTTTATGTTTCCGAAAGCGGCCCGGCCCTGAAACGTATAAAACGCCTTGCCATCATGGATCAGGACGGCGAGAACCATAAGTTCCTTACTGACGGCCGCTTCCTTGTATTGACTCCGCGCTTTTCTCCTAACTCACAGGAGATACTGTATATGTCCTACGCTGGCAAGCAGCCGCGTGTATTCCTCCGTGACCTGCAGACCGGGCGCGAGGAATCGCTTGGCAATTTCGAGGGTATGTCTTTCGCCCCACGCTTCTCGAATGATGGTAATTCTATCGTCATGTCAATTGCCAACGGCGGCAGTACCCAAATTTATAAAATGGACCTGCGCAACCGCCGCATGATCAAGCTAACCAGCGGTAATGCTATTGATACCTCGCCAAGCTACTCGCCGGATGGCAAACAGATAGTATTCAACTCTGACCGTGGTGGCTCCCAACAGCTCTATACAATGAATGCTGACGGAAGCGATATAAAACGTATCAGTTTTGGTGATGGCCGCTACGGAACCCCGGTTTGGTCTCCGCGTGGCGACCTTATTGCCTTCACCAAGATGGCCAATGGCAGGTTTTATATAGGTGTTATGCGCACTGATGGCAGCGGGGAACGTGAAATCACTGAGAGCTATCTTGACGAAGGCCCTACATGGTCGCCGAATGGCCGTGTTATCATGTTCCACCGTCAGTCACCATCATCAGGTGGGCAGGCTGGTATAACCCGCCTTTACAGTGTTGATTTAACCGGTTCTAACCTTCGTGAGGTAATAACCCCTATGAGCGGTTCTGACCCTGCTTGGTCGCCACTGTTGCCATTATAACACAGCGATATTGTTTTATTCGCGGAAGGCGTGATTGCTATTGATTTAAGCGCGTTTTTCGCTAGAAGGTCATGCTATCAGATAACCGCCGTGCTGCATTTTCTGTCGCTTTGCAGTATAGGGAATTATTGAGAACTTATTAGAAAATCAGAATTATTTTGGAATCACTTTAAAAATTTATATTAAAATTTACATTATTTAGGAGCTATCTATGAACTTATTTGTTAAATCAATCGCTGTTCTTTCGGCTGTTTTCCTGCTCGCCGCCTGCGATACCAATCCAAATGCTAATGGCAGCGGTGATGGTAAGGGCGGAATGTCCGGCCCGGCAACACCAGGTAGTCAGGGTGATTTGGAGCAGAATGTTGGCGATCGCGTTTTATTCGCTCTTGACAGCTCACAGCTTACCTCAGAAGCGCAGAGCACTCTGGAACGTCAGGCTGCATGGCTTAAGCAATATTCCCACATCAACCTGACCATCGAAGGTCATTGTGACGAGCGTGGTACCAGGGAATACAACATTGCGTTAGGTGAGCGCCGTGCTTCTGCCGCCAAGAAATTCCTTGTTGGTCTTGGCATTCCTTCCTCACGGATTTCAACTATCAGCTATGGTAAAGAACGTCCGGCAGTTGTTGGTTCTGATGAATCAGCATGGAGCCAGAACCGCCGCGCTGTTTCGGTTGCTACCAACCAATAGTTATAAAATCTAATGGCCTTCGCCCCGTATCAAAAGATTGTTTGATGCGGGGCGAATTGTATCTACCTCCTGAATAAGTGGCATTTATGAAAAAACAATTTTCCCTGATTACAGTGTTATTCTCCACTATGGTATTTATTTTACCGGCTCATGCCCAGGGCATGGATAATGAGGCAAGTGCTGCCCGCCTGGAGAAGATAGAGCGTGACCTTATGCTGCTGCAAAGGCAGATTTCCAGGTCTTCCGGCAGTTCATTAGGAAATTCTGGTTCAGCCCCGGCTGGAAGTGCTGACCTTGAGGTACGTTTAAGCGCGATAGAGGACCAGCTTCGCGAACTACTGGGAAAAACCGAAGAAAATGATTTCCAGGTAAAAAAACTGGCTCAGAACCTTGATAAAATTCAGCGCGATACTGATTTCAGGTTTGGTGAATTAACCCATACCGGAGCACCGGCAGCCGTAGCACCAGCCGCAGGCAGCCCATCCCTGACACCGCCACCGGCTCCGGAAACAACCTTAAAGCCTAGGAACCCTGCCGCTGACGCAATAAAACCGGCTCCAGACAAAAATGAGAAATCCATAGGTAAGGTTGTGGACACTGCAGTATCTAATCCGACAGAAACTGCAGATACCAATAATGACGATGCCAGCACAACTGATTTCGCCAACTCGCGTGAGCATTATAACTATGCTTTCCGTTTGTTAAACCAAACCCAATATGATAAAGCGGCTGATTCCTTTGCCAGCTTCATAAAAAAATACCCCAAGGATCCGCTTATCGGCAATGCCTATTACTGGCAGGGCGAAATATTATATATCCGCCGTAATTACATTGGTGCGGCCGATAGTTTCCGGCAAGGGTTTGAGGAGTTGCCAACTGGCCCGAAAGCTCCTGACAATTTGCTGAAACTGGCTATGACACTGAACGCCATTAAGCGTGACAAGGAAGCCTGCGTAGTGCTGACCCAGGTAGTGTCCAAGTTCAAGGCTACATCTGCTGCTGTATCGCAAAAGGCTGAACAGGAACGTAAGCGCATTGGCTGTAGTAACTAAGGATAACCAGTTTAGCCCCATATCGTCAGGTGAATTTGACGGATGGATGCAGGCTGTTAGTTACTTTGAAGCAAACCCAACCATAGCGGTTGCTACTTCCGGCGGTGCCGACAGCATGTCTCTGCTCTTGCTGGCCAGGGATTGGGTGGCTGACCGTGGGGGTAAAGTAATATCGCTGACAGTAAACCACAACCTGCGCCCTGAAGCGGCCAGCGAAGCTTTACAGGTTGCGGCATGGTGCAGGAAACTTGCCGTAGAACACCATATCCTTATCTGGGATAGCCCTACCAAAATACAATCCATTCAGGCCAGCGCCCGCACTGCCCGTTACCAATTACTTACGAATTTTTGCCGGGAAAATAACATTTTACATTTGCTTACCGCCCACCATGCCGGGGACCAGGTGGAAACCATGTTTTTTCGTCTGGCGCGTGGTAGCGGGCTGGAAGGCTTAAGCGCTATGTCCGCACAGAGTATAATTTCCAGTGTCAGGCTACTACGGCCATTATTGCACGTAGACAAGGAAAGGCTTATCGCTACCCTCAGGGAAAATAACCAGCCTTGGATAGAAGACCCCTCCAACCATAACCTGCTATACAGCAGGGTGAATATCCGCAGGCAGTTAGCCACAAGCCCGGACGAATCTTCTGTCAGGCAAAATGCTGGTTATATAATCAAAAATTTTGGCAAATACCGTAACTTGATTGAAAGAAATGCAGTCAGTCAACTAACTGATACTGTAAAGCTATACCCAATGGGCTACGCTGAATTATATTACAGTTCAGGCATCTCAAGCAAAATTCTCGGTTCAATCATCCAAACACTGAATGGTGAGGAACATCCGCCGCGCAGTGAAAAGCTGGATAATTTACTGTCCCTTATTAAGGGCAACAAGCTAAAATCCAAACGCAGCCTTGGCGGGCTGATATTTGAGCCATTAAGCTCTGGGCAAATTATGGTCTACCGCGAAGAAAAGGCAATTACCCCATCACTTATTCTTGCCAACAACCAGCCGGTTTTATGGGACAAAAGATTCCTTATCGAATACCGAACGCCAAAGGAACTTAGGCAGTCTGTGGAAATCAGAGCTCTGGGCAGCAATGGTCTTGCCCAAATTAAAAAACTCGCCCCATCCCTGCTGCGCGCTACGCCACCGGCACGGATACTGCGCCAACTTCCTTCATTCTGGCTACTTGAAGAACTTCTGGCAGTAACCCATATAAGCTATATGAGTAAACAAGCCACACTTGCCGATATTCAGTGCACAGCCAAATTTCGCCCTGCAAAAGCGCTTGCTGGTAGTAGTTTTTTCATTAATAATCAGTACCCGTTGTAATATCTTCAGAAGGAATCAGAAGCGTGCCTAATTTTGGTAAAAATATCTTTGTGTGGGTAATATTTGGCTTATTACTAATAGCCTTATTCAACATGTTCCGGGATAATTCCGAACAAAGCGGTTATAAAAATATAGCATTTTCTGATTTCCTTGAAAAAGTCGACCAGAGCCAGGTTTCCGACATTACCATGAAAACCGGCTACACCCGCAGTGCCAGCGTGGTTGGGCATTTTAACGATGGCACGGCCTTCACCACCCAGACTGCCGATTACCCCAACCTTGTTGACCGTCTTACCGCTAAGAACGTAAAAATAAACGTGGTAAGCGATGAAAATAAAGAATCATTATGGAGCGTGATAGTATCGCTTCTGCCTATAATCCTGTTCATCCTGATTGCTGTTTCCTTTATGCGTCAAATGCAGGGAGGTGGCGGTGGTCGCGGAGGTGCTCTGGGTTTTGGCAAATCGCGCGCGAAACTGCTCACTGAAAAAACTGAACGTGTAACCTTTGAAGATGTAGCCGGTATTGAAGAAGCCAAGGATGACCTTCACGAAGTAGTCGATTTCCTCAAAGATCCGCAGAAATACCAGCGTTTAGGCGCAAAAATACCGCGCGGCTGCCTCCTCGTTGGCCCGCCGGGAACCGGTAAAACCCTTCTTGCCCGCGCTATCGCCGGCGAAGCGAAAGTGCCGTTCTTCACCATCTCCGGTTCCGATTTCGTGGAAATGTTCGTAGGTGTGGGCGCCAGCCGCGTACGCGATATGTTTGAACAAGGCAAAAAAAATTCACCTTGCATTATATTTATTGACGAAATTGACGCAGTCGGCCGCCACCGTGGTGCTGGTTATGGCGGCGGCAACGACGAGCGCGAACAGACCCTCAACCAGTTGCTGGTGGAGATGGATGGTTTTGATGCCAATGAGAGTGTAATTATAGTCGCCGCCACCAACCGCCCTGACGTACTCGACCCGGCCCTGCTCCGCCCCGGCCGCTTCGACCGCCAGATAACCGTGCCCAACCCTGATATCAATGGGCGCACCAGGATATTGGAAGTTCATCTGCGCAAAGTGCCAAAAGCGCCGGATGTTGACGCCAAGGTCATTGCCCGCGGCACGCCCGGTTTTTCCGGCGCAGACCTCGCCAATATTGTGAATGAAGCGGCCCTCCTCGCCGCCCGCCTCGGCAAAAAAGTAGTAAGCCAGCGCGATCTCGAATCGGCTAAAGACAAGGTAATGATGGGTTCCGAGCGTAAATCAATGGTAATGAGCGATGACGAAAAGAAAATGACCGCCTACCATGAAGGTGGCCACGCTCTTGTATCGTTGTATTTCCCGGCCTCCGACCCTATCCATAAGGCCACAATTATTCCGCGTGGCCGCGCGCTTGGCATGGTCATGCGCCTGCCCGAAGCTGACAAACTTTCCTACCTGCGTGAAAAAATGATCGCCGACCTCGCGGTTTCCATGGGTGGGCGTGTCGCCGAGGAGATTATTTTCGGGTATGACAAGGTTTCCAGTGGGGCATCTTCTGATATTAAATATGCGACTAAGCTGGCCCGCGCCATGGTGATAGAATGGGGTATGAGCGATAAAATCGGCCCGCTCTTCTACGGTGCCGAACAACAGGAATCATATCTTGGGCAAGGTTCTGCCGCCCGTAGCGCATCGGATAGCATGGCCAGCGTGATAGACGAAGAGGTAAAACGTATTGTTGAAGAAGCGCATAAACACGCCCGCGATATTCTCACCGAGCATCTTGATGAATTACATTTGATTGCCAAATCACTGCTTGAGTTTGAGACCCTGACCGGTGATGAAATCCGTGGCCTGATAAAAGGCGAAGAAATAAAACGTGTTGAAACTGAGAAGAAGGTAGCAACCAAATCGTCACTGCCTTCTTCCCGTGCGAAGAAAAATAACGACGAAGCTTCTATGGCATAAACATGAAACTATTTGGCACAGATGGTATCCGCGGGACTGCGAATAGTTACCCTATGACCGCTGATGTCGCCCTCAAGGTCGGCATGGCTGCCGGGCAGCAGTTCCTGCGCGGGGAACACCGCCACCGCGTAGTGATAGCCAAGGACACCCGCCTTTCCGGTTACCTTATCGAACCAGCTCTTACCGCTGGCTTTATTTCCGTGGGAATGGATGTTGTATTGGTTGGGCCGATGCCGACACCGGCGGTGGCCATGCTGGTAAAATCTTTGCGCGCTGATCTCGGTGTTATGATCTCGGCTTCACACAATCCCTATCACGATAATGGAATAAAACTCTTCGGCCCGGACGGTTACAAACTCTCCGACAAGGTCGAAAATAAAATTGAAACACTGATTGCGGAAAACAAGTTTGATGCCCGCACCACACCGGACAAACTTGGTCGCGCCAAACGTTTGGATGATGCCGCCGGACGCTATATAGAACATGCCAAAAGCACCTTCCCCAAACACCTGACGCTTGATGGCATGAAAATCGTTGTCGATTGTGCTAATGGTGCGGCATACCATATTGCGCCGATTATTCTGCGTGAACTGGGGGCAGAAGTTGTAGCAATTGGCATCCAGCCGGATGGGTTTAATATCAATGAGAAATGCGGTTCAACCTCACCCGACAAATTATGTGAGACTGTAGTAAGTGAAAAAGCCGATATCGGGATAGCGTTGGACGGTGACGCAGACCGTCTGCTGGTTTGTGATGAAAACGGGAAAGTGGCCGATGGTGATCAATTAATGGCGATAATCGCCAGCAACCTGCACAAGGCCGGAACCTTAAAAGGTGGTGGTGTAGTCGCCACCCAGATGTCCAATATGGGGCTGGAGCTTTACCTGCAAAAAATGGGGCTTTCCCTCGCCCGCACCAATGTTGGCGACCGCTACGTGGTAGAGCATATGCGCGAGCATGGTTTTAACCTAGGCGGAGAGCAGTCTGGTCATATTATATTGAGCGATTATAGCACAACCGGCGATGGTATCATTGCCGCTCTGCAGATACTGGCTTACCTGCGGGAGACTGGTGGAAAGTTCAGTGAACATAATAAACTATTCACACCGCTGCCGCAATTGCTGCACAATGTCCGCTATAGTGGTGTTTCCCCGCTGAAGGATAAAAACATCCAGCAGGCCATAGTAAAAGCCAGTGCCGAGCTTGGAAATAATGGACGGATATTTGTCCGCGAATCCGGCACTGAGCCACTAATCCGCATAATGGCGGAAGGTAATGATGGGCACAAAATAAAAAACATCACCGATGAGCTGGCAAAAATGGTCAGCACTATTGGTCAGTAATGTATGCAACCGACAAATATAGCCCGGGTGTTGATTATTGCCGGTTCTGATTCTGGTGGCGGTGCCGGGATACAGGGTGATATCAAAACCGTTACCTGCCTTGGTGGCTATGCCGCAACCGCTATTACCGCCCTTACCGCCCAGAACACCCTTGGGGTATTTGCCATTCATGATGTGCCGGAAGATTTTATTGCCAAACAAATAAAGTTAGTGCTTGAAGACATCGGTGCTGACGCCATAAAAACCGGGATGCTGAATAAGGAAAGCGTAATTAATATTGTTGCAGACAGTATCGCTGATTACCCGCATATACCGTTGGTGCTGGACCCGGTTATGTTTGCCAAGGGCGGGGCACCTTTGCTGCGTACATCGGCGGTTTCCCTGCTTAAATCCAGGCTCATACCCAAGGCCGCAATCGTAACGCCCAATATCCCTGAGGCTGAATACCTGTCGGGAATTACCATAACAAATGTTAGCGAGATGAAAACAGCGGCCAGGAAGATTATTGCTCTTGGCTGCAAAAATATACTTATCAAGGGCGGCCACCTCGATGGTAATATAGTTAGCGATTTACTGTTAACGGAAGATGGCGAACATATTTTTGAGCAACCGCGGATAGTAACCAAACATACCCACGGTACCGGCTGCACACTGGCGTCTGCCATTGCTACCGGCATCGCCCAGAAAATGTCTATTCTAGATTCTGTAAAACGTGCGCGGGATTATGTTACCAGTGCTATCAAAACTGCTCCGGCAATCGGCAGGGGCCACGGGCCACTTAATCATGGCTGTACTCTAAAAGTCTAGAAGCCTTCAATATCTTTTATCCCGCCGGATAAGAATTTACGGGCACGGAAAGCAAAATCATTTTTGGCATCGTCATGAAAGAACACCATATCATCATTCATGCGCCTTGCTATCTCCCCGTTTATGGATTTTTGCCCGGAAACTTTTCCGGCTATATCAAGGAAAAAAGGTAAAGCGGTACTGCTAATAATTTTTGCTTTCTTTTTATATAAAGCAAACAGCATTTCCAGCATTTCACGAAACGTAAGCACATCACCGCCGCTTAAGTTATAAGCTTTATTATAGGTAATCTCATTATCCAATGCCAACAGCACGGCAACCGCCAGATCATCAACATGGACCGGCTGCCTGCGCCCGATAGCTGGCGGATATACCAGCATACAACCAAAACGGCGGATAATTTTTGCCAGCGTGGTTATTCCTGAATCAAGCCCTGAGCCATATATCTCTGTTGGCCGTAAAATAGTGTACGAAATGCCAAACTCCCTGCATTTTTCTGATAGTATATTTTCTGCATTTTGCAGTTTTGATACCAGATCTTTTTCAAAAGCATTAGCGGTCATTAAATTGGAAAACACCGTAGTGGAGCTAAACGCAATAACCCGTTTTGCCTCAGAATTTTTTAACAGCTGCATAACCGGCGGCAGATGCCATAAGGCAGCACAATGTACCACAATATCCACACAATACCCATCCAGATGGAAAGACGGATCGTCCAGATCACCTTTTATCCAGCGCAGATTAGCGTGGTAATAAGGTATCCCGTCATCCCTGCTCAGCGCAAGTACTGCTGCCCCTGCCGCTATCAAACGGCTAATGGTACACAATCCGATCTGGCTTGTTGCCCCAGTCACCAGTACTATTTTTTTTGCCATCTGTTTGCTTTTTGGAATATCAACCGCCCCAAGAGCCAGTATCATCAGGCGTTTTGCCCTGACATCATTATGTACCCGGCGCGGATTCTGCATCAATCCCCATAAACCGCTACCGGTTATTTTAAACGCCAAATTAATCGTGATAAGTATATTTAGAAAAAGCAATGTGCCGAATATCTGGCGTCCGGAAAAAAATTTATTCAGGTAGCGTATAGTGTTTTTTGCTTCATTGCACTGCCGGGTTATAGATATCCTTTTTCTGCTGGCAACAGGCAAATGGGTAATTTTTACAGAAGGAACACATAAAACCCGCCCGCCGACCTGTTGCACCCGCAGGCTTAAATCAATTTCTTCATTTTGCGGATAAAATTCCGCATCCAGACCGCCCAGTTTTTTATAATCGGCAGAACGTATACAGATGCAAGCACTGGCTACCGTTGCAACCTCGAATGCTTTGTTACCTGCCATTCCATAATTGATAATATTATTTTTACTGGCAGATTTAAATTTGAATATATCCAGGAAAACCGACTTGGGAGTGACTATCTGGTTGCGGCATAATGGCTGAATCCTGCCGTCATATTCCTGCACAATACCGGAGCTTAACATTGCATGTTTTTCAATATTGAGGACAGAAACAAGCTCTGATATAGCATTAGGCGGCAACAAATAATCCTGCTTAAGCAATACCAGATACTCTGCTACAGCCTGCCTTGAGGCAAGGTTGCAGGCACTGACAAAATTACTTTCACCTTTGGCAGATACTACTTTAAGGCGCGGGTCGGAGAGCGATATTTGCTGCAGGCGTGAAACAACATCCGGCGTATTACCGCTATCAGCTATAATAAGCTCTGCCAGTTTTTTTTGCTGCAGGACTGTTTCAATGGTCGCAAATAAAGCCTTCCCACCGTTTTTAGCGACAATGATAACGCTACAAAAACCCATTGCGCCCCCACCCTACGATTGAATCTGGAATTTTACCGGAATGAGGAATTCAAACATTTCGCCAGGATAGCTGTCCGGTACTGCCGGAACGGGGTTAGCGCGGCGCACCATATCAAGGGCGGCCCGGTCAAGCTCATTGCTTCCTGTTGTATCTTCCAACGCGCTGTAACGGATATTGCCGAACCGGTCGATCCTGATACGGATTATGGTTTTTCCTTGAATTGAGTTGGCCCTGGCGCTGTCAGGATACAGCTTGAATTTTTGTATCCATAGGGAAATCGTCTGCTCATAACGAGCTTTTACTTCGGCATTACTGTCATTGCTGTTGCCGATTACTGAACCTTTATTTTTATTAGCCGGATCAGAAGCGGAGAAGCGTACAAACTGGCGCGGCGTATCAACCCTTTCATTGGGAACAGGAGGTTTTACAGGAACTTTTTCAGAATTATCCTGTGGTTTGCTGACATGGGGAGCCGGTGGTTTTTTTACTACCTTTTCAGGGGCAGAATGCCTGATAAGTTTGGTCATGGCATCTTCAACCTCTTGTGAGGTGCTTAATTCCGGTTGCGGGGCAGGTTCATCATCTGCGATTGCCTGCTGCTGGACATCGCTGTCGCCAAGGCGGATATCTATCGTCCGTACAGGTATATCAACAATCTTGAGGGGCGGCGACATATACCAGCCTATGCCAGCCATGATATGCAGGATAACTGCCAGCGCGAAAGTAGCCGCAAACTGCGGATAACCCAAATATTCCAATGGCGATATTTTAATGGTTGCCAGCATAATTAATTTTTATCCACTTTAGCTATTGACTGGGTAAGTACCGACAAATGAAGCCCGCCAGCCGCTTTAATTGCATCCATAACCTCTATCATCCTGTTGGCAGGCACCACTGCATCTGCTTTTACTGTTACAACTTTCGATGGGTTTGCGGTCAGTTCCGGCGCAAGGGTTTTTTTCATTTCTTCCACAGTTACTATCTCATCGCCCAGAATTATTTCGTCATGGCTGCCCAGCAACACCAATACATGCCCCTCATCCATCATCTTTCCATGCTGTGATACCGGAGGCTCTATGGGAATAAGGTCAAACTTCTCCACAGTTCCCGAAACCATAAAAAATATCAGCAGGAACATTGATACGTCTATAAGCGGTATCAGGCTTATATCTATCCTTTTACGACGTGTGCGTGGAAAATCCATAGCTCACTTCCCATTTTCTGAAGTTGGTTGCTGTTCTTTATTCTCCCATTTACGCACAAACAGACTTTTACCGCCAGCCCCGGTAACCTTATCCATTACTGCCACCAGTTGCTGCATGGTTACGCCATCATCTGTAAGCACCATAACCGGCGAGGAAGGATCATTGGAAAAAAGCCTGACCAGCGTTTCATCCAGTTCATCAGGTTCTATTTTACGTTTTCCCAGAATCAGCTCGCCATTTTCCTGGACGAATATATGGGTAACTTCTTTTTTATCCGACACTTTCCCTGACGATGGCAACATCAGTTCCAGAGATTCTATCCTCATGAAAGAGGTGGTAAGCATAAAAAAGACGATAAGTATGAATACCACGTCTATAAGAGGCGTGAGCGGCAGACTCAGGCTACGGCGCGGAGACCTATCAAATTCCATGTTATACCACCATTTTATATCTAATTTACAAGGAATGACGTAATTTATACTCCGCTGGAATATTTAGGGCTAAGAAGATGCAGGGTTGACATTTTCTTAGGCGCATTCTGAGCCTGCTCAGCAGCGGCTGCTTCGCTCTGAGCCTTTTGTTTCTTGAGCTCTTCTTCCTGCCTGCGGCGCTCTGCTTCGGCCTGTTTTGCCTGCTCAATAGCCAGCAGCCTTTCGTTCCTGCGGAATTCATCTTCCAACGCAAGTATCTGGACAGATACATCCTTCATTGTTGAACGAACTTTTTCTATGATCCCATCCAAGATATAATGGGCGGCAAGGGCAGGAATAGCAACTGCAAGACCGCCAGCAGTGGTAAGCAGGGCCTCCCATATCCCCCCGGCGAGGATGGTAGGGTCCACATGGGTTCCGGCTGAACTGAGTTTTGAGAAAGAATTTATCATCCCGATAACGGTTCCGAGCAGCCCCATAAGTGGTGAAATCATTGCCGTCATTTCCAGCCCGCGCAGGTGTGACTCAAGGTAGCGTATATCGGCAGAGCCAACACGGGTAATTTCGGCCTCTTTGCTTTTTTGCGACATATCACGGTTAGCCACACATTCAAAGGTCACTTTCATAATCCGGGCGATAGGCCCACGTATTGTTTCCAGCGTCCTGGTAGCCTGCGAACGGTCACCCTGTTTGATATCACGCATTACCGGTTCTATAAAACTCCGGTCGAACACGTTAGATTTTCTAAATTGCCATAGTTTGAAAAAAATAACTGCAACCGCATACACCGACAACAATGCCAGGGCATACATAACAAACCCACCCTTATGAAAAATAGAAATATCTTGCATAATTTTCTCCGCTTGAAGTAGACCATATCATATTGAGAAATTCACTAGGCTGTAGCGAAAATGTGTTATTCCCGAGAACCGCAGCGGAGCGTATGTTTGAATACGTGAGCAGCGGAAGCGCAGGGAAAACCATTTGCAGCAAAGCATAGTAGAATTTATCAATATGATTTTAGTTTTACTACCTGGATTGCAACTGGTCTAGCACTATTAGAAAATTTTTGCTTCATCTCTAAGGCACACAAAATTTGTCATACCAGAAGCCAGTTTTTCCCATGAGCAACGCGAATGGCCTGAAAAACTGTGCTATGTGGTATCCAGTGGAACGTTCGTCTGGATGCCAGTTTTCGCTGGCATGACCAGAGCGTTTTCGCTTTAATCCTACACTAGGCAGCCGAGGCGACGTGTACAAGAAAAACAGTACACGAGCCGAAGGCTAACGACGTGTAGGGCTAAATGGAAAATGCTCTAAGAAAATTTTTCTACGCTTCGATATAGCGCACTGTGTCACCAACGCGCAGCTTCATGATTTCCGCAGTTTCCGGCTCAATGATAACACCGTTTTTAGTATCTTCCAAAGATGTAAGGGCGATACGGAAATCATCCAGTTTTTTAGTCGATACCATATGGTGTTTTTCAGTATCAAGTTTTTTGATTTCGCTTATCTGTGCGCTCTTGCTTTTGCGAACGCTGCGTATGGTTGCACGCTCGGCCTGCATGGTCGGGCCAGCATCAAACAGGTCGATATAACCCTGCCAACGGAATCCCTCGGCTTCAAGCAGGCGCACCGCGGCTTTGGAAGCTTCCAGCGGCTCACCGATCACGGCCTCGGCGCGGTCACCAAGCCGGTCGACATCGATCGGGTATTTGGGCCTCAGGTCGCTGATGAACTGGCTGCCCTCAGTGGCATTTATAAAATCAGCTCGTTTGAAATCCATCTGGAAAAAATGTTCGGCGAGGTTGCGGTAAAATGGGGACTCCCCCTTGTCATTCTGCACACCGCGTATCTCAGAAATCACAATATCGGAAAAAAGTTTTGGAAATTCCGCAAGCAGCAGGTAGCGGCAGCGCGACAGGAAACTGCCGATACCATCGCGGCGGTAGGAATTTTGTAAGAACAATGAACCAATCTCGGTAGCACCGGTATAATCATTTACCATGTGCAGAACCTTCTGGCGTGAGTACACCCCAACATCTTTCGAGGCTTGCACAATGGTCGAGAGCTTGTAGAAATAGACTGGGTATTTTATGCCAATATGCGCGACTATACCCGCCGTTCCCACCAGTTTTTTTGTGACAGTATCTTCGAGAACGAACAGGAAACGCTCATCGCCACTGGTTCTGTCAGATCCTGCAAAACTATCCACGGCATAGGCAATTTTATCAGCCAGTACATCCGGGTTGGCCGGAAGCGAGGTCATGCCGATACCAGCCTCCCTGGCAAGGCCAAGTATCTCGGCATGGTCAGAAATTTGAACCTGGCGCACCAGCAACATAATATTTTACTCCTCTATGAGAATATGTTCACTATCTTGTCGTCCTAGTATTCTAACGATCTCAATATTAGTATCTGTAATGCGGTAATAGATACTATCAATGCCACAAATACTGCATCTATAATCTTTGTGTATATGCTCAACTGATTGGTAGAGATAAGGCTGTTTTGCTATTTCTTCAAAGCGCTCAATTAGTGCATATAATATTTATCTGCGAGGTGAACTCCATAACTGTCTATGCCATAATTATAGATACGCCTAAGGTCTAACCTTGCGTCAGCAGTTAAGCTATATCTTCCCATTCAAACGTAATTCTTTCTTAATTTCTTCCCTGATCTCTTCAGGAGTTTGCGTACAAATTCCACTTTGCTCGCCCTTGATAAGTTCGGCGCGTATTTTTTCTATTTGCGCCTGATGGCGGCTGCGTGCCCTGCGAATAAGGTCGTTTACTATCTCACTTTTGCTGGAATATTCCTCGCTTTCTACAAGTGAATTAAGCCATGCGTCGTTTGGTTCAGTTACTGAAATACTTTGCCGTATCATAAAACCTCCATAAAAACTATAAATTGGTGCTTATATGGTTCTATATTACACCAAATTCGCACCAATTGGAAGTCATTTATTACTTAAAAACTC
>CAZUXB010000005.1:0-12978 GCA_964624555.1 uncultured Rickettsiales bacterium | reverse complement strand
CGCTACCGCCGCTTCAAAACGTTCGATGCCCTTGGCCATTTCCTTTTCGCTGATGATAAGCGGCGGCAGGAAGCGCATCACGTTCGGCCCGGCTTGTAATACTAGCAAACCGTGCTTGCGCGCGAGATCGGCGAGGTCGCCAGCCTTGCCGTGGAATTCCGGTTTCAGTTCGGCACCGATCATCAGGCCGCGACCACGAATTTCCGAGAACACAGAAAAGTTATGCTTGTTGATGCTTTTGAGTGCGGAAAAAAGCTGCTTGCTACGGGCGGTGACATTTTTGGCCAGTTCTTTTGACTGCATCTCCTTGAGCACCACGCGGGCAACGGAACAGGCCAGCGGGTTGCCGCCAAAGGTCGAGCCGTGATTACCGAACTGGAACGTATTTTCCACTTTTTCACCAGCCAGCATCGCACCTATGGGTATGCCACCACCAAGGGCCTTGGCCAGCGTCACCACGTCCGGAGTCACTCCTTCTTCTGCGAAATGGGAAAAGAGTTTTCCGGTACGCATCATGCCACACTGCACCTGGTCGAGTATCAGCAGCGCATCATATTTATGGCATAGATCCTGGATATGTTTGAGGAAGCCATTGGCAACCGGCGTAACCCCGCCCTCACCCTGCACCACTTCCAGCATTACCGCGCAGGTTTTATCGCTTATGGCTTTTTCGATGGCGGCGAAATCATTGAACGGCACATAAGTAAACCCGGCAGGAAGCGGCTCAAAACCAGCCTGGTATTTAGGCTGTGCGGTGGCGGTGATGGTTGCCAGCGTGCGCCCGTGGAAAGAGCCAATGAAGGTTATTATCTCGCGTTTTTCCGGCGGGCGTCCTTTGTCGGCGGCATATTTGCGCGCGAGTTTTATCGCCGCTTCGTTGGCTTCCGCGCCGGAGTTGGTGAGGAATGCACGCTTGGCAAATTTCGAGGCTTTCACCAATTCCTCAGCAAGGCAGACGGCAGGCTCAGTGAAGAAAATATTGCTGGTATGCCAGATATTATCGGCCTGTTTTTTGAGCGCGTCAGCGAGTTTTTTATTATTGTGGCCGAGGCTGGTCACAGAAATACCGGAACCAAAATCGATATATTCGTTGCCATCCGCATCCCACACTTTCGCGCCCTTGCCTTTGGCGAGAATCACCTCGCGCGGTTTATAGGCCAGCGAATAATATTTTTTACCCTTGGCGACAAGGTCCTTGGTTTTTTTTGTAACTATTTTTTTCTGTGGTTTTTTCTTCATGTTATTTAATCACTATCTGGCCAGTTGTAAGTTTGTGCATAATTGAGGTTAAATAATCCTGATAAAGTATACCTTCAGATTCAGCCATGCGTTTAATGTGATATAAATCCCGCATAGGAATATCTATATCAACTAAAGTGCCTTCTTCAGATAACTGCTTAGAATTCTTATCTTGTTTTTTCATTTTTATATCTTCCATTCCACCACCTATCTGTTGTCATTCCCGCGAAGGCGGGAATCTTCACTTGGCCCTAGCTCCACGCCTGCGCGGGGATGACAAAAACAATGTATTACTCATAGATAATAGACTAAAAAACAAATGGGAAGTCAATAATCTGACTTCCCATCAATATTCTAAGGCTACGAAACGAGATGTTTATTTTTTTATATCGCCACCTTTTAGGTTCGCACCAACACCGTGGCCACCAGCTTCAGCCACTGCTCTTGCGGGAACTCTCACAGTTTTGGCCAAAACAGCTTTATCCATGGCGTCCCGTGCATCACGCGTGGCCATTTTCTGCATGGAACTGGTTATCTCACGAACCGCTTCTTCCGAATACTGTCTTACCCCTGCTTTCTCGAATTCGCTTCTTATCCTGCGCGAAACTCGGTCAGTTATATTGTCGACTGCAGCGCTATAGGCCGCACCATCTGCTGCAGCATAGGCAGCTTCGCCTTTCAGATCAGGATTTTTGGCGCGGACTCTTTCCACATCCATCTCGCGCCGCAATTCAATTTTATTAAGCGCGGCTTGAGCGTTATTTATGTCAGTATTCAAATTATCAAATACGGACGTAAGTTTAATGACCACCTCTCCACTCAATGGACCAAGATGACCGGTTACCGGAACTCCACCATTCTTCTTTGTCAAATATTCAGCAATAGCTGGAGCAAGAGGTGCGATATATTCTTTATCTTTAGCCATAAAATCCCCTCAATAATTACAAGTTCAACCAACCCCTTCACTATACACGAAAAGGCGATTTGGATTATGAAGCTTTTGTGAAACCGATTATTACAGTGTTTTATTTAAATAAAACAGCGCTTTAATCAAGAGAGCACATGGCCCGGAGCCTTTTTACTGGCGGCAAGCCAACAAAAAAGCGCAGGACGTTGGTAAAAAATTCTCTAGAAAGAAAGCTTGGCGTGCAACATCACATCAGCCGAATTCTGGCCTGCCACGTTACCGGCATCATGGCGGCCTTCGAAGGCTATGCCCCAGCTTGCGCCTTCATCACTGACCGGGGCCTGATAGCCAAAGGACAGGCTTACTTCACTGCCACTTGGTTTCAGGCCAATTTTCTGGGTAGTGGTCACTGGCGAGCCATTTTCATCAACCGAAGTGGTAAGCATTGACGCCGAACCGGATATCACACGCAGCGGGGCACGCAATGACACGTTAAACCTGTCACCAGCCTGGAAGGCATCGCGTTCAACAAAAGAAGCCCCCAGGCTGCGTGCGTAAGTATCGGAAACGCTGGTTATCAGCCCTTCGGAAATATTGGCACCGTTAGTACGGACAATCGCTGCATCAAAGACCAGGTCCTGCTTGTCACTGAGTGAATATGTCGAAGTAACACCGAACGATACGCTCTGGTGGTTATTACCAAAGCTCAGGGCATTGCCGGAATAGGTGGTATCGAGCATACCGTTTTTCTGGTCCAGCAGGCTTATGGTCAGGCCACCTGTAAGCCTGTCTGTAAGGCGCTCACTGATACCGGTATTAAAGGCCATTGAACTTGGATTTTCACTGCTTACGCTGGCAAGGGCATCATCATTGCGGGTTTGCGACCATGAGAACGCCACCCGCGTACTGCTGTCGAGCTTGGTACCATAGGCAAAGAAAGTACCGCCCTGAGCTATATTAGTAAGGACATTGGATGCACCCAGCTCATAAACCTGGCTGGCCACCGGATTTTCACTTCCCCACAGGGCACTGGCAAAAGATGCGGAAGCCGGGAAGCCGGAACCGGCGGCGGTGGTTGTTCCCTGCACATCGGTAAATGATACAAACCAGTTAGGATTACCCGAGGAGGAGGATGGACGGCTTATATCGTAAATATCATTTTCGGCATTACCAAAGGAAAGGCTGCTGCCATCGGCGAACTTGGCGCTACCGGTAGTTGTTTTTGTCGTGCTTACCTGGGTCACGGACGATGAACTTGGCGTAGAGGTCACCAGATTGGCGAGGTTTACCGTATAATTACGCATAAATCCGTCAAAGGTGGTGTATTTAGAAAGGGCAGTTTGCAGGGCTGTGCTGAGTTTACCATTGCTTACCGCACCAAACGAACCACCAAGAAGCAATTTACCGGTAACGCTACTGAGCGGGATACTGGCACCACTGGCATTTTTTACGGTAAGTGTTCCATAAGGCTGCATAGCCTTTGTAAGATTCACCAGCCCATAACCATAGGTAGTGTCCACCCCGCTGCTACCCAGATCTTTTGCGGTCTGTTCAAGAACCTGTAGGGCTGTTCCGTTAGTTTTCAAAATAGCCCATTGTGATTCGAGAAGGGCAACAGAAGCAGCAACCTGCGGCGCAGCCATTGAAGTTCCTGACATCTGGGTGATATAACCATAACCATATTGCGGTGTATAATAGTTACTGGCACCCCATAGCCCTTCACCATTGGTCGACACCCACATATTCTTATAGGCATAGCTTTTACCAGTATTAGAGATAAAGCTGCCATTGCCAGCCGTATTGCTGAACGAGCTTTTTCCATTTCCTGAATTAACTGATCCGACAAATACCATGCGCTGAATAGCGGCATCGGTAAAACCAGTTATATTGCTACCGCCAGCAAGGGCCTGGTTGCTATTGCCGCCGGCAAAAACTATAAATACTCCCTTGGAAGCAGCATAATTCACAGCACTGGCAATACTGCTATAGAAAGCTGCCTGCCCTGCCGCCGCACCGCTTGGCCCAAGGCTTAAATTCAAAACCTGCGCACCATTGTCAGCGGCATACATGATACCCTTGGAAACATCGGTGGAAACACCTGAACCACTGGCATTAAGCACCTTAACCGCCAGCACTTTGGCACCATTGGCAAGACCGGTCATACCCGAGCTGGAAGGTTTGGTAACAATTTCGCTGCCTACAAATGTTCCGTGCCCATTATCATCGACCGAACTGGTGCAGCTGGCGATCTGGCATTTACCCATTATTATTGAACCGCTGACATTACCAGCCCATCCCGGAGTTGCGCCGGTATCAATAACCCCGACCGTAACCCCGCTGCCTGTTGGTGTGATAGTCTGCGCGGTACCGTTTATGGTAATATTATACTGCGATGCCCAGCCAATCTGGCTCCACTGCGCGGCATTGTTATAGCCAGCGGCGAAAGAAAATGTTGGAAAAAGCAGGGATAAAACAAAGGAGGTGCGAAGGGTTTTAGCAATATCATTTTTCATAGCCACAATAAATCAAATGCGCAGTTTAGCTAATATTATAGTTAATTATAGCTAAATTCAATTAACCAACCATTAACAACGCATGCAATTTGATATAACTATGATTTATTGAGTTATTACCCGAACATCTTGGAATAATTACGTTTTGTACGTTTTTTCCAGTGGCCGCGATGGTACGCGTCCGATGCTAAAAGTGGCAATACACTGCTGGCCTCGGCAAATACCATTTGCTCGTAAGCCGTATCGACCTTACCCCAGGAGCAGGCTTCCTTGAGCGTGCTGGAACTGCATGCGCCATCGCGCGAATCGGCAACGGTTATCTGCACCGCGTATTTATGCATCTCGGCATCAATACCGAGAATCTCCGCACACACCACCGTATCCTGCACGAAATTCTTTGGAACGCCACCACCAATCATCAGCAGGCCGGTGGTTCCGGCTTTAATTTTGATGTCGGTCAGTTCGTGGAAATCTGCTATCGAATCAATGGTCATGTACGGTTTTTTTGCTTTCTTGCGCTCGTGCTGGTGTACTACCAGCCCGAAACCCGCTGATGAATCAGTGAATGCCGGGCAGAAGATAGGTACGTTATGCTCATAGGCGAGTTGCACCAGCGAATCTTTTTTCTTGGCGTTCTTGGTGAGCCATTTGCCCATTTCTTTTATGAATTCACGCGATGAGTATGGGCGCGGCTGCAACGAATCGGCGATTTTTTTGATGGTATGGTCGCAGTGCTGCAATTCTTCTTCATCGATATAGGTATCATAAATACGGTCGATATAGTTCGAGCGCAAATCCTTGTCATCCACGAACTGGCTGCCCTGATAATGTTTGAAACCGAGCGCTTCGAAGAAATCCATATCCACAATGGAAGCACCGGTCGCAACGATAGCATCGACCATGTTGTTCTTCACGAGGTCAGCATACAGCTTCATGCAACCACCGGCAGAGGTAGATCCAGCGATGGTAAGAATCACCGAACATTTTTTATCGGCGAGCATCATGTTGTAAATTTCGGTCGCCTTCGCGAGATCGCGCGAGGTGAATGACATATTCGCCATCTGGTCAATAATCGGACGCGCGTCAAACGATGTAATATCAATATGCTTCACCGGTTTGGAAAGCATCTGCTGTTTTACGGAAGGCTTCTTTTTACTAGCTGGTTTCATTGTTAAGTCCTTAGTTAAAGATGATCGGATGACCGGATTATCAGATGCTCCGTAAAATATCAAGCCATCACTGAGCATCGGATAATCGGATAATCCAGCTTACTACAACATATGTTGTACCTTATAGCTGTCCTTCTGGAACACATACTGCATGCCAAACTTCTGCTTTACATCAATAAACAGCGGAGCGCGGGAGTTTACCGAGAGTTTTACGCTATCCGGGCTGCGATGCACCGACACTATTAACAACACCACCAGATTGTCATATTCTATCTGCAGATCGTCCGCCGCATTGCGTATATCCTCGGCGGCTATAATATTATTATTCATCAAAACCGGCAGGGTAATAAAGGAAAGCTGTAATTCATCAAGCGATTGCAGCAGTTTGAACTGCTCCATTTTGGGACTGTTGAAGCTGGTCAGCACAAAATTGGACTTATCGGGCATACCAAGCAGACCGCGGGGGAAGCTTACAGCCCGTGAAATATCCACTGAAATCTCCCCGAAACGGGACTTGATAGTCTCTGGAAATGCAACGTGTGGGGCAATTGTCCCAACTGAAAATACTGACTGGCTTAACATAGTATGTACCCCTTATGTTTTGCTGTGCTATTTTGGCATAATAACACAACTTTGTTAGTTTAACGTAAAAAATCTGAAAGCTTCAAGGAATTAATTTTAGCAAAAGCCTGAAAAGCTGCTTGCAATATCCCCTGGTTTACTGCCACCTCTGTAGAAACCGATACCAGGTCAGTGTTACCTATACCCTCTTTTACTCCTTGAAAATAAAGTTTAAATGAAGAATGGCGGGTATTTATGTTGTCGATTGCGACTTTATTCTGGTTGACAATAGATTGGGCGGCAATAACTCCGTCAAGCCCCTGCTGCACCAGATCGTAGGCTTTTCTTAGTTCTTCATCGGAATTATTGTCATGCCCCCTTTGCGCCATGGCCAGGCCAGCGAATATTTTCTGTATCCCCGGATCATCGGCGCGGACATTATAATTAATTTCTGTATTATCATCGGCACGCAAAGTTACATCTTCCTGGCTCCCCTGATAATAATCCGAGTTAGGGTTTCCGTCCTCATCAACTGTCGGGAATACATCGGGGTTTACCGCCTGAGTATCGGTCTTGGTACCGCTGAATAAATAACGCCCTTCCTGACTGGTGTTAAGCTGGCTAACCAACGATTGCCATGCTCCTTTTATCGTTTCCGGAAAAGCAGAACTGTTGGATGCGGCATTACGCCTCTGTGAAATAAGGTCCTTCAGGTTAGCTGCTGTGTCAATCACCTGGCTTAATATATTATCGGTAGTATTAACGCGGGCTGCGGCGATATTATTATTCTGCACATAAACATCCGTCCGCGCTATTTTGCTTTCCAGCAGTAAAAACTGCTCCGACTCGCTACCACCAAGCCCGGCAAAATCCTGAGATTTTGAACCGCTGGATAATTGCTGCTGCAAGTCAGCCAGGTTTACCTGCACCTTGCTGGCATCACGCAGAGTAGTCTGGTGCAGCGCATATGTGCTTATACGACCTAATGACATAATATTTTCTCCATTTTCTATGTTCCGACCGCCTGAATCAATGTATCAAACAAACCGCTGACTACAGTAATTATCCGCGCCGAGGCACTGTAAGCATTCTGGTAAATCACCGTATTGGCCAGTTCCTCATCAAGGTTCACACCGCTTACTGAATCCGAACGCTGGTTGTAACCATCAAGGAGTGACTGCGCATTATCCTTCAATGTCTGGGCTGCTGTCGCATTGGTGGCAGCCGCACCGATTATCTGCCCGGCATATTCCCCAAGCGCTATTTTGGTTTGGCCCAGACCACCGGCAGCAACAAAATTCACCGCCTGTATCCCGAGATTGGCAATAGCCTGTATAACACTATTGTCGCCAACGTTACGTTCATAGCTGTAGGGAGGCGGTTTGGTCGTATCACTGGACGAAGGACTCGGCGACAATTTACCAAGGGCAATAAGGTTAGGGTTGCTGACCAGCCTCTGCTCTACCGTAAGTGAGGCAGCACTTCCTTCTGTTACGCTGGTACGGATATCGCCATCGTCAACAAAGAAATTATTCAACCCGAAATAATGGGAAAAACCCCGGTTGGTAGCGGCAGTTTTCGGAGTATCGTTGGGCCGTCCCTGCTCGCTGCTATCCAGCGAATCAATAGCTATATAGCTGCTGCTGTTACCGCCGACAATTTTCAGGTAACCTTTTTGCGCAGTGGTATAAGCTCCATTTACTTTTGCCAGCTCTACTCCGTTCTCGTCAACCAGCATGGCTTTAGCTATTGGCGTAATACCACCCGGAATTACTATTTTACCATCATGATCCGCGGAAGATGCTGAATAGCGTGCATTCATCAGATTGGTATCGTTGTTATTTATCCGGTAACTTACTACTGAAGTCGATATGTTGCCATTGCCATCATCCACCGCCAGATTCACCTTTATAGTATAATATGGAGAGCCTACATTACCGCTAAGGTCAGCCGTAATTGTACCGCTCTCCTTGGTCCGCACAGAATCACCGGCATCTACTTCAACATATTTCGGGGTAGCGGTTTGACCGGCCACCGTAAAAGAACCACCAGTACCGGCGCTGCTATGCATAGTAACATCAAAACTTCCAGTCCTGACATTGCTGACTGTAAAGAATTGGTCAAAGTCAGTTGTGGGGATTCCATCAATTGCCGAGGACGGGGCAGAAAGATATACTTTATCACCATCCTTAAGACCATTAAGGCCAGTAGTATTTATAGTTAGCAAATTGCTGCCGGCGGTAGTGCCATAGGTTCCTGCAAGCGCAATATTCGGCAGAGTCGAAGTAGGCGTGGTCATCGCTGTTCCAGTACTATCCAGTATCTGCACACCGGTAACAAACACATCAGCGTTAGTCGCTGAAATATTTTCTACATTAAAATCAAAATTTAATTGTGGTGGAAGCCCCGGGATAGTATCGGAATTAGACACCAGGTTAATATTATTTACATTACCCAGCTCTACCTTATTCTGCGGGATACCGAAGGTATGATTTATTTCATTGATAATTCCCTGAATATCAGGCTGGCCTGGCCCGGTTCCAGTATCGAGTGTTGATAAATCAAGCGTTAGCGGCCTGACCACCGATTCATCAGGATAGCTGGAAGCAACCGGCTTGCCATCAGCACCCAATACGGCAATACGCACCTTTCCATTCCACTTGCTGTAATCATCAGCTACTACCAGATGTGTTCCGGTTAAACTTGCTGCCCCCGGGAAACCGGTGCCGGTATTATGTATTATATTCATCTGGTCCCGCAAAACAGAGGCCAGGTTATCAAGCTGTTTCAGTATATCAGGAATCTGTTTATCCCGCATATCGACAAGGCCAGACAATTTACCACTGCTGACATTGCTGACAATGGTATCACTTGTACCGGCCGTGATCAGGTCTTTAGGAGTTCCAATCTGGTTGCCCTGTTCATCAAGGCGGTAAATCTGCAATGGCGACAACGACACATTGTTAACAAAACTGTCCTTTGAACTCGCCGCATTGTATGATAGCTGGTATACGCTGTCATCCAGTAATCCCAAGCCACTAACGGTATTTATATTAACCTCACCAGTGGTTTTTTTATAAATCTGGACATCCAGATATCCGGATAAATCTTTTATTAAACCATCGCGCTTATCCTCAAGCTCGGTTATTGGTTTCCCCAGGGCACTTTCGCTGGAGATAGTTTTATTAAGCTTATCAATTTCTACCAGATCTGAATTTATGCTGGAGGTGGCGAGCTTAATATCCTGGTCAGCCTGGAAACGCAGATCATTTAAGCCGGACGACAGATCATTTATGCCACCAGCCAGCGTTTTCCCCAGATTAACCGCATTTACCCTGAGTGAAGAACTTTCCGGGGTCTGGGCCAGCGACTGGATAGCATTGAAAAAATTTCCTATGCTCGAATTTATGCTATCCTTATTTCCTGGCTTTCCCAGTAATATCTGGATACGGTCGGCATAATCACTCTCAACATCTCCCTGCCCTACCTTGGAGGTTTGGTCACGAACAGAGCGTATGAGGTAGTCATCAACTTTGCGGATTACATCGGTTATGTTTACACCCGCACCATTACCATCAAGATATAAGGATTCCTGTTCCAGTATTTTCCGGCTATATCCCGGCGTATTGGCGTTGGCGATATTCTGCGATAGAACAGCCAAAGACTGGCGGTTGATATTTAACCCCGAAAGTGAATTGTTAAGTGCAAGCGCAAGGCTCATAAACTTCCTAAATTGTCTTGTTCAAAGTTACAGAAAGACTGTTAAATGCCGCCGGACCGGTAACCCCGTTACCATTATAGGTACGGCTCAGTGTGGTTTCCTTAACCACGTCAGTTATCGCCTGCACAATTTTGTGGTTCACTTCTTTTGCCAGCAATAATTTACGGTGGTTTTCATTGAGTATATTCTCAAAAACAGCGGCAATATCTTCCATATCTTTTTTATCCCTGGAAGGAATGGTATCCAAAATATAAGGATGGCGTTCTATCAGCTTCCTCTGCGCCTCCAGCGCGTTAGTCAGGAAAATTTTTTCCTGTTGCAGCGCTTCGATCTTCTTTACTTTCATGTCACCCAGCAGATCCACTTCTTCTGCCAGAAGCTGGGCAAGACGCGCGGTAAGCATCACCACATCGTTGATACGAAAATCCGGAACTTTGGAATCTGCCGGTATAAAACTCTGTACTGAATCAACCATATACTTATCCCTTCACCTCCTGTTGTTTCAACAATTCCCTCTTTACATAGTCAGCAATTCCTATGCCACCGGACGCAGTTATCATTTTTCCGTATTCCTGGACCATCAACCCTTTATAGACCTCATCGCTTTCATCAGACCCGAAAGCGTCAGAACCTACTGATTCTCCGAACATTTGTTCAACCATCTGGCTGATGAATAACGACTCAAAATCCTTGGAGGCGGCCTCGGCTTTTTCCGGGGACATGCCTTTTAACGCGCCAAACATTCCCATTTTTGCGGTCATTGCCTGCGATATGGCAGAATTTGTATCAATATTCATATTGTACCTTCCAATCTTGTCATTCCTGCGAAGGCAGGAATCCCTACATCCGGTTGAGCAAGCACATGTAGAGATCCCCGCCTGCGCGGGTATGACAGAAATACTTTTCCCCAATTCTTCAATTCCTCAATTCCCCAGTTCATATCTACCTCGTCCGTATCTCAGCCTGAAGTGCGCCGGCGGCTTTGATGGTTTGCAAAATAGTGATAAGGTCGCGGGGCGTAACACCAAGGGCATTAAGCCCGGCCACTAAATCTTTCAGGCTGGCGCCGCGCTTAAGCACCGCCATACGGCTTCCCGGTTTTTCGTCAGTAGTAACTTCGGTCTGCACGGCGGCAACTGTCTGCGCTCCTTCCGGGGCAAGCGGGTTTGGCTGCGATACAACCGGTTTTTCTTCAACTTTGACTACAAGGTTACCCTGCGCCACCGCCACTGTATCAATCGTTACATTCTCACCCATAACAATAGTACCCGATGCTTCATCAATGATAATCTTGGCCACCTGATCGGTTTCCACCGGCAGTTTTTCGATGTCGGCCAAAAGTTGCGTCACGTTGTTGCGGTATATATCGGGCACTGCCAGTACAACTGTACCCGGGTCAGAAACATTGGCGATGCTTGGGCCGATATGTTCGTTGATAACTTCGGATACACGCTGCGCCGTTGAGATATCCGGGTTGCGCAGCGACAATTTCATTTCCTGCATTTTGTTTAAGACAAATTCGGTTTCACGCTCAACGATTGCGCCGCTGGCGATAAACCCGGAGGTAGGCACACCTTTGGTTATGGTAGTCGATTCCCCCTGTGCCCTGAACCCGCCAATGGAAATCGAGCCTTGCGCCACTGCATAAACTTCACCATCAGCACCATATAAAGGTGTTGCCAGCAAAACCCCACCCGCCAGGTTCTTGGCATCACCCATTGCGCTGACCGAAACATCGACTTTGCCGCCAGTACGGGCGAACGGCGGTAATGTTGCCGTAACTGTTACCGCCGCAACATTCTGGGTTTTAAGTTCGGTGCCGCGGGTATTCACGCCTTGACGCTCCAGGAACGCAATAAGACTCTGCTCGGTAAAGGCACTGTTTTTCAGCTTGTCACCGGTGCCATTAAGCCCAACTACCAGCCCATAGCCCATAAGTATGTTTTCACGCACACCTTCAAAGGTGACAATATCCTTTATCCTCGCCTCGGCCTGCGCCACGGATGGAAATACAACCAAACAACTCAATAAAATTATAAAAAACCTTTGCACCATAACTAATAAAACCCTTCACATATCTAGCTTGATAAAAGTGAAAGCAATTAACGTGCCACAATGTTTTTAATCTCGCAGGGGATTTATTCCCCGCCCCTTGGGGCGAGAATTGGAGGAGCGAAGCGACGACTAGCGCCATTGAGGCGCGCAGCCTGCGTGGCGCCCGAACGCAATGCCCCACCCCCTTGGGGCGAGGTAGTTCATTTTTTTCAGTGCAACCCTTTACGAAGAAGATATAATCGCTATATTAGATAGTATGCTAATCAGGTTACTTAACGTATTCACATGAAAATCGACCAATTCGGCAATATCAGTGAAGCAGCCCCGGCTAAAAAACGCCCGGGAGTGGCGCGTAGCGGTGTTTTTTCCAGCTTATTGAGTTTGGCAGAGTCAGATGAAAGCTCACAGGTTGGCAAGGCCGGCAATGTAGTAGCCACTTCCGATATCTCCAGTATTATTGCCCTTCAGGAAATTTCTGAAGAGGAAGTGCGCCGCAAGAAAGCCATAAAACGTGGCGATGCCATGCTTGATTCGTTGGAGCAGTTGCGCCGCGGATTGTTGACTGGCACAATTCCAACCCACATGCTGCACGATATAAACAAGCAACTCGCTGCCGATAAAGAAACTACTACCGACCCGCATCTTCTGGCTATTATAGCAGACATAGAATTGCGTACTGCCGTTGAACTGGCCAAGCTGGAGATGGCTGTTGCCAGCCGTTCCAAAATAGATGGGATTTAATATATTCCTTCTCCCTCTGGGAGAAGGTTAGGATGAGGGCTTTTGTCATCCTGAGGCGTAGCCGAAGGATCT
>CAZUXB010000004.1:0-70158 GCA_964624555.1 uncultured Rickettsiales bacterium | reverse complement strand
GTGGCTCCACTCTGCTTTATGCTTCGCGCGTACTTGACAAGCTGAAAGCTGAGAATGATGACCAGAAGGCTGGTATCAACATCATCCGCCGTGCGTTGCAGGCCCCTATCCGCCAGATCGTTGAGAACGCTGGTCTGGATGGTGCGGTTGTTGCCGGCAAACTGCTTGAAAGCTCTGAAACCAATTTCGGTTTCGATGCCCAGAAGCTGGAATATGTTGACCTTATCAAAGCTGGTATCATCGACCCGACCAAGGTTGTGCGTGCGGCCCTGCAAGGTGCTGCATCTGTTGCCAGCCTGCTTATCACCACTGAAGCCATCATCGCTGATGCACCGGAAGATAAAAAACCGGGCGCAGGCGCTGCCGGAATGGGTGGCATGGGCGGAATGGGTGGCATGGGTGATATGGACTACTAAGGTAGTGGCTAGTTGCTAGTGATTAGTGGCTAGTGTTCCCAGAACAAAAAAGGGCGGCTCACATGAGTCGTCCTTTTTTATATCCCTTCTCCCTCTGGGAGAAGGTTAGGATGAGGGCTGCTATCATTATGTTGCAACCTAGCCCTCACCCCGCCCCTCTCCCAAGGGGAGAGGGAGAAGAAATTGAAAATGGCGGCTCGCAAAAGTCGCCCTTTTTTTATATTATTCTACTGTAATCTACTTTCTCCAACACGTCTTGACTGCCCAGTTAAATCAACCCAACGTTGATTTGTGACTGCCCCTTTCTCCCGCTCTTCTATGATTGCTCGGTGTCCTTTTTTACTTGTATTAGGATTTGGCCTCTTGGGTGGCTCAAACTTCCCCTTAGCCTGTTCAATAACATCTGCCATGTTATCACAGCCAAGATGCTCAGGTATCTTTCTTAACCATGATGATTCAGGAATGGTCTGATAGCCATTCCTATCAGTTTTAATTAAATTATTCTCAATAGCAGCTAAAGTCGATTTAGAACATCTAACCTTCTTTGCTAATTCTGGTAACGACATTCCTTGTTCCATTCTTAATATCCGTACAGATCTTCCATAGCTCTCCCTGTCCGGTAATGGTTCCAAGGCATTAACTGCATCAACCAGTTCCTGTTCCGAGTTAAACCCTAATTTCCCTGTTATTACTGGCCGTATATTTCTGCTGAGAACATCTGCAACACCTAATAATGATTTTTTACTTAAACCCATTTCACTGGTCCAAGTATCTACAGCGCTGGCAAATATATTATCATCTACCCTTGGTGCCAGTTCCTGTGCAGCAACCAGCATTGCACCTATAGAAGCAAAGCCAAGTACTTTTGCCTTATAATATTCGCTAATAAAATCAGTGGTTCTTAAAGATTTTCCACTCGCATCATAAACAGCAGGATGGAATTCTTTTTTTCGCCTCTCCAATTTCTCCATGGAAATTCTCTGCCTTTCGGCAAATGTTTTAATCGCTTCATTAACATTTTCACGGGTAATATCTGGAAATGAATTGGCTATAGCAATTACATCCTGCGGAGATTTTATGCCCAGTTTAGTTGAATCTGCCAGAGACTGCGTTAAGGAAAGTAATCCAATAGGAGTTCTATAGTCTTTATTTAACCTATGAATTATATCTACACTTAATTTTGCATCTCCCGCAAGCTGCTGTGGTGTGATGCCTTCTGAGATACGGACCTTATTTATTGCCTTGGCTAAATCAGTTGCATCAATTCCATCAGGAAGATTTTCAACAACTGGTTTATCCATAAAATACTCCTGCTCCTAAACCCCAACAGCCGGTGCTGCTTCATTAGATTTCACACTCTCCGCAAAGCTTTGTGGCATAGCATCGCGCCTGGCATCGATAAGGTTGTTCACCCTCCGGTCAACCCTATCAGCGAAGGCTTTGCTGTTAGCAGGAATTTCGTCAGCGGTGACCAGATCATCCTCTTTATCAACGATCACTTTCGGATCATTGGTATTATCTTTTTCCTTAGGCATTTTTCCCTTTTTGGCACCGTTGGTCACCCACATCACTCCGGCAGTGATAGCAGTAAATACCGAATCTAAAATAAACAGTTTTGTCCAGCGGCTCACCCTTCCGTTAGGCGCAAACTTTTTGCCGCTTATCGCTTCTGTTGCCTTGTCTATTGCACCAAAAACATTGTTAGTTATACGTTCTTTACCGCCAAGAACTTTGGCATCATAGGTGACTTTTGCGAATCCCAGGTCATATTTTTCCTCAGGCAGGATAGTTTTTTCATCACGCCCCAAATGGTCGACACCAAGACCTACGCCAACCACAGCTAAAGAGGCAAGTACACGCCGCCAGATGACATTAGCCCAGCTTTGTTTGGGCTGTTCCTTTTCTATATGTATCTCATCAGGGGTAAGTTCTTTTCCATCCGCACCGGTCTGGTCAACGCCAAGTTTCTTGTTTATCCAGTGAACTGACTTACGCTTTCTGTCCTCCAAAAGTTTAAGGGGAACAAGCAGCAATGTTCCGCCGGAAAGCAAGGCAAAAGTTTCCAGACCTACTTTACTATTGTGGTGCGCCGACTTCAGGGCAACCCCCATTTTGGTAAGCCCCTGCGTCATCCGGCTGATAGATTTATCTAAATTCTGTCGGCCCTTGCTTTCCGGATTTATAAAATAATCGGCAATCAGCACAGAGGAGATCAGGTTCACCCAGTAGTTCAATCCTTTATACACCGACCAGTCAAAAATCTTTTCACCTTTGCTCATTTTTGCTTCGGGCTGGGGCTGGGCTGGAGTCATTGCCGCATCGTTAGCGGCGGCGGAATCGCTCCCTGCCACTATTTTTGTCGGGTCTTTGGCCAGGGATAATTGCGGCTCAGGCTCAGGAGCCAGGGCAAGGTTGCCGGATACCGGGGTATCTGAGCTTGGCAACGGCTGTTCCACAGAAAAAGAACCTGCACTAACCCGCGGTCCGTTATCCGGTTGGCTGCCTTTTTCTTTTTGTACTTCAGTCATTTATTTATTAAAGCAAATATATTTTCTACAAATATATTCCCTGAAAAATTGGTTCAATATTAAATTTTCCTTAGTATACAACAAAATCTCCAGATTTTATATGACGATTTTGTTAAGATTTGCGCGCAGCCTTCCGCACCTGATAATATATTGATATATAAATATAATGTTCCGACAATTATAACAATCTAAAATGCCAGCATAAATTAACAGCGGATTAATTAATTTTAGTGTACAATTAACTATGCTTCACAGCTTGTCTTTTTGGACGAACGAAGTGAGGACTAGCACCATTGAGGTGCGCAGCCTGCGCGGCGCTTGAGCGCAAATTTAAGAGGATACTATGTCCACAGCTATAGGTTCTGCCCTTTCTGGAATGGCCGCCGCGACCAGGCGTATTGAAGTCAGTGCCAGCAACGTTGCCAACCAGGACAGCACAGCGACACAGGTAAATGGTGTTACCACCAACAAACCCTACATACCGCAGGATGTGGTGCAGATATCTCTTGGCGCTGGTGGCGTACGTACCGAGGTTCGTGATTCGAATAATCCGGTTGTAAAATATTTTGACCCCGAAAGCCCGCAGGCCGATGATTATGGTTTTGTATCAGCACCCAATGTTGATCAGGCCGAAGAAATGGTGAAGATGCAGATTGCCTCTTATGATTATAAGGCGAACCTGAAATCCATAAAAATTGCCGACCAGTTAGAACAGAACCTGCTGGATATGTTGAGCTAGGTACTCGGTACTCGGTACTCGGTGTTTTTTTAATATAATTTCCTTCCATTTTTGCGTTGAACTTCCGCACTTTGCAAGGTACAAATTGTCACGTTCGAAATCCATAACCGAGTACCGAGTACCGAGTACGCTTAGCCGCCCAATCGAGTATCGAGTGCGCAACTGTCGAGTAAATAATGTTTGAAAAAATCCTGATTGCCAACCGTGGTGAAATTGCTGTCCGTATCATGCAGACCTGTAGGCGCATGGGTATTAAAACCGTTGCCATTTATTCCGAAGCGGATACCAGCGCACTGCACGTAAAAGAAGCTGATGAAGCGGTATATATCGGGCCATCGCCATCAATAAAAAGTTATTTGAATATTGACAGCATCATGAATGCTATCGACCAGAGTGGTGCGCAGGCGGTGCATCCCGGTTATGGCTTCCTGTCCGAAAATGCTGAGTTCGCCCGCCGCCTGCGTGATGCTGGCGTTACCCTTATTGGCCCCTCACCTGATTCCATTAAAAAAATGGGTGATAAAATCGAATCTAAGAAAGTTGCAATAAAGGCTGGTGTTTCTACTGTTCCCGGTACTCTTGATGTTATCACTTCTGACGATGAGGCCAAAAAAGTTGTAAAAGAAATTGGTTTCCCGGTTATGATAAAAGCCGCCGCCGGTGGTGGTGGTAAGGGTATGCGTATAGCGCGTAATGACAAAGAACTGCATGACGGCCTGCTCTCCTCAGCCTCCGAAGCGGCCAGCAGCTTTAAGGATGGGCGCGTATTCATAGAAAAATTCTTCGAGAACCCGCGCCATATCGAAATTCAGGTACTCGCTGACCAGCATGGCAACACACTGTTCCTCGGTGAGCGTGAATGTTCTATCCAGCGCCGCCACCAGAAAGTTATCGAGGAAGCACCAAGCAGCTTCCTGACCCCGGCTATTCGCGCTGAAATGGGCAGGCAGTCTGTGGCATTGGCCAAAGAGGTTGGTTATTTCTCGGCTGGTACTGTTGAATTCATCATGGATACCGATGGTAAATTCTACTTTCTTGAGATGAATACGCGCTTACAGGTTGAGCACCGCGTCACCGAACTAATTACCGGCATCGACCTTGTCGAGCAGATGATTCGCATCGCCGCCGGGGAAAAACTTTCCTTTACTCAGGATGACGTTAAATTTGATGGCTGGGCCATGGAAGCACGCCTCTATGCTGAGGATCCGAAACGTGGTTTTCTGCCTTCAACTGGTCGCATCACCCGCTATCTTGAACCTGAGAATGTTGACAACATACTTATTGATACTGGCATCTATGAAGGTGGCGAGGTCAGCATGTTCTACGACCCGATGATCGCAAAGGTCTGCTCCCACGGGGAGAACAGGAAGGCAGCGATCGACACACTTAAGAACGGCCTTGCCGCCTTTATTATCGAGGGCATCTCGCACAATGCCAGTTTCCTTGAAGCTATCCTTTCCCATCCACGTTTTGAGACTGGTGATATTTCCACCAACTTCATTGAGCAGGAATATCCGGGTGGCTTTATCGGGGCGGAACTGACTTCCGAAACCACCAAGATATTCTTGGGTGCTGCCGTTACAATCTTCCTGCGTGACGCGGAACGTGCCGCCAAAATCAGCGGCCAGACTCCGGGCCGCGAACGCGCTATCGGCGCGCGCTGGGTGGTCAATGTTGATGGCGAGGATTACAACATCTACGCCCGCCCTGATCAGGAGCACGGCTATTTTATTACCCACAACCGCAAGCTTATCGCGGTTAAGACCCAGTGGAAACTTGGCCGCCGCCTGTTTCAGGCAACTGTAAACGGCAAACCGGTTTCGGTGCAGATAAAACATCTTGAGGAAGGTTATGCGCTGACCTATGGCGGGTCTGATGTAGTTGCCCGGGTACGCACACCGCGCGTTGCCGAGCTGGCGCAGTTCATGCCTAAACCTAAAGATAAGAACAAAAAAGACCGCCTGCTCGCCCCTATTGCCGGTCTTATAAAGGCCATCCGTGTGAAGGAAGGAGAAGTGGTGAAAGCCGGTCAGGAATTATTGGTGCTGGAAGCGATGAAAATGGAAAACGTCATCTACGCCGACCACGAAACCACCATCACCAAAATAGCAGTCGGCGAAAAAGACACCGTAGCCGTCGACCAGCTTATCATCCAGTTCGCGGCTTAGCGGATAGCAGATGTCGGATGACGTTATAATTCTTGTCATCCGTCATCAGTAATCCGTCATCCTATTTTAAATCCCCACACGCCTTGGCAATGCGCTCCATCGCCTTGGTGAGGATTGCCTCGCTGGTTGCGTAGGAGATGCGGAAATAACCTTCCATGCCAAACGCGCTACCGGCAACGGCGGCGACAAGCGCTTCGTCAAGCAGATACTCGCACAGGTCTGCACTATTAGAAATTGTTTTTCCATCCGGAGTTTTTTTGCCCACCAGTTTGGTCATGTTCGGGAACACGTAGAACGCGCCCTCTGGTTTCAGGCAGCTCAGGCCGGGAATTTTATTTAGTGCATCGACCACTAAATTCCGGCGGCCCGCAAAAGATTTTTTCCAGTCTTCGAGGAATGCCTGGTCACCGTTCAGCGCAGCCGCAGAAGCAGCCTGACTTATTGAGCAAGGGTTGGAGGTGCTTTGCGACTGGATGTCGGCGATAGCTGTTACTATTTGTTTCGGCCCTCCGGCATAACCGATACGCCAGCCGGTCATGGCATAGGCTTTGGAAACACCGTTCACCGTCAGGGTGCGCTCGTATAATTTTGGTTCGACCTGCGCGATGGTGTAGAATTTGAAACCGTCATAGACCAGATGCTCATAGATATCGTCCGCCAGTATCATCACCTGCGGGTGTTTAAGCAGCACATCGGCCAGCGCCCTCAGTTCATCTTTGCTATAGGCCGCGCCGGTCGGGTTTGAAGGCGAGTTCAAAATCAGCCATTTGGTTTTTGGGGTAATAGCTTTTTCCAGCACGTCCGGTTTCAGTTTAAAACCGTCTTTTTCATGACCGGAAATAGTCACCGGCGTTCCTTCTGCGAACAGAACCATATCCGGGTAAGAAACCCAGTACGGAGCCGGAATAATAACCTCATCGCCCTTATTGAGGGTTGCCAGCAGCGCATTAAAAATAATTTGTTTTGCACCGGTTCCGGCAACTATCTGGTTTGGCGCATACTCAAGACCATTTTCGCGTTTGAATTTATCGGTTATTGCTTTTTTAAGCGCCGGTGTTCCAGCCACCGGAGTATATTTGGTCTGGCCATTTTTTATAGCCTCATAGGCTGCCTGTTTTACATATTCCGGCGTATCGAAATCCGGCTCACCGGCACCAAGGCCGATAACATCTTTCCCGGCGGCTTTAAGCTCGGCGGCTTTGGCAGTAACGGCAAGGGTTGGAGAAGGTTTTACAAGGTCAAGACGGTTGGCAAGAATAGACATGGTTTTCCTTTGTTTTTGTTATTAAACAGCGCTTTTTAAGGTATTGCTTCAATATCCACAAGCACTGTTTGGTTTTTAGGAAGGTGAAAATCAATTTTAGATGGGGTACCGTTGAGGGTTTTCTGTAATGATGGTGGGACAATAAGGTTGCGGCGCATACCTGCTGACATCTGCATTGCCCCCTGCTCCAACCCGATAAACACCTCGGATTCCCCTATGGTGAAACTAACCGGCTCACCGCCATTTTCCTTTGAATCATAAAGCTTTTTCCCGGCCACATCCCATATGACAACATTGAGTTTGGCCTGGGAATTACAAAGATATACTTCGCTACTATCATCCAAGGCATCGCCTATTACCCTGAAAGCGGAAGAATCCGGCAAGGGGGGTGTTGTATCCAGCATTTCTGCTTCAAAAATGATATTAGCCTTGGCTGGCACATCTGGCCGGGCATATTGTTCTATCCCATATGCCATTTTGCCGGGGGCAGTAATGGTGCGTTTTCCGTTCCTGCGCATCCCCAGCACACCTTTTTCCAGTGCCGGCATAGCCTTTCCGCTACCAATCCGGAAGGTAATTTTCTGGTCTTTCTCAATTTCCTTCTTATCCTCAGTAGTTGAGCTATAGCCGACCGTTACCGTCTGGCCACAAACAGCAGGCTCCCCTTCACCATCCTTAGTATCCTGCACACTGAGGTTAATGGTTACTTCCGGTAGGAACTTATCTGCCAATACATCAATATTAAACAACTTATCTTCAGCGGCTGGATGATCCTGCGCTTTTTCCACGGTAGGTTTTTCAGAGTCTGTATTTACCGGCTGCGTTGGCTCCACAAATGTTTTTTTATCGCCAGTCACCAGTGCATAGGCGACAAAACCAACAACCAGGAACATCATCCACTTTGGAGTTACTTGTTGCTGTGGTTGTTCATTCTTTTTTCTTTTGAACGGAAACATACTAATTATCTAATCATCTAGTTATTGAACCTGAAATGTAACACATCGCCATCCTTTACGCGATAATCTTTTCCTTCCAGACGGAATTTTCCTGCTTCCTTGGCGCCAGCTTCACCATTACAGCTTATATAATCGTTATAGGCAATTGTTTCGGCGCGGATAAAGCCTTTTTCGAAGTCGCTGTGGATAACGCCCGCCGCCTGTGGCGCGCTCATGCCGTTGGTTATCGTCCAAGCCCGTGCTTCCTTTGGCCCCACGGTGAAATAGGTCACCAGTTCGAGCAGTTGATATCCTGCGTGGATGATGCGCGACAGTCCTGTTTCTTTCAAGTTCAAAGACTCTAAAAATTCTTTCTTATCTTCTTCGCTGGGCAGCATCGAAATCTCCGCTTCGATACGCGCGGAAATTACCACGCACGGCGCTTTTTTCTTTTCCGCCATCTCCGCCACTTTTGCGGTAAGAGCGTTGCCATTCGCGGCATCGCCTTCGGAAACGTTACACACATACATTACCGGTTTAGAGGTAAGCAGTTGCAGGTTCTTCATTATCTTTTTTTCAACGTCATCCTTAAGCTCAGTATGCCGTGCCGGTTTGCCGTCAGAAACCACTTTTAGAACCTTCTCGATAACCGCCACCTGCTCGGCAGCTTCCTTATCGCTCTTGGCTTTTTTCTGGAGGGCGGGCAGGCGCTTTTCAAGACTTTCCATATCGGCGATGGTCAGCTCCATTTCGATGATATCGCTATCGCGCAGCGGGTCGATAGTACCTTCGACATGGGTGATGTTGCCGTCTTCAAAACAGCGCAGCATATAGAGTATCGCATCCACCTCGCGGATATGTGCCAGAAACTGGTTGCCCAGCCCCTCGCCTTTGCTCGCACCGCGTACCAGCCCGGCGATATCCACAAACTCTAATTGGGTCGGGATTATCTGCGCGCTGCCTGCTACCGCCGCCAGCTTTTCAAGGCGCGGATCTGGGACACTGACCCTACCCACATTCGGCTCGATGGTGCAGAACGGATAATTCGCCGCTTCCGCCTGCATGGTAGAAAGCAGCGCATTGAACAAGGTTGACTTACCGACATTGGGCAGGCCAACGATACCGCATTTAAAACCCATTTTATTTTTTCTCCTGATTACGAACTATAGTTGTTTGAATAAATACAAGGATAAATCAGGTATAACCAATTACAAATCAAGTGGTTTTTGTGCCAGAGCCAATTTTTCGCTTTTTATTTTCTGGGAAAAACTGGTCTGCCCATCACTGACAGATGTATCAACGGCATGGCTATGGTAAACTGCATGCGGCTTTGCCGGTGCTTCTATTACAATTACCTGCGTCTTTCCGGCTTCATTTTCTTCTGTCCCGAACATTTTATCAAAGGTTGGGTTCAAAACCTCGTTTAATGCCCCGAAACCGGCAAAAAACAAACCGGAGCTAAGAACCGCAGAACCACTGACGCTAGCAACCGCACCAGTTGCACCCAAAGCCCCCATTACCAGTGGAACGGCCACAGCAAGTGCAACGCCTATTGTAAATAATAGGGCCGAAGCCTTGGCAATTTTTTTTAATCTGTCGCTCATGCTAACCAAAATCAATTAATTATATGGTTGCAGTATATACCGGATAGGTTCTGATTTCACGTTAAACTTTTATGACGACTAATAATTAATATGTTGTATTATATAAATTATCTCAGCGCCAGACTCACCTTGTTCATAAAACCGGCCTCATCACTCTTTATCAGTATATCTATATGTTTGGCGGTTTCTTCTATTATGCTTTTTAGGGTTGGCTGCTCCTCTTTCCAGAAATCGGAAAGCACGTATTCGGCAACCATGTCTTTATCACCGGGGTGCCCAATGCCTATACGCACGCGCATATAATCAACGCCAAGATGCGAATCCAGGCTTTTCAGGCCATTATGCCCTCCGCTGCCACCACCACGCTTTACCCGGAGTTTGCCCAGCGGCAGGTCGAGGTCATCATGGATAACGATAATATCTTTCAGCGGGATTTTATAAAACCGTGCAATCTCACTGGCAGGACTACCAGAAATGTTCATATAACCGAGCGGTTTGAAAACATATGTTTTTTCACCACCAATCATACCTTCAGCAACCGCTCCGCCAAATTTCAGGGAAGGCTTAGGAAGGCCGTATTCAGAAACAATACGGTCAGCGATCATGAAACCTATATTATGGCGGTTACCGGCATAGGATGTGCCGGGATTGCCAAGGCCGATGATGAGGTGTGGCATAGCGAGGATTCGAGAATTCGAGGACTAGAGAACTCGATTCCTCGGGTCCTCGAGTCCTCTAATACTCGCCCTATTTCTTCTTAGGTTCTTCTTTTTTCGCTGCCGCACCAGCCGCCGCTGCTCCCGCTGCCGGGGCTGCTGCCGTAGCAGTAGCCGCTGCTGCCGCTGCTGCCGGGGTTTCTTCTTCAGCTTTACCGCGTCCGGCGATGGTTGCGATGGTGAAATTACGTTTGATGGCCGGGATAACACCTTTTGGCAATTCAATATCATTGATATGCACACTGTGGCCAATATCAACAGCCTGAATATTAACTTCAATATGTGTAGGGATAGCATCCGGCACGCAAATAAATTCTATTTCGTGACGCACTATGTTGAGAACGCCACCACGTTTCAAACCAACTGCACGTTCCTGGCCTAGTATTTTTACCGGCACCTGTACGCGCAAGGTTGTCCCGGCCTCAACTTTGATAAAATCGACATGTTCGATAGCATCGGTAACCGGGTTGAACTGCAGGTCTTTAGGCAGAGCCTGCACAACTTTGTCGGCGAATTTCAGTTCCACCAGGCGGCTGCGGAACCGGCCTTTGGAATATTCTATAGCCACTTCTTTAAGCGGCAGGCTGATGCGGGTGGCTTCCTGGCCTTTGCTGTAAAGAACGCCGGGAATTTTTCCTTCGCGGCGCAGGCTGCGGGAAATACCCTTACCGCTTTGGTCACGTAGTGCTGCTGGTAATACAGCTATTGTTTTTGTGTTGGTCTTAGACATTTTCTTCTCCTTTTTTGCCGAGGACTAGAGTATTAGAGAACCCGAGCACTCAATATGTTTTCATTATTATATTTTCCAGTTCTCGAGTCCTCTAATCCTCGAGTCCTCGAATTACTAATCAAACAAGCTGGAAACCGAGGTTTCCTCGCTGATACGTTTAATGGCCTCTCCAAGTAATGGGGCTACCGAAAGTACTCGAATATTTTTTGCAGCTTTCACTGCGTCAGTGGTCATGATGGTATCGGTTACCACCAGCGAGGTAAGCACAGAATTTCCCACGCGTTCAATGGCTTTGCCGGAAAGCACACCATGCGTCACATACGCGGCCACTGACAACGCTCCGGCTTCCTTAAGCGCGGCGGCGGCATTGCACAGTGTCCCGGCGGAATCCACGATATCGTCGAACAAAATACAATCGCGGCCGGAAACATCACCGATGATGTTCATCACTTCCGACTGACCGGCTTTTTCGCGGCGCTTATCAACGATGGCGAGGTCCGCGCCGATACGGTTGGCAATAGTACGCGCACGCACCACACCACCCACGTCCGGCGATACGATCATGATATTTTCCGGCTTGGTATAATGTTTTTTGATATCGGCGATGATAACCGGTGCAGCATATAAATGATCCAGCGGTATATCGAAAAAGCCCTGTATCTGCCCGGCATGGAGGTCAACAGTGAGCACACGGTTGGCACCCGATGCGGTAATAACGTTGGCAACAAGTTTCGCGGTTATTGGTGTGCGTGAGCCCATCTTGCGGTCCTGCCGTGCATAACCAAAATACGGTATCACCGCAGTCACGCGGCGAGCCGATGCACGCTTCAGCGCGTCGAGGCACACCAATAGTTCCATAAGGTTGTCATTGGCCGGAAAGGAAGTGGACTGGATAATGAATACGTCTTCCCCGCGCACGTTCTCCTGAATCTCAACAAATATCTCCTGATCGGCGAAACGTTTTACGCTAGCATCGGTCAGTTTGATACCAAGATAATCGGCCACGCCCTGAGCGAGAGGTATATTGCTGTTGCAGGCGATCAATTTCATAATTTCTTCCCCAATTTTTATCTTGTCATACCAGCGCAGTCTGGCATCCAGGCGAACTTTCCACTAGATACCAGCTTTCGCTGGTATGACAAAATGGACGAGCGAAACCCTTCATTTGCCGGATGTTTCAAAAAACATCTACCAAATGAAGCCTATAGTCGGCGATCGCCTGAATTCGTGATTTATGGCGGAAGCTATAACAGAGCGGAAATACAAAGTAAATAGCTTTATGTCACTCTAAGGCACAGTTGAAGAATTTTACAATGATATCCTTTGCGTTCACTCATGATAATACGGTAAGTAATTGATTTATTTCATTTTATATTATCGCTATTCCACACCATATCTTAATTCTTCATTGCCAATCATCCTTACTTCAGTTATAAATAAATAATAGATAGCAAACCTGAAGAAGTACAACCAATGATACTACCCCCCCTTAAAAATGGATTTACGCTCGTTGAATTAAGTACAGTTGTGGTAATTATCGGCTTACTGGTTGGTGGGATAATGGTGGGCAGAGACCTTATAAGAACCTCCGAGATACGCTCCCAGATCAAGCAGTTTGAAGAAATCACCTCAGCAACCAACGCCTTTAAAGTAAAATATGGCTATATGCCGGGCGATATACCGCCAACTGAAACCACACAACTAGGTTTTTTCACCTTCACTGGGACTTATGCGGGGAAAGCATATCTTGTTTTGGAAAGCGTAGGAAATTATATAAAATATGGATTTGGAAATGGTAGTGGAGAAATCAATGAGGGAGAAATTTTGGCATTTTGGCAACATCTTTCTGAAGCTAAAATGATTACGGGACAGTATGGCACTGGTACTGGAACAGTTATCCAAAGCAGTACTAATAGTTACTTTTTTGCTGGCCTTCCTACCGGATCTTACGACTACGATGTTTTTCTACCAAAATCTAAATTTTCTGGTAGATACCCTCATTTACAAGTTATTCAAAACCAAGACTATACGCAAATAAGACTTTTTACCGAAACGTCTTTATCCAATCTTTTCTATATTAACGCCACTACCAACCAAGAATATGCTATTGATAGTAAAATTGACGATGGCATTCCAGATACTGGTAGAGTTCGAAACATGCTTGTGGCAAACACTCCCTATTACGGCTCTGGTTATTTGAATGGTCACAGTGCATCATGCACAATTGCCGCCTCACCAAACACTTATAATTTATCTGCGACAGTTGCAGATACACCAAATATTTGTACGCTTGCTGTCTTATGGTAAATCGGGTTTACGAATTTTAGTTGGTTGTATTATATAACACTAAGCAACAGGATTTTTGTAATTTAATTCTCTATCTTCGCATCGGGCGAAAGTACTTTATCGATATAGCGGCCCTGGAACAGCGAGATACCGAGTGCCTGACCGTACTGCACGGCTTCCTTGGTATCGCAACGGCAGAGGATGACGCGGTTACTGCCAAAACTGCTTATTGCTTTGATTATTTCCTTGTTTGCTTTGGTTTCAAGGTCAGACTCGATATCGGCGTTCCACTGTATCTTTACCAGATCGACACCAAGATTTTCCCGGCCAATCATCAGGAAGCTTTCGGTACTGAGCCCATCAAGGCAGATCCTGTATCCTAACCGCTGGGCATCACGCCGCGCCACATGGAAAGCATGTATATCGGCAAAAACGTCAATAACCGGTATTTCAATTACGATGGAAACCTTGGCTGATGGCTTAATCGCCGCATCAAACTCGGTGAAACGGCTTGATACAAGTGTTTCCACGTTTAAGTTAAGGCTGACTGGTGATTCAACATAACGTGCTAAATTCTGGCGTATCAGTTTTAACATCCGCGCATCAAGTATCTGGGTAAAATATTTAAACAACCAACGATTGCTTAACAGATCGGCATCCATTTTCAACAACTGGCGCAAATGTATAATATGGATATACATTTCATCAAATACCTTACGCATGCTCATATCCGGCAATACCACGCATATCGGCTGGCGGCGCAACACTTTCTGGATATCGGCACGTTCAATATCTTTTTCTATATTAGCCAGGCGCGATACATTAAAGCCGCCCTTGCTGAACGTATTGTCCGCAACCTGTTGCGTATCACGCTCACTGCGCTCAGTATTGGAATTTTTACGCACCAGAAAGGCCATACGGCTTCCGCACATATCCATAAAATCCTGCCACCTTAGACGCAGGTCATAGGTTGTACAGAAATAAGGATTTTCTGAGCCATCTTCTGTATAGCTCAACGGATCATCCATATAGAGATAACGCAATTGGAAGATCAGCTTATTGAGAATATTCCTGTCCACTTCATTGCAAATGGCAATAATACTGCCATCAGCCATCTGGTATATACCGCCCTCATAACCTTTGAGCAGATCATGAATCAGATTTATGGCGATTTTTATCTGGTATTCGCTTTTATATTGCTCCAACAATTCGTCAAGATGGAAATGGACAGCCTGCCATCCCGCCGGATCGCGGATAGCCCCTAATAACTCCATTAACCTTATCTCTGAGGATTTCTGAACAATAATCATCGCCTAGACCTATTTTATAACATTCCTCTTGGCAACAAAATCCTCAAGTGATGCGGTATCAACTTTAATTTCCGGTTTGTGCATGTTACCAGAAAGCAGGATCATCAAGGTTGGTACTTTCTCGGATGAAAGATTTGGGAAGCGGAATGTTGAGGTAAACTGCCCATCCATAGACTCAAGCTTCACCCCTCCAATAACATAGCCGGTGACCAGCCCGGCCCGTACCGACATATTGGGAGAGCGCAGTTCCCCATCCTTAACGTTAAAAGCCGCGTCAACCGAGAATTCAGTTGTGCCCTTTGTCAGGATATTATTCACGTTATTAAATACGTCTGCGGAAGAACGGGCAACATCAATAACATTAGTCACTCCAGGTAAATTAATTCCGTTCACTTTTACCCCGCGCGCAGTAAGCAGTATCTTGGAATCGGAATGTTGTAGCCATTCAAGAAAGCTCCAGCCGCTGGTTGATATATTACCGCTTAAATTGGCAAAACCGGATATATTGTCAAGGCCGGTCATAGGAAAAACAACCTCATAAATATCGGCATTAGCCATTACAAAGCTGATATTTATACCAGGCACCTTACCACCATAGAGCGTACCAACAACCTGGCTTTGCGCCTGCGAAAAGACGAATTCCAGTTTCTGTATAGCCAGCTTCTTGCTGTCAAGTTTTGACTGCATCTTAATCTTATCAATTATCAGGTTTTTATGGATAAGTTTACGTATAGTAAGATCGAAGATACCATTAAAACTATTCATCCACTCCAAAGGAACCGCTACATCCAAATTGGCCTTCTGCAACAGTTCTTTCTTACTCGTATCCGGCGGTGCGATATCTCCCTGCGCTTTCGGGCTGATATCAAAATATCTGGTATCAAGTTTATCAGTATTGGCCATCAGGTTAATGAAAGGCAACTTACCCCTTACATCCAAATTGCAATTAAACTCATCGGTATGATCCGGATAGGTCATCTGGAGATCTGATAACCTGAAGTCCCCACGATAGGCATAAAGCGAGAATGAAGCCTTATCCCCTTTATTCTCCATGAATGTAAAACCATCGATAATTACTTTGGCATCAATCCGTATCCCAAGAAATTTCAACCAGTCAAAACTTAAGGCAGACTCGGTATCTGCTACCGTTTTCGCTTCCAGCTTATTTTTACGTAACGTATCGCGAACATAATCAAAGTTTACATTCTGTAGCTTGATCGCCATGTCAATACGCAGAACTGCTTCTGGAAATATTGTAATCGTCCCATCAAGGTTGACCCCACCTATTTCGCCCTTGGTTTCAAACAGGCGAATCTGGCCAGCGGTAACATACATGTTTGCTTTTAAATTAAATTCCCCCATAGAGATAGGTGGCAGATCTTTTGCTGCCGAATAGAACATGGAAACAGCATCACGCAATGACTTGCCTTGTGCTTCCACGTTTCCTTCAAAGCGTAATTCGCCAGTTCCCCCCTGTGAAAGGACGCCAAAGATTGAAAGCACTCCCTTGCCAGCCAGGTCTATATTGCACTGGTTTACGGTAAATGCCCCGTTCTCCAGAACTGCATTCAAACTGGTATTTTTCAATTCCCCGGCAGTAAAAATCAAAACCGGGTTCGTGCCTGATGCTGGTTTGTCGAGAGTCACCTGAGTAGCACTATCTATTTTAAGTATATGCGTATCATCAGCAATATTACTTCCTGTAACCAGCATGCCAGAGTTAAGACCGGCCGTATTACTTAATGTAACAACTGCCGACGAAGCCGCTGTAACAGCGTTTGCGGTCACAGAATTTAACAACACATGTTGCGCTTTGAGATTTAACTTAATCTCAATATTCTCTGGTAGCGGGTTTTCTTTACGGAAATCATAGCTAGGTGCTTCTTCTTCATCCAGATTGTCCTGTTTCTTGGGTACCCGGTTAATGATTCTCTTCTCTAGCAACCTTCTCCAGGTCAAATAATCGATATATTCAAAACCAAGGTCCATTGTAATGGTGGGGTACCACTTGTCCCAACCCAAGGTTGCACTCCCCGCCCCCTTGGAGTTCATTCCCTTTACCTCCAGGTTTTCCATTTTAATTACGTCACCATCCAAACCCCAATCCCCATTCACGCTAACAGGCAATGGGTATTTACTAGCAACTGCTTCATTATTATTGTTTATTTTTGAAATCAGGTTCAGGAAATCTTCGATATCATTGGTTGCCATATTGAACTTACCGGAAACCTTGGGAAATTCACCTGATGGCTCAATAATGCTCTGCACCTTTAGAAAATTAGTCTGCCCTTCACTTAGCTTAAGGTTAAGCGGAAATTCAGATTCTTTAATAGTATTATCAGACGTAGAATTATCCAGCACGAAGTCAAATTGATGGCCTTCACTCTGCATACTTCCGCCGAACACCATATCCGAACCAACAACACTGCGGGCATCTATATTGGTGATATTCAATTTTTTATTATTTACGACGTCCTGATAATTTATACTTCCACCTTTAATAACCACCGGCAGCGATGATAAACTTCCATTCTTGCTGTTTAACAGCTTAAGCAACTTGGTATTCAACCAGTCCCAATGGATGATACTATCGTTTGAACGTTGCAACAATAAAGTGGGGTTCACCAGCTCTATACCCGATAGCCTTATTTCCTTTGAAAGCAAAGTATCGGGGGATATTTTTATCTCTAAATTTTTGATATCGACAACCGGAATGGTTGAAGGCTTGCCATCATAGCTATCACTACCGATAATAAGGTCAGAAACCACTAATTTCGGATAAGGCAGTAACGCAAACCTTATACCGCCTTTAATAGAAACATTCTGCCCGATGTTGCTCTTTATACCATCCAGTATCTGCTGCTGGTAGCTTTCCGGCTTGATAAGGCTATTTATATAAAAAAACAGGCCTTCAAAACCACCCACACACATAAACAACACTATAACCAGTGTTTTTATAATCTTTTTATCTTTAGGAGTCATAGGGTCTCATAGTATCATTTTATGAGTGTAATATATAACAAAATCTATAATTTTTCACTAATAATGAGGCCACAATTGCTGAAGCTTTGTATATAATAAAAGCTCAGCCACTAAATATTGACAATTCGACCATATTAATTAAATCTTTTTTAAGATTTTTCCAGTTCAAGCAGTTTTTGCTTCATGTCAAGTCCGCTGGCAAAACCGGTCAGGGCACCGGATGAACCTATGACACGGTGGCAGGGTACAATAATAAGTAATGGATTCCGCCCATTGGCTGCGCCAACCGCCCGGGCTTTTTTAGCATCTCCGATACGTGCGGCCTGCTCACCGTAGGAAATAGTTTTTCCATATGGTATTTTTTGCAGTTCGCGCCAGGCTTTTATCTGGAATACGGTACCGCGCATATCGAGCTTGATATCAAACTCCTTACGCTTTCCGGCAAAATATTCTGATATCTGTTTTTCCGTTTTCAGCAAAACCGGATGGTCTGATTTTTCTACCAGCCCTTCACTTTTTTTATAAAAATGATTTTTGGACAGAACATAGCGCAAACCATTGCCGGAAGCGATTATCTGCAACTTTCCGACCGGGGTTTCCAATATTTTATAATATGAAATATCCTGTAAAATATTTTGCAAGGTGACCACCTGTTTTTTGTCACCTTGCAATAACAGAATCATCCTTTGAAGTCAAAGTGTAATCACTTACTATCATATATCTGGTCGAAGACGCCGCCATCATCGAAATGTTCTTTCTGGGCTTTCTTCCAGCCGCCGAAATCAGCGATGGTTACGATCTTTATCGCCGGGAATTTATCCTTGTATTTGGCGGCTATGGTTTCATCGATCGGGCGATAGAAATTCTCTGCTGCCAGCTCCTGCGCCTGCGGACTATAAAGGAAGGAGAGATATTCCTGCGCTGCATCCAATGTTCCCTTGCGCACTGCATTTTTCTCCACCACAGCCACCGGCGGTTCGGCAAGTATACTTATGGAGGGCAGGACAATTTCAAACTGGCCTTTGCCCAGTTCCTTCTGTGCAAGGAATGCTTCATTCTCCCAGGTTATCAGCACATCGCCGATACCACGCTGCACGAAGGTGGTGGTTGCTCCCCGTGCAGCCGTATCAAGCACCGGCACATGTTTATATATCTTGCCGACGAATTCTTTTATTTTTGCTTCATCACCACCGAATTTATCCTTGGCATAGGCCCACGCTGCCAGATAATTCCAACGTGCGCCGCCGCCGGTTTTCGGGTTGGGGGTTATCACCTGCACCTCATCGCGTACCAGATCGTTCCAGTCCTTGATATGCTTGGGGTTATCCTTGCGCACCAGAAACACGATAGTTGAAGTATAGGGTGAGCTGTTATGCGGGTATTTTGACTGCCAGTCATCGGGCAGCAATTTCGCTTTCTCGGCGATAACGTCAATATCGTAAGACAGGGCCAGAGTAACAACATCAGCCTTAAGCCCGTCGATCACCGAGCGCGCCTGCTTGCCCGAACCGCCATGCGACTGGGTTATCTTCACATCCTGCCCCGATTTTTCTTTCCAGTGGGCAGCAAACAGCGTGTTATATTTTTCATAGAATTCGCGTGTTGGGTCGTAGGAGACATTTAGTAACTCTATCGGATCGGCAGCGCGGGCCGGTGAGAAAACGACCGTTGTCGCCAGTAAAGCTATAGTTATAATATTTGATATTTTCATTGTTTTTCTCCTTTTTGGATGACTAGATGACTAGATAACTAGATAACTCGATGACTAATTATTTTCTGAATCATCGAATAATCGAGTCATCTCACTTGTTAAAATCTAAATTGTGCTTGTGTTATGACCACACGTTCGGTTGAACGGTCGGCAGTCCCCGCAGCACCACGGTCGAATTTTGTGGTGGCAAAATCGAGGTTGAGCTTCACCGAATTATTCAGGTACCAGTTAAGCCCCACCGCTCCTTCGCTGGCCTTTTTTGCCGAAGTAGTGAGGCTTGAGAATAATGGGAAAGCATCCTTATCCACATTAAGCACACCAACACGCCCGGTCACTTCGAACGCACCCCAGTTGCCCTTGGTGATATCAAAATTATTGGCCGGTTTCACCCCATCGAAACTCGCATCTTCACCAGTGATGACATAGGTCGCGATGGCATTCCAGGCATCGTTACGCAGCGTCTTTTTATTGGCTCCATTACGCACTTCCTGACTGTTAAGGACATACTCACCAAGCAGGCTGAATGGCCCGTTATAGTAATAGGCCTGCGGGTTGAAGCGCCATTGCGTGCCATCGGCATAGGCTGAGCTGCTATAGGTAAAATAACGTGATTGACCTATTGTCACATAACCGGCGGTTAGCCCCTGCGAACCTGCTGTGGAATTGCCGGTATGTTCGCCGTAAGTTCCACCCACACCCAGCCCCAATCCCTGTAGAAATCCAACGTTGGACCAGCGGAACGGATGGGCAAATATTCGCCCGCTTACGTCTTTGTGGTTGTCAGAGTCGGCGCTATTGTCACCAAGATCAACTACACCGTTGGTGTAGGATAGCTGGTATTCAAGTTGGTCAGGTATTATTTCACCAAGCGCCATCACGCCCTGGTCGCGGAACGGCACCAGGTTGGTGGTCTGGCCGCGCTCGGCATAGATCAGCTCCTGCTCTGATTGCCAGCGTTCCAGCCCGATAGGTGCTTTGAATTTACCTGCCCGCAGCACCAGCAGTTTTGATTCCGGTACTGGTTTGAAATCGACATAGGCATCAAGCAGGCGCGTCTGGTTGTTACCGAAATCAAGCATCAGACGGGCATTAAAATAGTCGGTAATTTTTGCTTCCAGTATCGGGCGCGCGCTACGCAGCAGGAACTGGTTGGTGCTGGTAGTGTTACTATTATTCAGGAAATTACGGTATTGCGTCTGGGCATAGGCGCGCATACGAACACTGTATTGCTTATCCGGCGAGGTGATGGAAATACCTTTCGGGCCAACTTCGATAGCCGGAGTTTTGTCGGCTTTGGCCTTCGCATCATCCTGCGCTATTTCCTGTTTGCGCTCGACAATATTTAAGCGCTTTTCAATATCCGGTTTGGCCGCGACCACTTTCTGTTTTTTCTCCAACTGATCGAGGCGTTTTTCCAGCACCTTTATCTGCGCGCGTAGCGCGTCAGTTTCCGCGTCAGCATAAGCGGGAGATGATAATAACAAAGTAAGAACGCTGGTAACCATAAGCGTTCCATATAATACGTCATTGCGAGGAGCAACGCGACGAAGCAATCCAGGTCTAACTGCAAGGCCGTTACTGGATTGCTTCGCTGCGCTCGCAATGACGGTGCTTTTATGTTTTTGCATGATTCACTCTCCTATTTATGTTTTTTGTTAACAAGCTTGTTTTGGGTTGATATCAGTTCCGACAGATTTTTCTTATCCAGCACATCGGAAATAGCGTTACGGACATCGATCATCAAATGGCGTATGGTACAGGTTTCTTCGTCCGTACAATCTTCACAGCGCTGGTAATTATTGATACTGGCGCAACGCACGGGCGCAAGCATCCCTTCCATCAGGCGTATTACATCACCGATCATGATTTTTTTAGCCGGTACTTCTAAGTAATAGCCACCGAAAATTCCACGCTTGCTTTCAACAATTCCGTGGTTTTTCAGTTCAAGGAGGATGGCCTCAAGGAATTTAAGCGGGGCATCGGCGGCCTTGGCAATGGCCTTGCTCTGGAGCATTTTACCATCAGCGGCAGCCAGCACCATCAGCGCCCGGATCGCGTATTTTGACTTCATCGACAGCATAGCAAATTCCCCAAAAAACCAAATCAAACTAAACTATAGTGATTTTATATAGTTTAATTCCTAGTATGTCAATAGGAATTATACTTCCTTGTCATACCAGCGAAAGCTGGTATCCAGAACTTCTATCCACTGGATGCCAGCCTATGCTGGCATGACACTAACAAACTCAGCCAATACTTTTTTCTTTCCAGCCTTGTCGAAGCTGATCTCTAGCGTATTTCCGCTAATGGTTAATATGTAGCCGTAACCGAACTTCTGGTGGAAAATGCGCTGGCCTTTTTTGAATTTTTCCTCGGCTTCTGGGGTTACGGTAGCTTTATGGGACGCCAAAATATCGGCCACCTCGCTGCTCCAGTTTTTCATGCTCCGGCTTGCCATATTCACTGCGCCGCCACCCACCTGCTCCATCGTGTCCGGCGGTATTTCACCAATAAAGCGCGAAGGAATACTGCTCTGCCACTGGTTATAGATGCGGCGGTTAGCTGCGTGCGATATATATAATTTATTCCGTGCGCGGGTGATGCCCACATAGGCCAGCCTGCGTTCTTCCTCCAGCCCCTTGGCGCCGGATTCGTCGATTGCGCGCTGATGGGGGAATACCCCCTCCTCCCATCCGGGCAGGAATACCACATTGAACTCCAGGCCTTTCGCAGCGTGTAGCGTCATCAGGCTTACCATATCAACATTACTATCGGCACCCGCCGCTTCCATCACCAGGCTCACATGCTCAAGAAAGGCATTGATGCTTTCAAACTCGCCGATAGCGCGTGATAATTCCTTTAAGTTTTCAATACGCCCCGCCGCTTCCGGTGTTTTTTCCTGCTTCCACATATTCAGGTAACCGCTTTCTTCCAGCACTAACTCCACCACTTCGCCGAGCGGCAGCGTTGCCAGTTTCACCTTCCAGCTTTCGCAGTTATTTATAAACTTATTCAGCGCCTCACCGAGTTTTCCTTTTATCACCCCGGTTTTAAGCAGATGGTGGGTGGCATTATAGAGCGAGCTATTCAGGCTCCGCGCGGTGGTGTGCAGTTGCTGCATGGTCGCCTGCCCGATACCGCGTTTGGGCGTGTTGATGATGCGCTCGAAAGCCAGATCATCCTGCGGCACAGCGAGTATGCGCAAGTAGGCCACCGCATCGCGGATTTCCTGCCGCTCATAAAAGCGCAGCCCCCCGATAACACGATACGGAATTCCCAGTGTCAAAAACCGTTCTTCAAACGCCCGCGTCTGGAAACCGGCGCGCACCAATATCGCCATATCCTTGAGCGAAATTTTCGCGCGTTGCAGTGCCTCCACTTCTTCGCCGACGAAGCGTGCTTCCTCGCCCTCGTCCCACACTGATTTTAGTTTTATTTTTTCGCCATCCTGCACCGGCGTCCACAGCGTTTTGCCAAGACGTCCTTTATTATTGGCGATAACTTTGCTCGCCGCCGCCAGTATATGCGGCGTAGAGCGGTAGTTGCATTCAAGGCGAATGACCGTGGCATCGGGATAATCTTTTTCAAAACGCAGGATGTTGCCGACCTCCGCGCCGCGCCAGCTATAGATGGATTGGTCGTCATCGCCCACGCAGCAGATATTCTTGTGATAACTCGCAAGCAGCCGCAGCCACAGATACTGCGCCACGTTGGTATCCTGATACTCATCGACGAGGATATATTTAAAGCGGCTGGAATATTCGCGCAGCACTTCCGGGAAATTGGTGAACAAAGTCAGCATATGCAATATCAAATCGCCGAAATCGGTCGCGTTCAGGCTACGCAACCGGTCCTGATATAGTTTATATACTTTAAGCGCGTGGCCACCAGCGGCCTGCGAATCACTGACATTGGTCACCTTATCCGGCGTTAGCCCCTGGTCTTTCCATGATTGGATTATCGCTGAAAATAATTTCGGCGGCAGCGACTTATCATCAATGTTCTGTTCGGCGAGAATGGTTTTGAGCAGGCGCAACTGGTCATCAGAATCCAGTATGGTGAAGCTCGAGGTAAGCCCCAGCTTCTCGGCGTGGCGGCGGATGATTTTGGCGCCTATCGAGTGGAACGTTCCCTGCCATAATGCCTGTGCGCTGCCGGTCATGGCATTCACGCGCTCAGCCATTTCGCGCGCGGCTTTGTTGGTGAAAGTCACCGCGAGAATTTCACCGGGATATGCGAGGCGGTTGGTGAGGATATAGGCGATGCGCGTGGTGAGTACGCGGGTTTTGCCAGTGCCCGCACCGGCCAGCACCAGCACCGCGCCCTGCGTTGCCTCCACTGCCGCACGTTGCTGCGGATTCAGCGCCGCAGTGAGGGAATTTTCAGAAGATTGTGTTGTAGTAATTTCCAAGGATGAGTTCATCCAACTGGTTTAGCAGTTAGCTATATTTTTACAAGGAAATTGCTTTAGGATAGTTCCTTCTCCCTCTGGGAGAAGGTTAGGATGAGGGCTGTCTATCGTGGTTACTTAGCCCTCACCCCAGCCCTCTCCCAAGGGGAGAGGGAGAAGAGTCTTTTTCATTCAATTCAGCCTGTAATTTTTCAGCGCGGAAATGTTTTATCCCGGCATATACAAATGCGCCTACCGCCACCCCACCCACAACAGCACCGATTCTTTTCCATGCTTTTTTGCTTATTTTATCGGACGCCTCAAACAACGCAACTTCTGCAAGTTCTGATGCCAAGCCACTTCCCATTGCCTCAGCAGTTCCCCAACCAAGCGTACCAATAGTACCAACGGTAGCATAAGCAGCGGCCTGACCACGGTGGTTGGCGATTTCCTTTTCTTTTTCATGACGCCTTTGCCAGAAGTGATGCTTCTTATGCTTTTCGTCATTATTTTCAGGTTTGTTTTCTTCCATCATTCCGGCCCTGATTTTTTCCTATTATAGCAAATATCCCCGCCGTTTAAAGACAAAATATTAAATGGAGTTAACCTATGGCAGTGTCAACCATATTGGCAATATGTGGTGTATCTGCAAGGAGTTGATAATAGTAAAACAAGGCATCGGCAGGAAGAATATCGCGGCATCGAGCGCGGTTTTGCGCAGGAATTTGGGCTTGGCATCCACCTGTTCCGGTTCATTCCACAGTTTTAAATTAGGTATCCAGCGCGGCACTTCGGCTTTATATTTTGTATAAGGCTCGCCGAATTTATTTTCGAGAAATGCTTCTTCCTTGGCCACCACCATAGGATAATAAAACACGAATGCGCCGATGAGTATCGCGGTCACCAGCAACATGCCTGACTGCAAACCGATGCCGACCATAGCGATGAACGAGAACACATAAAGCGGGTTGCGCACCACCGAGAACGGGCCGGAGCGTATTACCTCGTCATTCTTGCGCCCGCCGATGAAGGCCGAGCAATAAACGCGGCCAAAGGCGCCGAATATCACCATGGCATAACCGACCCACAGCATACATTCGCGCGGAAAATGGTTTACAGCATATATTGGTTGACTGACGAGCAGCACCAGCACCAGCGCAACCGCAAATATGCGGCTGTGGTTAATGCGGGCTTTGAGTAATTTGGGATTGCTCATGATTTTAGTTACCTGTTACCAGTTACGAGATACCAGTGTTAAATAATTTTCTGGTAACTGGCAACCGGTAACTCGTAACTATTTTCTACTGGGCTTTCTTTTCGCGTGATGGCATGCTGTCAGACATGTCCTCGCCAGTTTCCTGGTTCACAACCCGCATGGAGAGGCGGATCTTGCCACGGTTGTCAATATCGAGAACCTTCACCTTCACTGTGTCGCCTTCTTTTACAACGTCTTCAACTTTATTTACGCGGTGGTCAGCCAGTTCACTGATATGCACAAGGCCATCTTTCGCACCGAAGAAGTTCACGAAGGCGCCGAAATCAACCACGCGCACAACCTTGCCGCTATGTATCTGACCAACTTCCGGCTCAGCAACGATGCCGTATATCCAGTCGTAAGCCTTTTTTCCAGCTTCTTCCGAAGTTGCAGCGATACGCACGGTACCGTCATCTTCAATGTCCACTTTCGCGCCGGTCACTTCGCAGATTTCGCGTATAACTTTACCGCCGGAGCCGATAACTTCGCGAATTTTATCTTTCGGTATGCTCATGGTGGTGATACGTGGCGCAGTGCTGCCCACAGATTCACGCGGGGCGGAAAGCGCTTTGCCCATTTCGCCCAAGATGTGCTTGCGTCCGGCATTTGCCTGAGTCAGCGCCACCTTCATGATCTCTTCGGTGATGCCATCAATCTTGATATCCATCTGCAATGCAGTGATACCGTCAGACGTACCAGCCACTTTGAAATCCATATCGCCGAGATGATCTTCATCACCAAGGATATCGGAAAGAACGATGAAACCGGATTTTTCTTTTATGAGGCCCATCGCGATACCGGCAACCGGGCGTTTCAGCGGCACACCGGCATCCATCAGCGCCAATGAGCTACCGCACACGGTCGCCATCGAAGATGAACCGTTCGATTCCGTGATTTCCGATACGCAGCGCAGCGTGTAGGGGAATTCTTCTTTTTCCGGCAGCATCGGGTGTACCGCGCGCCATGCCAGTTTGCCATGACCAATTTCACGGCGTCCTGGCGAACCAAGGCGGCCAGTTTCACCGGTTGAGTATGGCGGGAAATTGTAGTGGAGCATGAAGTTCTCGCGATATTCGCCTTCCAGCGCGTCAATGACCTGTTCATCCTGGCTGGTGCCGAGCGTGGCAACAACTACGGCCTGTGTTTCACCGCGGGTGAACAGCGCCGAACCGTGGGTCATAGGCAGAACTCCAACTTCGCTGACTATCTGGCGGATATCGGCTGGGCCGCGGCCATCGATACGCACTTTGTTTTCCACATAGGCGGTGCGCACGATGTCCTGTTCCAGTTTTTTGATCTGGTTGCCGAGGGTTTTATCATCATAGCCGTTTTCGCCGCCGAGTTTTTCTTTGACAGCGGTTTTAATTTCATCAAGACGGTTGGAGCGATCCTGTTTGCCGGTGAGCTTATAAGCGGCGCGCAGGTCTGCTTCCGCAGCGGCGCGAACTTTCGCTTCGAGCTCGGCATCTTCGGGTTTTTTGAAATCCCACGGTTCTTTGGCAGCGGCCTCAGCAAGCTCAATGATCATTTTGATAACGGCCTGTGATTCCTTGTGGCCGTAGGTCACGGCGCCAAGCATCACTTCTTCAGAAAGTTCCTGCGCTTCTGATTCAACCATGAGAACAGAAGTGCGAGTACCGGCAACCACGAGGTCGAGCTTGCTATCAAGCAGTTCAGCACGGGTTGGGTTGAGCATATATTCGCCGTTCACATAACCAACACGGGCACCAAATACCGGGCCCATGAAGGGAACACCGGAAAGTGTTAGTGCAGCCGATGCGCCGATCATAGAAACGATATCCGGATCATTCTGCATGTCGTGAGAAAGCAATGTGCACACAACCTGTGTTTCGTTGTAGAATCCATTGGGGAATAATGGGCGGATCGGGCGGTCGATCAGACGCGAGGTCAGCACTTCTTTTTCAGTCGGGCGGCCTTCACGTTTGAAAAAGCCACCGGGAATTTTACCGGCGGCGAAGGCTTTTTCCTGATAGTTTACGGTAAGCGGGAAGAAATCAACATCAGCTTTTGGTTTTTTTGCGGCAACTACGGTGCAGAGTACCACGGTATTGCCATAGGTTGCGAGTACTGCGCCATCGGCCTGGCGGGCTATTTTTCCGGTTTCAAGTGTTAGTGTGCGGCCACCCCATTCAATTGATTTCTTCGTTACATTAAACATAATTTTATATCTCTCTTCCTGCTTAGTTGTGTGAGTGTGAATGGTAGTGTGAGTGAAGTTTTGGCTTTACACCAACACTCACACCCACACTAACACCAATTATTTACGGATACCTAATTTCTTGATCAACGCTTCGTAGCGGGCGTTATCGCTTCTCTTTAAATAGTCAAGAAGGCGGCGGCGGCGGCCAACGAGGATCAGCAGGCCACGACGGGAATGATGGTCATTCTTGTGGCTGGTGAAATGCTCGGTTAAATGGTTGATGCGGTCGGTAAGCAGGGCTACCTGAACTTCCGGTGAACCGGTATCATCTTTTTTGGTTGCGTAGGCCTTTATAGTATCTTTTTTCTTAGCTTGTGGCGACATCGTAGCTTCCCTTTCAGTTGTCAGTGGTCAGTTGTCAGTGGCCAGGATTAGTAAGACTTTCTTACCGACCGCTGATCGCCGACCGCTGTCCGCTTTTAAATTAAACACAAACACCAAGTTTCATTCATGCCAAGATGTCGTCCAGCACGAATTCCACAGGTTGCAAAAAATCAAGTGAGCCTTTATGCACCATATTTTCTAAGATTTCCAGCGAAATCGCATTGTTTTCCGTAAATTTACCGACTTTTGTCCTGCGAAGTGCCGAAACATAGCCGTAACAGCCCAAAATCCTGCCCATATCCCGCGCCAGAGAGCGAATATAGGTGCCCCTACCGCAGTGACAGAGGAAGGTGGTGGTCAGTTGTCTGTTGTCAGTTGTCAGTGAAGTGATTTCTAGTGATTTTACAATAACATTACGTGGTTTTATCTCCACCACCTGCCCTTTGCGCGCCATGTCATAAGCCCTTTTTCCATCGAGTTTTATGGCAGAAAAATTGGGGGGCACCTGTAATATTTCGCCAATGAACTGGGGCAGTATTTTTTCTATATCTGCCCTGCTCGGGCTGGCAGCGGACTCGGCGATAACATCTCCCGCTGCATCGTCAGTTGCCCTCTCCTGCCCCCAGGTTACGGTAAAAATATACGCCTTCTCACAACCCATCATCTGCTCAACGCTTTTAGTAGCTTTGCCCAGCGCCAGCGGTAGTATGCCCGATGCCAGCGGGTCCAGCGTTCCCGCGTGGCCGATCTTTATCTTTCTCCCCTCTCCCTTAGGGAGAGGGCCAGGGTGAGGGCTTACTTGCTCGGACTGAGCCAATTCAGCCCCCCTCCTTGCCTCCCCCCTAAGGTGGGAGGTAAGCAGCCATTTCACCTTCGCCACCGCATGCGCCGAACTAATCCCCAGCGGTTTATCGAGGTTTATCCAGCCGTTTAACTCCATAAGCATATTTAAAGTAATTTTTTTCTGATAATATTTTGAACAGGAACCTCAAAATATCTATACGTGTAATAAGATAAGATTAACATAGTAGCCATATAAGCTATAAAGAAAAATGGATTGTATATTGGCACTGCTATTCCCACATAGAAGAAAAACAAGGATATTACTATTTGCATTGGGCAATGCAAAAGATAGCTGGAATAGGTAAGATTTCCTGCAGTTTCAATAGTTTTTTTTGTATAGTTATTTAACGGCAACTCTTGAGAAAAACAAAATAAGCATACAGGTATATATAGAAGATAAAAAATACTATCCGGTTGCAATGCAAAGCTCCATATAAAAATCGGTGTTACGATTACAAAAACCCAGGATATCCAAATTATATCTTTGTTTTTTTTGGTAGATTTTATAAACTTGGTTGCGATTGCTGACAATCCCCCAGTGTAAAAATATACCATACAGCTAAACACTTCGTAATTCACGGCTAATACTGTAAAAAAACATATAATAATTATATTAACAAATATCGACTTACTGACATAACGCAGAAGCATAAAGAATATAAAATAAACTAATATTTCTACCGAAACAGACCAAATTACACCGTTAAAACTGTATATTCCTTCTGCCGCAAAAAGGCTTGTTTTTTCAAAGCCCCAATTACTGGCCATAAAAAGCTGAAGGATAAAAAGAAAAAGACTGTTATGGGTTGCCAAAACCGAAGGATGCCCTGTTAAATGCGGATATAGTAACTGCAACAGGGAAATTAACAGTAGTGTTACTAAATGTAATGGGTACAATCTGGAAAATCTTAATATAAAAAACTTTTTTCCAGTCACTAAACCTTGGTTTATTGATTCCCGGTATTTATAAAAAAATATAAAACCGCTGATACCCCAAAAAAACTGCACTCCCATGTGACCATGATTGTATAAAACATGAAAAAAAGAATAGAATGGAAGATTCTCTAAGGATGGCCTAACAAATTTGCCATCCACTGTAGACAAGCTGGAATAGTGCATAAAAAGAATGGCAATAGCCGACAAAAAACGGATAATTTCGATCCCAACTAGCCGGTTACTTGTAAATTGTTGTAACTCTCTATTATTCATTGTCATATTACACTATATAAAAAAATTGCTCCGGCATTCTTTAATAAGCAACAAACCAAGGTTTATCCAGCCGTCCATTATTCGTGTTTATTCTTTATTCTAGGGTCTGTAATTGTACCAGATCCCCTTTGTATTGCTGCACCTTCAGTATCTTTTGTAATAGATGCAACAAATGCACCTGTCTCAAATACAGCTATCTTATTCCTTAGATCTGTATATGGTTCTGGGCCAGATTCATCAGAAATACAATAAGCTCCTAAATCTTTATGATAATATCTTTTCAACCCTTCTAACTTCTGAGAATTTAATACCAAACCTCCAGTACGAGTTTCATCGTAAATATCTTGTATATCAGCTAAATAGATATTTTCCTTGCTCACAGTATCATAGACCATAACCGCTGCCGCAAATTGTTCGGCAAAACTTATTTCATGCTCTTTTTTTAAATCTATATGCAGCAGTGGGTTAGATATCATGCCTTTATACACCGCCTGCCCGGCGGCAATATCCAAATCATGCAAGGATTCTATGGCAGCAAACTGCGAAGCAAATGAAAAACCTTCTTCTGCTAGCCTTGTCGCACCGTCTTTGTATACTGATAATTGTTCTTTAACTTTACCATCCCCACCAGATCTTTTATCTAAAAGTTTAACTACATCTTCGAAGTTTTTTTGGTTATCTGCCATAATTACTCAGCCATATGCTATTTCTCGATATCGCGAATAACTTCCGGTTTTTTGAGCAGGTTGCTGATGCGTTCGGCCTCGTCATACGAATCATCAAGGGCGAAGAATATTTTCGGCACATGGCGCAGTTTTACGCGTTTGGAAACAAGGTGGCGCAGTTCCGGTGATGCTATTTTCAGCGCGGTTATGAGCTCATGTTTATTCTTTCCGGCGAGCGGCATAACATAAGCGGTGGCGTTCTTCAGGTCGGGGCTTACGCGCACTTCCGACACGGTGATGGAGCTGGAAATAATATCCATGGAATGCACTTCCCCGCGCATAAAAATATCGGCGAGGGCATGGCGGATTTCTTCCCCCACGCGCAAATTGCGCTGGCCGCCACTTGTTTTTTTTTCGGTAAATAAATCGTGCATCTTAATTCGTAAGCCGTATTACGTTTTACGTAAAACGTTTTACGCTCCCTATACTGTCCTTGCTGTTTCCTCAATTTCAAATGCCTCGATCTGGTCGCCGATGCGGATATCTTCGTAATTTTCGAAGGCCATACCGCATTCCAGCCCGCTTTTGACTTCCTTCACCTCGTCTTTGAAGCGTTTCAGTGTCTTGAGTGTGCCTTCGTGGATCACCACATTGTCACGCAGCAAGCGCACCTTCGCGCCACGCTTAATGAGCCCGTCAGTAACCATACAACCGGCAATTTTCCCGGCTTTGCTGATATTGAATACTTCGCGGATTTGTGCGTAACCAAGGAAGTTTTCGCGCAATGTCGGCGATAACATTCCTGAAAGCGCGGCCTTCACATCATCAACAACATTATAGATGATGGAATAATAGCGGATATTGACCTTTTCCTTAACCGCCAATTCCTTGGCTTTGGGGGCGGCACGCACGTTAAAGGCTATTATCATCGCACCGGTTGCTTTTGCTAGAGTAATATCGGATTCGGTGATAGCACCCACGCCGCTATGCAGCACACGCACAGCCACTTCATCGCCAGAATATTTGGCTACTGAACCTGCGATGGCTTCCACCGAGCCCTGCACATCACCTTTGATGATAACCGAAAGTTCCTTGGCGTTGGTTCCGGCGGCCTCGCCGAACAGGTTATCCAGCGAGCGTGTGGAAAGAACCACGTTTTTATCGCGGATGCGGCGTTCGCGGTATTCAGCGATATCGCGCGCAGTCTTTTCATTTTCCACCACCGAGAACACATCACCGGCATCTGGCGCCTGGCTTAAACCCAGTATCACTACTGGCATACCGGGAATAGCATCCTTGAGCGTATTATTTTTATCGTCAACTATAGTGCGTACTTTTCCGTAAGCCGCACCGGCAACCACTATATCGCCAACTTTGAGCGTACCTTTCTGCACGAGGATAGTGGTGACAACACCTTTACCCTGATCGAGCTTGGCTTCCACCACAACCCCCGCCGCCACGCGGTTAGGGTTGGCTTTGAGTTCGAGAACTTCCGCCTGCAGCAGGATAGTTTCCACAAGTTTATCAAGATTTTGCCCGGTTTTGGCCGACACTTCCACCACCATGGTATCGCCGCCGAACTCTTCAGGAACCAGCTCATACTGCATCAGCTCCTGTTTCACACGGCTGGAATCAGCACCCGGCTTATCAATTTTATTCACCGCAACAACGATAGGCACACCGGCTGCTTTAGCATGAGCGATCGCTTCCTTGGTCTGTTCCATGATACCGTCATCAGCCGCTACCACCAGCACCACGATATCGGTAATTTTCGCACCGCGCGCGCGCATTGCGGTAAAGGCTTCGTGGCCGGGAGTATCGAGGAAAGTAACTTTCTGGCCACCCTCGACCTCGATCTGGTACGCGCCGATATGCTGGGTGATGCCACCGGCTTCTTTGGCCACAACATCGGTTTTACGTAGCGCATCAAGCAGCGAGGTTTTACCGTGGTCCACGTGGCCCATGATGGTAACTATCGGGGGGCGCGGCAACATGCTTTCGGCATCTTCCTGCTCATCTTTTAAAATATTTTCCACGTCACCTTCAGCAACGCGCTTGAATTTATGGCCGAATTCACCAACCACCAGTTCGGCGGTATCGGCGTCGATATTCTGGGTGGCGGTGGCCATGATACCGAGTTTCATCAGCACTTTTATTACATCCACGGTGCGTTCAGCCATACGGTTGGCGAGGTCACCAACGCTGATAGCTTCCGGTATCACCACATCGCGGAGGACTTTTTCCGATTCAGTGGATTTGCCCATCGCTTTTTTGATGGCTTTTTCGCGGGCACGGCGGATGGAGGCCAGAGAACGTACACGCTGCTCCTCAATATTAGATAGAGCCTGGTTGACAGTTATCTTACCGGAAGAACGGCGGTCTTCACCACCACGCAGCTTGAGTTTGCCGCCTTTTTCCTTCTGCTCGACTTCTTCAATCGGCGCGTGATGCAGGGTTTTTCCGTGTAGTTTTGGGGAAACGGTAATGCCATTATTAGGCTGGGCAGCAGCAGGTGCTGGCTTGCTTACGCTTAATTTAGGCTCAGATTTTATAGGTGTAACGATACCAGACGGTGGCGGAATCACCACATCTGACTTGATGGTTTTTTCTTCTGCTTCTTTTTCGCTATCTTCACTCTCACCGCGCAGGGCGCGTGCATGCTTTTCTTCCTCGCGACGCTTGGCAGCAAGCTCCGCCTCAATCTTCATTTGTTCTTCGGCAAGTTTTAAAGCCTTAAGTCTACTCTGACGCTCCTCATTAGTGAGGTGGCGCATTGCCTCATCATCACTATCAGAATTGGTACTTCGCGCAGCAAAAACTCCTGAGCTGGGTTTCACCTCGACCATAGCCCCGCTTCCGGCGCCCTGAGTAAAGGTACGGGTTTTGCGCACTTCCACCGTGACCGATTTGGAACGGCCATGCGTGAAGCTCTGCTTCACCTTACCGCTTTCGACGGTTTTGGTAAGCTGCAACCTTCCCGGGTTGGCTACTTTCAGTGTATCTTTTTTTACGTTATCGTCGGTCATGTTTTTCGTTTCTTAGTTTATGACATTATAGTGTTAGTGTGAGTGTTAGTGCTAGTGTTTTCTACTACACCAACACTCGCACCCACACTCACACACCTACTCCCAGCTCGCCCTTGCCGCCATGATAAGGTTACCGGCATCTTCCGAGCTCAAGGCTCCTGATGGCAGTATATCAAGAAGTTCAGCGGTTGAAAGATCGGCAAGATCATCAAGGGTAAGGATTTTGTTCTTACCAAAATTATCAAGCCATTCCGGTTTCATCAATGCGTTATTGTTAACAAAATCAAGCAGCGAGGCTTCAATTCCCATTTCCTTGAGTTTGACTTCGCGGTTATGCTGCTCGGCTTTGAGCCAGTTCTGGGCACGGTTATGCAATTCCTCGGCTACGTTATCATCAAAACCTTCGATGGAGGCGAGGTCAGAAACCGGGATGAAAGCCACTTCTTCGATAGAAGTAAAGCCTTCGGTGACAAGCAGATGGGCTATAACTTCTTCCACATCCAGTGCTTCCACAAAGAGCTGTGACAGCTTGTTAAATTCTTCAGCTCGGCGCTCGGATTCCACTGCTTCGGTAAGGATATCTATGCTCCAGCCGACCAGTTGCGAGGCAAGGCGCACGTTCTGGCCACGGCGGCCAATGGCCAGGGAAAGCTGGTCATCCGGCACCACCACTTCAATACGGCCTTTATTTTCGTCAATAACTACTTTGCTCACTTCCGCGGAAGAAAGCGCGTTGACCACGAAAGTAGCCGGATCCGGCGACCATTCGATGATATCGATCTTTTCGCCCTGAAGTTCGCCAACCACCGCCTGCACGCGTGAACCACGCACGCCCACACAGGAGAGTACAGGGTTGACGCTGGCGTCTTTGGAGATAACCGCGATTTTCGCGCGTGAACCGGGGTCGCGGGCCACAGCTTTTATCACGATGATGCCGTCATAAATTTCCGGCACTTCCTGCGCAAACAGGCTGGCGAGGAAATCAGGATGGGTACGAGAAAGGAAAATTTGCGGGCCGGTTTTTTCGCGGCGCACATCGGCGATATAGGCGCGGATGCGGTCGCCGGTGCGGAAAATTTCCCTAGGAATCAGGTCATCGCGGCGGATCATCGCTTCGGTGCGGCCAAAGTCCACCACCACGTTGCCATACTCCACGCGTTTCACCACGCCAGAAATAATCTCGCCAATCTTGTCTTTGAATTCGGCGAATTGTTTTTCGCGTTCGGCATCCCGCACCTTCTGTAATACCACCTGTTTCGCGGTCTGGGCGGCAACGCGGCCGAAATCGATCGGCGGCAGCAGGTCTTTTATTTCATCACCAAGTTCAGCTTCCTTGCTGATCTTTTTCGCCTGCGCTAGGGTAAGCTCAGTGGTTTCGTTTTCTATGGCTTCCACCACGGTGCGGATACGGTACAGTTTTATTTCGCCGGATTTCTTATCGATCTCGGCGCGGATATTATGCTCATGCCCGTATTTGCGGCGTCCGGCAACCTGCACGGCCTGTTCCATCGCGTCGATAACCGCATCTTTCGGCAGTCCTTTCTCGCGGGCAACAGCATCGGCAATTTGCAGCAATTCGCTACTTCCGTAAATCGGCTGGGTGGCACTCATTGTATTATCCTTTCACTTTTTGTTTCTTTAAAAAATTTGCAACTAATTCGTCATTCATCACTAACTTGGCGGTTTTTACATGGGTAAAGGGAAATTTCATTTCCGTCCCATCCACCACCATTGTAATCTCGTCCCCTTTTATCCCTTTAAGCGCTCCTTTGAAACGCTTGCGGTTATTCACCGGTATTATCGTCTCCGCCTTTATTTCATAGCCCGCATAACGCGTATAATCCTCACGTTTGGTCAGCGGGCGGTCAATTCCCGGCGAGCAGACCTCGAGGTTATAAGCCCCGGAAATCGGCTCCTCCACATCAAGCAGCGCGGAAACGGTGTTACTTATTTCCGTGCAGTCATCAAAGCCCATCATCACATCGTCTTTGCGTTCGGCCATCACCATCAGCGTTTTGCGCTTGGCACTATCGGCCAGCTTCACCTGCACCAGCCTGTAACCCAGCGCATCCACCGACGGCTCGATAATCTCGACTATTTTCGACACTACGTCCATTACACAACCTAACAACGCACAGGACTAAATAAAACTCCAAGAAATAAAAAAGGCGGGCAAACAGGCCCACCTTCCAATTTTGTTAATATACACAATTTTGCACCAGGTTCAAGGATTTTATATAATAGGCATGGTCAGACACCTAAAACACTGGACAAATTGCTTTATTTATGATACTAACATACTGATTTATAGCTATAATTAATTTGTCATCAAATCTTAACAGTATTTTTTACCGGGATTTGCTATATTTCAATTAACAACTTAACCGAAGAATAAAATAATATGGACGAATCTGAACAGAAAAAATGGGCGCCGGATGCGCTACAATCTGTGCCTAGAATAGTAAAGCCTGAAGGATTAAAAGGAGCAGTTCAATATATTGGTAGGCTGCTAGCGGGCGAAGAAACCGCGGAAGAGGCAAGAACAGTAGATAAGTACGGGAGGTTATTGCCTCCTCAACAGGTCCGTAGCAGGTAAATATGGTAACCGATCTCCCCCAACTCAATAGCTACCTATGATAGACCTGATACAGAAAACCATTGATTTATTTCGTACCACCGCCTTCCCGCGCGAAGGGGCTGTCACTGCGACCATGCAGATACAGAATGAAAGTGATATTCCCGATGATAAGAAAGAGCTGCTTCAGATAATCAAAGGTGTAGCCGACGAATTAAGGAAAACAGAGAGAGAAGCCTTTATCGACCCGGCCAGCGGCAAGCTCAATCGCAATGCGTTCGATTCGGCGCTACGCCATCTTGCCAATAAGAATTATACCGATACCTATGCCGAAGGTGCAGAGGCAGACCTGAAACCAACAACCATTGTATTCTTAGACCTCAACTACCTTAAGCAGCTTAATAACATAAGCTACGGCAATGGTGGTGACAGGGCCATAAAATACATGTCAGATTATATTACTAAAAGGCTGCGCAAGCCAAATCAGGCAGGGCGCCCACGTTCTCCGGAAGGTGATATTTTCGCCCGTTTCGGCGGCGATGAGTTCGGCATCATCATGAAAGAATGTACCCCGGAAGAGGCCAAGGCCAGACTCCGCCCAATACTGGAGCAAATGGCTAGGGACAGCCTTAATACCGATCCAAATATTGGCTGTATCTGTAAGGATGACCATACCCATGTGGAAGCTCCCGTTCAGGTATCGGCAGCTATGGGCTGTGCCGAGTTACTTACCAAGCTTCCCGAAGGCGAGATAGCCAGCACCCGCAAGGAAGAGGTCGACAAACTTATCCATTTTTCTGTCACCGCCGCCCAAAAAGATGAGGCTAATGATAAGATCCCATCCAAAAAATATGCCGCTACTATCAGCGGCGGTATACCACAGGCCGATGACCGCGAAGAGGCTGAAAAAGTCGTCCGCGGCATGTTGGAAAAAAGGTTTGGCAGAGACCAACTTGGAACAAAACGTCCTGCTAAGCAAATAATAACCGACCCTCTGCGTGCACAGGGCGGTATCATTGTTCCTTCTCCAAAGATAATGCTCCCGGAAGATGAAGGGTTCCATGATACATTCATGGGTGCAATCCAAAGTCAGAACCCATCCAGACATGGTCAAATAAGTATCGCGCCACACTGATAAGCTATTGACCGAATCCGCTAAAAACGTTAGCATTCCTGTCTTTTTTACAATCTTTTCACTTCTCCCTTTGGGAGAAGGTTAGGATGAGGGCTTTGTTCTATATATTACTTAGCCCTCACCCCAGCCCTCTCCCGGAGGGAGAGGGAGTTTTAAGGAATCCTCTCCCAGAGGGAGAGGGTGTTTATGGAAATTTATGACACAGGCAAAAACTAAACCTATGGAAGCAACCAATTCTGAAATGGTGGGGGCTGAGATCATCGTCAAAGCCATCATCAATGAAGGGGTGGATACCATCTTCGGTTATCCTGGTGGTGCGGTGCTGCCGGTCTATGACGCGATATTCAAACAGAACCAGTTGCGCCATGTACTCGTGCGCCATGAGCAGGCTGCAACCCATGCGGCGGAAGGTTATGCACGTTCTACCGGCAAGGTCGGCGTGGTGCTGGTTACCTCCGGCCCCGGCGCTACCAACGCGGTCACCGGCCTTACCGATGCGATGCTTGATTCGATTCCATTAGTCTGCATCACCGGTCAGGTGCCTACCCATCTCATCGGTTCCGATGCCTTTCAGGAAGCGGATACAACTGGAATCACCCGTTCCTGCACCAAGCATAACTACCTTGTGCGTGATATAGCCGACCTGCCGCGCATCGTGCACGAGGCATTCCATGTCGCACGTTCAGGACGTCCCGGCCCGGTGGTTATCGATATACCCAAAAACATCATGAACAGCATGGGCAGTTATACCGAAAAAGTGGAAGTGAACCGCCCCTCATTCAAGCCGATTCCGAAGCCGGATATTTCGCAAATTGAAAAAGCGGTAGCGCTGATGGCAACGGCAAAACGCCCGATATTCTATGTCGGCGGCGGCCTCATCAATTCCGGTGAGAAAGCCTGCAAGCTGCTCACTGAGCTGGTGCACCTGACTGGTTTCCCCTGCACCACTACCCTGATGGGCCTTGGCGCATTTCCGGGTAACGACCCGCAATTCGTGGGCATGCTTGGTATGCACGGTTCCCTCGAAGCCAATATGTGCATGGCCGAATGCGATGTGATGATAAACATTGGTGCGCGTTTTGACGACCGCGTGACTGGCCGCCTCGATGCGTTTTCGCTGAACTCGAAAAAGATACACGTGGATATTGATGCCTCCTCCATCAACAAGGTGGTGCGTGTGCATGTGCCGATCATCGGCGATGCCGGCGCGGTGGTGGAGCAGATGCTCAGATTATGGAAGGAGCACTTCCCAATGGCTTGCCGAGCCGAAGCAAGCGGCGACAGCCCGCCTTCGCCTGAATCAGGCTCCGGCGCGACAGCCATCGCGCGCCCTGCTTGCGAAGGCTGGTGGGACAAGATTGAAACATGGCGCGCGCGCAAAAGTTTTTCCTATAAGCAGGATGATAAAATAATCAAACCGCAATACGCGCTCGACCGCCTAAACGAACTTACCAAAAAACATAACACCTTCGTAACAACAGATGTCGGCCAGCACCAGATGTGGGCAGCGCAGTTTTTGAAGTACGATAAACCGCACCACTGGCTTACCTCCGGTGGCTTAGGCACTATGGGTTATGGCGTTCCGGCGGCGGTGGGTGTGCAGATCGCGCATCCTGATGACCTCGTGGTGTGTGTGAGCGGTGAAGCCTCAGTGCTTATGAACATTCAGGAACTTTCCACCATCATGCAATACCGTCTGCCGCTGAAAATTTTTATCCTCAACAACCGCTATATGGGCATGGTACGCCAGTGGCAGGAGATGTTCCACGGCAACCGTTACAGCGAATCCTACATGGATTCCCTGCCCGATTTCGTGAAGCTCGCCGAAGCTTACGGCATGAAGGGCCTGCGTTGCGATAAGGTTGAAAATGTCGATGCCACCATCAAGGAAATGATCGCGCATAAAGGCCCGGTGATAGTGGACATGCTGGTTGACCAGAACGAGAACGTGTATCCGATGATCCCGGCAGGCGCGGCACACTACGAACTGCTGCTCAACCCCGCCGAAACGGGCAGCGCGAAGCTCAATAAGAATTTGGTGTAAGTCCTTTTGCATTGCCAAGTATCCTTGCTTTAGTTACAAATAGCTTAACAAAAACAAAAAAATAAAAGTAATCCATGAAAATATTACCCCCCCCCTCAACTTCAGGTTGCAATTCCTGTCATACCGCACTTGTTGCGGTATCCGGTGATAAAACCACTGTCATAAATTGTAGCTCCAGACCACCGCTAACCACGTGCGGGGTGACAAGAGGATTTACCCTTGTTGAACTGGCGATTGTGCTGGTAATCATTGGCCTGCTGGTGGGCGGGGTGCTGGTGGGTCGTGATCTCATAAGTTCCGCAGAAATCAGAGCACAGATAAGCCAGATTGAAAAATACCAAACGGCCGTTAATACGTTCAAGGTCAAGTATGGTTCCCTGCCAGGAGACATACCAGACCCAACTGCTAGCGGATTTGGTTTTGTAGCGAGGGGAGGAACCGCAGGTACAGGTAATGACGATGGTATTATGCAGGGAAGCTCCTGTTTCTTATGTTCAGATGGGGAAAATGGTCTCTTCTGGCAAGATTTGAGCGCGGCAAAACTTATAGGTGGCAATTTCAGCCTTTTTGCTAGTGCAAGCTCTGGCCTGCCAGGAGTATTAACTGAGGCATCTTCACCGTCCATTAGCAGCTTGCTTCCCAGAGCCGTAATAGGAAACAGCATTTATGTGTATGTCTATAATGATGGAATAAGTACATTATTGAAAGATAGAAAAAACTATTTTGGTATATCGGGTTTGGCTGCACCAGCTTCCGTAGGCGCCAATGGAACCATAGTAACTGTTTCAGGCTCTTCGTCAAATCCACGTTCATTATCAGTACAACAAGCATATAACATCGATAATAAGATCGATGATGGGCTGCCTTTTACAGGAAATGTAAATGTACTGTATTTATGGAGAACTATTTTGATGATTGAAGACCGCTATCTTGCTGCTACTGCTTCGGGTGGCATTGGGGAAACATGGACAAGCCTTAATGCTATGACTCTTCCAAATCCTGCTATGTATCCGTATTCTGGTAGCTGCTTTGACAATGGCGGCGTACCCGGCGTGACCATTAAATATTCACTGTACAATTCAGATCAAAAAAATTGTGAGCTATCCATTAAATTCCAGTAGCAACGGCTCCCCTTGGCCGGTGCCGCACATTACGAATTGTTGCTGAATCCGGCCGAAACCGGCAATACTAAACTCAATAAGAATTTGGTGTAATCAGCAAGTTACCAGTTACGTGTTACCAGTTACGAGTATTTTTCTGGTAGCTAGTAACCGGTAACTAGTAACTAAAAAAAGCCCCTTCCCGACCATTTTGTTCTCCCATACTCTGGGATTACTCGAGTATTTTCGAGCAGTGGCTAGGCAGCCAAGGCGACGTGTATACTTAATACACGAGCCAATGGCTAACAACGCCAATGCTCGGAAAGATGAAGAGTAATGTGGTCAGATATTCCATGGAAAGCCGAACGGATCGGCGCGACATCTGGACTCATCCTGCGGGGTTGATTGCGTATATCAATTCCGTCATTGCATACTCCATAAATCCCTTCCCCCCTTGCGGGGGAAGGTTAGGATGGGGGGTAAGTTTTATGACATACCCCTCACCCCGACCCTCTCCCGCAAGGGGAGAGGGAGAAGAAGTTGTGAGCAATGACGAAAATTATACGTCTAACCCGTAGAGTTGAATTGAAACTATAGATAACACAACACCGCCTTAATCAGGCTGTACGGTGTGAGGCTATGGAAACTGGTGCGGCGTTGGTTACGCTTCACCTTTTATGCAAACCCGTGCGGGCAGGAGAACCTGTCCGTGTAGTTAACAAGTCCTAAACCGTTGAGTATCTGGCCACACAGAGTTTTGAATTAGAGGATTCGAGGACTAGAGAATTCGAGTAATCGGGTCCTCTAGTTCTCGAGTTATCGATTGTAATGCCTTGTTTTTTATGATAAACTGGCGGGATGATCAGTGAAGATGCCCTAATTGAAAAAATCCGGTCTTACGACCCGAATGTTGATGCCGACCTTATAAAGCGGGCCTATGCGTTTGGGTTGAAGGCGCATGGGACGCAGCAACGCGCCTCGGGCGAATTGTATTTTTCGCATCCTATTGAGGTTGCCTATAGCCTTACCAAATACAAACTTGACGGTGCTTCGATAGTCACCGCCCTGCTCCATGACACTGTAGAAGATACCGACGCCACGCTCGATTCCATAGAAGCCAATTTCGGCAAGGAAATCCGCGGCCTTGTCGATGGCGTAACTAAATTATCGCGCCTTGAAGGCAAATCCGAGAACATGAAGCAGGCGGAGAATTTCCGCAAACTGCTTATTGCCATGAGCGAAGATCTGCGCGTGCTGCTGGTGAAACTTGCCGACCGCCTGCACAATATGGAAACGCTGTCGCACATTAAGAAACCTGAAAAACGCCAGCGCATCGCCCGCGAAACTCTGGAAATTTACGCGGCCCTTGCCGAGCGTATCGGGATGCGCACCATCAAGGAAGAATTGCAGGACCTTGCCTTTGCTGAATTATATCCTGAGGCGCGCGAATCTATTGTCACCCGCATGCAGTTCCTGCGCGAACAGGGCGCCGCCGAGGTAGAAAAGACCATGTCGACGCTGCGCGAAAAACTCACCGAAGCCGGACTTCCCAATGCTGTTATCACCGGCCGTGAGAAAAAACCGTTTTCCATCTGGAAAAAAATGGAGCGCAAACAGATAGCCTTTGAACAGCTTTCCGATATCGTTGCTTTCCGCATAACGGTTGATAGCATCGCGGAATGTTATCAGGCATTAGGTGTTGTCCATGCCGAGTGGCACACCATACCGGGCCGCTTCAAGGATTATATCTCCACGCCCAAATCCAACGGCTACCAGTCGATACACACCGCTGTTCTCGGGCCTGCCCAGCAGAGCGTGGAGATACAGATCCGCACCCACGATATGGACGAAATCGCCGAGTATGGTCTGGCTGCACACTGGTCGTATAAACAGGGGGCCAATGCCGGCAAAGATGGCAAAAAACTGCGCTGGATACGCGAGCTTCTGGAGATTCTCGACCAGTCGGAAAACCCGGAAGAATTCCTCGAAAATACTAAGCTCGAAATGTATCAGGATCAGGTATTCTGCTTCACTCCCAAGGGCGATATCATCGCCTTCCCGCGCGGCGCTACGCCGGTGGATTTTGCCTATGGTATCCACTCCGGCGTGGGCGATACCTGTGTTGGTGCGAAGATAAACGGGCGTATTGTTCCCCTGCGCACCCAGCTTAAAAACGGCGACCAGGTGGAGATAATAACGAGTAAAACCCAGACCCCTTCCCCAAGCTGGGAGCGTTTCGTGGTCACCGGCAAAGCGCGCAGCGAGATACGCAAATTCGTACGTGTGTCGCAGCGGGCGGAGTATATCACGCTGGGCACGGCGATTCTTACCAAGACCTTCAAACAGGAAGGCGAAGAATTTAGCGAAAAGATGATCGAACCGCATCTGCCCGCCTTCAACAAAAAAACCGTTGAGGATGTGATAGCCGAGGTCGGCGAAGGTGTGATAAGCCGCCAGCAGGTGGCGGAAATCGTGCTCGGCCACAAAAAACCGCAGCCGGTAAGCGGCGTTACCTCGATGCTCTCAAGCCTACCCAATCCTTTCCGCAAAAAGAAGGAAAGCAGCGCGGCACCAATGCCGATCAAAGGCCTGATATCAGGCATGGCCATCCACTTCGCTGGTTGCTGCCACCCCATACCCGGGGACCGTATCGTTGGTATCGTCACCACCGGCAAGGGCGTGACCATCCACACCATGGATTGCGAAACTCTGGAAAACTATGCCGATTCCCCGGAACGCTGGATAGACGTAGCCTGGGAACGCGACCAGAACGAATCCGGGCACATCGGCAGGCTCCGGCTCAATATCAGCAACGAACCGGCAGCTATGGCCACGGTCACCAACGTCATCGCCCGCGAGAACGGCAATATAAGCAACTTCAAGATAACCAACCGCTCAATGGATTTCTTTGAAATGCTCATAGACATTGAGGTGCGCGACCTCCGCCACTTAAACAACATCATCGCCAATCTGCGCAGCAAAGAGGTGGTGCAGAGCGTAGAACGCTGGCAGACCTAATCTTTATTGCGCCGAAAATTTTTGATTTTTTGTTGTATCTCTTTTGGCGGTTCCTTTCCCCAACCGGAAAACAGGACCTCGCCAAATTTGCTAACATCAAGGGATCCTTTACGCACCGCGCTTTTAAAGACCATAACCTTCTCCGGCGGCACCCGCACATAGTGCCACAACTCTTTGCCGTTATTCATGCCGTTCACCAGGAATATCCCCCGTCCCGGCTCGTCGGCGAGAATTGCGGTAAAGCCCTTCCCCATCAACCCCGTTCCCTTTTCATGGGCGCTATGGATGCATTGTCTATTTGTGTTGGAACATCCCTACTTTCAACCGCCTTATGCACATTTTGCCTTAATTGTTCTACAACCTCATTGCCAAACACCTGTTCAGCTTTGCTAATTATCTCATCTGCACTATCCACCAACGCCTTCCTCCGCGCATCAGTATCGGCAGGCTTGGCGCCCATTACGATCTTTGCCTGCAAGGAAGCAAGCTCGGCCATTTTTTCGTGCCCCACCAATTCCAGTAACGATGCGGCTATCTTGTTATTAGGATGTCCTGCCGGCCTGTCTTCCCCAAAAATATCAACCATTGTTTCCGGCTCTTTAAGCCGCTGCATGACATTTGCATTTAAACCACCAGCCGGCGTTTTGCCATCTAGCTTCAAAGGCTGGATATTAAGCTCCCATGTTGGCGTATCAGACATTCCTTCCTTATGTAACAACGCACCCACCAGCATTTCCGTAGCCGCTATCGCCTGCAATGCCCTTACGTTCTCCGCACATAACTCTGCCGCCCGAAAATTGGCTTCCAGCTTGGTAACATTAAGTATGTCGATTCCGTTACCCTTCGTATCACCGACCACATAATTATTGGGCGAGTGCCCATTTGACACCGCCCGTGGCAGGCTGCGGAATATCTCCAGCGGTTTAACTGATTCATAGGACTTAGCGGTACCTGAACCAAATTCCCTGTCGAGTTTTTCGCCATCTATTTTGCCGTCATCCCCCCTATAGGGAGCCAGAAATTCTTTGATGCGTGTATGTAGTGCCGGTGGCACCCTGTCATCAGCAAGCTGCAATTCCAGCCCCTTTATCAACCCGACAAGGACAATATCACGGTTGAACCACGCTGCGCCCATATTGGCGCGGTCAAAGTCGGTAACTGTTGCCAGATCACGGTTGGCAGGGTTAGGCTCCAGCTCATCAACAAAACGTGACTTGGCATGGATCCCGGACTCCAGCCCTTCACCAATACCCTTGAATGCCCCAATGTCGAACTTGTTGGGAAAACTTATGGCAACTTCATAATCATGAACTATCTCATTACCAGACATACCCAAAGTGTTTCCCAGTTTATTAAAACGGTCAAACAGTTCATCGCTAAAACTTTCCGATTTACAGAAATAGGTTCCTATTATCTCAACCGCCCGGCGCAACTGCTCTTTTTTCGGCATACCCTGGTCGAGATCATGCTGGGCAGCCGTCACCGCGCTCAATAACTCGCCATATACCATCACCTTTGATAAATCTAACGGATAAGGGCCAAGAGCCCCGCACGGTGCTTCCAGATCAAAGGGCTTGTCCTTGCCTTCCATCGGCGCCAGCAACTTATACAGCATGGTAGCTTTGCCGCGCTCGTTCCACTCCAGATTCTTGCCATCATCCGACAGCTTAAGCAGGGCATTATTACCTTTGGTAATATATTCAAGCCACTGCGGCTCGGGAGTTTTATCAACATAGTATACAAGGTCATGCATTATGCCCGTCCGGTTCAGGCCGGCGGCATCAAACATCTTTTTAAAACCGGGTTTGTTCGCCATTCCACGCAAAATTATCTCTACCGGCACCCCACCACAATCAGCATTAAAACCAAATGCCTGCAACGAAGCTTCCACATATACTCCCGCCAGTGTCTGGTTGCGGTTATCTGTTGGAAGCATTTTAAGCGCTGTTTCATTCCGTCTTACATAATCTTCAACATATTTACGCACCTGTTCCATTTCCGGGTAAACTTCTTCCGCCGAGCGCGTGACATGGCCGAAGGTATGAAAATTACGGATTCGGTTGCCTCGCCGATCAAGGCGTTCATATGGATTACTGGTGGCCTGCACCGCGAGATCGGAAATAGCATTAGGATTTTTTGCCCCTAACATCTCCGCCGTACCTGCCAGCACAGCTTGCAGGTAAAATTTCTTCTGTTGATCACTAAGGCCGTGACTGTGCATAAAATCTCATTTTCCCTAATAGTTAATAGATTAACATTATTAAAGAGGCACGGTCATGTTAAGTTTTTGTTACGACTCCTATAAAAGCCTTATCCATCTGATAATGATATATTTATAATCGTTGCGTATAATAATTATACGCAACGATTATGAAAATCGAGACCGAAAGTCCGATATTGGCTTCGCCGACCTTTGGTTCCGCCGCGTAGCGGGCGTATCTACAAATAAGAAATGTAAATTTCTTATTTGTAACAACTATATGTTTTATTATTTTTATTTTGGATTATTCTGTGAAACCGTATGAAGAAATCCACCATATTGTTACTTACAGCTATCGCCGGATACATAGACACGATCTCGTTCATATGTTCCGGCTCGCTTTTTGCCGCGCATGTAACCGGCAATTTTGTGGTATTCGGTGCCAGCCTCGCGCATGGTGTTGAAGAAAAAGATTACATCAAACTTATTTCCTTCCCTATATTTGTTCTGTTTGTAGGTATAGGTGTTATGATATTTGGCATCAGCAGCAAACAGCAATGGCGCATGGCTGAAGCTAAACTGGTTCTGCTATTCCAGGCCTGGTTATTCCTGATTGCTGGTATTTTATCATATACCATGCCCGGCTTGTCTAACTCATATCTCGGATTGATACTGGTTGGCGGAATGGGCTTGCAGAATTCGCTGCACCGCTACCTCCCCGGCCCCATGACCACGGTCATGACCGGAACTGTAATGAACTGGGCGGCATCACACACAGAAGGTATCTTCAGGTTACCGAAACCGGAAACCAAGCCAGGTGCGCCAAAACCATTTACCGGGCTTATGATTATTGCCTTCTCCATTGGCTGTGCACTTGGCGGCCTGCTCGCCTCGCAGATGAGCCTTCAGGCCAGCCTTGTCCCCGGCGTGGCGCTGATGCTTCTGGTAGTTATCTCTTCAAAACGGGAAGGATTTAGCTTGTAGCTGGAGTGTGTAAGCATATAATATGCTGCAAAATAAATTAGAAAAAAATTTGAAAAATTTATCATGAACGCTCCAAGGTTAGAACTCCGCCAAGGCCAGTCACTGGTGATGACGCAGGCATTACAGCAATCGATAAAGCTGTTGCAATGCAACTCCCTTGAACTACGCGAATTCGTTGAACAAGCACTGGAAGAAAATCCGTTTCTCTCGCAGGAAGAACTTGAATCCGGCGAAGATAACGCGGAATCTGCCAAACCCAAGGAAAGTGACGAACCGCGCGAAGCTGACTTTAACAGCGACGATAATTTTTCTGACGAAAATTCTTCCGAAAACTGGGACGACAGCGAAAATATCGAGCGCGACTATTTGCGTGAAAGCAGCAGTAGCGGCGGCACTTCCGCTTATGATGCCGAAGATGATACACGCAGCATCGACGATAACCCTTCACAGGGAATTTCCCTGCGCGAGCATCTTTTAAGCCAGCTGCATATGGATGTTCATGACCCGGCGAAACTGCTTATTGGCGCGCATCTTATCGACCTTGTCGATGATGCCGGCTACATAAAAGAAGACCTAAGCCCCCTGCCCGAAATGTTCGGCGTGGAGATGGTAGAGATCGAAGAAACACTCGCCGCATTGCAGAATTTTGACCCGGTTGGAATCTGTGCCCGCAACCTTACCGAGTGCCTGTCCTTGCAGCTTAAAGACAAGAACCGCCTTGACCCGGCGATGCAGAAACTTCTTGAGCATCTGCACCTGCTGGCCGAAAGCCGTTTTGACGAGCTGCAAAAAAAGTGCGGCGTGGATAAGGATGACCTGCGCCAGATGGTAGCCGAGATACGTGAGCTCAACCCCAAACCGGGCGGCGGCTTTGTTCATGAAACTTCGCAGACTCTGGAGCCGGATATTTTCGTGCGCCGCCTGCCTGATGGTAACTGGCATATCGAACTCAACATGAATAATTTTCCGAAAATAATGGTCAATAAACGCTTCTACAAAAAAGTCAGCGCCGAAACCCGTAATAAAAAAGACAAGGATTATTTAAGTGAACAGTTTGGTTCTGCCAACTGGCTGGTGCGGGCGCTGGAGCAACGCGCCCAGACCATGCTCAAGGTCGCCAGCGAACTGGTCAAGCAGCAGGACGCGTTCTTCCGCTTAGGTGTGCGCTATATGAAACCGATGACGCTTAAGGACATTGCGGCAGCTACCGGATATCACGAAAGCACCATATCACGCGTTACCAATGGCAAATTCCTGATCTGCCCGCGCGGCACCTTCGAGCTGAAATATTTCTTCACTTCGGCGCTGGCCAGAGCTATCGGCAGCGGCGATAGTTTTTCCAGCCAGACGGTAAAACATTTCATTGGCGAAATGATCGCAAAAGAAACACCTGATAAAATACTTATGGATGATGATATCGTTGACCTGCTCAAGGAACGCAACATCAACGTGGCACGGCGTACAGTCGCCAAATACCGGGAAGCTCTTGGTATAGCTTCTTCACCTAAACGCAAACGTGAGAAGCTGAATACGCTGTAACCACCTCCCTAACCCTCCCCCGCAAGCGGGAGAGGGAATAAAGAATAAGTCCTCTCTCCACGTAGTGGGGAGAGTTAGAGAGGGGTTTTTACTAATTCACCTTCTTCTTGGAACCGGAGAAATCACCAAGGTCCTGGATGATGCGCAGCTTTATGGCATGGCGGTCAGAGGCCGGGATGCCATAGCGGATAGCAAGCAGTGAATAATCTTCATCAGCAAGGTTGATAGGAATCTGCACCGCTTCCTGATGTGCTACCGGAAGTTCTATGATACGGCGCACCACATCGGACAGGCGCATTTCATTGCGGATGGCTTCGTCAATGATCTGGTTGGCTATACGCAGATCGCATTCCAGAGAATCATTCTCCATACCATTTGTTGTTTTTGTCACGGGTTTGATCTCCTGTATAAAATCTTTATTTATGCTTCCGAAACTCGGAACTGGCTTCAGGTCTGAACCAGAGGTACCGTTTATCGGTTTATTTTCGTTAGTTGCAGTTGACATAATTTTCTTCTCCTCGTTGTTATTTTTTGTAATATTATTTTCTTTGGCAGTTTCTTTGTCAGCCTTTACCAAAGCAGGCTTCGGTTCAGATTTTACAGCTTCAGGGGTTGTTTCTGATTTTTTTATCTCCGGTGCCAGCGGAGTTATTATTAGTTCAGGCAGGGCCAGCAACTCCAGTTTTACCGACTCTAATTTTGGCGGCTCAGCTTTAGCTTCTTCTTTTACTATTTCCAGCTTGGCAGGTTCTGCTTTTGGCGTTTCCACAACTGCCGGTGCTGCCACATCTTTTACTGCCACAGGCTCTGCGGCAGATTTTTCATCCGGTTTTTCAGGCTCGTTAACTAGTGTCAATTTAACATCTTCCCGCGCCACTGCCTGATGGATAACTTCGTTGATATCGCTGGTGCGGCGGTAGACGGTCGCATATACATCAACATGCCCATCCTGGTATGATTCTATTTCTATGGCATGCTCATTACTGCTGCTGCCAAGAAGTGTATACTGGAACTCCTTGCCCGATTGCGGCACTTCGCTGCCATCCCTGAAATCAGCATGATGAATATAGCCGCGCATCCCCTGGATTTCACGCTTATAGTTGCTGACCAGCCAGCCTTTCAATTCCGGTATGTTATCCTTGCAGGTAAACTGTCCGGCTTCATTCTTGCCGGTTATAATTTCAATAGAACCAGCATCAAATAGTTTCTCCCGGTCTTTAATCGCAATGCGTCTGGAGATGGCGAGATATTGCTCACCCTGTGCCTCGGCGATAATCATGGAAACTTCTTCGCCTTTTTCACTGCCAAGAACAAAAGATGTGAGTACATCCTTACCGAATTGATAACTATTAATAGCGGTAACAGTCAGCTTCCGCCCACTCAGCACCGACTGTGGAACAAAGCCAAAACTGACCACAGTACCTATCTGCATATCAATCAGTTTTATTTTTGGTGGCGAAACTTTTTTTACTGGTTTCCAGAAATCTGTAATTGCTTCCAACATATTTTTTTACCTGCTTTACCCGTTTTAATTTATCAGTTTTTTTGGCGCATGATCCTGGCTTTGTCACGCTGCCAGTCCCGTTGCTTTATTGTATCGCGTTTTTCGTACTGTTTTTTACCCATTGCCAGTGCCAGTTTAATTTTCGCCAGACCGCGGCTATTAAAGTAGAGCGACAGCGGCACCAGCGTCACCCCTTTAACTTTCAACCTTCCTAGCAATTTGCGTATTTGTTTTTTATGCAGCAGCAATTTACGCGGACGGTTAGTTTCATGATTGTTACGATTCCCGCCAGCGTACTCCGCGATATAGGCGTTAAACAGCCAAATCGCCCCGTCTTTTTCACCGGCATAGGCATCATTTATCTGAACCTTATTCGCGCGCAGCGACTTCACTTCAGTGCCGGTAAGTACAATGCCTGCCTCAAATTCTTCCTCAACGGAATATTCAAAACGGGCCTTGCGGTTTTGTGCAATATTGCCGCTGGTAGTTTTCCCAGTTGCATTATTTTTTTCTGACATGGAATCGTTCCAATAATTTTACTAATAAATAGGAAAAAAAACTTTATAGCAAGTGCAAATTGCTTAATGCTTTTTTAATCTCTATTTGAGACGACTCCGAAACTCCGACTAAAGGTAAACGAAGATTTGGTAAAGATTTACCAATAAGTGAAGCAGCATATTTAACTGGCGCAGGACTCGTCTCACAAAATAAAACAGCATTTAGTTCAACAAGCTTGTCTTGTAAAGTCAGCGCACTGACATAATCATTCGCGCGGCATGCTTCCTGAACCTGCACACATAATTTCGGCACGATATTCGAGGCAACGGAAATGCACCCATGCCCACCGGAAACATTAAAAGCGACCGCAGTCATATCCTCGCCGGAAAACAGCTGGAAAGGTTTTTTCAGTTTCCTGCGCAAAGTATAAGGACGCGCCAGATCGCCAGTAGCATCTTTGAGGCCAACTATGTTGGGAAGTTCGGCCAGGCGGGCAATGGTATCATCACTGATATTGACCACACTCCGCCCCGGAACATTATATAATATAATTGGTATATCGACAGCGTCATTGATCGCTTTATAATGCTGGTAAAGCCCTTCCTGTGTCGGCTTATTATAATACGGCGCCGCAATAAGAACACTATCCGCCCCGGCTTTTTTAGCGTAGCGGGTGGTCATAATCGCTTCTTCGGTAGAATTTGAGCCAGTCCCGGCCATGACTGGCACCCGCCCCCCCTTTTTATTATTTTGGGCAACTTCAACACACAGGTCGATGACCCGGTTATGCTCCTCATGGCTTAAGGTCGGCGATTCCCCGGTGGTTCCGCAGGGCACAAGTCCGTGGATCCCCTGGTCTATCTGCCATTCGACAAATTTCTGGAAAGCCCCCTCATCCACAGCCCCGGAGGCCGTAAATGGGGTAATTAATGCAGTATATACACCTTTGAACATAATTTTAGTTGACAGTTTGCAGTTGGAGGTTAAGAAGGAGGACTCATTTTTCCGATGACTAGATTACGAGATAACGAGATGACTAGAGATTATCTAGTACTTTCTTATCATATTGTCATCTAGTAATCTTATCATCTCTCTTGTCGGGGAGTAGCGCAGTCTGGTAGCGCATCTGGTTTGGGACCAGAGGGTCGTAGGTTCGAATCCTATCTCCCCGACCATTTATTTCAACGAGTTATGGATAGTCGTTTTCCACACCTAATCTTCGGGGATACCGTGGGGATACCATCATGCCTATTATCGGCCTATCCTCTCCATCACTTCATTAAGAAAACTTAAAAATACCCCTGCCCTAAATACCCCCCGGAACTTTTTAAGCCTGCCTAGGAATTTTTAAAAATTTTTGGCTCCTTAGAAACGCCTATATCTTCTTGGCCTTCTCATTCGCATGGGTATTACCATATGCTGTTGGCGAGGTAATTGCAGAGATTGTTTTTGGACGTTAACTGTTGTTTTTTCACGCTGCTCCTGAATATACTCTGAAATCATATTAAAGACCTCATGCCCCAAAAGTAAGTGAGGAGATTCGATAAACTCCTTGCGTAAGAACGCAGCAACTATAACACGCCCTTCTACACGATTTGGAAATATCCCCCAAAGAAGCGGTTGGCTCCAATCTGATTCATCAATAGGATTCATGCCTTGAAAATCAAAATAAACTGGTACCGAGCTTGTAAGCCAGCTTGCTGGAAAACTTTCTTCAGGGAAAGGCGAAAGGAAAACCCCTTGTTTTACCAGCCCCAGATTCCTAAGCCCTTTGTGGAAGCGTGGGTAGTCTCTCTTTAGACGTGTCCCATCAACAACCCATATCATATTTTTATAGAAAGCCTCACGGCTTTTCATCTCGGTGGGTTGGATTGCAGAATGCTGGAACTCTATTACCAGTCCATTTTCTGTTTTAATATCCGCTATATGTTTTTCGCCGGTTAAAGGATCAGAATGGCTAATTTCCTGCCATTCTGTAGGGAAATGATTTTTCCACACCCTATGCCACTCCGTTTCGTTCTCCCACCATATATCACATGAGAGCTTGTTTTTATGCGCCCAATGCCAAACCTTTGCATCTCCGCATTTCGAAACTGTTTCACTATGGCAATGTGCGCAGATACCATGCAGCTTTGGCTGAGGTTCAGTTTTATATCCGTTTACCAGCGCAAATTTCATAGCGACCTGCTCCTAGTTCACCTTTTTTAGTATCTCTATTATTTTATGAACGATTTTATCTACATCGTTGTGAGCAAGCGAAGAAAGTCCCTTTACCAAAGGTATTATTTTTTTGTTCTCGGTGTATAAGGAATCGAAGTCTTGTGAAATCTCATCAAAGATTTCTTTAGCCATATATCCAGTTATTGGTATCGGTATCGGCACCAAATCATGTTGCCTAGCAATTTCGAACTCACGCCTAACGCCGTTTGCATTTACAATCGTTCCCTTGTCTAACTTATTTCCAAATATAATGATTGAAATACCAGCCAGCCCGATCATTCTTTGACGATATTCTTCCCACAAATCAGGAAGTGCTTTATCCCCCGTTTGGAACTGGGGAAATGGTTTCATAATAAGCTGATCTTCGCTGTATTTATCGGGCCTTTCATATACTGCATCAAGCGCACCGTTGATTACGGCACTGCCAATTCCCCAGCCAAATCCATTTACTATGCGATAGCCTTGAATAATTAGTGCTTTGCTTAGTTTGTGAACGAATTGTTGAGCTTCATTACGATTCCAATCGCCATATTCTTCTGCACTGCCAGAAATAAACACAGTGCGTTTTCTAAAGCGATTTTCTATTTCTTCGAGAACTTCTCTGATTTCATGGTACTCATCGATTAGAAGAGGCTGAATTCCGTAACGCTTTAGCTCTCCTAATCTTAGTTGCAGTTTCCTACTATTATAATCGAAATCTGCTCTGCTTTCGCTTTCCTTTTCTCCTAACTTTGGACGCCTAATAAAGCAGTAGTGATCGCGTTTATACTCACGATGTCTTACGTTTATGCGACTTAAGACATAATCGAGATTTGGGTCAGCAAAACTAAATCCAATAAAAAGAAAAGTTTTAGTAGTGAGGTCGCCAGTAAGAGCATTGATAAATGCTTCATGAGTTACATGATATCGTTCGTAATCTTCTTTGGTCAAAATAGCCTGCGCAGGTAAAGTCGCATCGCCATGCATTTTATATACAACTGCATCACGTCTAGGATGTGTATTAAAAATTTGCTCAACAGCAAATTTTACATCCGCTCTTTTGTTCGCTTCTTTTAGGGCATTTTCGATTAAACGGTCATAATTCGTCGTCCAATAAGTCGAAATAGGCAACCTAGCTAAGATACGATGATTTTCAGTAATATCATTATCTTCAACAAATTCTTCTATAATTTTTTTATTTAATAAAGCGCGCCCACTTTCATTTACGTGATACTGAGCTAGAGATACGAGATCATTCTCTTTATCGATCTGCAAACCCAGACGTGTTGCGATATCATCAAGTAAACCTGACCAATCTACATACCCTGTATTCTTTGACATGCCGGCGCCTGCGAAAATCGCTGCATTGTTTGCAGCCAGATCGTTCACAAAATCATTGATAAAAGCTTCTATTTCCCTGTTCATTCCAACCTCTAATATAAATTTCTGAATGAAGTGCTGTGATGCTGATATCCTGGTGAAAATACTTCTAATAAGCCGGAACCACCAACATCAACGCGCCGGTATAATTGAAGATATTCGCTGCCATAAGTGGAGCCATTATCACTGGTAGGAATTACGAGAATTTTTTCAATGTCCTTTTTCCCATCGGCATAACCTAATTCCCACGGACACCATTTTGAATTCATCGAATTAGGGGTAGCTAAGAATAGAAAGAATGTCAGTTCAACGATCTTATCCTTAATTTTAGCTGCTGTTTCCCGATTGGGCGTTTCCGGCATCGCCGCGTCTGCCCAATCTACGTATACGTTCCATCCAGCTTTATGGAGTTGGGCGACCGCGCCTTGCACTAAGTCTTTATCCTTGTGGCTATGACACAGGAAAGCAGTTTGCGCTCCAAGTGTACGCGCCTCTGAGATATTATGAGCCTTTTGGAGAACGCTTCCAGTTGAACGCAGAGTGTGAAGTGATATCGGCATATTTACTACCTTCCTGCAGCTTTAGCAGCAGTCTCAACCCACGCCGAGAAGTTTTGATAGCCATTATCAGCAACCCAATCATAAGTTTTATAAAGACTAGTAAACATTTGCTTTTGGCCATTACTGGTGATGTGCCAATGGTCTAGGGGGTTCCTACCCTTTGTATCTGTTCCCTTTTGTGGGTCTTTAATGTTATGGATATAAATACCGATTATACCTTTTTTCAGTTCGTAACTCCGCTTAATTTCGTGCTTCACCCACTCACGATCATAAGTCTCTGCGCCGATAAGCACTACGGTAACAGATGTGCCGTTAAGTTGCTCTTCGATCCATTTTTCCACGGCTCTATCTCCCGTACGCTTAATCGACTCCCATTCTGCTTTGTCCAAGAATGGTTGAGCCTCTTTCTCACCACGCACAACCCATGAATTGCGCACCTGCACAACCCGCCTTACATCGCGATCATAATGAAAGCTAAAAAATACTTTTCTTGCCATATACTTTCTTTCTCAAATTAGTAAGCCATCAGAAAATTCTGCGGCCTGTTGTTGTTAGGATTTACGAAAGCTATCAGGAGTAACTTTAATAGGTTTCCAGCCGCCGCCACTTGTTTGAGTCGGTGGCAGACGATGATTGTCGGCCACTGTCGCATAATTAGGCTTTACCCCACCACGCGGCCCCACCTCCTGAAAGATCCCCCCGCAATTTCCTGTTGATTCTCCTGGTTTTTTCACCATAATCTTTTTCCTTTAATTCATTGGGTTAACAGTGTATAATCAGACAACAAACTAGATGCATCTAGTAACTGGATACATTATCCAGCCGAGTGCGTCAAGTTATTTGATGGGTTTTTTATGAATAATGAAGATGTGCCTGTTTCTTTGCCGGATTCCGTGCGCTGGGGAGTACAACGCCGATTAGAATTCATTGATTTCCGTTTATTGTGGGACGGGTACTTCAACCGAAAAGATTTGATTGACGTTTTCAATATATCTGCGCAGCAGGCATCTGCTGATATTAGCCAATATCAAGAATTGGCACCTGCTAACTTAGAATATGATAATGCCCGAAAAGCATTTATACGTCGCTCGGCATTCAAGCCATGCTTGATTGGACATAATACTGACCGCTATCTTCTGCAACTTATGGGAATTAAAAGTGGTTTTATAAAAAAAGAAGATACGTGGTTTGATACCCTTCCACCCGCTGAAATTGTTACTTTAAAGGGGAAATCTACTTCATCATCTTTACTGCTAGCAATTCTAGATGCTATCCGAAATAAGCTTGAGCTTAGAATCAACTACAATTCCATGAGCGGCAAAGCTGATGTTGTGCGACATATAGTTCCACATACACTCATTAACAGTGCAGGACGTTGGTATATCCGTGCATGGTGTAAAGAACATGACAATTTTAATGACTTTCATCTAGGTCGAATTTCTCAGGTATTTGAGGCCAACCCTTCAATTGATAAATCAATATGTGATATTGCTTGGAACGAAATGATCAATTTGGTTATCACTCCAAATCCAGAACTTTCTGCGGATAAACAAAAAGCAATAAGCACAGAATATGATATGAAAGATGGAAAGTTAGTTATTCCCACGCGAATTAGCCTAACTTTTTATCTAATGAATGAGTATAATTTAGATGTAGAGCCAGGAAAAATAAAGCCTGATAAACAGCAGATAATTTTGTTAAATAGACTTGAAATTGAAAATGCACGAGATGAAGCCCGCGTAAGGGCGGCAGAAGCATTAAAAAATTTCTGTACGGAAAATAATGGAAACTAGAATAAAAGAATTTTCTCAGTTTTATGAGGATAATTCCTCAATTGTTGCTGCTGCACTTTTTGGCAGTAGGGCTAGAGGCGATCACGAAGAAGCTTCCGATACGGATATTCTTTTAGTAACGCCCGATACAAAGCCTAAGCATATTTTAGAAGTTAACTTTTCTTTATCTTTCTATCCACAAAATCAACTAATTCAAAAGGCGGAAAGTGGTGATTTATTTGTTTGTCATATTGTTTATGAAGCTCAACCGCTCCACGATCAAAATGGATTCTTTGAATGCTTAAAGAAACAGTTCCGCTTTCGAGATTCTTACAGTCAAGAAATAGAACATGCTTCTGATCTTGGATGGTTTTTAGTACATTACTCTAAAACTTTCGAAAATCATACAATCATGAACAAAAGAATTGCTTGGTGTGTAAGAACTATACTCATTGCCCATTCTGCTGAGAAAAAAAATCCAATATTTGCAGCATCTAAATTAGCAGAATCTATTGAAGATAATGCAGTAAAAAAACTAATTAGCAATAAAGATGCGGATCGACTCGACAGAAAATCAATTAGTGAATTTATGAGCTTTCTTGAAAGTTATGCTACTTCTAGCGCCGGTACCAAAATGTCAGCACATAAATATCTCTCAAAATTTCGAACATCGGAAAATAAGGTCGCCTTAAATACTTTTCGTGCATTGCTATCTGAAGAGCATTTACTCAGCTATGATTAATCAATTTTGTGTAATCAATAAAAAATAACATTGATTAATTAGCATATATTTTTGCATTATTGATTAATATGAGCGTTTTATCATTAAATATCATGATATTAGCAATTAGCACGTCAACGCACCTCTGCTAAAATATCAACCGATTGAATTATATAACATAACTGAATATTAGTTAGCACAGCTGTGTACACGTGCGTGTGCGAAGAGCAAATTTATGGTGTTTTCAGTAGCAACAGTCCTAGAGAGGAGCAATAATAAATTGATTATGCAAAATTGATTTTTCAGGGATTGTTTGACGCGCTGATTATTCATGATATGGTTTCCATGACACTCATAAGGTGTTGGGTCTTCAAAAAGCCCTTAGTGAACGGTTCTGCATCAGACCGTGATTGATGCTGTCTCTCGACCAGTAGGTCGGGTTGACGGCGCACATATAACAGGCTTCGGCTAAAAACGCCGTGGCTGTTTCACTACAGCTTTTTGAACAACCCGGCACCACTGAGACTAACTGTCTTGGTGGTATCGTTCACTATGTCGGGGTATCATGTGCTGCTAGGTAAAAAGCATAATATACGAAAATTGGCGATGCAGCTTGAAGCTATTGAGCGGCAATTGCAGCTTATAGAAAGTGATACAAAATATTTGCCAAGTCCAATGGATATGGAAGCTCTATCATGGATGCGCTGCAATCTGCCACTAATCGCTGACTACGCAAATGTTTTGGATAAGAAACTTCAGAAACGAATTAATAAGTGGCAAAACACCCCTTATACTAAAACAGAGCTACGCAAAAATCTTATAGCAGAATTTATAGGGTGGTGGTTTGCAGCAAGTGCAACGATCCTAACATCTATTATTAATTGGTTTGCATCATCATTCTCAGAACTTTGGCATTCGTTACTGGTAAGTGCAATAATTGGTTTGGCACTGGTGATTGTATTTTGGATAAATGAAAGCAAATAACAGCAGGAAAACTACGTACGACCAGAGTCATTCTTTCCATTGGCTTGCGGCATTCCTATACCCCGTGTTTGTAGTGCCTGAACAATTTCCCCGGCGGTTATTTTTCCGTCACCGTCGCGGTCTATCTCGCTTATGCGAATACCATTTTTCTTGCAGGTGTCCATGATTTCATCAAGGGTAATCTTGCTATCGCCGTTGCCGATATACTTAGAAATACCAAGTTTTTCTAGTGCTGGAAGCTGCGCTTTTATGGCCTCTATAAATTTACCATAACCTGCACGACCACCAAAGTTCTCATGAACTTCATCGTTAATAAGTGGGACTAAGGAAGTGGTTTGAATAGCGCGACCTACACGCTCGGTACGAGTTGTTCCTTGATCAACACCCAATGCTTTTAGCGCACCAGTCAGTTCGCCAATGGTCAGGTTAATCCCATCCATACTGAGAGTATGTATCTCTGCGCCGTATTTTGAGAGAGTTGCCAATACATCCGCACGAGATACTTTGCCATCACCGTCAGCATCCAGATATTTCTGCCAGCCGAGTTTCGGATCATTTAACTGCGGCAGGAGTGCATCAAGCTTGCGCGATAAGTTACTTGCTACCTCAATACTGCTTTGTGGCATCGGCGTACCTTCTTTGCCGTTCATGTAATCAATAAACTGCAAAGTTTGGCGTTTTTGGAATTCCAGACGCATATGACCATCAATATCTGTTGGCGGAATATCCAGAACAGACAGGCGCATATACTGCTCATGCATTGCTTTAGTAATTTGGCGGACGGTTATACGTTCTGGCTTAATCCACATACCACCATATAAGCGCATTTTTTCCAGTGTCTGGAAGGTAGCTATATTCTTATCTATAATTACCTGTGCCGCATGGTCGAGATCGCGTTGTCTTTGATCGCCAAGCTGTGATTCCTTTCCGGCATCAGTTGCCAGATAACCACCTACCAATGCGCCACCAAACGCACTCCCTGCTGTAACCCATGGATTTGCTGTTTGAGTACCAGCGACAAAACCAGTAGCGGCACCTGAACCCATAGCACCTACAAAGCCAGTAATGGCTCCTATTCCTGTGCGCCCATCTTGCGCTTTATCAGCAGCATTTACTCTAAGAATTGTGCCTCCAGCAGCAACAATAGGAGCAGCACGTCCTAAAAATTGAACAGCCTTACTTGCTTTGCCTATAATATCACCCGCGCCGGTAGCAATGCCTGCAACGTCCCCGGCAATTGCCGCTCTTTCTGAGTAAAGCTGTTCACCACCAACTTGTGACGCTTTTTGATAACTTCCGCCTTCACTAAAACTATCCACTAATCCTTTAATTCCAAGTGCTGCACCGGCGGAACCAGTGGTACGTGTAGCTGCGTGAACTTTTGGTGCAGTGGTCACTGGTGTGTGCGGAGTTGGCTTAACATCGGCTTTTGGTGTTGGATTGATGCTAGGCTCATTAGCAGCAGCAGGCATGTGTGCCGGAGATACAATTGTTTCAGTAGCCGGAGCAAGCTGAAGCGGAGTTTGCAGTTCTGCTACCAAAGCCAATCCACCGACAACTGGCGTGGTATTCAATGGTAAAGGTTGTGGTGCGATACCAATTACTGATGATGAGCCGGGCCTGTTGCCACGTGGACCGGGGGCAGGTCTATTACTTTCTTGAGGCGGTGCTACTTGCTGGCCTGTATCAGGAACTATGGTTAACACGGGTTTAGGCGGAGCAGGATTTACCAGTGCGGCATAGGATGGATTCAATCTAAGCTTAGTTTGTTCTACAGTAGCAAAATCATGCGCTAATACAATTCTATTGGCAGGGTCAGGTTTTGCTTCACTGCCGCCAAACCTTGGCAGTAATCCGGCAACACCTTCACTGCTTACACGCTCTTGCATAATACCAAGCTTTAAGCCGGTTGAAACTGCCCCGGCTTTACGTATGGCTGATATGGATTCAGCAATATCGGCTTTGTCCATATACTGAACATAATCGCCCATTTGCAGTAGCCCGCGTTTAAGTGAAGATAAATGCTGAATTTCCTCGGGCGGAACACTATCAGCATAACCGCTGACCTTTGCATCAATGACACTAGCCAAAGCTTCTCCGAAGCCAATGCCGCTCTTTTTAGATAGTGCCACCGCGCTTTCTATCGCCCTGCCTGCTACCATTTGGGTTTTAAGTGAAGGTGCATCTAGTTTCTGCATCCCATGGTCGAACATAGTAACCAATGCTACGGTTGGATTATTCGGATCAGCGATAATCTTTTGCTGCTTACCGTGACGGTCAGGGTCAGTCGCATGTCCTCGTGACCATTGCGAAAGTTCTACCGTAAAGAGTGCTTTGGCAGCAGCCTTCTTAAATGCCAACTCCGCCGATGTTGATTCTGGCAAGTCACTAAAATGTTTGCCGGGAGCAATAAGCGTTTCTTTATAGCTGTCACCATGCGCGATCCAGTCAGCCGTGGTGATATGAAATTCATATCCCCCTGCTTTAACCACTGTGCCATGGTAGTTCTGGTCAGCAACGATAGCCTGTCCAGCAGCGAGGCGGGTATTCACTTCATTTGGAAACTGCCGTCTGGTTTCCTGCACTAGGTCGAGGAGTGGTTGGTATTTCCTGTCATCTGCTACAAGTGCCCGTGCAGTTTTTTCGAGAATATCAAAACCGTAAGTTGAGCTTTCTTCAACATAAGGACGAAGCATATTAAGTGCGGTCTGCCGTCCATCCGGGTATTCCAATGGCCACGTTACGTTATATGAGCCTGCTCCCAGTAACGCTCCAACATGGGCTTGCCCAGCTGCTGGTGGGCCATGCGTTTCAATCCACTCAAACGAAGCCCATCTTGATGGTTTTTTATAATCGCTTTTTGAATGTGCAAGACCTGCACGAATATCATCAGGTGTTGCTTCAAGGCTATGCCCAACCTGCGCCAGCTTGTTTTCCGCAGAACCCATTGCCTTGGCAAGTAGGCCGATAGCATCACCTAACGAGGCCTCATGGGCAACACGTGGGTCACGGGAGGCAATAAGCGCACTCAGGAACAAACGTGCTTCTGCACGAGGTATATGCTCCATATATTTTTCTGCAATCACCCGTGCATCAGAACCACTTTTCATGCTATCAGGAAGCTGCTCCGCTAAGATTCGACTTTTTTGCTGCTGGAAATGGGCTTCAGCTTCTGCATCCGGCATGTCAGTAGGAAATAGCTGGCGTGACAATACCATTGTCCGCCCTTCTGTGGACATTGCCCAGAAATTATCATGCTGCATTTGCAGATAGAGGATTTTCTGCGCCTCAGTAACAGGAGCCGAATCAGTGTAAACATCGCCGGTTATTATTTGTTTCCAAAGTTTAGTGGTTGCAAAATCTCTGTTTTGCAGCTCAGTTTTTACTTTATTTTCTAATTCGCTTTCTATGGAGTGGATTGCATATGCGTGTTCACGCCTTTGCTCTTCTAACTTAATATATTCTTTATATAGTTGTGTACTGCGCTCTTCGGAAGCAACGGTAGGAATAAATCCTTCACCTTGATTTTGTGCGGCGAGCTTACGATTATCGTCCATTGCTTGGTCTATAATAGCAATCTTTGCTTTTTGGGCCTTTGCTTGTTCCTGCAACTCCTGTTCTCTTAGCTTAAGCGCTTCGTATTTTTCTCTATCTTCGATTACTCTTAAAAATTCTACTGCACTTTGTTCGTCATACCCTCCGCGCAAGAATTTTATAAAACTTGCCTGTCTTTCGGGAGATTTCTTCTCTAGGAATTGATTGGCCATATAACTTCCGCGTAGGGAATTATCAGCATGGCTTATCTGGTCGTTGGTTATACGCATTAAGCTATCGCGTGCGTAGTAGCTAACCTCTTTGCCGGACACTACTGCGTCGGTTAGATCGCGTAGTATTTCATAGCGGGAATTGCCGGAAACACGCGCTACTACTTCGTCAATGGCAGCCTTTGCCCTTGTGGAATATTGCTGGCTTAAATCATCTGTTCCAAGCAAAGCAGCTTGAGCGGCTACATAATGGGACATTACCTCTTGTTTGAATTTACTATTCAAAAATTCAGGGGTCATGGTTTTGCCATTGCCACGTAGAGCACCAAGCTGGCCAATATGCCCCTTATGTTCGGTATATAATAACATTTTGGTAAGGCGGCTGGCTTCCTGCGGATCGGCATCTCTTAATTGTGCTAATCCGGCTAATATTTTTTGCTCATACTGAACGCGTATTTCTGGATGCTGTTTGAAGTACGAATTCCCTTCATCAGCGAATTGGCGGAAACCTTGTATCGTTTCTTCCAAAGTTGACTGTGGGCTAATCTCATGCGCAACAAGGCGTTCATTGTGTTTCGCTAAAATAGCTTTAATAACATCCTGTTCGGGCAATCCCCCAGCGTTAAAGTTGCTTCCGTCTAATCTGTGAACAGAGGTGAAAAGTTCTAAATCACGGCGCGAATAGGCTTCATCAGGATGGTTTACTAAATAGTTAAATCTTAAATAGTCATTGGCCATGCCCGTATAATTTGCTCTGTCTGAAGATGCATCAAGAGGGCTGGTGCGAACTACATCCATCGCTGCGCGTAATTCCTGCATGGTATTGGGAGTAGCAAAGCCATAAACTCTCTCTGGTGCTGCAATAGGATGGATAAATCCTCCTACAACACCGCTTAGAAGCTCAACTTTATCAGCAACCGAGAAGAGATTATGTTTATCCTGAACCACAAACCCTACAAATGGATGTGTTGGATGAATTTCAAATTTACCGCCTTGTATAATATCTAAATGAGTATCTGAAAAAGCATCAGAACGACGCATCACCATGCTTCTATCTGAATAAGGAGCATGATATGATAACCTGTTGTAATCGCTCTCTGCTCTAGCTAACTCTATAATATCTTTAGATTGGGCACGCGTATAAATGTCCCTGAGATGGGCAGCGGTTTCATCGGTAATACCTAAATACTCTTTTAGCAGCGGTGCATATTTAGCTCTGTCTTTTGCCAGTAATTTTTCCGATTCCTGAATGAAACGCTGAGCAAAAGGTGCTGATTCCGGCCAATCTGTACCAAGTGGCGATAAGAAGCGTTTATATTGCCTTGTGAATTCATGGAAATCACGTTCCAGCAGCCCCCAATCAGCAGTGGCTACTGCTGCTTTTTGCTGAAGATCAAACGCAGCGAGTCTTTCTTTCTCTTTTTCCAGATTAAGCGGGCGCGAATAGCTAGTCTCTTGCCTGCGGTCAATCGTTCCCTGAATCATACCGTTCGCAGGATTAATTAACATCCTACTCTTTTGATGGATGCCACCATCAATTGGAGAAACCCCAGGAAATTCTGCTACTCTTGGATCAACATTACCTATTCCCAGATAGTGCAGCGCTTTCATTGCTTCAGGATGACCGCCAGCCATCGCTTGCTGCGCCCACGTAATATGGTCATGCCACGGTAGTTTTATTCCATGTTTAGCAATTGCCTCGCTTAGAGCTTGCGGAGAATCACCAGCCTGTATTATCGAATCATTTATTGCTTGAACTTGTGATGCGTCAATAGCCTGCGTAGGGTAGTTATAAAGTACACCCGATAATTTTAATGTTAAGCTATTGCTATCTGTATTATAAACATCAAGCATGCGGGCAAGGTTACTTGCATGAGTCAGGAACTCTGCTTCCGTTACGGCTCCTATCATTCCCTGAGCAGCTTTCTTTATCTCATTTGCTGGCAGTCCGGCATATTCGGCTCGGGTGTTAAAATCACGTATCCTGTCTAGGCCAAGTTTTTGATCAAGATGCTCAACAGCACCATTTGAATGTCCTAAAACTAAGCTTCTTTGCCAGCGGCGACTAACAGCTTCTGGTTTTGCGTACAGACGCTGCATGAACTCTTTATAAGCCAGCTTATCTTCCTCCCGAGACGGGCTAATATCAATTTTTGTTAAGTCAGTAAAAAATCTTTGAATCTGACTTTCAGCCCACTCATTGTCCGGCAATCGTTGCAGGTCAGGTATAAAATTTGCTGCTCGGCGCAACTGTTCAGCAGGTGCGACTCCCTCCTCAGTGATGGCTGCTAGTCTTTTGCCGAATGCAGATTCAAAAGTCGCACTCGCTATCTGGGCTTTGAACGCTGGGTCAATATCTTGCGATGTTGCAGTGGATAATCCTTGTAGTCTCTGCAATATCGCAACGGTGTCTTCAACCACACGCACCCGTTCTTCTATCGGTGGATGAGGATCAGTACCCACCTGCAGCATCTTATCGACCATATTAACTACGCCATCATGCGGCAACTTATTAAGGGCGGTGGCCATTTCGCCGGGTGGGAAGCCCGCTTTATAAAGCGCATAGGCACCATACATATCCGCGCCGCTTTCTTCCATATAGCTATTGGGATGTAAGCCGAGCCGGTCTTTAAGAATGCTATGCAGTTTTTCATGCATCAGCACCCCGGCTATTTCACCTTCAGTCTGAAGTTTCGATATAAGACCTTTAGTTAAGACAATCGTTGGAGGCACAGAGTCCGTGAATACAAACGCATTCACATCATCAGAAGCGGAAAGCAGAAACCGGACTTGATGTTTTTGCGGATCATATCCGCCTTGGTTGGTTGCTCCGATCAGCCGTTCCCACAATTTTTGCATGTGCGGTGCAAAAGCTTGCGTAATAGGATTATCGGGAGAAAGTATTTTGTATTCATTGGCAATATGTTCAGGAACATTTCCTCTACGCAATTCCTGTATGTCTCTGATATAGTCGTCAAGACTCATGCGCTAGTTCCTATCGCAAAACTATATCCACTTTGCCAGTCAATAAAATGTGTCATGATCAAGCATATCCCTTTATATAACAATAAGATTACCATGCTGGGATTAAACATATTGTTAAGATTTGGTGAAGGTTCAGCATCAGAATACTTAAACGCTGTCATAAATATTAAAACATTGTATTTTAATAATATTATTCAAATCACATATTATAAATATAAACGTTACAGCGATAATAATTGCTAAATATAGCAAATTTACGTTTGCCATTAGATCACATAAAGAAAACCATTTAGATTGCCATAAATATATCTTAGTATTTGTATTATCTAAATAATTTTGATAATACGAGGTTACTGCTATGAAACTTTATCGATATGAACTTGGAAGTGATTGTGGCGATGAAGAAATTATTGCAGGCAAACAATTAATCGGTGAATTTTTCTCGGACAATAAAGCTTTTGATTACTTGCGTAGTATGTATTCGCCCACCATTTCCATAGAATTTCAAATACCAATCGAACAATACCAAGTTTTTACTATTGGCACTGAAAATTATGATGAATCTTTGGATGAGGTTTTGTTCTTAATACAGGCTTCATAAGGTATCGACCAGCCATTTCCTACCTATTTTTTTAAAACTACACAGAAAATAACGATATCAGTCAAAACAATCTGCCACAGGTCGTTTTATTTTCCTTTTAGCTGCCTTTTATGCTCCCTCCTGCGGGTGACCTACATGAAATTTATATTAAGCGGTGTATGCGCTTAAAAACCGCCTTTCTGTAAATTGCAATAAGATAAGGAGGTTAATGACACTACCCCCTGTAATTTTACTGTACAATATGTTTAACCCCCTAGGGGTTGTACGAGTTGAACACTATAGCTTGCCTTCTGATTTAAGCTTACTAATACGGTATTGCACAGTACTGGAAGGCATATTTAAGGCATTGGCTATCTCTCGCACGGACTTTTTATTTTTTGATAATTGAATAATTCTATCTGCTACTCCATCAATTACAGGCATAAAATGCCAGATAGCTTTTCCATCCACTACTTCTAACTCCACTTCAAATGGCTCTGCATCCTCACCAAAAATCCCACGTGCCTTTTCATAACTAACTACAAAGCGCGCACCTTCTTTGGAAGAATAATCTGCCGGACGTGTCAGGGTTATGACAGTATCCAGTATATCTTCCTTACGAGACGAACCACGCTGTGTTCCAGTTTTTCCAGAGTGGTGAACAATTAGCACGGCTATATTTCTTGAACGCAATTCTAACAACCAGCCTTGCATTGCTGACCAGCTATCCGCTTCATTTTCTTTGATGTCAGGACAGAGGGTGGAAAGATTATCAAGTATTAGCAAATCCACCCCATTAAGGCATTTATTAATCATCCCTTGACCTTCTGGTGAATTTAAGCTGGGCATTGGCTCATCTTGAAAATCGCGGGCGATGATTTGAAAATTATCAGATTGCGCCAATTTTTTGCCCATCGCTTTTGCTAAGGCTCTTAATCGCGTTTGCAATGTATGTTCAGGCATTTCACCATCAACAAGCAAAACTTTGCGTGACGTAGGGGCGTTCCATTTCAGAAATTCTGAACCTGTTGCAACAGAGTATGCTATAGCTAAAGCAATATGAGTTTTACCGATACCACGGTATGCATGTATCATTACTGCGCCTTTTTCAGAAATGATTGGGGACAATATCATTTTTCTAGGCTTGATTTTTTTCTGCAAAAAATCGTCGAGGGTAATTATCTTCAAACCTTTATGCTGTTCGCAGATTTCTTGCTGATTATTTCGTACAAACTCGATTGCTTGCCTTTTATTCCAGCCATCAGCATATGCATCAGCAGCGTCCCATTTTTCAGGAAAATCCCTTGGAATAGCTAGAATAGAAACGGATTTTGCACCAGTAGCCAATGCTAGAGATTTTACCTTTTGAGCAAAAACTCTACCTGCTTCGTCATTATCACCCCAAACGATAACTACCCTGTTTTTTAATGCGCTCCAGTCTGAATTATCTGGTGATTGTGCGCCAAATAAGGGAGTGGTACATACATATGAAGGCAGTAATTTTTGAGCTGAATAGGCTGATTTGCTGCCCTCGCAGATAATAATAGTTGCGTCCGGCTTATCATTAATAAAATCAAGATTATAAATTGGATAAGGCTTAGGAATTGCCTTAGCCCGCCAGCCACTCTTGCTATTACCAATATCACAAAAACTAATTGGAAGGATTTTTTTCTGTTTTTTACCGCCAGCATCCACATATTCCCAACGGGCTTCATACATTAGTAACTCACTATCAGAATTATAGTATGCATAAATTTTGGTCGGATTGCCTAGTTCGTAGTCGGTGAAATCGCACGGTGGCGCATCATTTGGAACTGGCACTATCGGCGTTGGCGATGATTTCGATGATTTACGAGGTTTGTTAGAGTGGCTTTTATTTTTAATTTCATTGAGTGCAGCCTGCACTTCTTTCGCGGCATCCACAGGGCTATCTAAATCAAAGATATATTGCGCGAAACTGATTATACCGGAACCCTTATCATCCGTGGCAAAATCAGCCCATGCACCGTTATGAGTGTTAAAGCGAAATGAGCCGGGATTATTATCTAACCTAGTAGGGTTTCGAGCAATAAATTCTTCACCTTCAACTTTACCATCCGTCAACCAATGGCACAGAATAGATTTAGCATGATATAATGCGTCTTCATTGATTTCATTGAAGTCTGGTACGGTGGCAGCGAAGTTAACAGTGATTATACTAGAGTTTTTTTTCATATATATTTCCGTTATTACTGATTGTGAATTCCGCTTAAATAGGAAGGGCGGCACTGAGACCGCCCCTTAGAATTATTGAACTTAATGCTCACATTCCCCTTCTGCGCACCTGCAATCGTTATTTTCTTCGGTATCAGGAGGTGTGCGCTCAATGAAATCTAAAGCCCAGTCAAGGGCACCGTAGAAATCTACATCGAGTCTTTTTTGAATAAATCTAAGCAAACTATCATTATCATCATTAAAATAGCAGGCTATTAGTCCCATTTTTTTATGATATTTTATAAGACCCATTTTTTGCATTAGGTTAAAATCAAAAACTTCCGCAGCATTTTTAAGTTGCTTTGCTCTACTAAACAAAGCGATGTTAATGCCCATGGCAATCCATGTTTGCCAGCCATGATATAATTCTAGATGTTTATTTTTTTGTGGTATTACTTTTTTCATATATTTCCTTAACTTAGTGAGAGTTAAATGATTGTTTTCTATATTGTTCGTGGAAGTTTTCAGTTCATGCGCCACCTCCTATTGTTCTATCGTTCAAGAATTTGACGAGGTCGGATAGCCAGTATTTGTTTAAGGCACCGACCTTGATTCGACGCAGTGCATAACGCTTGGTTGAATTCCACGTGTAGAGAGTATCGGATGAAATCCCTAACATCTGAGCCGCCTCTTCATGCGAACAAAGGCGGTCTTGAAAGCCGTGGCTTTCAAGCAGTTTGTTTAATGTACTATTATTAGTTTCTTTATACACAGCGGCTCCTTCAATTCATTGGAGCCTGTATTAAAAACTTTTTTTATTGTTCGTACGGGAAACGCAAAAATATTTTTGCTTGGCTTGACATTTTATAAAAGGTCTCGATAGCCGCTATCGCTTAATATTATTGCCCTTTTAATATTTCTTGTGATTTTTTTCGCTGCATCAGAATCATTATTATAGATGCAGCTTTTCATATCATTTATTACGCTTGAATCATCTGCTAATGCATCTAATTGACGGATATAGGCAGAGAATGTCGAATTATCTTTTTCCTGCTTGCCAAGCAATTTTCCATATATTTTACGCTGATGCTTTTCGACACTTTTAGTTATTTTTTCTAGTTGTTCTCTAAGCGGCAAATGGATGTTTATAATGCCTAATGCCATGTGTTGGGGATTAAATTTTGGAATATCTAATGTAGTATAACTATAAGTTCCGGAATTATGGACAATTCCTTTATCGTGAATAACTGTACCGTGAACAGGAAAAACTCCCATTTGCTTACTAAGAAATTTTAAATTTACACAAGAGCATGTTGGATCAATATAATAATCTAAGCCCCAATTGAAAAGCGCATCAGATAGATGAATAATTTTTTTATGTCCTTTATTGCCTTTCGATACTTTGAGCCAATCTTTTTGGTATGCAGGATTTCGGCGTAAAAACTCCCATGCCCATTGTTTACGGGTTAAGCGAGTTGTGGCATATTTATAATCATTACTTTCCCTCCAATTATGAGGCCACATTACATGATAAAGACGGTGTTCTATTAATTTCGGAGGCATTTATCATCGCTTGGGTGGCTAGGGTTACTGATTCTCGAACTGGGTCGAGATTTAGCCTAGCATAAATCGCAGTGGCTTCGCTAGATTTATGTCCTAAGGTTTTGCCAATTATAAAGCTACTGGCACCCATTGCGGCTTGCCAGCTTCCGAGGGTACGGCGCAAGTCGTGGATGCGTAGGTTTGTAAGCTCAGCACGTTTCAATATTCGCCGCCACGTCTTTTTTGGGTCGCTGAAATGTCCCTTTTTACCGCTTCCGGGGAAAACCCATGGATTCTGCTTATCCGATTCATCAAAACGCTTTTTCAGCAATTCAAGAGCTGGCAATACTAGAACCACCATTTGCGAATCGCCGTTTTTAGTTTTTGGGATGCGCCATATGCTATTATGAAAATCTATTTGTTCCCAGCGCATAGACAGAACATTTGTGCGCCGTGCGCCAGTAAAGAGTGACATTAGAATGTAATCACGTGCGATTTCGTTCTCATCTGCCATTAATGCCTGCATAAAGCGCGGCATTTCGTCGGGTAGCAGGAAGCGATCTCGTGCTCGTTCATCATATTTTTTGATACCGCGCACAGGATTCTTTCCTTCCCACCCCCATTCCATCATTTTATTAAATACAGAGCGGATTTTCTCAATTACGCGGTTTGCTTGATACTCACCACAATTTTGACCAATCTTGATATGCAGTGCCAATAGCTCACGGTTTGTAATGCTCGATGCACGACGGGGGTAAAGGCTACCAGCCAAGCGTTTTAATGTGCGCTCAGTATCCTCCCAACTCTTTGTATGTTGCTTACCATATTTATGGATATAATCATGCACCATTTCGCCAAAGGTGATTTCATCGCGGATTTTGCGCTTTTCTTCATTGGGATTAACGCCATTGGCAATGGTAGCAAGCACTTCACATGCCTTTTTACGTGCTAGCTCTATGGTCATATCAGGATACCGTCCTAGCGTTACACGGATCAACCGTCCCTGATGCTTACGCGTCACTTTAAATGACTTTGCACCTTTGTTGGTTACCATCAATTGCAAGCCCGGTTGCCGTGTATCCGAATAAAAAATACGGCCTTTCGTGTTGGGTATTGGTAGCTGCTCAATCGCGTTCTTGGTAAAGTTCAGCTTTGAATTGATGGTTTCGGTTACGTTCATGCCACGTATAATAAGATACAAGATATGGATATCTCAATGGAATATAAGAAGAGAACAGGATTATCCAAATAGATACAGAAGCAGCCAAATACGCGTTTTATGTTGTTTTGACGGTACCGGGCATGGGGGATACTCTGGGGATCCTCGAAGGAGCAAAAATCAGCAAAATGGATCTAAATTATTATCCTACAATATTGCTCAAAACTACTGCTACAGCCAAATACAACAAACTTCGTGCAATCGTAACAAAATCATCTTAGACTAATTTGGGACCAGAGGGTCGTAGGTTCGAATCCTATCTCCCCGACCATTTATCTCAATAGCTTATAGTCAACCCAAATAATTTTCATACGTAGCAATCAATTGATCGAGGGATGTT
>CAZUXB010000003.1:35633-78024 GCA_964624555.1 uncultured Rickettsiales bacterium | reverse complement strand
TCGGTTTTTCACAAGGCACCATGACCGCGCTGCACCTGGCCCTGCGCCGTACACCGCAAATTGCCTGTGTGGTGGGTTTTTCCGGGGCGCTGGTCGGTGGCGATATACTGAATAAGGAAATTACCGCCCGCCCGCCTGTGTGCCTGATTCACGGCAATGCCGATGACGTGGTGCCGTACCAGTCCCTCGCCGCCGCTACGGAAGTTCTGAAAAATAACGGTGTGAGCGTTACCCCACACACCCGCCCGTTCCTTGGCCACTCCATCGACATGGAAGGCATCGCCATCGCCGCCGCGTTCCTTAAGGATAATCTGGGATAATTATTCTAGCCGAGATTAGCGCTGGCCCCATTTGTTGGTGAAATATATATTGCAAGCTTGGTAGCATCATGGGTACCAACCCCGGCCCTGTTAAGCGCATTACGCTCAACACCAGCAGCAGACTGAGCAACGGCTGTTCTTAATTGACCAGCATTTTCGGTCAAGCTTGCCTTTAATCTGCTTTTTAATACGGTTGCCATATAATCTCGATTCTGTCCTGTATCCTTGGCATAATTACTAATATCCACCGCTATGCCATCATTCTGCATTAATTTCTTTGTTATATTTTCGCTAAGTTTGTCAAAATTCCCGTCAGCAAGTAGTTGTTTATTTCCTGCGGTGTTAAGCTCTGCTGTTATTATCTTGTTCGCGGCCTCTATTGACTCCTGCGAAACCTGTATATTTTTTCTGGCTGCTTCTGTTCTTGACATCACGTTATACTGTCTAGACCCACTGCCTTTATCAACCATCACTCCATTAACAGTTGCAGCTACAGCCTCTGCTACAGTTACAGCTCTTGGTTTTGGAGCAGCAGGAGGTGCTGGTGGCACTGGAGCAGCCGCTGGTGGTGCAGGAGATGCTGGAGTCGCACCTGCTGCCGGTGCAGACGGTGGTGGTGGAGTCGGTGCTGCCGGTGCTTTTGGTGGAGGAGCTTTCGCATCTTCATCAATAGCGGCCTGGATCTTGGCGCTATTTTTGGATTCTTCAAAATATTTCACAATTTTATCTTCAACAAACACTTCCGCGTTTTGTATGTCGGTCATGCTTTTGCTACCTGCTCTGATTCTGATAGCGGCATCATATTTTTCCTTAAGACCGGGGTCTTGTTTAATGGCGCTAACCATATTTTTCACGATTGTACGATAATCTTTCTTTTTAAATGCGTCCCTGTTTGTCGATTTATCAAATTCCGCAGTAAAAATTTGCGCCATTTTCTTCTTATCCTCAGGCGTAAATAATTCCCTACCATTAACCGCATTATTAATCTCATTGCCTAATGTATTGGACAGGTCTTCTATGGTCCTTGCAACATTACTCTTCCCTAGGGCTGCCGGTGGTGCTCCCTGCGTTCCTGCTCCCTGCGCTCCTGCCCCCGGCGGCGGCTGCATGGTACCTCCTGCTCCCGGCCTCTGCCCTGCTCCCTGCGCCGCTCCCTGCGCTGCTCCCGGCCTCTGCCTAGCTCCCTGCGCTGCTGCTCCCGACGTTGTTCCTGCTCCCTGCGCTGCTGGCACTGCTCCCGCTCCCGGCGTTGCTCCTGCTCCCGGCTTTTCTTCCGGTTTAGTGGAAACATCTGCCAAAGTTGGCATCTTAGGCGCGTCAGCAGAGCCAAATCCAGCCTCTCTCATAGCTGTTTCCTTCAGCCCATCGCGAAATTGGCTGATGGTCTCACTACTCAAGCCCAGATTAAGCGAGGTAAGGGCTTTGGCACTGTCATTAGCGATGCCATCGGCTGTAACATTGGCAATTGATTTTTTAAGGCCATCAAATCCTCCATCAAACCCACTGAAAACCCACTGCAACAAACCCATTAACAGATTTATAAAGCTGGTGCCGAACCAATTACCGGTATTGCTGTCCACGCTTTTCTTAACCGCATTTGCTATTTTATCGCGCTTTTCTTCACTCGGGATAAAATCATCAAAACTTTTAGCGTCCCCCAGAGCAGACTTTACCGCCTTATACTCGTCTTGCATTGCAGCGAGTACTACCTTGTCTACAGACTCATTGCTTTTGCCAAGTTCTTCCATCTGCTTGGGCAGGGCTTTAAACCTCTCATCAAGAGCTGCTATGGTGATAACCTCAGTTTCCCCTTTGGTGTTCTTGATGGTGAACTGCCTTTTGGTTATAAGCTCCTCGGCGATCCTGCGGTACTCATCATCATTTTCCGGCAAGTTTATTGACACACGTGCAAATGCCGCCAGTTCCTTCAGTGCTCCACCTTTCTTCAGTGCGATGGCAACCTGTTCCGTTACTTGCTTTTTCGTTTCAGTATAGGCCTTGTCAGCCGAACCTTTCGTTGATTGCATAGCTTTCACCACTGAATCATACGTATCGGAAGTGATAACGGCTGCATCTTTCAGGCCTTTCACCACCGATTCTTTTATGCCGGTGAGTGCCTGGTTGAATTGTTCGGCAGTTAACTCATATACTTTTCCAGCGTTATCAGAAAAGCTGACCTTTTGTTCCTTAAGGAACTGCTCGGCCATTTTGCGGTATTTTTCGAGATCTTTCTTATCAGGAAGCTGGATATCGATCTTGGAAACCTTGGCCCATTGCTCGAGCAAACCATCGCGCAATGCTACTGCCAGCGCCTCGGTTTTGTCTTTTATATTTTCGACTGCATCAGCCATAACTATTTCCAAATTCTACAATAGTCCCACTTTACACTATAATTTCCCTAATTGTTATGAAGATTTTATGACATTGATTGTGACAATAGGCATTAGCTTGAAGTCTTAGACTTAAAGCTTTGGAAAACATAGATATCTTAAGCCACAAGCCTGCTTGCCTTAAGCCTTAGTTAGGTGTACTAATAATTAAAAAACGGGGGGAAACATGGCAATTGTAGCGGTAAAAATCGGCGGGCGCGAGTATCATTTGGCCTGTGATGATGGGCAGGAGGAGCATCTGCGCCTTCTTGCCGATGATGTCGATGACCGGGTTCGCGACCTGACTGCGCGTATGGGTGGTAACACCGGTGAGGTTATGGGTCTGTTGCTAGCCGCCATCACTATGGCTGATGAAGTTATTGAAAACAAAAAAGAAATTGAAAAAATTACGGCGGAAAAGGCGCGTATAGCATCACTTATTGGCAGCGTGGAGCAAGCTCCTGAGTATTATAATTCCGAGGCGGTGGCTGTTACCCTTGAAGAAATAGCCGAGCGCATTGAAAGGATTGCCGAACGCGTAGAAATACGTTAGCCATAAATAGCAAGCATTTTTCGCTGCTCCGTTGGCAAAAAGCGACGTTTTTTAAGCTTTTAACCGCAGCGTAGCAGAGCTACGTGAGGATTAAAAACGAGAAAAACTAAGCGTTTGACAGGAGCAGTTAGAAAAAGGATACTATTTCAAGAACGGTTCTGCCCGGTACGTTAGGTACATTGTCCCTTGGACCAATACCTTTTGTTCGGGGGCTATCACTGGCGGAGGTCTTGCCTTCGCACATACGGCCCCCACCTAATCAACGGGTCGAATGCGGCTTGTTTCAACCGACGGCCAGGGTGGTTCCGTTCACTGACTTAATTAAACTTGCGCTCAAGCGCCGCGCGGGCTGCGCCCGTCAACCGGGCTAGTCGTCGCAAGTGCTCCTCCCCGGAAAACTCCGGTTAGATTTGATGATATATGGCAAATACTAAACAAACACTACGAAAACAGATCATAGCCCAGCGCCTGGAACTGCCCCAATCTACTGCCAAAGAAGCGGCCATAAAATTAGCGAAACACCTTCTGGAAGTCGTTCCCAACTATGTGAATGTCGCCGGCTATTCCACCATCCGCGGTGAGATTGATGTGGCGATAGCCTTGGCCGAACTCGCCTATCGCGGCAACAAGACTGCGCTGCCGGTGGTTATCGACAATACCAAGATACTTAAGTTCCTTGAATACACGCCCAACGCGCCACTTATCGCCGGGAATTTTTCGATACCAACCCCGCCACCGCACCTGCCGGAAGTTATTCCAGATGTTCTTATAGTGCCGATGGTTGGTTTTGACGATAAAGGCAACCGCATCGGTTACGGCGGCGGTTATTACGATGCGACCATACGTAAGCTGCGCGCAAGCAATCCAAAATTATTGGTCATCGGCGTGGCCTATAATTTCCAGAAACTGGAGAACACCACCTTCGCCATCCATGATGAGAAGATGGATATGGTGGTGACGGAAAACGGTGTGGTTAAATGAAAATACTTTTTCTAGGAGATGTGGTCGGGCGCAGCGGGCGCGACGCGGTGGTAAAGCACCTGCCTGCCTTACGCAAAGAAATGGGGCTTGATGCGGTCATCGTCAACGGTGATAACGCCTCGGCTGGTTTCGGCATAAACCCGCAGAGTGCGAAAGATATTTTTGCGGCGGGCGCCGATGTCATCACCGGTGGCGACCATATCTGGGACCAGAAGGAAACCAGACCCTATCTGGAGCAGGAAAAACGCCTGCTCCGCCCGGAAAATTTTCCACCAAGAGCACCCGGCAGCGGGCATATTTTAGTGAACCTTACCGGCGGCAAAAAACTGCTGGTGCTGCACCTGCTCGGGCAGGTTTTCCACAAGGAACATACGCGCTGCCCCTTTGCCACCGCCGATGAGATTCTGGAAAAATACCGGCTCAGTGAAAACACCGCGATAGTTGTGGACATGCACGCCGAAGCGACTTCGGAAAAAACCGCGATGGGCCATTACTTAGATGGGCGGGTGAGCGTTGTTGTCGGCAGCCATACCCACATTCCCACCAACGATGCGCGGATACTGAAAAAAGGCACCGCCTACCAGACTGACGCTGGCATGTGCGGCGATTATGATTCGGTGATCGGTTTTGACCCCGCCGTGCCGCTGGAGAGGTTTCTCAGCAAAATAACCAAGATCAAGCTGGAAGCGGCTCGTGGCGAAGGAACTCTTGCCGGACTGTATGTTGAGCTGGACGAAAAGACTAATTTAGCAAAAAACTGCAAAGCTTTTTTCTATCCTAAACCACTATAATTGTCACCCCGCATTTATTGCGGGGTCTGGGGCCATAATTTCTGTCGGTGGTTTTTGCCCAAGATGCCGCTAACCACGTGCGGCATGACAGATTTTAAATCATATAGGTAGCGGTTTCACCACGCACTCTTCCTGATGTGGCGCGCTTTGACCATCCCTCATCTTTGCCATCTGCTCCTATCATATCTTCTATCTTATCTTCCAGCGGAAGGAAAAATTTTTCACTGGTAAATTTGTCGATCTTTTCAGCTTTGCGCGGGAAAATAGTGCGTCCACCGATCACCAGACCAGCGGTAAGCACCGCACCGCCAACCTTCCCGGCAGTTATATGGACAAGCGGCGCCCTGTTACCCATAGTACGTTGGGCAGCAACATTAAGTACCAGCGAGGATGCCGTCCACATAAGTGCCTGCGGCAAATGATTTATTTCGTAGCTATAGATTCGCTCAACCCGCTCTTTATATTCCTCAGAATCTACGGCATAACCATGCTGCAACGCCCACTCCTTTGCGTCACGCTTTGCGCCGTTGCGAAAACCTTTCCCCAAAACAGGTTCAGCAAATTTTGAGAGGTTATTCATCATTTCTGGAAAGAGGCGCTGCATCCCGACAGTTAAAGGAATTGCTCCAAAATCGCCAATTACTTCCGCCGCCCAGATATTACCTAGCTGGCTCTTGTTACCAAGTTTTTTCTGGATAAAATTACCGACATAAGGATCGATAAAATCGGTAGCAGTGCATACAAGGGCATGGTTGGTGGTATAGGCAATATCGGCCGCCCGCTCTTTTTTGCTTTTTGCTTTTTCCTTCTGGGTTGCACTTTGTTGTTTTTCTGTATCTGCCATAAATATTTGTTATTACTATTTGAGAATAATTATCATTCGCAATAATAGGTTATAAAAAAACAGGCAAAGTTCCCCCTGCCCGTTTTTATTTTTTCAGGCCAGAATCATTTTCCTTCTGCGCGCCATCAGCCACGCGCTTATGAGCAGCACCGGCATGGAAATATATTGCACCGTGGTAAAGCCATATTCCCAGCCATGCAGCGGGGTATAGACATAGAGTATGTTATAAAGCGCAGCTAAAATATGCAGGCGCAAAACAAGCTTTCTGGAAAACATTTATTCCTCCCTATTTAACTGTATTATCTACGCGCAGGACGCCGAATACACCGTCCTTCTCATCATCCGGCCCGGCGGTAAAATACAGGGCATTGGCATCGCCCAGACTTTCGCCGTTACCAAAGAGCAGCCCCCAGATTTTTTCTATTTTCAGCGGATTGGTTGAGTTGTCCCGCAAAACATTTTTGTAAGAATGGCTGGTTGTATCGTAAGCGACAATTTTTCCGCTGCCAAAATTTGCCACCAGCAGGGTATTGGACAAGGCACCAAAGTTAGATGGAGCAAAAGCCATTCCCCACGGCGCACTTAATTCGCCACCATCATTCCATATCCGGACCAGTTTTCCATCCTCGGTAAATTCGGCAAGCCTGCCCAGACCGGGCACCGAAGTATCTTCTTCACCGGCAAGTATCTCGCCTTTTTTGCAGACATTCTTATCAATTGCGGCCTTGGGGCATGGCCGGGTTTTTGCGTAGGTAACAAAAATATGGTTTTCACCAGCCGGTGTGGTGAGTGCCTGCACATTGAACGGCGCATATTCACCGGCATCGACCCTGCCATTTTTATTCGCATCAAACGGCATATCAAAAACAAGCTGCACTGGTTTGAAGCTGCCATCAAACACTTCGATACCGGGCTTAGTACCAAAATTAGCCGCATACAGGCGGTCATAATTATGGCTTATCGCCAGACCGAAAAATTGTTTGCCTTCTTTTGATTCGTCAATAACCGCAACTGCCTCAGTGGGCCGGTCGAACTCACCATTTTCCAATTTGCGTTCGGTCCATGCCGAGATGATACCGCCATCACTGGCGAATAAAAATTTAGCGGGCGCGGTGATTGGGTCCTTATCTTTTATATCCTGGGAAATTACAAAATTTTCTTTGCTATCGCTGAATACCGTGCTGGTGGCAAACCTGTCATCGCCGCCAACTGGCAGCTTCACGGTTTTCAGATTATCCTGATGCAAAACCCGCAGCTTCTCATCCGGCGAAGCGGTTACATCCCCGACATATTCATAGCTGACATCTTTGGCTGTGATCCAGAAATGGCCACCAGCCCCTTTCGGGCGTATTGCTATCCCCCAAGCATTCACAAAATCCTTTTCATAGGTAAAGGTAGGTTTATCAACCATATTGTTGGAAACAAAATTACTCTGCGCATAGCTGTTACCAGTTTCTGACTGGGCATGGCCGGTAGCAAGCGCTATGGTACTGACAATCCCGGTGGCTAATATATGTTTCATTGCAACATCCCTTCCAATATCACTTCAATTAATAATGATTCGCAATTGCACTTACTGCCATATTTGTCCCCTGTCAACTATAAGAATAGAAAAAATGCTTGCCAGATATGATAAAATATGAGATGAATTATATATTATTTAATTTGTAACTTGGTTATGGAGGTTTTTATGCTTGGATTCATGACAGCTGCTGCTGAGCAGGTTGTTGCTCTTTTTGTAGCTTCTAAGGTTGTCTTTGAAGAAGTGTTTGGTAGGCATAACTGGTAACTGTCACTTTATCGCGTCAAAATTTTGGGTTGGCGGGTATTTGTTGCGTTTTTTTTCTTTAGCCACTTTAGTTATTATCCATTTTCAAATAATTTTAAGGCCTTTGGTCAGTAAATCCTGTTGACTGGCTTTATAAATTATTAGATAATGCTTCTATTCAAGGCATTAGCACTTTTTCTAAGTGCTGTTAAAATTCTCCTTAAAATTTAGAATTCCCTTAATTTAACCCTCCTTTACAGTGACATAATCATGAAACTCCAGGACCTTAAGCTAAAAACCCCCGATGAACTCTTAAAACTCGCCGAAGACGAACAGATTGAACATGCCAGCACCATGCTCAAGCAGGAAATGATCTTCGCCATCCTCAAGAAACAGGCGGAAAAGGGTGAAGCTATCCTCGGTGAAGGGGTGGTTGAGGTATTGCAGGACGGTTTTGGCTTCCTGCGCTCACCACTGGCCAACTATTTAGCTGGGCCGGACGATATCTATGTTTCCCCGAGCCAAATCCGCCGCTTTGCCCTGCGCACCGGCGACACGGTCGAGGGTGAGATCCGTGCCCCGAAGGATGGGGAACGCTATTTTGCCTTGCTTAAGGTCAACAAGATCAATTATGACGACCCGGAGATGATCCGCCACCGTATCAATTTCGACAACTTAATTCCCCTCTATCCTGAACGCCGCATCAAGCTCGAAGTTGAGCCTACCGGCAGCGGCGCGAAAATGGAAGAAGCGGCCGCCCCGGCAGAAAAACCAGCGAACGGCAAGGTCCGCAACGTGGTGCAGAAAAGCAATGATATTTCCATGCGCGTTGCCGACATTGTTGCGCCGATCGGTTTTGGCCAGCGCGCACTGATTACTGCCCAGCCTCGCACCGGTAAAACGGTATTTTTGCAGAATATCGCCCATTCAATAACTGCAAATCATCCTGACGCTTTCCTCATTGTACTGCTTATCGACGAACGCCCGGAAGAAGTTACCGACATGCAGCGCACCGTAAAGGGCGAAGTCGTGTCCTCCACCTTTGATGAACCAGCGACCCGTCACGTGCAGCTTGCGGAAATGGTGATTGAAAAAGCCAAAAAACTTGTTGAGCATAAAAAAGACGTGGTGATACTGCTCGATTCCATCACCCGCCTCGCCCGCGCTTACAACACCGTTATCCCATCATCGGGCAAGGTTCTCACCGGCGGTGTGGACGCCAACGCGCTGCAACGCCCGAAGCGTTTCTTCGGTGCGGCCCGTAACATCGAACATGGTGGCAGCCTCACCATCATCGCCACAGCACTTATCGACACTGGCTCGCGCATGGACGAAGTGATCTTCGAAGAATTCAAAGGTACTGGTAACTGCGAAATCGTGCTCGACCGCAAGATCGCCGACAAACGCACTTTCCCTGCTATCGACATCACCAAATCCGGCACCCGTAAGGAAGACCTGCTGGTCGATAAAGCTACGCTTACCAAGATGTGGGTCATGCGCAAGATCCTCGCACCGATGGGCGCGATGGACGGCATCGAATTTCTGCTTGAAAAACTCAGCGAGACCAAAAACAATGGTGAATTCTTTGATAAGATGAATTCATAATTGTCATCCCCGCGAAGGCGGGGATCCAGGGCCACAATTTCTGTCAGTGGTTTTAGCCCTGGATCCCGGGTCAAGCCCGGGATGACAGTAGCGGAGCTTTTATGCGCTATGTAACCAATGCAAATTATTTAGATGGCCATAAAATATGGCTTGAATTCAATGATAAAAGGAACGGTATTATAGATTTGGAAAAAACCATGATCAATGACCACCGCCCTATTTTCAAGGAACTAGCCAATCTAGAACAGTTTAAAAAGTTCAGGGTTGAGTCTGACACTATTGTGTGGGACAATGGTTTAGACCTTGCACCAGATTTTCTATACAGCAAACTCAGTGAGACTAAAAATAACGGCAAATTCGCAGGTAAGATGAATAGCTAAATCAACAGTAATTATTCAACAAATCAATAATAGAGTATGTTGTGTATTGAATATAATATGCTTTAATGCGTCTGTTTTTAACAGAACTGAAGCGGTTTATGAATAAAAATGAAATACTGGACCGTTGCGCAACCTATGTATGGCCGCTGCTTCGGAATTTTGTAAATCTTTCCAAAAGATGTAGCAACTGCATAGTTTCTGAAAAATATACCAGGCTGGATAACGGTATATGTCAGGAATGCATAGATTATAATGCGGCAGGCAGACATAGTGCCGGAGCTTCAAATATTCCGACAGATATGAAAGAGCGGTTTGACACGCTGCTTAATAAACCTTCGATAAAAGGGAAATATGATGCCCTCCTTCTGTTAAGTGGCGGAAAAGACAGCGCCTATATCCTATACCGGTTGCGTAATGAATATCCCAACCTTAGAATTCTCTGCCTGCTGGTCAATAACGGCTTCATGAGCCACACCGCTACTCCGGCAGCACGGCATATAGCGGAAAAAACCAAGACCGACCTTATGCTTGCCAATTCCTATATTGATGAGTTTGCTCAGGCCCTGCGCGAAGCTTTTTTAAGGCTCAAAGGCGGCGGCAGTTACGGGATAGTTGATTATACCGATGGTGACCTTATCTTCAAAGTCGGGAAAAAGATTGCTGCCGATATGGATATACCGATAGTTATCGGCGGCCTTTCCTGGGTGCAGGCAGAGAAAATATTGGGATCCACCGACTTTGTAATAAAAGAAGAAGGGCTGCCCGACCTGATATTGCCACTTGTAGTGTGGAGAACCGATGAGCAGGAAATAGGCCGCTTTGTCCGTGCCAATGGCCTTCTGCCGAAGGGTAGCGACAGCCCGGTGGTGAGCAATAGCCAGCTTATCATGACCATGTGCGCTGCTGATGTGCTTAATCTTGGTTATTGCAGCTTCGAGCTGGAGTTTGCCCAACTGGTACGTGAAGGCAAAAGCGAACGGAAAGTATGGCTGCACCGTTTTGAACTTCTGGAATTCGCCACCAAAAGTGGCAATCTGCGGAAAGACATGGAAGATACGCTCAAGAAAATGAATTTGTCATTATCCGATATTATCAAATCAGGATCATTATGAAAAAAGCATATGTCACCGGCGCAACTGGTTGCGTTGGCGGGAATCTGGTAAATGAACTTACAAAAGCCGGATGGGAGGTTATAGTCCTGCACCGGAAATCATCCGACCTGTCGCGCCTTGCCGAATTCAAGGTACGTTTTCAGGAGGCAGATTTTTATGATCTGGATTCGGTGCGCAGTGCGCTTGCTGAAAAGGCCGATGCGCTGTTCCATGTAGCTGGGAATACTTCGCACTGGTCAACAAAAGAGACCAACCAGAAGCAATGGAAAGACAATGTACTTGCTACCCGCAACCTTGCACGGGCGGCCCTGGAAAAAGGCATTGGCCGGTTTATTTTTACTTCAACAGGGGCGACATTACAGTATCAGCATTATGATGAAGAATTATGCAAAAAGATTTCAGTTCCCTATATACGCACCAAAAGGCTGGCAGAGCTGGAAGTTTATAAATGTATCGAAGAAGGGCTGGATGCGGTTATATTGCAGCCTATAATAGTTGTTGGCGCATATGACTATAACAGCTATTCGCAGATATTCCAGGTTATCAAACAAGGTCTTGTTAAGGTGGCATTTCCGGGACGCCTTTCTTTCTGCCATGCGGCCGATGTCGCCATTGGCCATATTCAGGCTTATGAAAAGGGCCGCAAATGCGAACGTTATGTTCTGTCCGGGGAATATACCAGCTGGCTGGACTTTTTCCAAAGGATCGGCCGACAAATGAATGTTACGCCACCGAAATATGCTGCCCCTACCTGCCTACTCAGAATCGCCGCAAGTATATTGCAAACCGTATCATTTTTTACAGGAAAAGAACCTTTGGTTACACATGAACTTATAACTTTGATTGAGGATTTTCCGGATTTTTCATATTATGAAAGACGCAAAGCCAGCGAAGAGCTTGGCTACAAATCGCGGCCACTGGATGTTATGGTTCAGGACTGTTATGACTGGATGGTAAAAACAGGGCGTATTTAGCTTTTGTGAAAGCTATGGACGTTCCAATATGGTCGCAATACCCTGCCCACCGCCAATACATTGAGTGGCCAGCGCGTATTTTTTACCATGTTTGGCCAGTAGCTGTGCAGCTTTGCCGGTGATGCGCGCGCCGGATGCACCGAGCGGGTGGCCGAGCGCGATAGCCCCACCATCAAGGTTTACTTTGGCAACATCCAAGCCTAATTCCTGGATAACACCAAGGGCTTGCACCGCGAAGGCTTCATTGAGTTCGATGATGTCGATATCGGAGAGTTTGAGTCCGGCGCGGGCAATGGCTTTTTTGCTCGCTTCCACTGGGCCAAGACCCATGATCTCCGGCGTGATGCCCGATGTCGCAAAACTTTTCACCCGCGCCAGAATTGGCAGGTTATTTTTCTTGGCATAATCCTCACTGCACACCAGCACGGCAGCAGCGCCGTCGGTCACTGGCGATGAAGTCGCAGCGGTAACCGTTCCCTTCACATCGAAAGCCGGTTTCAGTTCCGCCATTTTTTCCAGCGTGGTTTCGGCGCGTATGCAACCGTCCTTGCTCACGACTCCGGTCTTAGTAGTCACCGGAATGATCTCTGCTGCAAGGTCGGCCTTGGTTGCTTTCTGGTGGCTTGCGAGCGCAAATTTTTCCTGTTCCGCGCGCGGAATGGAAAGTTTAATGCACACCTGCTCGGCGGTTAGGCCCATTGACATATAGGCAGCGGGCAGTTCGTTATATAATTTGGGGTTCGGCAGCGGGTTAAAACCACCCATCGGCACACGGCTCATAGATTCGACCCCGGCAGCGATAAACACCTCTCCCGCACCACAGGCTATTTTACCGGCAGCGATATGGATCGCCTCCATTGAAGAACCACAAAAACGGTTCACGGTAGCCCCCCCGACACTTACCGGCAGCCCGGCAAGAAGTGCCGCCATCCGCCCGATATTCATGCCCTGTTCGCCTTCAGGGAAGGCGCAGCCGACCATAACATCCTCAATATCGGCAATATTTAAGGTAATTTTGCCCAGCAACCCCTTTATCACCGCGGCCAGGATATCGTCACCACGGGTGCGGGCAAACTCGCCCTTACCAGCGGGAGTGAAGGCGGAACGGGCATAGGCGCAGATCACGGCTTGGTTGGTCATATTTTTCTCCTTGTTTTTACTAATCCCCTCTCCCTCTGGGAGAGGGTTAGGGTGAGGGCTAGCCTGAAGTATCCACGATAGAAGCCCTCATCCCGACCTTCTCCCAGAGGGAGAAGGAGAAGAAGATATTGTGAAGAGTATAGCAAAAAAGTCTTACTTTTTCATTAGTTTTTGCTACAAAGCTACTTAACTAACAGAGGAAATATGAACAGTTTTGATACTGATATAGTTGTTATAGGCGCAGGGCCGGTGGGGCTTTTCGCTATTTTTGAGGCGGGAATGCTGAAAATGCGCGTTCACGTGGTCGATGCGTTGGATATGGTCGGCGGACAGTGCAGCGCACTATACCCGGAAAAACCTATTTATGACATACCCGCCCACCCTTCGATTTTAGCGCAGGATTTGGTGGATAAACTCACTGCTCAGGCAGTACCTTTTTCTCCAACCTACCATCTCGGACAGCGTGTCGAAACTATTGCCAGAAATTCTGACGGAACCTGGCAGGTCACCACTTCTAAAAACACTTCGATCAAATGCAAGGTTATTATCATCGCCGCTGGTTGTGGCGCCTTCGGGCCAAATCGCCCGCCACTGGAAAATTTAGAACAGTATGAAGGCAAAAGCGTGTTCTACATGGTCGGCAGGCGTGAGGAATTCCGCGGCAAAAAAGTGGTCATCGCCGGCGGTGGCGACAGCGCGGTGGACTGGGCGATATCACTTAGCGAACTCACCGAAAAACTTTATGTTATCCACCGCCGCCCCAAATTCCGTTGCGCCCCCGAATCGACCGACAAAATGCAGAAGCTGGTCGCTGCCGGGAAGATAGAGCTGGTGATTCCATACCAGCTTGACTCGCTGGAAGGCGCGAATGGTAAACTTTCGGCAGTAGTAGTTTCGACTATGGAAGGCGAGAAGAGATCGTTGCCGGCGGATGTTCTTCTCCCGTTCTTCGGCCTCGCTATGGAGCTGGGGCCGATAGTGAATTTCGGCCTCAACCTTGACCATAACCATATTACTGTAAAACCTGCAACCATGGCCACCAGCGAGGCGGGGATATTTGCCATCGGCGATATCGCCACCTATGAAAATAAGCTTAAACTCATCCTCTCCGGCTTTGCGGAAGCGGCGCAGGCCTGCTATGCGGCGCGGGGAATAGTATATCCGAACGAAGCCTATCATTTCGAATATTCAACAACCAGCGGGGTGCCGGCATGAAAAAAATTATTATAATGGCTGCCTTGATGCTGGCTGCTTTTCCGGCTTATGCTGAAAAATGCCGCATTGGTGGTTGCAGCGGGGAAATATGCGAAGCTGATAATGGTTCTCCGGCAGTAGGCATCTGCATCTGGTCGGAGCAGTTCGCCTGCTACAAAACAGCCAAATGCGAAGAACAGGCTGACGGTAAATGCGGCTGGACACAGACACCCGAACTTAAAAAATGCCTTGAGGAAAAAAAGAATAGCACTGTGCAACCAGTGCTCATGGAACAAAAATGACCGCAACGAAAATAATTGATGGTAAAACCTTTGCCGCCAATCTACGCGCTGATATTGCAAAGCGCGTAGCCGCGCTGAAAGCCGAGAAACACCTCACTCCCGGCCTGGCCGTGGTGCTGGTGGGTAATGACCCGGCGAGCGAGGTTTACGTACATAATAAAGGCAAACAGACCATTGAAGCCGGGATGCAATCGTTCGAGTATCACCTGCCCGCCGAAACCACCGAAGCAGAGCTGCTTAAAAAGATCGACAAGCTCAACCACAACGAAAAAGTGCATGGGATTCTGGTGCAGTTACCGTTGCCTAAGCACATCAATGAAGAAGCGGTGATAAATGCTATTTCACCGCTAAAAGATGTCGATGGTTTCAATATATTGAATGTCGGCAAACTCGCCACTGGCAGCGACGGTTTTGTGCCGTGCACACCACTTGGCTGCCTGATGTTGCTTAAAGATACGCTCGGCGACCTCTCCGGCAAACACGCGGTAGTTATTGGCCGTTCGAATATTGTCGGCAAGCCGATGGCGGCCCTGCTACTGAAAGAAAGCTGCACCGTGACCATCGCCCATTCCAAAACCGCAGACCTCCCTGCTCTACTCAAAACTGCGGACATTGTGGTTGCCGCCGTTGGTCGCCCGAACATGGTGAAAGGCGAGTGGCTCAAACAAGGAGCAGTAGTCATTGATGTCGGCATCAACCGTATTCCTGCCACCGAAGGAAAAACAAAACTGGTAGGCGATGTTGATTTTGCCAGTTGCCAGGGCATTGCTTCGGCTATTACTCCGGTTCCCGGCGGTGTCGGCCCCATGACCATCGCCTGCCTACTTGAAAACACTTATCGGGCGGCAACTAAGTCCCTTCTCCCTCTGGGAGAAGGTTAGGATGAGGGCTATCTCTAGTGGTTACTTAGCCCTCACCCCGGCCCTCTCCCAAAGGGAGAGGGAAAAGAAGGTAGAGCATGGATGAGTTCGGTTTCATCACCAAATATTTCCGGCCACTGGCTACAACATTTCCCGGCAGCCTGAACCTCTCTGATGACGCCGCGCTGCTCTCTCCACCACCAGGCCATGAGTTGGTCATCACCAAAGATGCGCTGTCACAAGCTGTGCATTTTATTGGCAATGAAAACCCCGAACATATTGCAGCAAAAGCGTTGCGCGTAAATCTTTCCGACCTCGCGGCAATGGGCGCAGAGCCACTATGTTATTTCCTCGCCCTGATGCTGCCGAAAAACACTTCCGGCGATTGGCTGGAAAAATTTGCGGCAGGACTCAAACAAACACAGGATGAATTTTCGATAGCATTGGCTGGTGGCGACACCACTGCGACAGAAGGCCCCTTATCCATCTCCATCACCGCCATTGGTAGCGTTCCGGTTGGTAAAGCACTACGTAGGAACGGCGCAAAAATCGGCGATGGTATTTATGTTTCCGGCACGCTGGGTGATGCGGCAGTTGGTTTATTGTCATACCAACGCAAGCTGGTATCCAGTGATTTTTTTATAAGTCGTTACCTTCTTCCACAACCGCGCATCGAACTCGGCATAAAACTGCGCGGTATTGCCAGCAGTGCGATGGATATTTCCGATGGGCTGGTGCAAGAACTTGGGCACATCTGCACTGCTTCCGGGGTTGGTGCCATTATATATGCTGATAAAGTACCGGTAACTGGTAACCAGCAACTGGCAACTGCCCTTACAGGCGGTGATGATTACGAGCTATTATTCACTCTCGCAAATGGGAGCGAAAAAATTCCGGGCACCACGCTGATAGGAAAAATAATCGCCGGAAATTCGGTGCAAGTGGTGGATAAGAATGGGAATGACATTACGCCGACAAAAAAAGGCTACAGCCACTTCTAATTTTGTCATACTGAGCGTAGCGAAGTATCTCGTCTTTATAAAGCAAAGATCCTTCACTGCGTTCAGGATGACAGTATAATACTAATCCCCGATAACCTTAAGGAACGCCTGCTCCAGCGAAGTTTCTTTCACCTGGTCCTTAAAGCCTTGCGGTGTGCCGATGAAGCAGAGTTTGCCATCATGGATAACGCCGATACGGTCGCAAATTTCGTCAATGTCGGAAAGTATGTGCGAGCTGAAAAATATGGTCTTGCCAGCTTTTTTATTGGCCAGTAATTCGTTCTTGAGTTTTATGCGCGCGCGCGGGTCAAGGCCGCTCATCGGCTCATCGAGTATAAGTAACGCCGCGTCGATAAGGAAAGCACCCACCAGACCGAGCTTTTGGCCCATACCTTTGGAATAGGAACCAACGCGGGCAGAGAGCACATCGGGGTCAAGATCAAGCTCCACCGCTTTCCTGCGTGCCGCTTCTTTATCGAGGTTCTTGCCGTAATAGGATAGAGCGAGCTCCAGATATTCCATACCTTTCAAATAGCGCGATGGCTGGAATTTTTCCGGAAGGTAGGAAAGATTTTTGCGCGAATCAATTTTTTTTGCCGAGACTCCGGCGATGTCAATACCGCCATTTTCGCAGGTGATGAGGTCGAGCATGATCTTTATCAGCGTGGTCTTGCCCGCACCGTTCTGGCCGATGAGGCCGAATATCTCACCCGCTTCCAGCGCAAAATCTATATTATCAAGTACTTTATGTTTTGTATAGGTTTTATGTACATCTTTTACTAATAGCGGTGCTGCAGCACTCATGGTTTCACCCCTCCATTTATTTGTTATTTTTTCTCTGAGGCACTGGTTTTTGTAGTAATAGTTACAGGCGGGACTTTTCCTTCCACAACCTGCATTGCATAAGACGAAAAGGTCTGGTTGCCCTTAAGGACAAAAACAACTTTATTCCTTGCCATATCAACTTTCACCGGACTGGATTCCGAGTATTCATTAGTATCAACTATTTTATCCATCCTGGATGGCTTCCATTCAAAAGTGACTTTTTCATTATCTATTTTCGCAATACTCAAGCCCTCTGCACTAACTCCGCTATCCTGAGTGAATTTTTCATTATTAACCCATACCACCCAATCATTATTTGCATAATAAGCAATAGAGGATAGGAAAAATTGTGGGTAAGTAAACGAATCAGAACTTAAGTCAGACTTTGTGGTAGTGATTTTTTCAAGCTTCTTTAAAAAATCATCTTCTGAAAACTCTCCCTTATCAATGCCTTTAATATTATTTTCATAAGATAATCTTGCGTTGTGTATCGTTTTAATCTCACTGGCAGAAAAGAATAAGCTTTTTATTTCGAAAACATCCTGAACAGGAGGCAAAACAGGTTTCTGCTCTGTTTTTTCTTTATCTGGCCCTTTTTCTACGCTAGTAGGGCTGGCGGTAATCTTATCATTATTATCAACCGGGATCAGTGGCTCCGATAGAGCAGGAGCAGGAGCTTCCTGCGCATAAGCAGTAACAGGGAGCATAATCACAGCAATCATTCCTAAAAATTGTCTTTTCATAATCATGGCTTCAACCCGGCAGGTACGTTTACACCATCTGGTTTTTTCATCCCATCACCTTCAGTTAAAGAATCTGCTATTGATGCAATATTACGCAACCCAAATAAAGTAAATGTAAGCTTGGCATTTACTATCGGAGTGAAACCAGTATCCTTAATCGCGATTATAGAGGCAGCATCCAGCTCTTTCTCCAAAGAAATTTTAACAGAAGTGAATTTAATACCCCAGAATTCTTTATCCATGGCTTGAATAAGCCCCAGCACATCCAGGTCAGTCAGCGCATTTAGCCCTATAGTTACATTGCCAGATTCAATTGCTAAAGATTCTTTTTTATATTCGGGCCCTTCCATGACCTTGGGCTCTTCCATCTTAACATCTAAAGAATCTAAGATATATTTACTGCGCGCCCCCGAAATCACGCTTTTAAGTGCCAGCTTGCTTATTGCAAGCAATTTGTTGTCCCTTTTTTTCTTGATTTCATTAAACAAAGCCAAATCATTGCTTGCTTTATTATACTCTTGTGACAAATCGAGAGCCTGCTTTACCGTATTATCCGTTACCATTTTCAGGTTGGCAATTTCCTTGTCACAGTCTTCATCAAGCGCAGCTACATACAATACGGCACCACCGACCGTTGCCAACACAGCGCAAACTATTATTGTCTGTTTAATAAAGATATTTCTAATAGTGGAAATTTTCATGGTGCCCTCATCGTGGATCTGCTCCTGCTGGCGCAGCAGGTGGCGCACCGGCACCGTTACCAGGCATAATCATTCCCGGTCTATGTGGTTTTCCAGGCGCAAGCTCATACCCAAGCATGGTATCCGGATTAACACCCTGCCCTGCAACCTGAGCTATAGCAACCTGGTCTGCTGGCAATTTGGTAAGCAACAAAGTAGCTTCCAGATTTGTTTTCTCGATAATTTGTTTTTCCGGCTTTTTATCATCAAAACTGATCTCACCAGATTCCGATTTCTTATTAAGCACATCGGGTAATTTACTATATACCACCTTATATTCCGGAAAATCTGCGCGGACATCATTCATTACCTTCTTTGCAAGAGCTTTAAATGCGTCCTCGGTATTTGATATTTCAGGGAAACGCAAGATTATAGATATATTGTCCAGCTTCTCACCAGGAGTACCGGGTGCCTGCGCAGGAGCGGCAGTTGAAGCGGCAGCGCCGCTGCCACTCTGCCACAAAACCTCTTTGATACTGACTGATTCAATTATAGCCGCGCGCAGACGGCTGATTACCGCAACCGGGGACTGGGCCTCATCACCCATTTTCCTGTACAGGCTAACGTTTTCATCGACTGTTTTAATATCTATACCGCTTGCTTTAATCTCGGCATTAAGATCATCGACCCGGCGCTGTTGTAGAATTTTTTTCTGGTTCAGATTTTCTATTTCCGAATATTTCTGCATGACTTCCAGACCAACAAAACCTCCATAACCAATCATGCCCAAAACCATGGCTCCCGCCACTGTGCGCTCTAATTTTATAACATTGTTAATCCTGTTAACTTTAAGTGCGCTTGGTAATGACAAGACCAGACGGTGAACCTTATTGCAGGCAATAAAAGCTGTCAGTATCACATCACCAAACTGGTCAGAGACTTGTGCTGCTCCCGTAATCCCAAAGAATTCAGAAATCTCAAACGGGGTGAATTTGTGGACATTCTGGGCATCAATTCTTGATAAATCCAACAAACCATTAATCTCGTGTGAAGCAACAACATAAATATCAAGCCCCTGCTGCGGATTAAAGGACAGGCGCTTCATATATTCAATAGTGCTGGACATTTCCTGCTCTATATTCCCGGCTATCACCTCTGGCGTCACCTCCCCAACCGGCTGGGTCAAACGGGTAAAAATGATTCGCCCATCTCTTAGAATAACCTGGCGAACACCGCCAACCTTATTATGGGTAACAAAGAATTTCCAGCGTGAACCAGGATGAGCCTTATCTTTCTTGGGAGCACCAATTGCCAGATCTATATTTTTAACAATATGCTCTACTTCTACAGACAGCAGGTAAATCCCAACCAGACGGTTATCTATCTTTTCGATGAATTCAAACCACAGCTTAAGATGAGGGCTGTTTTCCAGGGAGACCATAAGGAAATTCCAGTCCCTTCGCCCACTCACATCGCGCTCCAGCAAGACGTATCCCTTGATAACATTATCACCTAAATCCCTGTCCAGACGGCGCTTAATGAGCTTTTTAACACCAAGGGAGCTTATGGGAGGAAGAGATTGCTGGACAAAACTCTGGTCCATACTATCAATTACCATGTATACGGGGGCCTTCTTATTTTTTGCTAAGATAGCCTCAAATTCCTTCAGATTATCAACACTGGCATGGGCAATAAAATTGCGGCTCTGCACCTCCTTGCCAACTATATAGATCAGGATGCTGCCTTCATCACCAATTATCAGGCCATATTTTGCGCCTGAAGATGACCGGGAATTTTTAATTTTTTTTAAAAGAGCCTTTTCAGCTTTAGTGTCTTTAACAATTCTGGACGAACGTGAACGCGATGGCGGCGGAACGGCCACTTTCTGTTTTTGTAATTTTTTAAACGAGAAAACCATATTTTTAGCGCCATATTTTCAGCGAGTTAATTTACAAAAGGTAAATTGATTATTTATAACAACTATAAGTTCCATGAATAGCACTGTTTTGTATATTTAGTCATCCCCAATTTACTATTAAAATTTCATCTTGCTGAATGATTGATAGAGAGGTCCGAATACCGCTGCAATAATCCAGAATATTAATGCGCCCATTACAACAGTAAGTATTGGCTGGATAGAGCCAACCAGGTTATCTACCGCATCATTAACTTCACGGTTATAAAAGAAATTAATATTATCCAATGCTTCTTTCAGGTTACCGCTGTCTTCACCAACTTTGAACATTCGTATGACCAGATTCGGAAACTGGTGGGAAAGACGCAGGCTCGCCGTTATCGAATTCCCATCAGTCACGTTGCTTTTCACCAGCTCGATTGATTCTTTAAGGACACGGTTATGAACAACGCCTTTCGCCGCATCAAGTGATTCTATCACATCAATACCGCTGTTAAACATAACTGCAAAAAAGTGGGTAAAGCGCGCCATATCAATTTTGCGGATTACCGGTCCGATGAGCGGCATTCTAAGGGCTATACTATCAGTAATATAGGCAAATTTCTCGCTGACGCGATATAATATCATTAAACTGAAAATGATCACAACCGGTGTCCCTAAAATAAGGTACCAGTAATTGGCGAAAGCATGCGAAACCGCAATAAGCGCACGGGTATGGATTGGAATTTCAAACCCCTGCGAGATGATAAATTCAATCATCTTCGGTACTGTAAACATCATCAGCGCCGTAATAACCCCGGAAAGCACCACCAGCAACACTATAGGGTAGCGCGTAGCTTTTTTTACTTTGCGCTTAAGTTCCGCCGTCCATTTAAGGTGTTCACCAAGATGGATAAATGACATAGAAAGATTCCCGGTTTTCTCCCCGGCAGCGATTAGACCAACGAATACATCATTAAAAACCCGCGGGTAAGCGGCAAGCGCGGCAGAAAAAAGCGTCCCGTTTTTTACGGCTTCATAAACGCCGGTCAGTATGTCCTTAAGCTTGCGTGATTCTGTGCTTTCGCGGACATCGGCAATCGAATCATGCAAGGCGACCCCTGCCCGGTCAAGCTGTTCCAGATGCATGCACATAACAATTAAATCTTTAGTTCGGACCTTTGCTTTTCGGCCTCCCCCCTTGCGATTGGTTATCTCACGTGCAGACACCAGATCCAGCCCCAGATCCCTCAGCCGGGTTTCAAGATCCAGCTCATTTTCGGCCATGACAGTACCACGTATGGTATTGCCTTTCTCATTTATCGCATTGTATTTATACGATGGCATAAATAACCTACAGCCTCTCCGTAAAGTCAATAGTACCGATCAGCTCAGAGATCGTTATCTCCCCGGATAGCACTTTTCCTATACCATCCTGCTGCATGGTGACAAATCCATTAGCCAGCGCATGTTCCAGAATTTTACTGCGGGTGGCATGGGTGGCTATTAATTCATCCATCTGCCGGTCAACCCGTAAAATTTCTACAATGGCGGTACGGCCTTTAAATCCTTTGCTTTTACATTTTGGGCACCCAACGGCATCATATATATTCGGTGGTTTTTCCACATCGACACCAAGTATCCGGCATTCCTCTGCGGTTGCTTTCCGCGGGGCACGGCAATGCACACATAATTTCCGGGCAAGGCGCTGGGCCAGCGCGCCAATAAGTGATCCGGCCAGTAGATGTTCTGGCACCCCAATATCACCAAGACGTGCAACACTACCAATGGCATCATTAGTATGCAGGGTAGTGAATACCTGGTGGCCGGTAAGTGCCGCACGCACTGCCATAAGCGCGGTGTCGGCATCGCGCACCTCGCCCACAAAAATAATATCCGGGTCCTGACGCATAAGCGATTTCATACCCGAAAGCCAGTCAAACCCCGCCCCTTCACGCACGTTGGTCTGGCGGATGAGCGGCAGCTGGTATTCCACAGGATCTTCAAGAGTCATGATATTGGTATCAATATCGTTTATATAACTAAGGATAGAATAAAGCGTGGTTGTTTTACCGCTACCAGTCGGGCCGGTAACAATAATTATACCTTCCGGGCGCTTCAGCAGTTTTTTAAGAACTGCGATATTATGATCAGAAAACCCCAGGTTTTCCAGGGGCACCAATGATTTTTCCTTGTCCAGCAAACGCATCACGATATTTTCACCATGAACAGTTGGTTGCGTCGCCACACGGAAATCCACTTCACGGCCCAGAACATTGTAAGATATGCGCCCATCCTGCGGGTTACGCGCCTCGGCGATATTCATACCGGCCATAATTTTAATACGCACCACCATCGCGTTCCAGTAGTCGCGGTGGAAAGAGCGTATCTGTACCATCTGCCCGTCAATCCTGTAGCGCAGGCGAAGGAACGAACCTTCCGGCTCAAAATGGATATCAGAAGCGCCGAATTTTATCGCATCGACCAGCAGCGCATTAACCAGGCGTACCGTAGGGTTGACATAACCTTCCTGCTTGCCATCAAGTTTGTTGGTATGATCGCGAATCCCGGTTTCAATTTCTTTCAGGATACCATCCACCGATATTTCGTAGTCATAATACTGGTCAATTAGTTCCAGCAGTTCTGAATCGGTACAGTAAATAGGAACAATTTTTGTGCTCTTAGGTACATATCTGCGCACCTGGTCTATGGCCAGAACGTTATAAACATCGCTCATGGCCAGCTGCAGCGTATCACCTGAAAAATCAACGGCGATTATCTTATAGCGGGCCGCCACATCTTTAGGAATCATCCGCACCACACTGGAATCGAGCATGGTTGATTTAGCATCGAATTTCTGTGTACCAGATGATTCGGCAAGAACCTCACCCAGCGCGCTCTCAGTGAGGAAACCCATCTCCACCAGGATCGAACCCATGAGTTTTTTACTGTTCTTTTGCTCAGTAAGAACAATCTGCAGTTGGTCTGGGGAAAGCAACCCTAACGAAATAAGTTTTTCGCCCAGACGCATTGGCTTGGCCGGAGCAGGAACAGCATCTCCGCCAGCATTTGGACCTGCCGGATTTGCCGGGGTTTCCGGAACGTTATTTTCATTATTCGCCATAATATCTGGTCAATATTACTGTAAGCTGGTTTATTTCATTAAAACTTCTGCATGAAAAATCACACAAATACTCACACTAGCAATAATAGGAAAAAGTTGATATTTAATTAATATTTTTATATTTTTTCGAGTTTTAAAGGTAGAAAACTAAAATAAAAAATCTATCCCTGTACAATATGGTGTTTCGCCATTGGCTTGTGATAAATCATATTGGATTGGCGTAACTCCAGTGGTAGTGCATGGCGCATTCTCAATAGGGGTTGCAGTGCCATTGCCTGTTCCAGAAACCCTGATATTTCCTGAAGCTGGGAGGCCATCATCCATTTTACTGTCTATCTGGTAAAACACATATGCAGAAAATTTTTTTAAATCGTAAATAGAAAACATATTTAATTTATTTGTATTAGCATGATAGTATCCACTTGTTGCATTATAATAATGGTTTCCCTTAACTGTCATGGATAGACCTTCTCTTAATTTTGCATAAGGCAAATATTTCCAGGGATTGGCAATTGCATCTGCCATGCTGAGATATCCTCCAGCACTTGGGAAACAAACGCTTGCATTTGATTTGAGTAAATTACCCGCTGTGCCGCCATAGTTACCTTTTATCATTTTAGCATCCGAGAGATGTGACCAGAATGGGTATGATTCTGTAGCTATATTTACAATTCCGTCATTATTCCCATAGGTCGCTGTCCATGCCCCTACGCATACTTTGCCAGCTTGCGCTCCGGTAAAAGCAAAAAATCCCAACTGCGCAGCATCCGACGGTGGCATATCACCGGGCAGGGAATCATATTTCATTTTAAAGGCATTTACGGCTATTTTAAATTCTTCTATCTGGCTTATCTGCGAGCGTATTTCGGAAGTTTTTATCAGGTCGCGCCCCACCAGAACCCCGCCGATTATCAGACCGATTACGACTAGAACTATCGATAATTCAACCAGAGTAAAAGCTGCTTGGCTTGGCTTGGCTTAAAATTCATAAAGTCCTTAAATGTTATACCTTTTATTATGGAATAAAAAAATTAACAAAGCATTAAATACGTGAGCTACAATTAGGATCGATATTAAGTCGGATTTTCCTTATCTCCATGGTCATAGCATCGATGATAATAAGGCTTCCGGCGAGGCTGCCAATACCGAGCAATTCCTTGATAACCTCAAGTGCCTGCATACTACCGAGCATCCCGGCGAGCGGCCCGATAATTCCTTCCTGGGCACAGGATATTTCCCGTTGCGGCATTTCCGGGACAAGGCAGCGGTAACAGGGCTGGTCATTTCCCAGATAGGGTTTAAAAACCGCTAACTGTGCCGAAAACCCTGCGATTGCGGCGGATACCAGCGGCTTTTTTTCCTGCTGGCAAACATCGCTTATCAAAAACCTTGTTTCAAAATTATCACTGCCATCGACTACTATGTCACAGTTATGGATAAGTTTTTTGGCATTACCGGCAGCTAATTTTTCTTCAAAAATTTCCACCTTGCAATCCGGATTTATCTCATGGATGCGGTCACTTGCCGCCTGCGCCTTGGAACGGCCTATATCGGCAGTTTCAAAAAGTATTTGCCGTTGCAGGTTGGAAAGCTCTACGCGGTCGGGTTCTACGATAGTTATTTTTCCAATCCCCGCCGCCGCAAGATAGGCGATTGCCGCACTTCCCAGCCCACCGGCACCAACCACCAGAACATGCGCAGCAAGCAGCCTCGCCTGCCCCGCCTCGCCGATCTCCGGCAGCACGAGATGGCGGGCGTAACGCCTCTTAGTGTCTAGTGACTGGTGGCTAGTGGCCAGTAGACAACAATTTTCATTATTTTTTTTCATACTGGTCACTAGCACTAGCCACTAGCACTTATTCCGCGAACAGATCAGTGCTCAGATAACGCTCTGCTGATGATGCGGCAATAACGACAATAAGCTTGCCTTTCATCTCTGGCCGTGCGCCAACTTCCAGCGCTGCCGCGATAGTCGCGCCGGAGGAAATACCCACCGGTATACCTTCGAGTTTGGAAAGTTTGCGGGCGGTAGCGAAAGCGGTTTCGTTGCCGATGGTTATGATCTCATCAACCAGGTCCTTCTGCAACACATCCGGCACGAACCCGGCGCCAATACCCTGAATTTTATGTGGCCCCGGTTTGCCGCCGGAAAGCACCGGACTATCCTCCGGCTCCACCGCTACAATTTTCACGCCCGGCTTGCGTTGTTTCAGCACCTGCGCAGTTCCGGTAACAGTGCCGCCGGTACCTACACCGGTGATGAACACATCGACCTTGCCATCAGTATCAGCCCAAATTTCTTCGGCGGTGGTGCGGCGGTGGATTTCCGGGTTGGATGGATTTTTGAACTGTTGCAGCATCAGCGCTTTTGGATTCTGGCTGACGATTTCTTCAGCGCGTTCGATAGCGCCGCGCATGCCTTTTGCAGCCGGGGTAAGTTCCAGCTCCGCACCAAGATGTTTAAGAATCTTGCGGCGTTCCAGCGACATACTTTCCGGCATGGTGAGAATCAAACGGTAGCCTTTCGCAGCACATACGAAGGCCAGCGCGATGCCGGTATTGCCGGAAGTTGGCTCAACCAGAACAGTGTCGTGCGTAAGTTTTCCGCTGGCTTCGGCAGCTTCGACCATCGACAGGGCGATACGGTCCTTCACCGAAGAAAGCGGGTTGAAGAATTCCGCCTTCACCACAATGTCGGCAACTACGCCCGCTTCTTTCGCGAGGCGGTGGAGGCGGATGAGCGGCGTATTGCCTATGGTCTCGATGATGTTGTCATAAATATGGCCGCGTCCGGGTTTATCTAGTTTGGTTGTCATAATGTTTTCTCCTTTTTTATTTTCTGTCATCCTGAACGAAGTGAAGGATCTTTACTTTATAAAGACGAGATATTTCGCTACGCTCAATATGACATGTGTTGTTAAATAGTAAAATCAGTTTTTTCTTCTGAATTCTTGCGAATATGCTTGGCGGTTGCCTGTTCACAGAGATCTGCGAGATTTATTTGCTTGAGGTGATTCACTATCACACCATCAAAATCATTCCACACCGGCTGGACTACCTGTTTCCCTAAAGCTGTTACCTTGTAGCCCTTGTAATCCTCTTCTTTTTCATCGCCGAGCACGCTGTAAATATCGGCGATTGTAATGCGCCTGCGCTCCTTGGCAAGCACATAACCTCCGCGCGGGCCGCGCACACCGCGTAAGAGTCCACCGCGCACCAGCTTCTGCATCAACTGTTCCAAATAACGCGGCGGCAAGCCCTGCAACTGCGCGATATCCTTGCTCGAAATCGCCCCCTGCCCGGCGTTATAGGCAATCGTCACCATCGCCTCAACGACATAGAATAATTTGCGCGAAGGGCTGATCATGCCGGGACTTTTACCCCGGTCGAACCAAAGCCGCCGCTTGCTCGCTGCGTGTCATCCAGCGTTTCCACTTCCTGCCATGAGACCTGCGCGACCGGTGCAATTATAAGCTGGGCAATACGCATACCGCGCGAGACCACAAAATTTTCATTACTTAAATTAATCAGCAATAGTTTTATTTCACCGCGGTAATCGGCATCAATCGTACCCGGCGTGTTCAGCAGCGTAATGCCGTTTTTGAGCGCCAGACCCGAGCGCGGGCGCACCTGCGCTTCATAGCCTTCCGGCAGCGCCAGCGCAATACCGGTTGGCACCAGTTTGCGCTCCATTGGCGCGAGTGTTATATCGCTATCCACCGCTGCCAGCAAATCAGCTCCCGCTGCCTGTTTTGTTGCATAAGCCGGTAGCGGCAAATCTTCACCGTGCGGTAATTTTGTTATCTTTACGTTGGTCATTTTTTCTCCTAATATAACCATATATAATTTGTCATTCCCGCGAAGGCGGGAATCTTCACTTTGCCTAAGCCCCCCGCCTGCGCGGGGGTGACGATTCAGCTGCTATTTTCTCTACTAATTTTTTTGCAACATCCTGTTTGCTCATCGCACCCCAGTTTTCGTTCTTGCTGCCTGAAACAAACAATATTTCGGTGTTGTCAGCATCGAACACTTTTCCTTCGGATACATCGTTAGCCAGTATCCAGTCGCAGTTTTTATTTTTACGTTTGGCGGCGGCATTCTTCGCCAGATTTTCTGTTTCCGCTGCAAAACCGATGACCAGTTTCGGGCGTTTTTTGTGGTTGGAAATGGTTTTTAGAATATCGGGATTTTCCACCATCTCGATTTTTGGTGCAGCCTTTCCGGCGGCTTTTTTTATTTTATTTTTGGCGATAGTTTGCGGGCGGAAATCTGCAACCGCTGCGGTAAAAATTGCCACGTCAGCAGGCAGGTTTTTCTCCACGCAAGCGAGCATTTCCTGCGCGGAGGTGACGTTTACCAGCTTCACATTTTCCGGCGCGGGCAAATTTGTTTTTCCACTGATGAGTGTAACCTTTGCCCCCGCATCGGCGAGCGCCTGCGCTACCGCGTAACCCTGCTTGCCGGAGGAATGGTTACTTAAAAACCGCACCGGGTCGATGGCTTCTATGGTAGCACCAGCAGTTACCACTGCACTTAATCCACCGAGTACCGAGTACCGAGTACCCAACTTTTCTAATATCTTTTCCACAATCGTTTCCACCGCCGCCATCCTACCCTCCCCCACTTCGCCGCAAGCAAGCATGCCCGATGCCGGCTCAATAATTTGCGCGCCATCGCTTTTTATTTGTTTTAGGTTACGTTTGGTCGCGGCGTGGTTCCACATCATGGTGTTCATCGCCGGTGCCACGAGCAGCGGTTTGTTACTGGCAAGCAGCGTAGCGGTGGCAAGGTCATTGGCCTGCCCGCTGGCCATTTTAGCGATGATATCAGCCGAAGCCGGAGCAACCACCACCAGGTCCGCCTCGCGTGATAACCGGATATGCCCCATCTCGGTTTCATCCTTCAGCGACCACAAATCGTTATACACCGTGTTCTCGGTCAGGGCTGCGATGGACAGAGGGGTCACAAATTGCTCACCGGATTTGGTCACGATACAGCGCACCAAAACCCCATTTTCCCGCAGGCGGCGGATGATGTCGAGCGACTTATAAGCGGCGATGCTGCCACTAATTATCAATAGGATAGATTTTTTCATGTGAAATATAATAATCTACTATTCTTAAATGTAAATAGCCTGCAAAAAACAAAATAATATTGATATATAAAGGCATGTTAGCAAAATGTAAACTCGCTAGGGCGCTAGTAGAGTTTAAGCCCTAGGATGCGCGTTTTTGTAAGCTGCTAAAAGCCTGTCCTTATCCACTTTGGTATAACGTTGTGTAGTAGATAAGCTGGCATGCCCCAGAAGCTCCTGTATCGAGCGCAGGTCACCACCGGCGGAAAGCAGATGGGTCGCAAAGCTGTGGCGGAAGGCATGCGGCGTGGTGGTATCGGGCAGGTTCAATTTATTGCGCAATGTGCGTAGTTGCCGCTGGAACACACCGGGGTCGAGCGGTTCGCCGCGCAACCCAAAAAACAGCGGTGTCGCCGCTTCAAAAGGATACGGGCAGGCTTCCACATATTCCGCGATCGCTGTTTTTATCAGCGGCAGCACCGGCAGTTTGCGTTGTTTATTTCCTTTACCCGTCACCACCAGACTCTCCCCTTTCGGAATATCGCTGTAGGTAAGCGACAGCGCCTCGCCGATACGCAGGCCGCAGCCATAGATCAGCGTAAGCAGCGCGATATCGCGCGAGTTTACCCAGCTTTCTGTATTCTGCGTAACAATCCCAACCATCGCATCCTGCGCTTGCTCTTCATTCAGTGCTTTAGGCAGGGATTTTTTTATTTTCGGTGCGCGGATATGGAATATCGCCGAGTTTTTCGTCTTGCCTTGTTTTTCAAGATAGCGGAAAAAACTTTTGATGGTCGAAAGTGCACGCGCGTTCGATGATGCTTCGTATTTTTTTTCCAGCGCCCGGTGCGCCAGCCACGCGCGTATGTCTTTATTCTCAAGCTCCTTTAGTTGCGGCAGGCCGACATTCCCGCCCAGATGCTCGCTCATGAAATTCAAAAAATTTGCGAGGTCATTTTTGTAGGAGATAATGGTATATTTGGAAGCGTTCTTGTTGTCTGCCATCCAGCCTTCCCAATCATGGATCAGCGAAACCAGCGAGGCGGTTATGGGCAGGTGTTTCATGCCCTGAACACTGTCATCCCCGCGCAGGCGGGGATCTCTTTAGAGTCTTGCATTAGTATAGAGAGGGATTCCCGCCTTCGCGGGAATGACAGAATAAAACTATTTTTTGTCTGCCCAGACTTCTTCATGAGAATACCATTTTGTATTTTCCCTTAGTCTTTTATCAGCCAATCTTGAGAAGTAAAGTTCCTCGAAAAATTTTAAAAATCGTCTTTTACTCATCTGCTTTTTCCTGCTCATAAGATATTCCTACAGCGTCAGATCATCAAGATATTTATCAAGCTGGATGGCCACCGCCTGCGCGAAGAAATGCAGCAGTTCCATGCCCTGCCCGCTATGGAAACGTTCCTTATGGCGCACGCCGAGCGCGAGGATCATATGTTTGTCGACCATCTGCGAATCGAGGCGCAGTAGCGCGCAGGATTCCACCTGCCCTTCGCAATTCACAAATATTTGCCCGAAACCGATAGGCAAGTTCCTATCGGTATCACCGACCAGTATCACATTTTTGTTACTACCAAAGAGCGCATCGGAAGTGCCGGAATCAATAAATACGATACCGGAATAATTCTGCTCGCCGTAAGACGTATCGAAAGCCACATCCGACTCCATGGCCAGGCGCACCACATCAAGGTCAAAAACGCTGAGCATATCGACAGTAAGAATCTCCAGCAGTTGTTCGATGCTGTGCGAAGCAACGATCTTCAGCACCGCATTATGCACCTGCGCCTGCGCAGAAAGATTTTCGCGGCAATAATCAACCAGCAGCTCGTAACGCTGGGTGAGCGTTTTAGAATTACTCTGTAAATTTTTAAGCAGGTAATGCTGGAAATCCTCGACCCCTTCGCCAAGGTCGCGTTTCGGCGGCGATATATTATTCAGCAGTTCCGGGTGTGCCGCCAGATACTCACGCACCTGCGCTTCGGTCACTCCCAGCTCGTTTAATATCTCTTTTTTCCTGCTCACTGCTTAGCCGATCTTCTGTCCGGTTTTTTTCCAGTCATCAAGGAAGGTGGCAAGGCCCTTGTCCGTCAGCGGGTGTCCGGCTAGTTGTTTGAGAACCGCTGGCGGAATGGTTGCCACATGCGCACCCATTTTCGCGGATTCCACAATATGCGTTGGGTTGCGCACCGATGCGACAAGAACCTGCGTGTTGAAATATTCATACTGGTTATAAATGGCGCAGATATCGGCGATGAGTTCCAGCCCGTTCTGGCCGATGTCATCCAAGCGGCCAACGAACGGCGACACGAAAGTGGCACCTGCTTTAGCAGCAAGAATAGCCTGTGCGGCTGAGAAACACAACGTCACATTGACCATCACATTCTTGCTGGTGAAATATTTGCAGGCTTTGAGACCGTCCCATGTCAGAGGCACTTTGATGGCGATGTTATCGGCAATGCGGGCGAGGCGCTCGCCTTCGCGTATCATGCCTTCAGCGTCGGTCGCTGCAACTTCGGCGGATACCGGACCGGGCACCACCCCGCATATCTCGGTGATAACCTCGATAAAATCGCGGCCGGATTTGGCAATCAGCGTGGGGTTGGTGGTTACGCCGTCGAGCAGGCCGGTGGCGGCCAACTCGCGTATTTCTTTTACGTCAGCGGTATCGACAAAAAATTTCATTTTAAAGGCTTTCGCTTAGATGACGAGATGATAAGATAACGAGATGACGGGATAAATTACTTCTCTCATCATCCCGTCATCTAGTAATCTAGTCATCAAATTTTTGCAAGTATGAAACACCAGTTTGAGATACTTCTGCCCACTGTGGTAAATCAGGCGTTCGATTACCTCGCGCCGCAAGGCATGACGCTTAAAGCCGGCGATATAGTTACCGTCCCCTTTGGCAAGAGCGAGTCGCTGGGTGTGGTGTGGGGAAAAGGCAGCGCCAACCTGCCGCCAGCCAAAATGAAAAGTGTCATCAAACAGCACGCGGAATTTCCGCCGATTTCCGAAGAACTGCGCAAATTCATCGACTGGGCGGCGTGGTATAACTGCGCACCTAAGGGTGCAGTCCTGAAAATGTTGCTCCCCATAGAGGAAATAGACAAAACTGGCCGCGCCCATATCGACACGGCAATCGACATAGGAAAACTCAAACTCTCCAAACTTTCCGATGTGCAGCAACAAGCCGCTGATAATATAGGCAGCAAACTCGGCAACGGTTTTTCGGTAACCTTGCTTGACGGCGTCACCGGCTCCGGCAAAACCGAAGTGTATTTTGATGCGATAGCAAGGGTACTCGGTGCTGCGTACTCTGTACTCGGAAAAGAAAATAACCGAGTACCGAGTACCGAGTACGGCCAAGTACTAGTGCTTCTCCCGGAAATAAGTTTATCCGTGCAATGGCTCGCGCGTTTTGAGTCGCGTTTTGGGTGTTCGCCGGTAGTGTGGCATTCGGGTATTACGCCTGCCAAAAAACGTGTCGGCTGGCAAAAAATTATAAGCGGTGAAGCGCGGGTGATCGTCGGTGCGCGTAGCGCCCTTTTCCTGCCTTATAAAAATCTCTCCCTCATTATCATCGATGAGGAGCACGACCACTCCTACAAGCAGGAAGAAGGTGTGATGTACCATGCCCGCGACATGGCGGTGGCCCGTGCGCGCTTTGAGCATTTCCCTATTATATTAGTGTCGGCAACTCCCTCTCTGGAAAGCCATTACAACGCAAAGACCGGTAAATATAGTGAGTTATCGCTGCCGCTACGTCACGGCGAAGCAGTAATGCCGCACATTCACGCCATTGATATGCGCAAGGAGACCATCACCAGCAGCCAGTTCATTTCCACCATGCTGCGCGAAAAACTGGCCAAAGCGGTTGCCGCCGGGCATCAGGCGATGCTGTTTTTAAACCGCCGCGGCTACGCGCCGCTGATGCTCTGCCGCAAATGCGGGCACCGTTTCCAGTGCCCGGATTGTTCGGCGTGGCTGGTGCTCCATAAAAGAGGCAAGAGAGATGAGAGTTTAGGGAAGAGGGAAGAAAATCCCTCATCCCTCACCTCTCATCACTCATCCCTGAACTGCCACCACTGCGGCTACCATATTCCCGTCCCTAAAAACTGCCCCACCTGCGCGGCTGAGGATACGCTGCATGCCTGTGGCCCCGGCGTGGAACGCCTGCTTGAAGAGGTGCACGAATTTCTGCCCCAGGCAAACGTTGCGATCATGGCCAGCGACAGTATGGGCGGTTATGGCGACATGGCGCAGGTCATCAGCGACATGGCCGAGAAAAAGCTCGACCTGCTCATCGGCACGCAGATGATCGCCAAGGGCCACCATTTCGCTGACCTCGCGGTGGTGGGGGTAGTTGATGCGGACTTGGGGTTAGCGGGTGGCGACCTGCGCGCGTCCGAGCGCACCTACCAGCTATTGCACCAGCTTTCAGGCCGTGCCGGGCGCGAGATCATCAAAGGCGAGGTCTATCTGCAAAGTTATTTGCCCGAACATCCTGTAATAAAAGCACTTATTTCCGGTGACCGGGACGCGTTCCTTGCCGCCGAGCTCACCGCCCGCGAGAATGCGCAGATGCCGCCTTTTGCCAGACTCGCCGCCGTTATCGTCGAGGGTGAGAAGGAAGAAGCCATCATAAAAACCGCAAAAATCCTCGCTTCCACACTCCACACTCCACACTCAACACTCCACATATACGGCCCCACCCCCGCCCCGCTCTTTATGCTGCGCGGAAAATTCCGTTACCGCCTACTGGTAAAGAGCGCCAGAAACATTAACTTACCGGATGTTATGCGCGGTCTCGTGGACAGCGTCAAAGCCCCCGGCGGCGTGCGCATCAAGGTCGATATCGACCCCCAGAGTTTTTTGTAATCGTCATCCCGCACTTGTTGCGGGATCCAGGGCCAAATCCACTGACAGAACCAGAGTCCCTAGATCCCGGCCAATTCTTACAAACAAAGGTGGGGCAAAATTTGTCCATAATTCAGTGAATTAGAAATCCCGCATTTTCTTGTTGCCTTTACGCATAATATTGCCTAGTTTCGGCACCTCAAAATTAATTATTTTAAGTAGAAATTGTGAAAAAGACTGGTTCTAAAAAGATATCTGAACGCTATGTGAGCGCTCTCTTTGACGTTGCCGTAAAGGGTAACGCAACTGCGGCTGTTGAAAAAGATCTAAAGGAAATAGGTTCACTCATCAAAGAAAATGTCGATTTCCGCGCATTTTTGCATAACCCTCTGCTCAGCCGCACCGCTAAGGACACGATTATAAGCAATCTCCTGAAAACTATGGGGATGAACGCCCTCACCATCCAGTTTGCAACCCTTCTTGCCCGCCACAAGCGCCTGGATAATATTGCGGAAATGGCAACCCTGTTCCTCGAAAAAGCGGCCTCCGCCCGCGGTGAGCTGGCAGCGGAAATGATAGTAGCCAGGTCCGTATCGGAAAAAGAAGTGACGGCAATAGCGGAATCGCTGGGCAAAGCCTATAACCGCAAAGTGAATCTTACAGTGCGCGAAGACGCCACGCTTATTGGCGGCACCATAATAAAAGTTGGCAGCCAGCAGTTGGATGGCTCGCTGTCTGGAAAATTAACCCGCTTGCAGCAAGGGCTGAAGGCGGCGTAAGGTAGATGAAGAGATGACTGGATGATGAGATGACTAGATAGCGGAAAATTCCTGTCATCTCGTCATCTAGATTCTAGTCATCTATATGAATATGAACTTAGAAACTTGGAGTATATTGCAATGAATATTCGCCCGTCTGAAATCTCAGACATTTTGAAGAAACAGATCACTGATTTCAACGCCAGCGCCGAACTTTCGGAAACCGGACAGGTGGTTTCGGTTGGTGACGGTATTGCCACCGTATACGGCCTTGAGAACGTACAGGCTGGTGAGATGGTGGAATTCGGCGGCGGCATTAAAGGTATGGCGCTGAACCTTGCCTCTGACAATGTGGGCGTGGTGATATTCGGCAATGACCGCACCGTAAAAGAAGGCGACACTGTAAAGCGTACCGCGACCATCATGGATACGCCGGTTGGTAAAGGCCTGCTTGGCCGCGTAGTCGATGGCCTCGGCAACCCGATTGACGGCAAAGGCCCGCTTACCAACGTCACCCGCTCGCGCGTGGAAGTAAAGGCTCCCGGCATCATCGCCCGTAAGTCGGTGCATGAACCAATGTCAACCGGCATCAAAGCCATCGACACACTCATTCCAATTGGCCGTGGCCAGCGCGAGCTTATCATCGGTGACCGTCAGACCGGTAAAACCGCCATCGCCGTTGACGCGATATTAAATCAAAAAGCCATCAATTCCGGCACTGACGAAAGCAAAAAACTCTATTGCATTTATGTTTGTATCGGCCAGAAGCGTTCGACCGTTGCGCAGGTGGTTAAAAAGCTTGAAGAAACCGGTGCACTTTCCTATTCCATCGTAGTGGCCGCCACCGCTTCCGAACCGGCCCCGCTCCAGTTCCTCGCCCCATATACCGCATCAGCGATGGGTGAATATTTCCGCGATAACGGTATGCACGCGCTGATGATCTATGATGATCTTTCCAAGCAAGCCGTGGCCTACCGCCAGATGTCACTGTTGCTCCGCCGCCCACCGGGCCGCGAGGCTTATCCCGGTGACGTATTCTATATTCACTCGCGCCTGCTTGAGCGTTCCGCGAAAATGTCGGACGCAATGGGCGCCGGTTCCATGACCGCGCTGCCTATCATCGAAACCCAGGCTGGTGACGTGTCTGCCTATATTCCTACCAACGTGATTTCGATCACTGACGGCCAGATATTCCTTGAAACCGACCTGTTCTATAAAGGTGTGCGCCCGGCAGTGAACGTGGGTCTATCGGTATCACGCGTAGGTTCCGCCGCTCAGATAAAAGCGATGAAACAGGTGGCTGGTTCCATTAAACTTGAACTTGCGCAGTTCCGCGAAATGGAATCTTTCGCGCAGTTCGGCTCCGACCTTGACCCGGCAACCCAGAAGCTCCTCGCCCGCGGCCAACGCTTAACTGAACTTCTGAAACAGCCGCAATATTCGCCACTTTCAACTGCCGAGCAGGTTTGCGTTATCTACTCTGGCGTGAAAGGATATTTGGATAAAATTAGCACCCGCGATGTGGGGAAATTCGAAACTGCCCTGCTTCAGGAACTGCGCACTACCCAGAAAGAAATTCTTGATGACATTACTTCCAAGTCGCAGCTTACCCCTGAGAATGAAGCGAAATTGAAGAATGTAGTCGAACAGTTAGCTAAGAGATTTGCTTAATGACTTCTTTACTCGGATTTATAGCATTTGTTTGTGCTATTGTCGGAATATTTTTTTCATCACAAGCAACGCTTGGGATAGTTATTATTTGTGCACCGGATTAGTTTATTATGGCATCCATAATAAACATAACCATTGGGGAACACGCTGTTGTCCGTGCGAACCAGAGGGGTGCCAGTGAAGAGGAAATTCGGGAAACGGTTTTTTCGGGTGAAGAATTTCCTGCTAAAAAAGGGCGGGTTGGGTTTAGAAGGAATTTTGTATTTAAGAGTGAATGGGAAGGCAAACATTTTGAGAATAAACAGCTTGAGGTTTTTGCTGCAGAAGAAGCCAGTGGGTGGTACGTTGTAACTATAATAACTAAATTTTTCTAAGGAGATTTTTATGTATATGACCTATGACCCGGAGCATAATGTCGGTTATATAAGGTTCAAAGAGAAGCAAGGTAAAACTGTTAAAACCATCAGCCTTAGCGATGATTTGAATGTTGATATGGCAGCGGACGGAAGTATTTATGGTATAGAGTTATTAAATGCTAATGAGCAACTTGGTGAAAATGGTGCATTTTTGCACTTTTTAAACCAAAAAACTAATAAAACACAGGAAATTACACTTTAATGCCTAGCTTAAAAGACCTAAAGAACCGTATCAAATCGGTTAAATCTACTCAGAAGATCACCAAAGCCATGAAGATGGTGGCGGCGGCGAAGCTGCGCCGTGCGCGTGAGCAGGCGGAGGCGGCGCGTCCTTACGCTGAGGCAATGGAGCGGGTTCTTTCGGCGGTGGCTTCCAATTCGCAAATTTCGACCAAACGCAACCTCCTGTCAGGAAGCGGCAGGCGCGATACCCACCTTATAGTTGTCGCAACTTCTGACCGCGGCCTGTGTGGTGGTTTCAACAGCTCGATCGTGCGGGCAACACGCCGTAAGATACATGAACTTAAAGGTCAGGGAGCCGAGGTAAAACTGCTATTCGTTGGCCGCAAGGGTTATGAGCAGCTCAACCATGAATTCCATAGCCTTATGGTAGGAAAAACTGAGCTTCCCAAGAAAAAGCTTGGCTATATTGATGCTGAAAACATTTCTACGGACCTTATTTCCCGCTTCAACCATGAAGAATTCGATGTGGCACACATAGTCTATAACAAATTCAAATCGGCAATTTCGCAGGTGGTTACGTTCCAGCAGATCATTCCTCTTGAGAATCGAGAGTCGAGAGTCGAGAGTCGAGATGATAAATCACACGACTCTAGCCACGCGACTCTAGCCACTTATGAGTACGAACCCAGCGAAGCGGAAGTGCTGGCTGACATATTGCCGCGCAATTTGGGTGTGCAGGTATACCGCGCGCTGCTGGAGAACGCGGCCAGCGAGCAAGGGGCGCGCATGACTGCGATGGATAATGCAACACGCAACGCCGGCGAAATGATCAAAAAACTATCACTCAAATACAACCGAACCCGTCAGGCTGCGATTACAAAAGAACTTATTGAAATCATTTCTGGGGCAGAGGCTGTATGATGAAGGTGTTTGCAGCGGGAATGTTCGCATTTATTTCTTTATTAACAGTTTCTGCAAATGCATCAGAAACTATTATAGATTTAGTACGTAAATGCAAAGCAGCTAATAGTGAAAAAGCTGATAGTGTTGTAAATTCGGTTTATTGTGCAGGTTATTTGGGTGGTATGCATGAAATGCATATGTGGTATATATTGGCTAATGGAGGTGTAAATGAAGATAAAGCGCAGTTTTATTGCGCCCCAGAAAACGGTCTTCAAAATGAGCAGTTAATGAAAATTTTTATTAAATGGTCTGATGAACATCCTGATAAATTGCATGAACCCGCAGGTTTGGGATTTGCAAAAGCTATGAGAGATGCATTCCCTTGCAAGCCAATTTAGGAATTTAATAATGATAACCCTTGAACAACTTCGTACTAACTACAAGCCGCAAATACTCGAGCTTGCTAAAAAGAATGGAATTGAAAATATACGCGTTTTTGGATCTGTAGCTCGCGGCGATGCTGATGAAAAAAGCGATATAGATTTTTTGTGTCATCTGCCTGAAGGTTCGACTGTCTGGGAAATGGCTGGAATGCATTATTATCTGGAAAAAATGCTAGAAACCAAGGTAGACTTGGTTTCTGATAATAATTTACGTCCCCATGTAGTGGATAGTATAATGAATGAAGCAGTCCCATTATGAGGACATTTGATCAAAAAAGGGATTTGGAAAAATTGCAGCATATTTTTGAGGCAATAGAAGGAATTAATCAATTGCTGGAATCTGGCTTAAGGAACGATATCGGAGAGAAAGCATTAGAGAGATACTTTGAAATAATTGGCGAAGCCTGTCGCGGAGTTTCAGAAAATATTCGTAATAAATACCCTGAAATACCATGGGCGAACATCATATCTCTTAGGAATTTTATTTCACATGAATATGATAAAGTTAAAATTGAGACTTTGTGGGATATAGCACAGCATAAGATTCCAGCATTAAAGGACTGGATAAAAGGAATTTTAGAAGAACAGAATTAATAGAAGTAAAATTGGAGAAGAAGAAAATGGCTACAACAAATAAAGGTATCATCACTCAGGTTATCGGTGCGGTTATCGACGTGAAATTCCCGGCTGGGAAACTTCCGGCGATATTGAACGCACTCACCACCGACAATAACGGCAAAACTCTGGTGCTGGAAGTGGCGCAGCATCTGGGCGAATCTGAAGTGCGCACCATCGCGATGGACGCAACCGAAGGCCTCAAGCGCGGGCAGGAAGTAGTGGATACCGGCGCGGCAATATCCGTGCCTGTGGGTCGTGAGACGCTGGGTCGCATCATGAACGTAATTGGCGAGCCTATCGACGAGCGCGGCGCTATCGGCAATAAACAGGTTGCGCCGATCCACGCGCCTGCGCCTGAATTTGTTGACCAGTCAACCAAAACCGAAATCCTCGTTACCGGTATTAAGGTTATCGATCTTCTCGCGCCGTATGCGAAAGGTGGTAAGATCGGTCTGTTCGGTGGCGCGGGTGTGGGCAAAACCGTACTCATCATGGAACTTATCAATAACATCGCCAAAGCGCACGGTGGGTTCTCGGTATTCGCCGGTGTGGGTGAACGTACCCGCGAAGGTAATGACCTTTACCACGAAATGATGGAATCCGGCGTTATCAACCTCGAAGACCAGAGCAAATCCACAGTGGCGCTGGTATATGGCCAGATGAACGCACCTCCGGGCGCACGCGCCCGCGTGGCACTTACCGGCCTTACCCAGGCGGAAGATTTCCGTGGCCAGGAAGGACAGGACGTACTCTTCTTCGTCGATAACATTTTCCGCTTTACACAGGCTGGTTCTGAAGTATCGGCACTTCTTGGCCGTATTCCTTCGGCGGTGGGTTATCAGCCTACGCTTGCGACCGACATGGGTTCGATGCAGGAACGCATTACCTCCACCAAAAAAGGTTCTATTACCTCTGTGCAAGCGGTGTACGTACCGGCGGACGATCTTACCGACCCGGCTCCGGCGACCTCCTTCGCGCACTTGGATGCAACCACCGTACTTTCCCGCCAGATCGCGGAGCTTGGTATTTACCCGGCGGTAGATCCTCTCGATTCAACCAGCCGCGTACTTGACCCGGCAGTTATCGGTGAGGAGCATTACAATGTTGCCCGTGAAGTACAGCGCGTATTGCAAACCTATAAATCGCTGCAGGACATCATCGCGATTCTGGGTATGGACGAACTTTCTGAAGAAGATAAACAGGTAGTGGCCCGCGCACGCAAGATCCAGCGCTTCCTGTCGCAGCCATTCCACGTGGCGGAAGTATTCACCGGCTCACCGGGTAAACTGGTGTCGCTGGCGGAAACCATCGCCGGATTCAAAGGCATCTGCGAAGGTAAATATGACGACCTGCCGGAATCAGCCTTCTACATGGTTGGTAGTATCGACGAAGCAATCGCTAAAGCGAAAAAAATGGCTGCTGAGGCAGCGTAAAACGTAAGACGTAAGTCGTAAACCGGCTTACGATTTACGGTTTACGATTTACGGAGAAAATTATGCAAGTCCAACTCATATCACCAGAAAAAACCCTGTTTGAAGGTGAAGCAGCTTATGTGCAGGTTCCCGGCGTAATGGGGGAATTCGGTGTGCTGCCTAACCATGCGCCGTTTATCTCTACCCTGAAAGCAGGCAACGTTAGCGTTGACCTTGCCGGTGGTGAGAAAAAGGAATTTGCCGTAACCGGCGGCGTGGCTGAAGTACAGGCTGAAAGAGTTACGATTTTGGTGGAATAAACCCTAATAGCTGCAATGTTATCAGATAGTTTAATCGACTGTAAAGGGTAATAATATGGCGCAAGCGAGCGAGCGAGCGAGCGAGCGAGCGAGCGAGCGAGCGAGCGAGCAAAAAATCAGGATTTTGTGGCTGGTTGTCAAGGGCATTTTAAGGAATAGCAGGGTTGGTTTTACACTGACTGAAATGGCAATTGTGGTAGTTATAATCGGGCTGCTGGTTGGTGGGGTGATGGTGGGTAAGGATTTGATTGCGGCAGCAGAAATAAGAGCGCAGATAAGCCAATTTGAGAAGTACGATGCTGCGGTTAACGCGTTTAAATTAAAGTACGGGTATCTTCCAGGAGATATTAAAGAGCCCGATGCGAGCTCACTTGGATTTGCAGCAAGAGGAGCATACGCTGGTCAAGGTGATGGAAATGGACGCCTGGAAGGATTTACGGTTAATGCAGCTAGTTCAAATTCTGGTATTAGTCAGTCTGGCGAAAATCTGATGATTTGGGTTGATTTAAGCAAGGCGAATATGATTGATGCCAAGCTTGATACAATGACATCAACAAGTTTTGTGGCAAACACATCCAACATTCCTCTTTACCTGCCAAAAGCCCGAATAAGAGATAACTATCTATACATTTATACCTACAATAAAATAACCTATTATGCTTTAACTGCAGGGGCAGGCACATCATTTGGCGGCGCTAATCCATCTGATATACAAATATCAGAAGGATTAACAGTTAATGAGGCCAGTAAAATCGACAATAAGATTGATGATGGCTTACCGCAATATGGGAAAGTTAATGTACGATATCCTGTGACATCAATAGGGGGTGGGGCTGCCTATTGGCGCGTAGGAAAATCAAACTGGAATAGTTCAACTGTTAATGGCATTTTAGTCCCATCAAATAATGCTGTGACAGGAAGCAGTACTACTTGCTATGATAATAATAATGTACTCGGAGCAACCTACCAATATTCCGTAAAACAAAATGGGGGTAACGGAATTAATTGCATTTTAAGCATCAAGTTTCAATAAATTGTAACAATTGGGCAGGGCTTTATAATGGTGCAATACCATCTTTTAATAGCGGTGGTGGCAGTAGCAGTAAAGGCCTAGCTATATCTCACTACCCGCAGTAGAAACTGTTATAATGGCGCTACAATGTCTTCCAGTGATGCTCAAAAAATCTATGTAAAAATTGCCACCCAAAGGGCATTACTTGGCTTATAATGCTCCTCCTTACTATCATTATAGCTAAACAGCTAAATACTTATACAAATCACCTCCCCCCTTGCGGGGGAGGGTTAGGGTGGGGGGTGTTTAATGGTGGGTGGGGGGGTAAAAAAATAAAATTACCCCTCACCTGGTTTTTCAAGGACTTGCTGATAGCAAATCCATGAAAAACCTTCCTCTCCCGCAGGGGGAGAGGAGAAACTATCGATGCAAATATCTGGTTAATTAGCTATATACTGTAGGTGGAGGATGTCCAGTTGCACCAGCCAATGTCTGTGTGACTGCTAAATAATTATATAAATTCTGATGTTGTTGGTTGCAAAACACTGTATTTTATACCAACAAGCAATTAAGCAATCAACGTATCAAGCACCGACCAGCGGCGTTGCCGAAGTGCAGGCTGAGCGCGTTACTATATTGGTAGAATAGCCCCCTTACGATAGATTTATGTTACCGGATGTCTTACAGGAAAATCTAAAAGTGGTTTTCTGTGGCACGGCGGCTGGGAAAAAATCGGCCGAACTTAAAAACTATTACGCCCATCCCGGCAATAAATTTTACCGCATACTGCACGATACCGGCCTTACTCCCCGCCTGCTCACCCCAAGCGAATTCTGTATACTGCCGCAATTCGGCATCGGCCTAACTGACCTGAACCAAAGCGAATCAGGCATGGACCACCAGTTAAGCCACGCGGCTTTCAACATCAGTGCTTTCCAGCAGAAGATGGAGCGTTACCAGCCGCGCATAGTCGCTTTTACCAGCAAGAAAGCCGCGAGCAAATATTTTGGCGTTGACACCGGCAAGTTACAATTCGGCGAACAACAGCAGGCTATAAAAAACACCCGAATATTCATATTACCATCGACTTCAGGAGCTGCCCAAACTTCGTGGGATGAAAAAATATGGTACGATCTGGCGAAGATTGTGAAAGCTATTTGAGCGCAAGTTTATATTTCCGGAGGAGCACTTGCGACGACTGCCCGGTTGACGGGCGCAGGATGCGCGCCGCTTGAGCGCAAGTTTATATTTCCGG
>CAZUXB010000003.1:0-35533 GCA_964624555.1 uncultured Rickettsiales bacterium | reverse complement strand
CGACGACTAGCCCGGTTGACGGGCGCAGGATGCGCGCCGCTTGAGCGCAAGTTTATATTTCCGGAGGAGCACTTGCGACGACTAGCCCGGTTGACGGGCGCAGGATGCGCGCCGCTTGAGCGCAAGTTTAAAATATCTGGCACGCCTCTTGCTACTATATCTTCGTGTTAATTTTTACATGAGGATATAGCTATGGCTTCTGATTATTTATCAGTTATCAGTCCTAATTATCAACAGGCTGCAAAAGCAGCGGCAACGGCTGCTGCCAAGGCCCAGAACCCAGACCCTGAGTTTGCAAAAAAAATGTTGCAGGAGATGTATGGTGCGCAACCGCTTCCTGTAGCAAATACGCCGGCTGCCAATAATGTTACTCCAACTGTTGCGGACAACGTTACTACCCCACCTGCCGCACCATTAACAATAACAGTACATCCTGAACCGGAACAGGAAGCAGCAAGCAGCCTGTCGCCATACCAGCAGCGTCAGGAAAAACCCTACGATGTGGTGAATAATGACTTTTTTGGAACAGACAGTCTGAAGGCCGCTCTTGATACTGTAAACCCCTTGCAGCAATTGCCTGTTATTTCCACTGCCTACCGCGAACTGACCGGCGACACCATTTCCACCGGTTCGCGGCTGGTTGGCGGTGCGCTGCTTGGCGGGCCTGTTGGCTTTGCTCTGGCACTGGTCAATGAAATTGTCAGTGGTGTAACCGGAAAAGATATTGGCGCCAACCTATACGCTGCCGTAAGCGATAAATACAAGGCTACGGAGCAGCTTTCTTAGAAAAAATTGTCAGGCAGGCGGAAATAAAAAAACTGGCGCTAAAACTTAGCAGCCACATTGAATCAGGCGAAACGACATTGAAAAACACCAGCCAGCCACCTATGGCGGTTGGCAGAAAAAATATCAGGACTATGAACCACTCCAGGAAGGCGGTCATGAAGAATTTTAATGGTTGTGACAAGGGCATAACCCACTCCTAATGGTTGTGTTATATATTATTATAACAACTATAAATTGCAATAACTATTATGGATTGGTTGTGGTATATTGTGGCAATATTTATAAAACACTGTAAGTTAAGGCTATGGCACAGGAAGTAGCTACAAAATTACCGGCAGAACTGCCAAAAACCGCGGCAAGGTCTGATGCGGAAGCGGAACTCAGTAAAACTCTGGGTAATTTTCTGCGCGGCTACACGCCCTCAGGAACTTCCAACGATGAGCCGGATACTGTTGCCAGGCGCTATAAGATAGATTTTAACACGCCCCTGCCCGATTTTAATTCCAAGGCTGCGGTGGCTTATGCCGCCACTGACCTTGACGAAGCTGGCAAGGAGTATATGGCCCTGATCTGCGATGCCGATACCATCCAGCGCAGCAATATAATAACCCCGCTGATAAATTCGCCCCACCCCAATATTATCACTATGGTTGCATCGGGCGTGACTTCTTTGACCCGCCTGCAGGGGGAACGCTTTGTGGTTGTTTATGAAAAACCAAGAGGCGCAAAATTATCTGCGCTTATTGCTGCCAGCAAGACCCGCCCCAGTTTTGAATTCATCTGCCAGTATATTATTTCGCCGCTTGCCCTTGCCATAAAACATTTAAGCGAAATAGGCATTGCCCACAGCAACATCAATTGCGATAATATCTATTTTGATACAAAATCAAATATTGGTGCAGTGGTAGGCCAGTGCGTCGCCGAACCATCCGGCTATGCGCAGCCCTTTTACTATGAGCCGGTAGAAAGGATGCAGGCCATGCCCGCCGGCAAGGGCGAAGGTGATTCAACCCAGGATTATTATGCGCTGGCCGTGGTAATACTGCATGTTATTTACGGCATGAACCATTTTAACGGCTTAACCAGAGATACCTTGGTTAAGCAGATCCTGAAGGAAGGTGCTTTCAATGCCCTTACCCGGCAAAAGGACATGCCGGAAATATTTTATGATTTTTTTCGTGGTCTTTTAAGTCATAACGCCTATGACCGCTGGAGTTACAGATACTTAAAGGCATGGCTTGATGGCAAACGCTATAACGTTATGCCTACCCCGCCATCGCATGAGGCAATAAGGCCGTTTGAATTTGCTGACGGACAGGCTTATACCAGACGCGAAGTCGCCAATCTTTTCGCCTGCAACTGGTCTGAGGCGCCAACGGCATTTGCAAGTGGGCAACTATCGACATGGGTAGCCAATTCCCTGCGCAACAAAGAGCTTAATGAGTATCTGCTGCGCACCGCGAAAGTAATCACTGTTAACAGCAAAAACAGCGACCCTTCCGTTAATGAACATATCATGCGCACCATTACAGTTTTTGATCCTGTTGGCCCGGTGCGTCTGGGCAACCTTTCTTTCCACCTTGATGGTATAAACAGTTTGTTTGCTGATCTGATAATAAAAAAATCCGATGATGACCTGCGCCAGTTGATGCAGTTCATTGAAATGAGCATGTTTCATTCCATCGCCGAGCAGAAGAATAAGGAAGCAAAACGCGAGGATGTGGAAAACAATAGTCTGGGGCCGATATTGACCAAACTTGACCGCATCCGTAGCATAACCCGCAATACCGGGCTTGGCTTTGGTGTGGAACGGATATTTTATGATTTGAACCCGGGCGTAAGGTGTATCAGCCCCAAGCTTACCGGAATGCACATATCATCGCTGAATTCGATGCTCCGCACACTCGACCGGCTTGCCCCGCGGCTTTCTGCCGATAGTGACCCGATAGACCGGCACATTGCCGCCTTCCTTGCCAGCCAGCTTAATATCCTGCATGAAACACACCTTACCTCTCTGAGCGCACAGCCAACACTGGCTACCAACCAGGCTGTAATCGCCCTAAAGATGCTGGGCACCGCCCAACAGAAGTCCGGTATATCCTACCTTCCGGGACTCACCAGCTGGCTGGCGCTGCGGATATTACCGCTGCTTGACGTCATCCGCAGTCATACCCTTAAACGCAAACTGGTAACTATGCTGGGGAACGCCGCACGTAGCGGCAACATCCAGAAAATGGCAGAGCTAATCATAGAATCCGGCTATGCTCAGGCAGAGGCCACCGCCTACAATCAGGCAGTACGCAACTTTAAACAAAACGCCAACGACATAGTGTATTATACCAAAAAAGAGATGATAGAGATACACAGCAGGATGCTGGGCACAAAAATGGCCCATTATTTGGCCATGTTTGCCCTATTTTATAGCTTTGTTATTGCGATAAGGGGAAGCTGATATGTTCCTCCTCCGCATTGGTCAGAAACTCATAAAACCGCTAATGCTCATAGTGTGCATCCTGCTGGTTGGGATATTGCAGTTAGGGTTTATTTTCCTGCTTATGGCGCTGCTGCCTTCCATCGCCGCTTATTTCGTTGATGAAGATGCCGACCGCGTAACTTTCCGCACTATTTTCGCCTGCAATTTGGCTGCCACCATCCCGTCCCTGACTCCGGTATTTGTTTCCGGCCTTAAGCTTAAACATTACGATATCGGTTCAATAATAACCAGTCCCAATGTCTGGCTGTTCATCTATAGCGCCGCCGCAACCGGCTGGTGCATGATCCATTTTGGCAACCATGTCGCGCGCTCATTCCTGGAAATACAATATAAATTCCGCGCGGCATCTCTCGAACGGGCGCAGGCGCGCCTTCTCGAAGAATGGGGTGATGCGCTGCAGCCGAAGAAGAAGTAGTGAAAGTGTGAGTGGGAGTGTTGGTGAATTTACTTACTCACACTCACACCCGCACTAACACTAAAAAGGCAACCTCGCCTTGAGCGCCGCACCTAACGTTCCGTCATCGAGATAATCGAGTTCACCGCCCATCGGAATACCCTGCGCGAGACGGGAGATGCTGACATTGCACTCATTCAGGCGGTTGGTTAAATAATGGGCGGTGGTCTGGCCTTCCAGGGTTGCATTGGTAGCGAGTATTATTTCTTTCACTGTTTCCGCGCGCGCACGTTCGATGAGTGATTCTATATTAAGCTGCGCCGGGCCACGGTCATCAAGCGCCGAGAGCGTACCGCCCAGTACATGGTAGCGGCCCCGGTAGAGGTTGCAACGCTCTATCGCCCATAAGTCTGCAAGATCCTCCACAACACAGATGACTGAATCATCGCGCTTTTCATTACTACAGATAGAACAGGGGGAAACCGTATCAAGATTGCCGCACACGCTACAGGTTTTTATGGTGGTTAGCGCGCTGCCCAGCGTATTATACAGCGGCTGCATGATCTGCTCGCGGTTACGCATCATCAGCAGCACCACACGCCTTGCCGAGCGCGGCCCAAGGCCGGGCAGCTTGGAGAATAATCGTATCAGTTCGTCGATGTCGGAGTGGGGCATATTCAGTGGCCAGTACCAGTGCTAGTGACTAGTGAACACTGCCCACTAGCACTAGCCACTAGCACTTAAAAAGGTAGCTTCATCCCAGCCGGCAAGTTGAGGCCACTGGTCACCGCGCTCATCTGGCTGGAGGCGGAGGCGTCTATTTTATCCTTGGCATCGTTGAAGGCGGCTACGATAAGGTCTTCGAGCATTTCTTTTTCTTCGAGTTTCATCAGGCTGTCATCGATACTTACTTTAAGCAGGCTGTGCTTGCCATTTATTTTCAGTGTAACCATACCGCCACCGGCAGTTCCGTGCGCTTCTTCGGCTTCGATCTTTTCCTGTACGGCAGCAATTTTATTCTGCATGTCCTGGGCTTGTTTCATCATTTTCTGTAGGTTCATTGCTTACTCCTTGTTTAGATTATTAGATCATTGGATAATTTGATGATTAGTAAAGTTATTTAATAATCTAATCATCTAATAATCCAATTATCCAGTTGATTTAACGCCCACCACCGTTGCGCCGGGAAATTGTTTGAGCGCGCTGGCGATGAACGGGTTTTCCGATAATTCTTTTATTTCTTTTTCTTTACGCGCAGTTTCGATTTCGTGCAAGCTGGCACTTGTGGCTGTCTGCGCAACGGTTATTTTCCACGGCGTACCGCTCCAGCGCGAAAGCATGTCGCCGACTTTCGCCGCAAAATCGCGCGGCAGTTCCGGTGCCAGTTTAAGTTCTATTTTCCCTACCTCAAAATTATTTAACCACACATTGTTACGCAGTTGGGTGTAGAGCAGAATCTCGCGGTTTTTATTGAACAGTTCTACGGCTTCTTCAAAACTGGTAATGGTACTCGGTACTCGGTACTCGGTTACAACTGCCCCCTGCCCCCTGACCTCTGACCCCTCACCTATAGGTGTTTTTTTTTGTGTATCCATGCCTTTGATTATTTCCGCCGGGGTCGGCACCTGCGCGCTATAAGCCACGCGCACCAGCAGCATTTCCAGCGCTGCGAGCGGTGATGGCGCCAGCTTCACCTCGTGTATACCTTTAAGCAGCATCTGCCACAGGCGGGTTAGTACCGGCATCGAAAGCGCGTCCGCCATTTTTTTCGCGGCAGTCCTATCATACTCCGAAAGCGAAATATCGTTAGCCGCATCGGGCGCCACTTTTACGCGTGTGACGAGATGCACAATTTCCAGCGCATCCTGCACCAGCATCAGCGGGTCGGAGCCGGCAGCATACTGCTCCTGCACGTCAGAAATAGCACCTGCCACCTCGCCGGAAAGCAGGATTTCCAGCAGGCGAAAGGTTGCCGAGTGGTCAGCCGCGCCGATCATCTGGCGAACGGCGCCAGCCGTTACATTATTCTCACCACGCGCGATCGCCTGGTCGAGGAGAGAGAGCGAATCGCGCACCGAACCTTCAGCGGCGATGGCAATTAATTTCAGTGCTTCTTCCTCCGCCTGCACGTTTTCCTTGGTGCAGATGTTAGTCAGGTGCTGGGTGAGCATCTGCGAATCGATGCGTTTCAGGTCGAACCGCTGGCAACGTGAGAGGATGGTAACGGGAATTTTGCGCGACTCGGTGGTGGCAAAAATAAAGTTCACATGCGGCGGCGGTTCTTCCAGCGTTTTCAGCAGCGCGTTGAAAGCATTAGTCGAGAGCATGTGCACTTCGTCAATGATATATATTTTATAACGTGCGGTGGTGGGCAGATATTGCACGGTGTCGATAAGATCGCGGATAGCATCTACGCCAGTGTGGCTGGCCGCGTCCATCTCGATCACGTCCATATGCCGGTCATCGCCGATCATTTTGCAGTGCGCGCATATGCCGCAGGGATTTATGGTTGGCCCGCTTGTACCGTCAGGGCCTACACAATTCAGCGCACGGGCAATGATCCGCGCCGTGGTGGTCTTGCCGATACCGCGGATACCGGTAAGCAGGAAAGCATGGGCGATGCGGTTTGATTTAATAGCGTTGGAAAGCGTGCGCACCAGAACTTCCTGCCCGATAAGGTCATCGAAATTGGTAGGGCGGTATTTGCGGGCGAGGACTCTGTATTCCATGAAGTAGTTACGAGTTACCTGTTACTAGTTACCAGCGAAAAAACTACAAGTAACTAGTAACTAGCAACTAGTAACTTAACTATGCGCTGGCGACGACCCGATATGGATCTACTACGGCTGCTTCCTTCCGGACCTGACCGGGTTCGCAGGCACACCGCCCGCCACCAGCCTGGACATTATGGAACAAGGATTATAAGGCTGCAAGCTATTTTACTTGCCTAAAATAGCTATATTTCAGGATATTATTATTTGTCATAAACTTGTCACTTTCCAAATTATTAATTTATGTTATAGCTGATTAAGCAATTATATGCTTAATCAGCTATAAAAATCGAAGCCGAAAGCCCGATTTTTCGCGCCGTAGGCAGCGTCAAAATGCTGAAAGCATTTTGTTAGTTAACTATATGGTCTATAAAGTATAAAAAAATATAAGGTTATTATTTATGGCAAATACCCCTAAAGATCTTGAAGCGGCAAAAGTTCATCAAACCGCTGATGGCGTAGCTGTTATCCAAATGAGCGGTGCAAAAGGTGGTTTAGCGCTATCCAAAGATCGCAACAGGGCTGTTGTGTTTCGTCCTGAAGGCATGCAATGCTTTGTTGATCTTAATCAACTGGTAGCTTCGAACCGAACTGATCCTGGTGCAACTGCAACCGATAAAGCAATAAGTTTACTAATGGACACGGGAATTGCCGCCGACACAGCTCTGCGCAATTTATCTTTATCCAAAGCAGGTGCTATAAAAACAGTAAGAAAAACTATTGAGAGCGGTGTTGCTGACCCAAAAGAATTTTCTACAGCATTAAAAACGGTAGCGAATCCTTATGCTTATACCAGCGTGGATGCGAATATTATAAATGAACTATGCCCCGCACCATCCCCGACCAAACCGGGCGGCAAAAAAGCTAAATAAATTACTTTCACCCCGCACTTGTTGCGGGGGAATATAGCCTAATGTTCCTTCTCCCTCTGGGAGAAGGTTAGGATGAGGGCTCTTTCTCGTATATGGCAGCCCTCACCCCGCCCTCTCCCAGAGGGAGAGGGAGAAGAAAAAAACGCAGCAAGCGGTAGAGAATTTGACCTTGAAGGTAACTAAATAAGTTCCCTCAATTTATACAGAATCTCCAGCGCTTCTTTGGGGCTTAAATTATCCGGTGAAATCTGCTTAAGCTGTTGTTCAACTTTACTTTCTTCTTTTACCACCGGTGCGCTATAGGAAAAAAGCGGCAGGCTTTGCGCAAGTGCAGGATTTCCTCGCTGCCCCTTCTCCAACTGGTGCAAAATATCGGCGGCGCGACTAATCACTGGTGCAGGTAATCCAGCGAGCCGCGCGACATGGATACCGTAAGAGCGGTCAGCACTCCCCTCCGCCACTTCATGCAGGAAAATCAGGTCGCCTTTCCATTCTTTCACTTTCATGGTGTGGCAGGAAAGCGCGGCGAGGCTATCGGTGAGTTCGGTGAGTTCATGATAGTGGGTGGCGAAAAGTGCGCGGCATTTCGTTATGTTATGCAAATGCTCCACAACTGCCCACGCGATAGAAAGTCCATCGAACGTTGCCGTACCGCGGCCGATCTCATCAAGTATCACCAAAGAGCGTGGCGTTGCTTGGTGAAGTATCGTTGCCGTCTCCACCATTTCAACCATAAAAGTAGAATGTCCACGCGCCAGATCATCGGCCGCGCCGACACGCGAAAACAACCTGTCCACAATTCCGATGGTAGCGGCCTCCGCAGGCACGAAACTGCCGCTTTGCGCGAGAATGGCAATGAGCGCATTCTGGCGCAGGAAGGTACTTTTACCGGCCATGTTGGGGCCAGTTAATAGCCATAATCTTTGCGCGTTTTCGAGGTTACAATTATTGCCAATAAAAACCGCGCCACCATTTTCCTGTAAACTTGCTTCCACGACCGGGTGACGACCACCGATTATATCAAAATTCAGACTGTTATTAACTTCGGGGCGGACGTAATTTCTGGTCACGGCGAGATGGGCAAATCCGGCACTGATATCAACCTGGGCGAGAGCTCTGGCAGTTGCGATTATTTTCTCGCCAGCTGCTACGATTTCGCCGTGAAGAGCGGTAAAAATCTCCTGTTCCATGCGTAGCGCATTACCTGCTGCTTCATTTATTTTTCTCTCAAGGGTTGCAAGTTCGACTGTGCTGTAACGCAAATTATTGGCCAGGCTCTGCCTGTGGATAAAGTTGTGAGTAATCTTGCTTTGGTGCTGGGCGGTAATTTCCACAAAATATCCGAGCATATTATTAAAACGGATTTTCAGAGATGCGATCCCCGTCTCATCGATATATTTCTGCTGTAATTCTACAATCAGCTTTTGGCTTTCATCACGCAAGCTACGCAGCTCATCCAGCGCGGCGTTATAGCCATCGCGCACAAAGTTTCCGTCACGGGTAATGAGTGGCGCATCCTGCCTGATACATTTGCGGATATGTTCAGTTAATGTTTCATGCCCGCCGAGTATTGGCGACAGCGCCATAAGCCCTTCTGGTAAGTTCTGGTGCGCAAGTTCCAGCTCCACGCGAATTTTCTGCGCACTTAAAAGCCCGGCAGCGACCACCAGCATATCGCGCGGGCCGCCACGCTGCAAACACAGGCGTGAAAGCGCGCGTTCCATATCCGGGCATTCCTTTAAATATCCGCGCACGGTATTACGCAGGGCAGATTGTTTTACAAAAGCCTGCACATTGTCGAGGCGGTTATTGATAGCGGCGACGTCAGTCTGTGGTGCCGAAATATGGGCAGCAAGCAGGCGCGCACCAGCGGAGGTTACAGTTTCGTCAATCACCGAAAAAAGGCTGCCTTTGCGCTTGCCCGCAAGCGTGAGCATAATTTCCAGGTTACGCTGGCTCGCCGCGTCGATAAGCATATGCTCGCCTATCTGTTCGCGTTTTGGCGCATCAAGGCGCGGCAGTTTTTCCTTCTGGGTTATGCGCACATAATCAAGCAGTGCGCCGCACGCTGAAAGTTCGCCCGGTGAAAAATCGCCGAATATCTCCAACGCCGACACATGATACGTTTCCTTAAGCAAACGCTGTGCTTTGCGCGCATCGAACAGGCTCGCTGGCTGCGGCGCGAAAATGTTTTTAAAATCGTTAAGTTCAGCGTTCGCGGTAAGATTTTCCGCGAGCAATAATTCCTTGGGGTTGATGCGCGAAAGCTCCATCGCAACTGCTTGTTTGCTGGCGCTGGTTATATGGAATTCGCCGGTGGAAATATCCAGCCAGGAGATGACATACTCACCGATGCCTGCAACAATCGCCGCAAGGTAATTGGCCTGCCTTGAATCGAGCAAACTTTCCTCAGTGATAGTTCCCGGCGTGACGATACGCACCACATCGCGCTGGATGATAGCTTTATATCCACGTTTTTTTGCTTCTGCCGGCTCTTCGAGCTGCTCGCAGATGGCCACGCGCACGCCGGAACGAATGAGTTTTTCGAGATACGCCTCATGCGAATGCACCGGCACGCCGCACATCGGAATATCCTCTCCATTATGCTTGCCGCGTTTGGTCAGCGCGATATCGAGGATGTTTGCCGCCTGCACCGCATCGTCAAAGAACAGTTCGTAGAAATCGCCCATGCGGTAAAACAGCATGCAGTCGGCATGGCGGGCTTTTATCGTCAGGAATTGCTGCATAGTGGGGGTTGCCCCCTCCTGCGCATCACTTACGATAGGATTTTCTGCTATTGCGGTGCTCATGAGCTGAGATTAGCAGCTAAAACGCTATATTCAAGAATAAACCCCTTACTCATCATACCCGCGCAGGCGGGTATCTCTCTAGCGTTTGAGCAAGAACAGAGATAGATTCCCACTTTCGTGGGAATGACCATCAGCAATGAATATTACCGCTCATCCTCGTTAAAAGACCTCGGTGCGCGGTCGATGACCTTGAACCCATCCGGGGTTACTTCCATTATGGCCAACTTGCGGTCGGAAACCCCGGCAGAAGTAAGGCGCACCAGCCCGCCAGACGGGGTATTGAAGCCTTTAGGGTCGGTAAGCGCCGCGTCAGTAATCCCATTACCCGCCATGGCAATTCTGGCAACCACCGTTACCGCATCGTAAGCAAGGCCAGCCAAGCGCACCGGCTTGGAACCATAAGTCGTAGTATAGCGTTTTTCAAAAACATCATATGGCTCCGGCGGCGAACTTGGAAACCACGCGCCCTTCATTTCCGGCATTTTTGCCAGCTCTTCATCATCCCACACCCCGGTACCAAGCAATTTCAGCTTTTGCAGATTGATGTTATTTTTATGCATTGATTTGATGATATTCTTCATCTGGCCACCGCCATCGGCTATGAATATAGCCTGGAAACGGCGGTCTTCCGGGGTATTATTATAAGCCCCGGCGATACGCGACACCGCTGCATCAATATTCGCCTGGCTTGGGGCAAACAATTCAGCAGGCGCAAGCAATCCACCTTTACGCAGATAAATTTCCGACAGGGTATCACGCACTTTTTCGCCATACGCATCGTTAGGCGCAAGCAGGGCAACACGCTGTAATTTATTCAGGTAGGCATGCTCAGCGATACGCTCAACCTGCTGTTCGGGCAGGAAACCGAAAGTATAGGCACCGGGCGCGGCAACTGCCTTGTTGTTGGAAAAACTCAGCATGGTAACATTCTTTTCTTTAAGAACCGGCTTCAGGGCCGTGACCGACTGGCCGAAGAGCGGCCCGATAATGAAAGTAGCGCCCTGCTCTATGGCCTGCTGCGCCGCTTTCACCGTTTCTGCGGAAGTTACGCCAGTATCTTTCGGAATGATTACGATCTGCGCTTTTATCTGGTCAGAAGGAGTTGCCACATAGGCATCATAAAGCGCCATGGTCGCGGCATCGAACATCGCATTGCCAACGCTCGCCGATTCACCGGAAAGCGGCACCAGCAGGGCCACTTTGATTGATGGAATATTTGGCGGTATCGACCCCAGCGACAGGTTCGGGCGTTCCTCCTCTACAGTCAGCGGTGCCGCTGCTGCTGCCCGCTTCGCCATGCTAACTTTATTAGTCGGCCCAGATGGCACACAGGAAGCAAGCGCCAGCAGGGAAGCAAAAATAAACAATGATTTTTTCAGGGCCATAATTACCAGCTTGGCTAAGGAATTTACGGCAATTATCTAATGCTAAAACCCACCTTAAGTCAAAGTCAAAATAAAAAATCCAGCGCCATACATCCTGCTACATCAACAGTGGCTGCACTAAGATCATATTGTTTAGGGGTCAGGCCAACAGTTGTGCATCCTGGGACATCCGGAGAGCCCATACCACTTCCGCCATCAGCAGTGCCTCTCTCTCTTACGTTTCCTAAAGATGGATCACCATCATCAATTTTTGTATCAATATGGTAAGAATAAAAAGGGGTTGTTGAGAGACCTAAATTTAAATCCCACAACCTGAACAAATTTTGTTTATTTGTATTGCTATAATAAACATAGCTCATATCTGGCGCATAATAGTAATTGCTGGTTACATACACGAACATTTCTGTTATTGTCGCGCCCGACGATCTGGAAAATGGTAATTTCGCGACTGGCATAAACTGCTCAAATGTGGCGTTACTATTTGGAGTTACAATAGGTTTTCCACCAGTTGCCCCTGCGGCACAGGCATTTACTACATTGTCAATCAACGACCCCGCTGTCCCGCCAAAGGTATTAGCAATCAGCTTGGAATCACCAAGATGCGACCAGAATGGGTATATCTCTGCTGACTGATTAATCCTGCCGTCATTATTACCATATTGTTTATCAAAACCCGAAGTACATACTTTCCCGGCATAGGCCCCGGTGAAGGTAAAAAAACCGAGCTGCGCAGCATCTGATGGCGGCATATCACCTGGTAGATACCCATATTTGACCTTGAACGCACCAACTGCTGTTTCAAGTTCCTCAATCTGTTTTATCTGGGAACGTATTGTAGCTGATTTTATCAGGTCACGCCCGACCAGTACACCGCCAACTAAAAGGCCAATTACAACCAAAACAATAGATAGTTCAATAAGAGTGAACCCCAAATTACGGCAATTAGTCATATAGTGTTGCTATTAAAATGTTGGGTTGTTTATTATATAAAACCATAATCTATATTTTTGGTAATACACTCTCAGAGAGTTGTAACATTTCTACCTGCCATAGTCAAATTATACTGATAAACAATATCTTATCCATCCGGCAGTTAGTTTTTCCTGCAATGAATTCTGCTTGAGGCGGTCGTTCAGATGCTGCCATGAAACGCTATCAAGCAACTGGTCCTGATTGAAGCAGGAATAAACATAACTTTCCTTGCCCGTCACCGGGTCAATATGTTTCTGCAAACACTGCGCGCAGATTTCTTTCATCATGCACTGCATCGGCGAGTTGATACTGCCTATCGCGATATGCTTGGGATTTAAATATGGTCCCAGCGCGCCGTGCCTTGCTGCCGCCACCGCCGCCATCATGCGGTCAGAGCCGATAGCGATGAGGTGGGTTATAGAGGCAAGAGAGATGTGGGATAAGGCATGAGGGGTATCCATTTCTTCCCTCATCCCTCTTCTCTCATCACTCATGCCCAATTCCCCAGCACCATAAGCCCGTATCGCTTCCACGATATTACCGTGGAAAAAACTATCCTGTGGGCGGTTGGGCGGGAATTCCACCGCTTCATCGCAACACCACACCACAATGTCCGCCGCCGCTTCGATTTCGGCAACTTTATATCTATCTACGGCTTTTTTGTAACCCGCGAAATACAGCACCTTACAACCGTTATCGCGCATCGCCTTGCCGATGGAAAATAGCACGGCATTACCGAGGCCCCCACCCACCAGCAGCACATTTTCATTTTTTGGTATTTCGGTTGGCGTTCCGGTTGGTCCCATTAATATCACCGGCTCACCCGGCTTTAAATGCTGGCACAGGTCAGATGAACCACCCATTTCCAGCACGATGGTCGCAAGCAAGCCCGCTTCCTTATCCACCCATGCGCCGGTGAGTGCTAGGCCTTCCATAGCCAAGGTAGTGGTGAGTGGTAAGTGGTGAGCAGCAAGTGAAGGTTTTTCAATCTTTAGTGCATTGGCTTCATAATTTTGTAAGCGGTAGAATTGTCCAGGTCGAAATTGTCTAGCAGCTAATGGGGCGTGAACAATTACTTCTATAATGTTTGGTGTTAAACGATTGACCGCGTGGATGGTCGCTCGAAGTTCTGAATTTATTTTTTCTATAAATTCCTGACCCCTGACCTCTGACCCCTGCCCCCTTTTCGCGAGTATTCGCGAAACAACCGGATATCCCTGCTTGGCGCTGCCCATCGCCTTTACTACGTTACCGGCGAATGACGGGTGCAGATCACCGAAGAAGCTCACCGCCCTGCCCTTATCGTCCAGCGACAGCAGCACACGCACATCTTTTGGCTTGGAAATTTTCTCCGGTTTTACCTGGTTGCCTTCCTCGTCCACGGCTTTGAAATATTTTCCGTCCAGCTCAAAATGCTTAGGGTCTTCACGTTGCAGCACTGTGTTGGGGCTGGTTCCAGCCGCAACTAATATGGTGCGCGCGGGAATGGTCACCACTTCGCCACTCGCTGATTTCAGCGAAATATTTTTAGCCGAGCCATATTCATCAATATCAATGTTGGTCGGCTCATAATTTTCAGCGAAAAAAATTCCTTCCTCAAAAGCCTTTTCCACTTCTTCGTGGTTCAGGCGATAGCTTGGCGCGTCGATCATGCGCTTGCGGTAGACGAGTTTCACCCCACCCCAGCTATCGAGCAGCGAGAACACATCGGGCTTGTCTTTTTTGCGTTCGGCGCGAATGGCCCGCGCATGAGCTAGGAATTCTTCGGCGATGCTGGTTTCTTCTGGGCTCCAGTTTTTACGCACCGCTTCTTCGCCATTTTTTGCCACCAGAATTTCATAGCGGGCGAGGAATTTTTCCACCTGCACCGGGTAGTAGGCCAGCGATTCGGTGGCCGTATCAATAGCGGTTAAGCCACCGCCGATCACCACGATCGGCAGGCGAATCTGCAAGTTCGCGATCGAATCTTTTTTTCCGGCTCCGGTAAGTTGCAACGCCATCAAAAAGTCAGATGCCGTGCGCACGCCACGCGCCAGGGCATTTGGTATATCCAGCACCGTTGGCTTACCCGCGCCCATGCACAGGGCGATATGGTCAAAGCCCAGCGCGAACGCATTTTCGTATGTGAGTGACGAGCCAAAACGTACCCCGCCAAACATCGCAAACTGTTCGCGGCGTTCTAATAATAGACGTAAAATTTTTAAATAATTCTTATCCCAGCGCACGGTGATGCCATATTCGGCAACACCGCCAAAACCAGCGAGGCTGCGCTCATCCAGCGCTTCGTAGAGCATACTGATATCTTTTATCGGCACGAACTGCACGCGTGTGCCATCGGCCTTCACGCCGGAAATTTCTGCTGCCACCGGCTCAATTTTAAGGCCGTCCACGCCCACCACCGTGTGCCCGTCATTCATCAGATGGTGCGCGAGCGTATATCCGGCCGGCCCAAGGCCCGACACTAAAACTTTATAGCCTGTTTCTGGCTTCGGCACCGGGCGCGTCAGGTTCAGCGGGTTCCAACGCGTAAGCAGCGAATAGATTTCAAAACCATAAGGCAGGTTCAGCACATCTTTCAGCACATGCGTTTCCACATGCGGAATATTCACCGGCTCCTGTTTCTGATAGATGCAGGATTTCATGCAATCATTGCAGATGCGGTGTCCGGTGCCCGCGCACATCGGGTTATCAACGGTCACCATCGCCAGCGCACCCACCGCCACACCCTCGGATTTAAGCATGTTCATTTCCGAAATTTTTTCTTCGAGCGGGCAACCGGCCTGCGTGATATCGAGCGGGTTTTTCTTCACCTCGCCGGTTTTTTCCTTAAGTCCCTTCGAGCAGCTATCCTTGCTCTGGTTATGGCAGAAAATGCAGTAATTGGCACTGTCGAGCGCCTGTATGCGCGTGCCGCCAGCGTCAGTCAATTTAAAACCGTCGCGCGCACGCAAATGCGAGTGTGCAAAACGCAGCACCTGCACCCCGTCGCGCAGTTCGGTTTCGCAGGCAACTAAATTATTATAATCAAATTTTACCGGCTGTTTGAACAACACTCCGGATTTATGTTTTTTGCGGCCTTCCTCGCTATATAGCGCCCACGCGGCGTAACGCGCGGCAATTTCGAGCAGTGATTTATTTTCTTCTTCCTTCTCCAGCCAACCCATCACAATTTTGGCAAAAGCCAGCTCAAAAAATTCGCCGTCCGCATGTGGCAGCGGCAGCATGCCGAGCAGCGCTTCGCCACTCACATTTGCTGCCGCTTCCGGCGTCAGCGCCTTCGCCGCCTTGCGCTGCACGAACAGGCGTTTGCAGGCATAGAGCGGTGCCAGCACATGGTGCGCCTGCGCGAGTTCCTGCACTTCTTTTTTTATGCCGAATAATTCACCGATGAAATCTTCCACATGCGGCGCAACATCAATCAGCAACTGCGAATGGTCCTTGTCGGAAAGCGCAGTTTTATCCGCCCGTCCGGCCATCAGGCGGTTGAAAAGCGCGACATCGGTTGTCTTTAAATGCTCCACAAACGCATTGTCGATCTTCACCAGCCCATCGCGCTGGTATAATTCTGCAAATTTTATTCCATATCCGAAATTATCCATATCAAATCCCCACTCCCGAATAATCTTCGCTGGACTGGGTGGCCATGTTGCGCACCGGTTCTACGAGTTGGTTTTCCACATATTTAAGCAGTTGCTCGACACAGGCCTGCACGCTTAGATTCTCGGTATCCACCACTATATCAGGATTATTCGGCTCTTCGTAAGGTGCGGAGATGCCGGTAAAATCTAGTATTTCGCCAGCTCGGGCTTTGGCGTAGAGGCCTTTCACATCGCGTTTTTCACACACTTCCAGCGAAGCTTTGATGTGGATATTGTGGAAATAATTTGGCGCCAGCGAACGCACCATTCTTCTGTCCTCGCGCATCGGCGAGATGAACGCGCTGATGACAATAACACCGGCCTTGGCAAAGAGTGTGGCCACTTCACCGACACGGCGGAGGTTTTCAGCACGGTCCTGCGCGGAGAATCCGAGGTCTCTATTCAAACCTTTGCGTATATTGTCGCCATCAAGCACGAACACCTGGTAGCCTTTATCGAACAATCTTTTCTGCAACAGCTTGGCGATGGTCGATTTGCCGGAACCGGACAGGCCCGAGAACCAGAGAATTCCGCCGGTGTGGCCGTTAGCGAGGGAGCGTTGCTCCGGCGTTACACCGAAATCGACATCGAATATATTGCTTGATTTAACTGCCTGCGGCTTGCCTGCACGCTGGTCGAAGAAACCATCCATATTGATGATGCCGCCCCCGGCCACATCATAATCCTGGAGTATCACGAAGCGACCCATACGCTGGTTGTTGTTAAAATCATCGACCACCGCAAGGCCGCGCACGCGCAGGATTATTTCTGCCACGTTACTGCGCTCCACGCGATTGGCCGGCACCTGCTCCAGCGTATCGGCATCAATAACATGCTCGATGGTTTTCACTTCCGCCATCATCTCGGAAGTTCCGATCTTTATTTTGTAGCGCTTGCCGAGTTCCAGCGGTTTGCGCCCGAGCCAGAATATGCGCGCGCGGAATAAATTGGTAAGAACCGGTGCCCGCTCATTATGGCTTGCAATGTGACCACGCTCCACGAATATCTGGTCGGTAAGCGTGATGCCTACGCTTTCGCCGGCAGACGCAGTTTTTGGATTACCCGATGGCCAGCTTTCGATGCTCGCGATTTTTGCCAGCGTATTTGACGGCGAAAATAAGAGTTCATCACCAACTTTGAGCGAACCGCTTTCGATACGCCCGACAAGAATGCGGCGCTCATCGAATTTATAAATATCCTGAATAGGGAAGCGCAACGGCAGCGTTTCATCGGCACTGGCGACGTTGAATTTTTCCAGCATCTGCGTAACACTCTCACCCTTATACCATTTCATTTTCTCCGATGTTGATTTAATACCGTCACCATCACGCGCGGAGACTGGTATGAAGCAGGTGGGCGTAACACCAAGACTGGCTAAATATTCGCTATACTCTTTCTCTATATCGGTAAAGATTTTTTCACTGTAATCAACCATGTCCATTTTATTTACCAGCACCGCGATCTGGCGCACACCAAGCAGATGCAGCAGGTAGCCGTGGCGTTTGCTCTGCTCGCGGATGCCTTCTTTGGCATCGATTAAAACGAGCGCAGCATCAGCCTGCGCGGCACCGGTTATCATGTTTTTCAGGAACTCCTTATGCCCCGGCGCGTCAATGATGACGATATCGCGCGTAGATGTTTTCAGCCATATCTGCGTGGTGTCGATGGTGATGCCCTGGTCGCGTTCGGTTTGTAACGCGTCCATCAGGAATGACCATTCGAACGGCATACCGCGTTTTTTGCAACTTGCGGTAATGGCCTCAAATTTGCCATCGGGCAGCGAATTCGTGTCATAGAGCAAGCGCCCGACCAGAGTGGATTTCCCGTGGTCGACATGGCCGACGATGACGATTTTGAGTTGTTGTTTCACTATATTATTCATTACCTACATAACCTTCTAATCTTGTCATTCCCGCGAAGGCGGGAATCTCTTTATCCATTTACCAGATCCCCGCCTACGCGGGGATGACGGGAGCCTAAGTGGTAAAGCCACTAAGGCTTACCGTCACATATACCCATCTGCGCGTAACCGCTCAAAGCTGCTCTCATCCTCATCGGCGCCCATAGGCCTGCCTGAACGTTCCGAGGTTTTGGTAACTTTGAGTTCGGCAATTATTTTATCAATCGTATTGGCGCTGCTTTCCACCGGCCAGGTGATACCTTTTTCGCCGAGGCTGCGGAAGCGCATCATCTTACCGCCGAAATCGCGGCCTTCAAATTTATTATATTTCTTCGCGAAATACAGCGGTACGATAGGAATATTCTCGCGCTGTATATACAACCAGATATCCAGCTCGGTCCAGTGCAGCAACGGGTGAATACGTATGGAAGTGCCCGGCGCGAATTCGGTTTTATACTGGTCCCAGAATTCCGGCGGCTGCTCTTTCACATCCCAGCCACCTTCCACACCACGCGGAGAAAACACACGCTCCTTTGCCCGCGTTGCTTCTTCATCACGCCTGATTCCGGCAACGATTCCTACAAAACCATGTTCCTCGATGACCTTTTTAAGCCCCAGAGTTTTGCGCGAGGCGACACGCGCGGCATGCGGCAAAGTGATGTCAGTTGCTTCCAGAGGCGGGCAGACTGGTGAGAGCAGGTTCACGCCCCACTCTTTGGCATATTTATCGCGGAAGTCATAGACTTCATCCATTTCCAGCTCGGTGTCACAATGGATAAGCGGGAACGGCACCTGCCCGAAAAACGCCTTGCGCGCGAGGTGGATCATCACGTTCGAATCTTTGCCGAACGACCACAGCATCGCAATTTTATCGATGGCGTGGAATGCTTCCCTGAATATATATATACTCTGTGCTTCTAGTTGGTCTAAGTGGTTCATTTTTCTTTTCCGTATTCACAATATTTATGTTCTTTATTCCATTTCCCGCCATTATCAAGGCAATGATCTTTACGCATATATTCAGAGTTAGCCCACATAAACCCTAGTATGAAACCAGTTGCCAGTATAATAAAACAAATAGCTATTTTCATGACTCATGACCCATGACTTTCTCGCCTGACACATGCAACCCACATTCGGTTTTCTGCTCGTGATCTTTAGTTGCCGTATGTCTCCAGCGGCCGGCGCGTTCATCTTCTCCCGGCTTAACCGGCGAAGTGCACGGCGCGCAGCCGATAGAAGGATAACCCAGAGCCACCAGCGGATGTTGCGGCAGGTCGCGTTTCTCCGCCTCATGCTGGATACGCGCCTTATCCCAATTAGCCAGCGGGTTGATGCGGAAGATATTTTTATCATCCAGCTCGACAGTTTGCAGGTGTGAGCGCTCAGCATTCTGGTAGCGTTTGCGGCCGGTGATGAGTGCTTCTATACCATTCTCTTTTACAAAACGGTCAAGCGGTTCAACCTTGCGCATCCAGCAGCAACGGTCGGGGTTTACCGCCCACAGATCGCCTTTTTCGTCAATGCGGCTTACCAGCGCCGGATCAGGCGTGAGGAAATGCAGGTTGCGCAGGCCGAGTTTATTTTTCAGCGTATCGACATAGTGCAGCGTTTCCGGGAAATGTTTCCCGGTTTCGAGGAACAACACCGGCGTATTCACATCGGTTTCCGCCACCAGCGCCAGCAGCAGCGCGGCATCAGCGCCGAAAGATGATATCAGTGCTATCTTACCCTTGAACTCTATACCTATCATTTCGCGCAGTAGTATCTCTGCTTCATGCGCGCCATATTTCTGTTGCAGCTCGGCCAGTTTATGTTCGTTCATTGCAGCCATCCTTTGGCCTGCAGGAATTCATCGCTGGCTTTTAGAACTTCGGATATTGTTTTGCCATCGGCCTTTAATTTATCGCGGAGCGCCTTTATTTCTGCGGTACGTGCTTCCCATTCGCCGCCGAATATTTTGCCTATATAATCACGAACGCGCCTTGCCAGAGTCGGCGATGCGCCGCCGGTGGATACGGCAATAATCAGGTCACCACGTTTTACGTTAGCGGTGAAATAAAAATCGCAGAGATCATTCATATCCTCGACATTGACCAGTTTTCCGTCCGCATGTGCCGCGCGGTAGATTTCTTCCGACTCTGCGCGCGAAAGCCCGGCGACCATAATGATTGATTCATGGAAGGTAAATCCCTTCCCCCCTTGCGGGGGAAGGCTAGGAAGGGGGGTGGATTTTTCCGATTTAGTACGAGCGAAGGAATACCCCCCACCCCAACCCTCCCCCACAAGTGGGGAGGGAGAAGTAAGAGAAGCCCCATATTCCACAAGCTGGGCATGGCGCTTGCTGAAGGCCTCGCCTTCACCAACGAGCAGCACCGGAATTCTGCTTAGATCAAGGGCGATGGGAAACATTTTAGGAATTGCCACCCTTATCAGACGTTGCTTTTTTGTTTCTCAAACCGCCGACAGCCACTCCGAACATTCCCGCAGCAAATACAAAAAGGCTCGGCACAGCGCTGTGTATCATAGTTGCTGAAGTTCTGAAACTATGCTCAAAAGTTCCCAGTATATTTTCAAACAGATAAACATGCGCAACGATTCCCAGGATCAGGCTTAAAACAATCAGTAATATCCTCTGCCATGACATGATTTTATAACCAATAATAAAAACCACCGCAGAGACAATGACCAGCGGTATATACATTCCCATATTCTCAGACGTAGCCTGCATTTGAGAGGATAATGCAACTCTAAAATGCATTTCGGCAAAACCGATAACTACCCCGATAAGAAAATTCAGCATAAAATCTCCTTCACTATATTCTAAGTTACTTGGCCCAATCATTGCCAACAAGCGCTTGAACGGCTGCCTGCTTCACCGCTGCAATGCCGTAGCGCGTGCAGAAATCACCGAATTCTTCGTGCGCATGCCGTTTTTCTTTCCACAACGCAAACAGCGGAGAGAGCACCTGCGTTATTGCTTCATAGGGCACCTTGTCGAATATTTTTTCGTTGAGGCGGGTACCAGCAAAATCGCCGCCAATATGCAGCGCGTAATGATCCGGCATGCGGCCTATGATACCGATATCACCCACCGTTGGGCGCGAGCAACCATTCGGGCAACCGGCAATGCGGATAGAAATTTTTTCATCAAGCACACCGTGCTGCGCCATGACCTTTTCGATCTCGGCCAGCAGCGGCAGCTTTACGCGCTCGGCTTCGGCCAGCGCCTTACCGCAGGTTGGGTACGCCACACAGGCAAGCATGTTGCGATAGACCGGGGTGATGTCGCTGGCGAGTTTTATGCCATAGCTGTGCAACATTTTTTCGATGGCAGTTTTTTCGCCACTTTCAATGTCACATAAAATAATATTCTGGTCAGCGGTAAGCACCAAATTCATACCATACTGCATTATAACTGCACGCAGGCCGGTACGAAGCTGTTCGTTCTCCCTGTCGACAATACGCCCGCTGGAAACCGGCACTCCGAGGAACCATTTGCCATCGCCCTGTTCGTGCCAGCCCATATGGTCATCGACTGCGAATTTTCCCATCGACTTCGGCGCATCCATTTTTCTGCCGATATATTTTTCCAGTTCTGCCTTCGCCCACGCTTCGCCTTTTTCGGCAATGACGTATTTCAGGCGCGCATGCTGGCGGTCGCTGCGGTCGCCATTATCGCGCTGGAGTTTTATTACCGCTTCCACCGCCGGAATAAATAAATCATTTGGCACATACATAATAGGTGTAGCAAGGCGCGCATAAGTTTTTGGCGTGTTGTGCTTCATGCCGAGGCCGCCGCCGAGCGCAAAATTATAACCCACATGTTCCTGACCGTTGAACAGCGATAGAATAGCAAGGTCATTGGTCATAACATCGGTGCAGTTATCTTCCGGTTGCGAGATGGCAATTTTAAATTTGCGCGGCATGTAGGTATCGCCGTAGAGGGGTTCAATCCCCTCCCCAGCCCTCCCCACTACGTGGAGAGGGAGCTTTTCTGTTCCCTCTCCCGCTTGCGTGGGAGGGTTAGGGAGGGGGTAAGGCGTAGGATTGAACGGATAATCCGCCACCCGTTCACCATCAAGCCAAATTTCATAATAGCTGTTGGTTTTCGGTGCGCAGTGGCGGGCGATATTATAACAATCTTCCTCGAGCTTGGCGTGGATGTCATCTTTTATCGGTGCCGGGCAGGTTAGCACATTCCTATTCACGTCACCACAACCGCCGAGTGTGGACAGCAATAATTTATTTATGTCGGAGATCAGCGGTTTCATGCCTACTTTTTTGATACAGTGGAACTGGAAAGTTTCGCGGGTGGTGATACGCATTGTCCCATTGGCATATTTTTCAGCAAGAACATCAAGCGCCAGATATTGGGCAGCGGTAAGCCTACCGCCCGGGCATTTCATGCGCACCATGAATTCATATTCTTTTTCCAGCCCGGCTTTTTTGCGCTCGGTCGCCGTGTCGCGGTCATAGCCGAAATAGCTGCCGTGGAATTTAAGCAACTCATAGGTCGGGTCGGTTACTTCCTGCGTGGAAAGGTCGGCCAGTTCGGCGGCAATATTCCCCTTCAGGTGGTCACTTGTCAGTTTGATATTTTCCACGCCGGAAAGTTTTTTGACGATTTCAGTCATAGCAATTAGTGTTTCCCGTAATTAAAACATTTTGTTATTTTTTAGAACATTATAGCATATATTCAAGTTTTATTTGTATAATTATATATATTACAATTATTTTATGTATATTATCATTATTACCTTATAAAATTCATTATGTTGGCAAGTTGAGGATAGGTCACGCAAAAGAACAGGGAGACGGCCAAGGCCGGGCCAAAGGGGAAAACCGGTCCCTTGCCCAGCCCCCGCCACACCAAACCAAGCAGCACTCCTAAAATACCAGAAAGCAATAAAAAAGCTGGTAGCACGCTTAAATCCAGCCATACCCCAACCACCGCAAAAAATTTTACATCGCCAAAACCGAGCATGGCGCGCCCGCGCAGTTTGCTATAGCCGTAATACAGCAACAGGGCGATGCCGAGCATGGTAAAAAAGCCCCAGAGTATGTCTTCCGACAATGTCCCGTTCACATAATGGAAGGCTATGGCCAGTGGCAGCAGGATAACATGCACGCAGTCAGGAATGATGAAATGTTCGAGGTCGGCGACGATCATTATCATCAGCATCACCGCCATCGCCGCGAGGATAAAGAACTGCGGCGTAATTCCGTAATGGATATATAGAAATAAAAACAACGCAGTGTTCATAAGTTCGATGAGCGGGTAGCGGAAGGAAATTTTCGCCGCGCAATGGCGGCATTTTCCGCCGGAGAACAACCACGAAAAAACCGGGAACAGGTCTTTTACTGTGAGCTTGGTGTTGCAATTGGGGCAGTAGGATGGCTTTTTGACCACGTCCAGTTCCAGCGGCAGGCGGTAGCTGGCGCAGGTGATGAAACTGCCAAAAACCAGACCGGCGCAGATGACAATTATTAATTCCAGTAGCAAAATTCTTCTCCCTTTGTCATCCCCGCCTTCTCCCTTTGTCATCCCCGCGCAAGCGGGGATCCAGAGCCACACCCAGAGTCCCTAGATTCCGCAACAAGTGCTGGATGACGATTATTTATTGGCAAAGCATAATTTAATCTATAGATATTGTAAGCATTTATTTTTTGGGAATAACCATCATGCCAATGAAACCTGACGAGATAGAAAAACTGGTGAAAACCGCGCTGCCGGATGCGAAGATAGAGCTGGTCGACACGGCCGGGGATAATGACCATTATAGTATAACCGTCACCTCGGCGCAGTTTGCGGGGAAAACCCGCGTGGCGCAGCACAGAATGGTGATGGACGCACTCGGTGGCCAGATGGGCACGAAATTGCACGCGATGGCGATAACCACAAAATCCGCGTAAATCATGGAGCGAAGCGACTAGGCCCATTGAGGGCCGCAGCCTGCGCGGCGCTTGAGCGCAAGTTTATAATGCACTTGTCATCCCCGCGAAGGCGGGGATCCAGGGCCCCAAATTACGACATTGGTTTTGGCCCTGGATCCCGGGGCAAGCCCGTGATGACATTAATTTTAGCCGCCATTATAAAATCATTCTTGCTCAAACCGCCAATATCATGGGTCATGAGGCGCACTTTTACATAACCCCAGCCGAAATTAATATCGGGGTGGTGGTTCTGTTCCTGCGCGATCTTCGCAATTTTTTGCGCCAGCGCATAGGCTTCATCAAAATTGTTGAAAGTGAATTTGCGGAATATGGCTTTGCCTTTTTCGGCCAGCGCCCAGCCCGGCGTTTGCCCAAGCATGGAGCGTGCGTCATTTTCGTTTATTGCTGCTTCGCCTTTTTGGACAGGCGTACAGTTCTGGTTGGTTAACATAGTTTTCTTCCTTTCTGTCATTCCTGCGAAGGCAGGAATCTCTTTCTAATCTTGCGCCAGCGGATAAAGAGATACCCGCCTGCACGGGTATGACTACAAAAGACGTGGCACCATAATTGCTCTGAATGGTTTGTGCTATGCATATATGATATTTTGTAAAAAACCTATAGCCATAACTAAAAAATTATCTTATCATCCTAGCCAACTAGGAAATATTTGCCTATAACCAAAAGATTGCAGTAAGCATATGAATTTTGAGTCTATTCCTCTTTTCGGCGCGATGAAAACCCGGCTTAACAACCTGTCCGAGCGGCAGGCGGTGCTGGCGGCAAATATCGCCAATGCCGATACTCCGGGCTACGAAGCGATGGACGTAAAGACTCCTGATTTCAGCAGGATGCTATCACATACGTCAGGGCAGCTGGCGATGACTACAACAAATAAAAAACACATGACGGGAGTGGCTAGCTCTACCGCTAGCTCACAGGTTATAAAGCGTGATTCGACTTATGAACGCAACCCTAACGGCAACAATGTCTCAATAGAAGAAGAAATGTCGAAGGTGGCGGAGAACCAGGCCGATTACCAGAAAGTTATAAACCTGTACGGGAAAACCATCAGTATGTTCAAAACCGCCATTGGCAAAACCAATGGCTAACAAGGAATAAACAATGCAGCTATCCGATTCCCTCTCTATCGCTTCGTCCGGCATGAAAGCTCAGGGTGACCGTCTGCGCGTGGTGGCGGAAAACATCGCCAATGCCGATTCCACCGGCACCAGCCCCGGTGCCGAGCCCTACCGCCGCAAGATCGTTATTTTCAAGAACGCGCTCGATAAGGAGATTGGCATCAACACCGTAAAGGTCAGCGAGCGCAAATACGACATGTCGGATTTCCGCCTGAAATACGAACCGACGCATCCCGCCGCCAATGACAAAGGCTACGTGATGTATCCCAACGTCAACAGCATCGTGGAGATGATGGATATGCGCGAAGCGCGCCGTGGCTACGAGGCGAACATGAACGTGGTCGAAGTTTCCAAATCGATGCTTTCGCGTACGCTTGATTTACTGAGATAAAAATATTATGCTACTCGAGGTATTTTGAAAATTAGCTAGGCAGCCGAGGCGAGCAGCACGGAGCTTATGCTTATTAAGTGAGTACTGCGAGTCCGAAGGATAACGACGCAAATTTTTAAAAGACAAAGAGTAATATGGATCCTATTTCAGCAGCAAATGCTTATAACAGCCGCATGAACATGCAGACCGGCATCGGCGATGCTGGGGGTGCGCCTGAACAATCCGACAAATCCTCATTTTCCAACCTGCTCAAAGAAGGTTTGCAAAGTGCCATCGACACGCAGTACAAGGCCGAATCGCTGAAGATGGACGCTGTAACTGGCGGCAAGGTCGATGTCACCGATCTGGTAACCGCCATAAGCAGCGCCGAACTCTCGCTGAACACCGTCATCGCCATCCGCGACAAGGTCATCGGCGCCTATCAGGATATCATCCGCATGCCGATGTAAAAAGGCAGTTACCAGTTGTCAGTTACCAGTTACCGGTAATATAATACTGATAACTCGTAACTGGTAACAGGTAACTAAATTTATGGAAGCAACCGAAGTACTGGGTATAGTCCGTGATGCCATATATGTGCTGATCATCATATCCGCGCCGGTGATGATCGTGGCGCTGGTGGTTGGCCTCATCATCGCCTTGATACAGGCTCTCACGCAGATACAGGAAGCCACCCTCACCTTCGTACCGAAAGTTCTGGCCATGCTGCTGGTGCTGGTGCTGACCATGCCCTTCATGATCGAACAACTCACCAACCTCAACAACCGGCTGATGGAAAAGATCGTTCATATTGAGTGACCCCTCCCTAGGTGTGTGTGGAGAGGGAATTCTTCTTCGTCCTCTCTCCCGCCATGTCCGCCGTAGCCTTGGCGAAGGCGGATTGCGGGGGAGAGTTAGAGAGGAGGTAATATTATATAAGCCTGAGCAAGTTTACAAAATTCTTCTATGCTTAACGTCTCGGCGCGGCGACTGCCATTGATATCTGCTCTTTCGAGCAACTCCTCCGCGTTCACGCCCAGCGATTTAAGCGCACCGCGCAGCATTTTGCGCCTCTGCCCGAACGCGGCGGCAACCACTTTTTCGAGCACTTCTTTTTGCACCGGAAACAGCGGTTTTGCGCGCGGTGTTAGCGTTATCACCGCCGAGTTCACTTTCGGCGGTGGCGAGAATGCGCCCGGCGGCAGTTGGAAATCATAGCGGCACTCGCACAGGAACTGGCTGATGACCGAAAGTCTGCCATAATCGCTGGTATCCGGCTCGGCGATAACTCTCTGCGCCACCTCATCCTGAAACATCAGCGTGAGTGAGGCGTACGCGCCAACTCCATGCACAGCAATCTCATCCAGCCACTTAAGCAACATCAGCGTGCCAACATTATACGGCAAATTGGCGACTATTTTTCTGGGTGCAGGAACTTCTTCGAGCAGATTCACCTTAAGCGCATCGGCCTGCAGTATTTTAAGCCTTCCGTCACCCCACGCAGCAGCGAGTTCTTCCATGATGGCGATGCAACGCGCATCCTTCTCCACCACGGTTAAGCTTTTTGCACCCGCTGCAAGTAATGAGCGGGTCAGCCCACCCGGCCCCGGCCCGATTTCAATAACATTATGTTCCTTCAGATCCCCGGCATAGAGCGCGATCTTGTCGGTGATCGCGCCATCGAGCAGAAAATGCTGCCCCAGTGATTTGCGGGTTACCAGTTCATGGCGCAATATGACTTCTTTAAGCGGTGGCAGTTTCGGTTGCATTTTCAATCGCCTGTAAAATCGTCACGTTTGAAGCGATACTGTAACGCAATGAGCGCCGCTTTCATGATGCGGATACCAAAAAGCGAGCTGATAATTATGAACGGTATCCAGATGGCCGCATGCAACCAGTAGGGCGGCTGGTAGATGACTTCGACTATGGCCGCGAGTATGCCGGTAAGTGCGCCGATTATACAGATACAGAAAAAGGCCGGGCCATCGCCCTGCTCATGTTCCCTGAAGGATAAATGACAGACCGAACAGTTTTCGGCAACAGTCATGAAGCTTTTATAAAGCGCGCCTTTGCCGCAACGCGGACAACGGCCTTTAAGTGACACATAAGCCAGGGACGGTTGCAGCTCTTCGCTCAATGATGCCGCACTTTGGCTTTAGGATTCCGGCTCTGTTTTTCCAGCACGCGGAACGCCACATACACCGCACCTACCAGCGAAGCAAGGAAGGCGATAAGCAGGTTGGTGCCGGTAAATATCGTGGTGAACGCTGGCATGAGCTTGTTGGCAAAATCGAGATAGACGAAAATGAACAGGAATATCCACACCACATCCACGAAATGCCAGTACCATGCCGCAAACTCAAAACCGAGATGATGCTCTGGTGAGAACTGGCCTTTTTTCGCACGGATCAGACACACAGCAAGAAATATTGTTCCCACCAGAACGTGGAAACCGTGGAAGCCAGTGGCCATGAAAAAGTTGGAGGCATACACGCCCTGGGTGAAGCCGAAGGCAGCGTGGGTATATTCCCAACCCTGCAGACAGGTGAAGCTGATGCCGAGGATAACTGTGTACCACAGCGCGGTAACGGCATTTTTCTGGTCTTTGTTAAGGATGCAGTGATGCGCCCAGGTCACGGTAGTGCCCGACAGCAATAATATCAGCGTATTGAGGAACGGCAGATGCATCGGGTCGAAGGGTTTGATGCCTGCTGGCGGCCACATACCGGCGGCTATTTTCCAGGTATCTTCCAGCGGCAGTTTAGGCAGGGTGCTGGCGTTGAAAAACGACCAGAAAAATGCCGCGAAGAATAACACTTCAGAAGTGATAAACAGCGCCATGCCGAAGCGCAGGCCGCGGCTTACTTCCCTGGTATGGGCGTGATCATGTATTCCTTCCTTGATAACATCGCGCCACCACACGAACATGGTGTACAGCACCCCGGCAAGACCACACAGCAGCAGAATACTGCCGCCGCTTTTATGGTGAAAACTCATCGCCGCGCCCAGAGTAGTGGCAAGCAGCGAGAATGCGCCGAGCGCTGGCCACGGGCTTGGATTTACGAGGTGGTAAGGGTGGTTCTGGTGGTTATCAGACATAGTAATCCTTTTAATTAACTCCTGCTTTCTTCTCGTCATCCCCGCGTAGGCGGGGATCTCTCTATCCGCTGGTACAAGAGCAGAGAGAGATTCCTGCCTGCGCAGGAATGACAAAATCAGCCTAGTTTTTACCAAAACCATCGGATTTGTCACCGGAAAAATTAGTTTCTTCAAATTATTTAGCCAAGTGTCACTTTTTTCCACTTCCGGTACATTATTTTATGCCGGATACTGTGCCTTACCGAGACAATCGGTGGTTGGCGCTGGCGGTTGTCGTTTGGAACAATATTTTAGTAACTTTCTTACATGCCCTACTTTATCGTACGGCTGGAGGGCGGGCCGATGTTGATTATGATAAAATGACATATCGCACAGCAGAAATGCTGGGCGGTATAAAAGAAGATGCTTGACTATTGCCTGAAAATAACCGCCGGCGCCAATTTTAATAATAAATATTCAGATAAATAGAGGGAAAAATCTTTAACTCTTATAAGTCTCTTTGCTGCCAGAAACATTGCCGGTAGTGGCTACTGCAAGCTGTTCGCCGGAATTGGTGAAGGTTCCGCCTGCGGCTGCAATGGCATTTCTAAGGTCGGCGGCGGCGGCACTTACCTTAACCGGAGGCGGAACAAAACTGTCCCATTTGCCAGCAGGAACATAATCTACTTTGCCCTGATAATTTTCTGGCGGGGCAGCGCCTTCCTCCAAATATAACTGCGGAGCGTTAATGATTACGCCTGGCCCAATTTTCTTGGCCATAACCCAACCTTTTGCAGTAGCATCTGTATTAAGCATTCCGCTAATTTTAATATTCCCGTCACTTTTTATATAACCGTTGGCGTCTCCTTTTATAACTGTATCGCCACCGGAATATGTATCCCCCTGCTCGCTCATACTGCCAGCGAAAATACTATTTTTTGCAACGGCAACCCCGCCCAAAACTCCCTTGATATCAACGCTTGTGCCACTTTTCGCATAACCGCCATGTTCCATACTGCCAGCAGCAATAACATCCTTTGCGATAACCTGACCACCTAGATCTCCACCCACGCCGACATGCCCACCACTTTGTATTTTCCCCGCAACGTCCCCGGTAACTGTGACATCTCCACTGGCAATCAGGCTACTATCAACACCAAGCCCAGTTAAGCCTGCTTTACCTTTTACAAAAAACTCTACGCCATTTGCAGAATTTATATCAGCTTTGAAATCACCATTGCTTACAATTTTAGCGGCATTACCCGGCACCGCAAAAACAACCCATGCATTTCCTTCAGCTATTTTGTTATTGCTTGCATCATAGGCAAACACCTTCCCGGCAGGGACTATATTTCTATTAATTTCTGCGTCTACTTTACTGATTTTTTCATCAATCTGGGAAAAGAGCAAGCCGGTGTCGATACCGCCTTTAATACTATCAGCCATAACCTACCCCATAAAAGAAAAGTTAGTTGCGCAGTTCATTATAAGCCAAATCCTGCCTGTTAATTAGCAAAAAAATGTTAAGATTCTGTGACACCTAAATTTTAAGCCTCCTCAGCCGCCACCACACCCTTAACCACCCGTATCTTATCAAGATACGGTTATTCATAAAAATTTATGGCAACTATTGATATTTATTGCCAGTAATGGTATATTTTAACTGGGCGAAGGAGATAAATATGAGTAACACACTGAACGTACAGCTTACCAATGAATTACGCCGTCATATTGATATGCGGGCCAGTGATAATGACGTATATGCAACGCCGAGTGAATATATCCGCGACCTGGTACGCCGCGATATGGAGGACTGGGCTATTGTCTCGGGCGTGATGCAGGGCCTGAAGGAAGTAAGAAAAGGCGAATTTGTCAAAGAAACAATCCTTGATATTTTAAATGAAGAATAAAGCCTCCTACGTTCTGACGCCCACAGCGCGCAGGCAGTTGCGTGAGGCTAAGGCGTGGTCGTTGGCGCGATGGGGCTTGGAACTGACCACACAATATTTTCATGATGTTGAAAAAGCGGCGTTGTATCTGACGGCACATCATGCCCGGCATAATTCTCTTACCCCAGAAAGTGGCCTTGGTTTATATCCGGTGCGGGAGCATTATATTATATACGAGCCACTTGCGAACAGGAAAATAGCGATTGTTGCTTTTATCCGGCAGGGGCGCGACATCCCTGCCCTGCTCAGCCGTTATGGTTCCCTATTTCGCCATGAACTTGAAAAGATCAGGAAGAAACGTCATTAGCTGCGGCGGGTTTCCTTGCCGACCAGAACATTTCCGGTAGTGGCTACAGTAAGTTTTTCGCCGGAAACCGCAAAATTTCCGCCAACTGCTGCAATTGTTTTTTTAAGGTCAGCGGCGGCCCCATCTATAGAACTTACTTTAGTGACGGGAGACGGAGTAAAACTATCCCATTTATCAGGATCAACATAGTTTGTATGCCCCTTATAATTAATGGGCGGTTTTTCGCCTTTTGGTATGTATAACTCTGGAGTATCAATTTCTGCATTCTGTGCTATTTTTTTTGCCATAATCCAACCTTTTTTAGCCGTGGCTTTGCCAATTAGTTCCCCAACTTTTATATTGCGGCCACTAATCATTTCACCATTGGCTAACCCTTCTCCAATTATACCGCGAGCGTTTCCTTCTATGGTAATATCACCACTTGCAGCTATATGAGAGCCTAAGTTTACATTACTACGGACATTACCCTTAACGAAAATATCCATCTCACGAATTGAGTCATTAATTCTGGGTTTATCTCCTTCGAGAAAATAACGGCCATTCATTAGGCGGGAAATGTTTAAATCACCATTGCTGATGAGCTTCCCTGTCTTTTCAGCTATTCCAAAAGGACTCATATAACCTAGTGATTTTCCAGCTTGATCAAGCATAGCAGCTACACCAGGCTGAACATAGTTAGCGGCAATTTCTATATCTATCTGGGCAAGTTCGACCATAGGAATATCCTCTAAACTTAATTATTCCTATAATATACATTATATTAGGCTTTAAAAATATTAAGATTATGTGACAAACAGGTTTTCAGGCTTCCTCTGAAGCGGCTACTACACCTTTAACCACCCGTATTTTATCAAGAACCGAGGGGGAGATGGCGTATTTGCCAGGGAGCTCTATTTCAGTGGTGGTGGTGTCGATTTGCGCCAATAAGCGTACCAGCGCGCCCTGGGAATTGGGTGTGCCGAGCAGGTTTTGCAGCGGTGGCAGCGCGGCGGGCTGGTCGATGACTATTTTGAATTTGCCACCGCCGCGGGTGCGTTGCTGCTTGGTAAGTGCATCGTCGAACAATGTTATATTTTGCGCGATCAGGCGCACACCGGCCTCTTCTTTTTTGCCGTCGGCGGTGATGAGCAGGATTTTTCCATTTTCTAAATTATCGCGCTGTTGCGTGAGCAGCATTTCGTTGAAAACAGAAACTTCGAACGCGCCGCCCATATCGGAAAGCGCAATAAACGCAAAACGTCCCTTGTCGGACACTTTGAACTTTCGCGACATTACAATCCCCGCCAGTTTCACCGGCCTGTACTGGCTATCGAGTTTTTCCGCAAGCAGGTTTGAGGCGGTTACGCCCAGCGATTCCATAGCTGTGGCATAGCGCGAAAGCGGGTGCGCGGAGAGGTAAAAACCGATCGCGGAGAATTCATGTTCCAGTTTTTCCAGCGCCGACCAATCGGCATGTGCGATGAGTTTCGGCACGTGCTTGCTAGCATCGTCAACACCGCCAAACAGGCTCACCTGCTGGCTCTCGCGGTCACGCTGACAGGCCGTGCCGTGCGCCATCAGCAGCTCCAGATTTTCAAATAACTCCGCGCGGTTGGGATGCAGCGAATCGAAAGCCCCGGCCTTAATGAGGAATTCCATGGCGCGGCGATTGAGCGCCTCCGCCGGTATGCGCGACACGAAATCGAACACATCTTTATACGGCCCATTCTTGCGCTCGGTTACAACCCCTTCCATCGCCGCCGCACCCACGTTACGCACTGCGGCCAGCGCGTAGCGGATGGCTTGCGGCTTATGGCTTGTGGCTTGAGTTTTTTCTTCTTCTAAAGCCTTAAGCCCTAAGCCCAAAGCCTCTTTTTCGCATGAGAACAGAACTTCCGACCTATTCACACAAGGCGGCAACATCGAAATTCCAAAGCGTCCGGCATCTTCACGGAATACACTGAGCTTGTCGGTATTGCCCATATCATAGGTCATGGACGCGGCGATGAATTCGACCGGGAAATTCGCCTTCATATACGCCGTTTGATAGGCAATCACCGCATAGGCCGCAGCGTGCGATTTGTTAAAACCATACTCGGCGAATTTGGCGATGAGATCAAAAATTGCCGCCGCCTGTTTCTGCGGAACCTTATTCGCCACCGAGCGTTCCACGAAAATATTGCGTTGCGCTTCCATCTCCGATTTTATTTTTTTACCCATCGCGCGGCGCAGCAGGTCGGCCTCGCCAAGGCTATAGCCAGCGAGCAACTGCGCGATCTGCATCACCTGTTCCTGATAGATGATAACACCAAAAGTTTCTTTCAAAACTTGCTCTAAAAGAGGATGCAAATATAATGGTTTTTCCTCGCCATGTTTGCGCGCAATATAGGTGGGGATATTTTCCATCGGGCCCGGACGATACAGCGAAACCAGCGCGATAATATCTTCGAGGCAGTCGGGCTTTAGTTTTTTCAGCGTATCGCGCATGCCCACCGATTCGAGCTGGAACACGCCCACCGTTTCGCCGCGGCCTAACATCTCATAGGTTTTTTTGTCACCTTCGGGCAGTTTGCGCAGGTCGATATCGATGCCGCGCTCACGCACCAATTTTTCTGCGCGCACGAGCACGGTGAGAGTTTTTAAGCCTAAGAAATCGAATTTTACGAGACCTGCCGACTCCGCATATTTCATGGAATACTGCACCACCTGCATGTCCGATTTCGGGTCGCGGTACATCGGCACGAGTTCGGAAAGCGCCCTGTCGCCGATCACCACACCCGCCGCATGGGTGGAAGCGTGGCGGTTGAAACCTTCGAGCTTCAAGCTGATATCGAGCAGTTTTTCCACCGCCTCATCTTCTTTTTTCGCCGCCTCAAAAGCCGGTTCCATTTCGATAGCCTGTTCCAGCGTCACCGGATTCGCCGGATTATTCGGCACTAATTTACAGATACGGTCGACCTGATTATACGGCATTTGCAGCACGCGGCCCACGTCACGCAGCACCGCGCGCGCCTGTAATTTTCCGAATGTTATAATTTGCGCCACGCGGTCACTGCCATATTTCCTCTGCACATAATCGATCACCTCGCCGCGCCGCTCCTGACAGAAATCGATATCGAAATCGGGCATCGACACGCGGTGCGGATTTAAGAAACGTTCAAAGAGCAGGCCGTAACGTAGCGGGTCGAGATCCGTAATAGAGAGCGCCCACGCCACTACCGAACCCGCGCCCGATCCGCGCCCCGGCCCTACCGGAATTCCCTGCGCCTTGCTCCACGTAATGAAATCGGAGACTATCAAAAAATAGCCCGGAAATTTCATTTTAATGATAACATCCAGCTCGAATTCCAACCGCTCAAAATACACTTTGCGCTGTTCTTCGTCATCGATATATCCACCCAAGCAACGCTCCAAACCTTTACGCGCCTGCGCCCGCAGGCTATCCTCCTCGCTCATTCCCTCGATGGAGAAACTCGGTAGGATCGGACTGCGCGACTTAGCAACAAACGAGCAACGTTTAGCAATATTCACCGTGTTTTGCAGCGCTTCCGGCATATCAGCAAACAGCGCGCACATTTCGCTTTCGCTTTTCAGGCGGTGCTCGCGGTTGAGTTTGCGCCTGTTATCTTCACTCACATACGCGCCGTCAGCGATGCATAAAAACGCATCATGCGCCTCGAACATTTCCTCTTTTATGAAATGCACATTATTGGTAGCGACGAGTGGAATGTTATATTCATAGGCCAGCTCAATGAATCTTTCCTCGCTCTGTTTTTCTTCCGGCAAACCATGCCTCGAAATTTCCATATAGAGGCGGTTTGGAAATAATTCCTGTAATTTTTTTAGTTGCTCCACAGCGAGAGAATCGCGCCCGGCGAGAATGGCTTTGCCCACGCTGCCATATATGCCGCCGCTGAGCGCGATCAGCCCATCGGTTTTCCCCTCAAGGTCACTCATAGCAAGCAGCGGGGCAACATCACCGGCCGGTTTCAGGTAGGCTTTACTCACCAGCGCAAGCAGGTTATGCCAACCCGTTTCGTTCTGGGCGTAAACCAGCAAATGGTCAGGTTTTTCCGCACTGGCGTGGCGATTATCCTGCCCGTTTTCCGGTTTCATGAAAAGAATACAGCCTAAAATCGGCTGGACGCCAGCATCCGCTGCGGCGAGCGAGAATTCCAGCGAGGCAAAAAGATTGCCCGAATCGGTCACCGCCACCGCCGGCATTTTTTCATTTTTGCACCATTTCACCAGGTCCTTAACGTGGATAGCACCCTCGAGCAGGGAATAGTCACTATGAACGCGCAGGTGGATAAATTGTACGCTCATTTCAAAACACCATTTTCCAGATGTACTATCCTATCCATACGTTTCGCCAGCTCCATGTTATGGGTAGCAACCAATGCTGACTGGCCGCGTTCCTTGGCTAGTTTTATGAACATGTCGAACACACTGTCAGCAGTTTTGGGGTCGAGGTTTCCGGTAGGTTCATCAGCCAGTATGAGTGCCGGTGAATTAGCCAGCGCACGGGCGATGGCCACGCGCTGCTGCTCCCCGCCCGATAGTCTGGCCGGACGGTGCGCAAGCCGCGCTGACAAGCCCAACTGGGCAAGTAATTCTGTCGCTTTTTTTCCAGCGTCCGCTTGTTTTATTCCTGCGATCATTTGCGGCAGCACCACATTTTCCAGCGCCGAAAATTCCGGCAGCAGGTGGTGGAACTGGTACACAAAACCCAGTCGCTGACGGCGCAGCACA
>CAZUXB010000002.1:25444-98851 GCA_964624555.1 uncultured Rickettsiales bacterium | reverse complement strand
CATAGTGGACATCCACATAAGGCGCGAATTTTCGGGTGAATTCGTAGCGCGTTTGCAAACCTATCTTGCCGTCGGTCACGCCTGCGCCAATGTCCTGTTCGTGGACATCCTGCGCCGAGAGATTCACTTCAATATAAGGTTGCAAAATCAGCTGCTGGGTGAGCAGCAGATCGTTTTCTTGTCGCAGCCGTGCCGTGACATCACCATGTTCGCTGACGAATAGATGTGCCTCGGTTTCAAACCAGTACGGCGCAAGGCCGTTAATCCCCAGCGTCAAATATGCGGTGGATTCAGGTTTGGTATCGTAGCGAATACCAGCCTGTGCATCCCAAAACGTCGAGATATTACGGCTATAGAGTGCCCAAAACTCGGCACTCTCCAGCTTGTTATCGGCACGCTCTCCCTCTGATTTTAGCCAGAGCTTATTTTCGTCCGTGCCAACCCAGCCATCAAAATCCCAGCTTTGTAACGGCGTTCCATCGGTGTTGCTGCCGACATCGGTTTCTAAACGAAACATGTGGAAGATGCCGCCGCCATGTTCTGCCGCCATATCTGCGTGAGCAGAATGATCCGCCGCGAATGCAGGCTGTGCAAGCGCAGTGGTGAGGCAAAGTGCCATGAGTAAATGTTTATTGTGCATGGTGGCCTCCATTGGTTTTGGCGGCTGGCATATCCGCCGCATCGAGCTTGGCGACGACGACCTGAGTCATCATGCCACTGGCCATGTGGTAGAGCAGATGGCAGTGGAACGCCCATTCACCAATTTCATCTGCGGTAACAAGTACGGAATACGAGCCGCCAGGCGGCACAATTACCGTGTGCTTGTTCGGCAGCTTCGCGGCAGGTTGGCCGTTCTCCAGCTGTACGAACATGCCATGCAGGTGCATAGGGTGCGCCATCATGGTTTCGTTGGTGAAGTTCAACCGCACGCGTTCGCCATATTTCAGGCGGATGGGTTCAGCCTCCGAGAATTTCTTCTCGTTAATCGTCCAGATGTAACGCTCCATGTTACCGCCCAAGCGCACATCAATCGTGCGCTGTGGTTGTCGCTGGTCTTTCTGCACTCCTGCATAGCGCAGATCGGCGTAGGAAAGTGCCTTCTGACCTTCGGGCGTTCCCGTTTTCGCCCAGCCGCTAATCATATCGGCAGGGGTCATTTCCATATCAGGATCATCCTTCATCATCATCTCCATGTTCATATCGGCCATAGAGAGCAATGCGCGGGGACGCTGGGCTGGGATTTCCCCTTTCATGCCTTCAGCGGTCGCCAGCGTGCCAATGGCAAAGCCGGTGCGATCAATCGGCTCGGCAGCGATGGTGTAGGCTTTGTCATCCTTTGGTGTGACAATCACATCGTAGGTTTCGGCAGGCGCAAAGCGAAATTCATCCACCGCGACAGGCTCGACATTCTGCCCATCAGCTTGCACCACGCTCATTTTTAGGCCAGGAATCCGCACATCGAAGAACGACATGGCAGACGCATTGATAAAGCGCAGGCGCACTTTCTCACCTGGTTTGAAAATGCCCGTCCAGTTTTGCTCCGGCGACTTACCATTCACGAGGAACGTATAGCCCGTGACATCGGCCAAGTCGGTACGCATCATTCGCATATCGCCCCAATCTTTGGCATCCTTCCATGCTTTATCCCAACCGCGTTCGTTCCAGTCCTTGAAGAAATCACCCAGCGTCAGCCGCGCATTGGCGTAATAATCCGACGACTTTTTGAGATTCGCCATGATGTCACTGGAATGCTCCTCCGAGAAATCGGAAAGCACGACGACATAATCACGATCTGCTGCTATCGGGTCTTTGCCTTTGGGCGCGGTGATAATCGACCCGTACAGCCCATCCTGCTCTTGGCCTTTGGTATGCGAATGATACCAATAGGTTCCCGTTTGCCGGACGGTAAAGCGATAGGTGAAAGTGGTTCCTGGTTCTATGGCCTTAAAGCCTCCAAACCCTGTGACACCGTCCATCGCGTCGGGCAACAAAAGCCCATGCCAATGGATAGAGGTGGGCTCCTCCATTTTATTGGTGACGTGAATCACCGCTTCATCGCCTTCAGTAAAGCGAAGCGTAGGGGCGGGAATGCCGCCATTAACAGTGATTTTCTCGATTGGTTTACCTGTAATATTTACAGGCAGGCGCTCAACGGTGAGCGAGTATTCAGATGTTTTGGCGTGTGCAGGAGTGGTTAGAAACCCTACCATCAGCAACGCCACCATCCTAAGATGATGTGTTCGCATAACTAATCCTTGATTTGCATTGAAAATAGCCGCCACGCGCAACAAGGCGCGTCACGTTCAATAGAAAAACAGGATTAGGCTTTGGGAGGGCGTTTTAGACGATTGGAAAGGGCGGATTCGACAAACTGATTGTCGAACGCGAATGCGCTGCTATCTGAGGAAAGAGAAGCCAGCGAGTTACTGCCATTGCCGAAAATCTTGGAAAGACCATTGTGACAAGTGCTTCCGACGCACTTGCACACACCTTTATCACAGCATTTGCCAGAGTCTTTGTCGTTCTGGGCAGTTTTGCCCGACTGCTCGGCTTTAGCGTGTTTATGGCAATCACCTTCGTCCGATGCTTTCGCTTGTTCTGCCTTCGCAGAATCATGAGGCATCATCATCGCATTGGACGCAGCAGGAAAGCTCGTTGTCATAACGAGTGCCAGTACCATGAAGATGCCAATAAATTTTTTCATTCCCTGATTATACAAGTTATTATTATATCTGCAAGATATTCATGGGCAAATTGCAGGAACGCAATGGTTTATTTTGACTTCGCTGTGCGCTGCCATTAAGGTGAGCGTCGAGGGGGTCGAAAATCCCCGTTAACTGCGATTTTTTTTAAGTAGGCTCGTTTCCCAAGCCCTGCTTCCGTCTGCTTTGCGTCGGGAGTAGGTGAATACAACAGCCCGCAAGGGTGAATAAGCCTGCGCCCGTTAACGGCGATTTTCGACTCCCGGCACCATGCGGTGCCAATCCAGATAGCAACATAAGGCGTTCCTGAAGGGATATACTCTTTAGGAACGTCTAACGCCTGGGGGAGAAGCAAAGCAAGTGACGCAGGACGAAAAACGATTTTATCAAAATATCGGAAGCAAAATCCGTGAGCAACGTATCGCTCATGGCCTGACCCAGCAGCAGTTGGGCGATGCTATCGGCATGAGTTTTCAGCAGCTACAAAAATACGAACGCGGTGCAAATCATATCAGTTTGTTCTGGTTGCTTGAAATGACGCAAGCACTGCGTGTTCCATTGGCGTATTTCATCAGCCTAGATCATGCCGAAACACAAAATAGCGAAACAAATGCCAGTGCGCGCATGCAGGTGAATTTAGTCCGCAATTTTTTACAGATACCGCAAGCAGCAGCGCGCAAACATATCTTCGATTTGGTCAAAACACTGGCGGGGGGAAATTCATGAAATCCTGGAAGTACCAAGACCCACCGCAACCGAAGTGGCTCGAATTCATCGAATGGTTCGTACCGCTGCTTATGTGGTTCCCCACCCGCATCGGTGGGTGGCTGGTTGGATTCGGATTGATGAGTCCGGCGATGATGGGAATCACAGCTATCATCATCAGCACGGCAGGAGCGTGGTATTTCACGTTCAAGTCGCCTCACTGAGCGCTAAAATATCAATCAGGCGAGTACGCGCATTAGTTCAGCAACAGAGAGTAAGCATTGCAAAATGCCGGAAAACGACTTAAGTATCTGATTATGAAGAAATGGAGAGTTCGTAGTCAGTTACGTTCGCTCCGCCATATAGTTAAAAAGGCCTCTGTGGCCTTTTTTACTATATGCGGTTGGATAGCGATAGTCGAGTCGCGCCGATGGATATGGTTGGTTCGACGGCAAGCTGGCGAAAGCCAGCGCAGACGCGCCGGAGCGAAAGCGAAGGCAATCCTCTCCGCTCCGCCAGCCTTCAAATGCCGGAAGAAGCCTTCTCCAATACGCAGACCTTGGAAGAAGCCTGAAGTTTTCTAGGTGTTGTGAAGGCTAATCAGCAGGTTAATCGATTCTTGTAATCCTACTGGAATATTAGTAACTTACGATGAAGTTTTGGCGATTTCAGGCGTAGCTTAATTCTCTATCGAGATTTTTTCTCTGCCGAGGCTGTGCACTCGTGAGAAAATAAGTGCACAGCTATCTCCAGAGAAAAGTTTTGGGATGAGAAAATTTATGGTCGCACAGTTTGTACAGATGATTGAAGAACTTAAAAAATGTGAGAAAGCTGGAGCAACTACAGCCTGCTTGATGCAGATTTATGTTTATATTGATACCCTTGCCTATTTTGGGATGCCTTCCTCAAAAGATAAGAATACCAGAAGTGACTTTATAGAGTGGGCAGATAAATATTTAAAAGCCGAAAAAGAACAAAATTATCAGTATCGCGGAAAGGATTTGTACGGCGCTAGATGCGCCTTGTTACATACCTTTTCTTCAGAGGCTGATTACCATATGCAAAATCAAGATATTATAAAATTTTGTTATCATGATGGCGGCAGGCATGCCTACGATCCTCAAGTGGACTCTACATTGGTTATTATTGGGGTTGCATCTTTTGTGAATGATTTTGTAATTGCCGTTACAAATTTTCTACAGGATATAAAGAAACGTATCGCTGATGAAAATGAAAAAGCTATTTTACAGGAAAGATTAAACAAGATTCTAAATATAGTTCCTTTCCCATCTTTTGAATCCGAAGAAATAAAGGTTACATCATGAATTACAGAAAAAAATTAAACATCGTTTTGATGACTCTAATTTTTGCATTTGCAGTTAACACAGGAACTGCGTTTGCAAATGATCCTTGTAATTGCAAAGGCTATGATGGCCCAGGTGGTCCGTGTTACACGGGACCAGGCGGTGGCGCTTATGCTGGTCCAGGCGGTCCAGCTTACAATGGACCGGGAGGACCATGCTACGCTGGCCCAGGTGGTGCAGAATATTCCGGTCCAGGTGGCCCCGCATACGATGGTCCAGGCGGCCCAAGATTTTCAGGGCCAGGAGGAGATGCGTATGATGGGCCAGGTGGTCCTGCCTATAGTGGACCGGGAGGTGCTTGCTACGCAGGGCCAGGAGGGCCATGTTATTCTGGCCCCGGCGGTACGGGCGAACAATGTCCAAGCGTTTGCAGATAAAAATTTCTAAAGTCTTCTGGTTACTTCAGGCTTCTGCGAGAGAAACTTCAAGAGGCTGGCATACTCCGCTCCGCCATATAGTTAAAAAGGCCTCTATGGCCATACCCCCGCATAGGCAGGGGGCTTAGGCCAAGTGAAGATTCGCTACGCGGCCCTTCGGGTCCGCCTGCGCGGGAATGACAGGGTAGTGTAGGACTAAATAGAAAATGCTGCTAACCATTCCTTACGCTGGATAAAAACGAGGATACTTCCTGACTAAGTTTCTCCGCCTCTACAGATACCATGCGGGCAGCATCAAGGGTTTGTACTGCGGCGGCACTGGCCTCTGCCGAAGCTTTGCTAACCTCGCTGATATCATTATTTATCTGCTGCGTACCAACCGATGCTTTGTTCATGCTGGAAGATATTTCATTATTGGTAGCGCTTTGCTCCTCAACTGCTGCTGAAATCGCCGCCGAATATTCATCAACATTGGCCACAGATTTTTTGACAAGTTGCAACACCTCAACTACCTGCCTTGATACCTCCTGGATGCTTTGAACATGAGAGGTGATTTCATCAGTAGATTTCGCAGTCTGGGTTGCCAGATTCTTTACCTCGGAGGCAACAACAGCAAACCCCTTCCCTGCCTCACCTGCCCTCGCCGATTCAATGGTGGCATTAAGGGCAAGCAGATTGATCTGCCCCGCTATATTCTGAATGACATCAACAATCTCTCCGATTTTCTGGGTAGCCTCAGAAAGTAATATGGCTATACCATCCGCCTTATTTACTTCCTGCACCGTCTCCTTCACCGCCGTCGATGATTTTGCGAGCTGGCCGGCAATTTCCTTTACTGTCGCCGTCATTTCCTCGGCAGCGGCAGCTACGCTCTGAACATTTTGCGCGGCCAGACCAGAGGCATTCGCCACATTCCCAGCCTTATCGCTAGAGAACTCTATAATTTTACTCATGCTTTCGGCGGTTTGGTATAGCTGGGTAGCCGCGGCAGCAACAGTGCTTATAATCCCCTGTACCTGCGATTCAAAGCGATTAGCCAAATCGTTCTGCGCTTTTTTCTTTTCCTGCTGTGCCCGGATTTCAACCTGTTTTTGCTCTTCCTCCAAACGGATTTTTTCAATGCCATTATTGCGGAACACCTCAACAGATTTTGCCATATTCCCAATTTCATCGGTACGCGCCAGATAGGGTACGGTCTGGTCATATTTACCAGCAGCGATGGTATTCATAGATACCGAAAGCGAGTGGATCGGCGAAAGCACGCGGCGCAGCACCACCCACAAAGCCACTACTACCGCCAGCACAGAAGAAAATAAAAGCAATCCATAAAGCATCATACCGTTGGAGGCTTCAGAACCATGCATTTCCAATACGGAATCCATGTAATCCGTTGTTGTTTCCTGAATCTTATTAAGCGTATCTATGGCCTGGGTTGACTGGCTTATCCAGTCTTTTGCAGTTATGTTATAGCCTACGCCAAGCTTCGCATCAGCATACACCGCCTGACGAACTTTCTCGAAGCTGCCAAAGAAATTATCGCGGGCCGCAGCAATCGGAGCATCAAACGCCGCATGTTCTTCCTTGTTCATATACATATTGGTCAGCGCATTCCAGCCCTCTTCCACTTTGCCACGATAACCGAGCAGCTTCTGGGTTTGTTCAGGAGAAATAGGTTCGCCGGAAACAATCACTCCCGCCAATACACCACGTTCGCGCCCGGCATATTCAGTCATAAGCCATATATTATGGCGTATCATGGTTTCTTTCGCCATTGATGAATCTTTCGACATTGTCTGGCTGGCCAGATTGATACGTAAATTCTGAGTTTCTACTATGAGAGCAGTAATCCCCGGCATCCAGTTGGCCATAAGCTGCGTATCACGCTCGGCTTTTGGCTTAGAAAGATTGGCATCAACAGCCTGACGTAATGCCTTTACTGCTTCAAAGGCTTTATTGATACTCTGCTGATAGTGGTCTTCCACTACCATACCTGCAGCAGATGCCTGTTCTGTATACTCAGCCGCTTCTTTATTGAAGGCTTCGCGCGCATCGGCAATTTTTTTCAGAATTTCCGGGGAGGCAATGTCAGAATTATTTAAGGCAGAATTAGTTACCCCACGCTCGATAGCCAGGTAATTTGCTCCGTCCAGCAATGTATCTACAGCCTGATTTCCATTTGATGCCTCTTTGGAAATTATATAGCGACTATAGGCTTCGTAAAACAAACGTCCCTGGGAAAAAATCAGCAAACAGCTGAGCGTAGCCAGCAAAACCAACATTATACGCTTAATCGTCATACTTCCTCCTACATGATAGAGTATTTCTTAAATTTATCTTCTACTGCCAAATCAATACTTCACCTGTAATGTGAGGATTATTTTTTTGGTATCTGTAAATAATGTATCGGCATTATAGTTAGCATATTTCAGCCCAACAGTGTAATGGTCATAAAATGTCTGCTGTATGGATGCATCCCACTCCGTACCATAATCCGCGCCGGTATTATCGGCCTTGAAATCATGATAGGCCACAGCAATATCAGTACCTTTTAACAAGAGATTTCCAAAAGGAACTTTATAACCCAATGAAGCATACCTGTCTTCCAAACCATTGGCAGGAGTGGTAAGGAATTTATCGGCCCAGCCGTTGAAAGCGTGTAATGTAGCCAGCGGTGTCTGGAATGCATGGCTTGCAGTTCCATCACCTTCCAGAACTTCATAGCCAAGCTTTCCGGTCCAGCCATTCCAGCCCAGGCCAGGTTCCAACAAATAATAGTTCGAGCTAAAGTTCGCAGTGTTGTCAGCATAGTCTGACTGGTTGGCCGCTTCCGCCGCATAGAACAAATTAAAACCTTCGGCAAGGTCATACTTTCCAGTTAAGCGTGCGCCATAAGTAATACTAGAAAGTGAGTTGGCATCGGCAAAATCGAGCATATAATCGTAGACTGTCACTTTCAAAACCGGATTAAATTCATACGAGGCATTGAGCAAATGCGAATTGCTGTCGTAAGCGCCGTTAGTAGCACCGGGCCCGGTAATGCGGTTTACCTTGCTGACATAGGCATAGTAGAAACTGGCATGGTCGATATATTGACTCGACAAAGTCACAGCATCAAAGGTCTGGTCATTCTGGCGCCAGTCAACCGCACCAACGAAGCGCTGATTATCAAGATTGATAAGCTGCCTGCCCAGTGTGATATTGGTTTTCGGCAACCCCTGATAGCTTATATATAGCTGGTTAAGGTCAGTATCCTCCGGATCTGATACCACTGGAAACTGCGTTTTTCCATTGGCCGTACTATTGTAATGATCCGTACCAAGCGCTACAATATTTTCCCCTTCTACACCAAACTGGAACCCCTGCCATAGGCCAGTTTTATATCCTATTTTACTGCGCAATGTTGAAGCATACGCCTCCTCGGCGATGCCGGTTTGATCAACATTCTCATAACGGTAACGCAGGTTTATCCACGGTGTGCCATGTAAGATTGCATAACCCAAAGTGCCGGGAGTTGCTTCCGGAAAAGTAGATGTACTCCATTTATCCAGCCCATCAGCCAGTTCAGATTTCGCCACCGGTGCGGCAGCAGGTACAACAGCAAATGCTGCTGCTGGAAACATTATAAATATTGATGCTGTGTAAAGAAGGCGGTTCTGTATCTGCATGAATTACTACCTTATGTTTTTTATAAAAATAACGACAACTACATTACTGTATAAATTATATTATTTTCTATTGCCAGTTGTTATTTTGTTTGCACAAATTTCCTGCTGGTATTTTGTAGAACATCAGGTATTCAAGGGGGAAATTATAACCACATAAAAGAGGGGCAATATGACTGATATAAAACGAATCGAGGCTGGTGCGCGCATGAGCGAAGCAGTAATTTATAATGGTATTGTTTATACTGCCGGGATTGTTGCCGGAGAAAATATGGGAAAATCTGTTTTCCTGCAAACCCAGGACATACTTAAACAGATAGACAGCATACTTGCCAAAGCAGGCACTGATAAAACAAGGATACTGAAAGCCAATATATGGCTTAGCAACATCACAACCTTCGCTGACATGAATAAGGCATGGGACGCATGGGTAGTATCGGGCAAGACCCCTGCCCGCGCTACCGTAGAAGCAAAACTGGCCGCGCCCGGCTACAGTGTTGAAATAATGATCGAAGCCGCCTGTTAAAACTTACAGATAACTTCTTTCGCAAAAAGCTATAGGCCGGTCATATAAAAAAATATTTATATAACCGGCCTATAAAGCAAAAATACTATATAAAACGTATTCTAACTATTAGAATTTATAACCAACACCAACACCGATCAACCATGGGTCAATATCAACGTCAGCACGCACACCGCTTGGGCTGAACGTGGCAGTAGTGTTTATAAATACCTTTTTAACGTCAATGTTGGCATACCAGTTACCCTGTAATGGTATATCCACACCTGCCTGCAACGCACCACCAACGCTATCATCATATTTTACCGCAGTCAGCGCACCAGCATCCTCATTAAAGAAGTGGGTATAGTTGATACCAGCACCAACATAAGGCTTTACCATAGGGCACTGGGTAAAGTGATACTGCAAAGTAAGGGTTGGCGGCAACAACCACGAGCTGCCAGCGTCAATACCGCTCTTGGTTTTTACATCATGTGGGGTAACAGCAGCGATAAGTTCAGCCGCTATGTTGCTAGTGAAGAAATAGGTAAAATCCAATTCCGGCACAAGGCTGTTATCCACTTTTACTTTATCAGCAATGTTCATGGAGCTATCCTCCTGCGGCACTACACCAAGCGCACGGGCACGAACCATAAAATCACCAGCTTTGAATGGGCTGTCAGAAGAAATATTATAGGCCGGAGCCGCAGCAGGCTTAGCCGCACCCTTTGGCGCCGCTACAGCCAAAGCCGGCTGCATTAAAACAGTGGTAGCAAGTAACGAAATAACGATTTTTTTCATAGATTTAGTTCTCCTTAATAGTTTTGCAGTGCGATAGTATCCCGGAATAATATATTAGCCTTGATTTAAGTCAAAATGTTTTAAAGTTTTTTATCATCTTCTTCACGCAGGATACGGTGAGCCGCGCCATCCAGATCTTCAAACTGCCCATTCTTCATTGCCCAGAAAAAACCGAACAGCCCGATAAGACCAAGAGTCAAGGCTATGGGTATAAGATATAGCAAAATGTTCATATGCTGTCCTGTCTCGTATTAAGACGCATAGCATTGGCAATGACCAGCAATGAGGAGCTGGACATGGCTATTGCGGCAATAAGTGGCGTCACCATTCCGGCAACCGCCATAGGTATGGCTATAATATTATACCAAATGGCAAGCTGGAAATTCTGCTTCACCAGAATTTGTGAAAATTTTGCTAACTTCCACGCGGTTATTACCGGCTGAAGCTTATCACCCTGGAACACAATATCGGCGGCATTCTGGGTAATATCCATCGCGCTGGTCGGCGACATGGAAATTGTAGCCGAAGCCAGCGAAGGCGCATCATTAAGCCCGTCACCTACCATCAATACATTAGCACCGGCAGATTTCAAGGCGCTTATCTTATCTACTTTCTGCACCGGCGTAAGAGCGCCTTCATAGACATCTATACCAAGACTTCCGGCAATCGTCCTTGTAACTTCCTGCCGATCACCAGACAGCAACAGAGTCTTTATTCCTGACGCTTGCAGATTTGTAATAATGTTTTTGGCGTCATCACGTAATTTATCGGCAAAGGTAAAACGTACCTGGTCTGTTCCTTCTGAAGAAAGCCATAGCTCCAGCGTATCATCACCATCATCAGGCAGGTTGGTCGCCCAGCTGCGTTTTCCCAGACGTACATTCCCAGCTTCCAGCCCGCATCCATGAATTTCCTTTACATCCAATGTTAACAACTCGCCGCTGTATGATTTAGCGATCGCCTGTGACAGGGGATGTTTGCTGCGGGCAGCAAGTGAAGCCGCCAGTTGTAACTGCTCTGTTGAATTGGCAGAAGTAAGCATCGGCTTTCCCAGCGTCAGTGTTCCGGTCTTATCAAATACGGCGTGGGTTATGGTAGCAAGGCGTTCCAGCGCACTGCCTGATTTCAACAATATGCCAGAGCGCATAAGCTTACCGCTGGCCAGCACCTGCACAACCGGAACCGCCAGCCCCAATGCACAAGGGCAGGTTATGATAAGCACCGTAGCCGAATAAAGCAGGGCAACCTGCCACTGGACATTACCAAACACCCACCAGCCAATAAATGTTCCCGCCGCCAGAACATGGACAACAGGGGTGTACCAGCCAGAAATTTTATCAGCGAGAGTGACATAACGCGCCTGTGATTGCTCGGCGGTTTCCATCATCTTTACAATCTCAGCAATCAGTGAGCGTTCATGAGCCTTGGTTACCCTGATGGTAAGCGGCGCTACAAGGTTTATGGTTCCGGCAAAAACCTGAGCACCAGAGCTTACTGCCCGCGGCAAGGTTTCCCCGGTAATCAGGCTGGTATCCAGCTCCGATTCACCGTTTATCACCTCCCCATCAGCACCGATTTTCTCCCCGGCTGCAACCAGAAGAACCATACCTTCCTTAATTTCTGACAGGGGAATCTGCTGATGGCTGCCATCGCTGTTTTGAATGGTGGTGAACCCCGTCATCATCTGCAGGAGATCATGGGCGGCACTACGGGCCCTCCCCTTGGCCCGCGCTTCAAGATAGCGGCCAATAAGCAGGAAAAACAGCAACATTACCCCGGAATCAAAATAAGAATGGGTACCGTAAGTGGCAGTTTCAAATATACTCATCAATGTTGCCAAAATCACCGCCACCGAGATCGGCACATCCATGTTGGTGCGGAATTCCTTTATTGCTTTCCACGCCGAAATGTAAAAAGGCAGGCCACAATAAGCAACCGCGGGAATGGCTATCGCCGCCTGCACCCAATGGAAAAAAGTACGGGTGGCAGAACCCATCTCCACCATATCGCTGCTCCATAAAGGAACCGAAAAAAGCATAAGGTTGCCGCTGGCAAACCCAGCCACAGCAAGGCAGCGAAACAGGAATTTTTCTTCTTTTTTTTCGGCGGTTTCCGCTGTTTCCTGATCAAAAGGCATAGCGCGGTATCCCATACCGTTAATCAGCTCTACCCATTTCTCGCCAAGCTCTTTGGCCCCGTTCCATGATATTTTCAGCCGCTTGGTGGAAAGATTCAGGCGCGCACTGCGGACTTCTTCCTGCTTATTAAGGGCATTTTCAATAATCGCCACGCAGGATGGGCAATGCATCCCATCCACCAGCAAATTCAGGCTATTGCTGCCATCAGCTTCGGAAGTTACAAAATGGGATATGCTCATTCCACCACTATACGCTTGGACTGCTGGTAATGCTCACCTTTATACAGCGTATCTATCCTTACTTCCCAAAGTCCTTTGGCAGGAAATGCAACCTGTGTTTCCGCGCCTTTTAATTCAACGGTAAAATCCATTCCCGCCTGGGTGGGACGGCTTATGGATGCGGTGGCCCTTTCCGGCTCAATAACGGCATTATCTTTGTCATGCAATAGAAAACTGATTACGCCATTTTTATATTCAATCTTCCCCTTCCAGCCAAGCTCCTCCTGCTTTTCTTCAGCTTCCACTGTCCGGTTATAAGCAACACCTTTTTCATAAGGATGTTCTGTTACTATCCCGGTGTTGGTGCGAACGGCAATAGTAACCATTGCCGCATTAACAGCCGCAACAATACCAAAAAATAACAAAAAATAGAAAAATACCCTTTTCCCATCCAGTGGAATATTCATTGCTTATCACTCACAAAAATTGTCTGCTTAGTATCGCCAATACTACCACCTTCTTCAAAAAGCTGAAACATTATTTCCTTGCGCTTTTCACTTTGTTTCTTGGCGGTCAAAAATACCCGGAAATGGCCAACGCTATCAGCAAAAACCGGTATATTGTCTGCCGGAATATCTGTACTTGACTGTACCCGGACCGAAAAATCATCCAGTCCTGATACTGTGAGAGAATAACTCCTGTCCTCATGGTTTTTGTTGATGATGGTTACGTTATAACCATTGCGTATTGTACCGTCCGACAGCACCACAAACACAGGGTTGCGATCATGTATCACATTCATTTCCAGAGGTGATCGGGTAAACAGACTGTACAGCATCAGGCACCCAACCAAGGTTATGATTCCACCATACCAGAAGGTGCGCGGACGTAACGGGTTAAACACCTTTTTGCTCTCCGTGTCATAACGTATAAGCCCCTGAGGCAGCCCAATCTTATCCATCACGTTATTACACGCATCAACACAAAGGCCGCAGGCTATACATTCCATCTGCAAGCCGTGGCGTATGTCAATCCCCATCGGGCACACCACCACGCAACTGTCACAATCAATACAATGTCCCCTGCCTTCCCAGCTTTCCCCGGCTTTATGTTTGCCGCGTGGTTCACCACGTTTTTCGTCATAAGCTATAATAAGCGTATCTTTATCAAACATCGCTGACTGGAAACGCGCATAAGGGCACATATAAGTGCAGACCTGCTCGCGGGCAAACCCGGCCATAAGGTAGGTAGAAAAAGTAAGCCCCAGTATCCAGCCGCCAACACTCCACGGCACATCAAAATGCACAATCTGATCAAACAAAGTCGGAGCATCATTAAAATAAAATACCCACGCCCCGCCGGTACATAATCCTATACACAACCAGATAATATGGGTGAGCACTTTCTTGCCGATCTTCTCTAAAGTCCACGGCGACTCATCAAGTTTTTTGCGGGCATTGCGGTCGCCCTGCACTATCCTCTCAACCCAGACAAACAAATCTGTCCATACTGTCTGCGGACAGGCATATCCACACCATACCCGGCCAAACAGCGAAGTAACAAAAAACAAACCAACCGCCGCCAGAATCAGAATACCTGTTATGTAATAAACTTCCTGCGGCCAGATTTCTATTCCAAAGAAATAAGCCCGGGTATGCGGCATATCAATAAGGATAGCCTGGTTTGGCGCCAGAGCCCCCCTGTCCCAACGCAACCACGGTGCCAGATAATAAATACTCAGCAGAGTAACCATCGCTACCCATTTCAGCTTACGGAACTTGCCCCATACGCGGCGTGGGTAGATCTTCTCCTGTTTCTTAAACAGTTGTATAGGGGTAACCATCTCTATTCCTTAGGCTTAGCGGCTTCCCCTCCACCTAACGAATGCACATAGATAGCCAGTGTCTTGATAGTTTCATCAGGCAGGCGTGCTTCCCAGGTCGGCATTACACCATGGCGTGGATTGGTAACCTGCTGCATGATGCTTGCCTTGTCCCCACCATAAAGCCAGATCGCATCGGAAAGATTTGGAGCGCCCACGGAACGTCCACCCTTGCCGGTTTCACCGTGGCAGGCCGAACAGTTATCCTTGAAAATTTTTGCACCCTCAGCATCACCACCTTTGCCAGTGGAAAGGCTCAGCACATAGTCCGCCACTTTTTCTATTTCTTCCTTTTTCAGTGATTCAGCAAAAGATGGCATCTGCGAAGTACGGGTCTGATCATGGGTAGAACGGATACCATACTTAATAGTGGTATAAATATCTTCCAGTGTTCCTCCCCACAGCCAATCATCATCATTAAGGTTAGGATAGCCGCGCCCACCAGTAGCACCAGTGCCATGACAAGCAGCACAATTTTCCTTGAACATGGTCTTCCCACCAGCAACGGCGAAAGCATAAAGCTCCGGATCCTTCTGGATTTCCTCAAGGCCATGAGCCTTGATTTTTTCTGCAAAAACCCCACGGCGCGCAACAATCTCCGCCTGCTCTTCAGCAAGTTTTTTATACTGGGTCCAACCGGCGCTGCCTTTGGTGTTTCCGGAAAGCGTTGGCCACGCCGGGTACACTACCCAATAACCAACTGCCCAAACGCAAGTTATAGCAAAGACAATCAACCACCACCGCGGTGCAGGAAGGTTAAGTTCCTTAAGACCATCCCATTCATGCCCGGTAGTTTCAACACCGCTATGTTCATCGCGGTCAACTGACCCCGGTGCTGGTTTTTTTGGATCAACCATTACATATCCTCCTTAAGTGGTATTTGCGCTAAATCCTGCAATTTCTGCTTTACTCCCGGCCTTAATGCCCACACCGCTATGGCAACAAACACACTAAAGAAAAACAGAAGGCCTATTACTGGCGCATGCTCTATAAATTTTTCCATCATGGATTCGGCTCCTGAATTTTATAATCTTTGATATCAGCCAACGTTCCCAAGGTCTGCAAATAGGCAACAAGCGCATCCATTTCAGAAACAAAATTTTTCTGGCCATCGAAATCACGTATATTGACCTTCTTACCATAACGGGCATTTAGTCCAGCCGGATCAGAATCAGCATTCGCCTGCGCCACCGCATCATTATAAGCATTTTCGATCATCTCATCAGTATAAGGAACCCCGGTGATACGATACGCCTTCATCAACTTGCCAATATCACGCAGGTCAGCAGCCCTTCCCATAATGAAGCTGTAGGTCGGCATAATAGATTCCGGCACGACGTCGCGGGGACTGATAAGATGGGCAGTATTCCATTCATCTGAATATTTACCGCCAAGCCGCGCCAGATCAGGCCCGTTACGTTTACTGCCCCACAGGAAGGGATGGTCATACATGCTTTCCGCAGCAAGGGAATAATGGCCATAGCGCTCCACCTCATCACGCAGCGGACGAATCTGCTGGCTATGGCAGTTCATGCAGCCTTCACGTATATAAATCTGCTCACCCGCAAGCTCCAGAGGTGTAAGCGGGCGCATGCCACTTACTTTTTCTATTGTGGTTTCTATGCGGAACAATGGAACGATTTCTACCAACCCGCCAATGGAAATTGCCACCAGCGCAAATACCAAAAGTAGTATGGAATTCTTCTCCAGTTTTTTGTGTTGCTCAAGCATGGGCAACCTCCTTGTTCAGTTCGCTGCTATTTATTGTTTTCCAGCAGTTATAGACCATTATCAGCATCCCCCCTAAATATAGAAGCCCACCAAGCGCACGAATTAAATAATAAGGGTTCATGGCCTCTACAGTTTCCACAAATGAGTATTCCAGAAAACCCATAGAATCATAAGCACGCCACATTAAACCCTGCATGATACCGGCAACCCACATCGCGGTGATGTAAAGCACGATACCAATAGTCGCCACCCACAGATGGATATTCACCAGACGCATGGAATACAGCCCCTTCTTCCTCCACAGCACCGGGACCATATGGTAAATCGCCCCAAAGCTGATGAAGGCCACCCAACCAAGAGCACCGGAATGCACGTGGCCAATTGTCCAGTCGGTATAATGTGACAGGGCGTTCACGGCCTTAATAGACATCATCGGCCCTTCAAAAGTACTCATGCCATAAAAGGCCAGGGCAATTATCATGAAACGCAGCACAGGATCTTCCCGCAGCTTGTTCCACGCCCCGGAAAGGGTCATGATACCATTGATCATCCCACCCCAGCTTGGCATCCACAGCATGATGGAGAATGTCATCCCCAAAGTCTGCGCCCAGTCTGGAAGCGCAGTATAATGAAGATGGTGCGGCCCCGCCCAGATATAGATGAATATCAACGACCAGAAATGCAATATAGACAGGCGGTAAGAATAAACCGGACGGCCAGCACGTTTGGGAATAAAATAATACATGATACCAAGAAACCCGGCAGTCAGGAAAAACCCAACCGCATTATGCCCGTACCACCACTGGATGAGCGCACTCTGCACACCACCCCACAAAGGAACACTTTTTGCGCCAAGGAATGACACCGGTATCGCAACCCCATTAACCAGATGCAGCACGGCAACAGTGGCAATAAAAGCAAGGAAGAACCAGTTAGCAACATAGATATGCGGCTCTTCCCGGTTTTTCAGGGTCATCAGGAAAATCAGAAGGTAACATACCCAGACAATAGTCAGCCATAAATCCGCATACCATTCCGGCTCCGCATATTCCTTGCCCTGGGTTATACCAAGGACATAACCAGCAGCGGCCATAACAATGAAAGCCTGATAGCCCCAGAAGGTGAAGAACGACATCCCGTCCCCCCACAGCCGCGTCTGGCAAGTGCGCTGGACTATGAAATAAGATGTGGCAAACAACACGTTCCCACCAAAGGCAAATACTACACCTGAAGTATGCACAGGACGTAAACGGCCAAATGTAAGATATGGCTCTATATTAAGCCAAGGGAACGCCATCTGCAGGGCGATAAAAAGCCCTCCCAGCATACCCACAGCCCCCCAGAAAAGGGCGGCAACCGTGAATAATTTTACAATCCTATCATTATATACCGGTGCTATTTTCTGCATATTACCCCATTATTTTTGTTGCCATCACCAGAAGTGAAAATCCGTTAAAAGCCATAACCATACGACCAAATTTTTGCAAGCCATTTTTCCATTTCATACCAAATAATTCTGCACTACCGCTAGCTAATAATAATGCCGGAACTGTACCAATTACGAACAACCACATGGCAAACATCCCCAACAACGGATTGGCAAGGGTCGACGCCATCATCAACGCTGCATATATCATCCCGCACGGCATAAAACCCATGAGCGCGCCACGCACATAATTTGTCCGGGCAGAAACATGACAGGCTGAATATTTACGTTGCGGCAAACTGCTTACTATAAACATCGCCCCGGCTGCCACCAGCATCATCGAAGACAAAACCGGCCAGAACTCCCACGCTGCAATCTGTTTGGAAAACAGTGCTGCCAGAAACCCCAACGCACCATAAGTTGTCATACGCCCCAGATGATAACTCCACTGCAAACCATTCAACATGCGTTTACTGCAACCACTTGCACAAGCTGACTGACCTGCAACCACAGGCCCGCACATAGCAAGACAGTGAACAAAACCACTGGTCAACCCTCCGAGAAAAAACACAGCAAACAACCCATGATGCTGGGAAAATACCATCGTGCAATTGGCTAGCATTAAATCCATGTGGCGAGACTACATTATCCGATATCTATGTACTTGACTTTCATCAAGTCTATAGAAAAAATCCGTAAGCGCAAATACCAATTTAGTACAATTATTTGGAATGATACTTTATTATGACTGGGAACCGTTTACGGTAATCTGCACCTTTTTAATACGGCGGGGATCTGCTTCCAACACCTTGAAAGATGCACCTGAGACATGCTGAATAATTTCGCCTTTAACCGCGACACGGCCAAGCTGGAAAAATATCAGGCCGCCAAGCGTATCGAACTCATCTTCTTTTTCCTCGGTAACTAAATTAAGGCCGAGTTCCTCTTCCAGCTTCTCAATGCGGATACGGGCGCTGACCTCGAACACGCCATCGCGTATCCGGGTAATTTTATCATCCTGTTCTTCGTCTTCATCATGCTCGTCCTGAATGTCGCCGACAATTTCTTCAAACAGGTTCTCCATCGTTACCAGGCCATCGGTGCCGCCATATTCATCAACCACTATCGCCATATGGCTACCGGCATGCCGCATTTTTATAAGCAGATCCATAATCCGCATTGACGGCGGAACAAATAATACTTCACGCATCACTTCCTGCAAATTATAGGAAGTTTCCCCGCCAAACATTGCCAGCAGGTCCTTTACGTGAATGAAGCCAAGAACTTTATCCAGAGTTTCTTCATATACCGGAATACGGGTATGCTTCATTTCAAGGATATGGGATTTCAGTTCATTAAGGCTGATATCAACCGGAACCGCCGAAATATCCGTGCGCGGAACCATGATATCGCTGACCTTGGTGTCACCAAAGCTGAGCACATTATGCAGCATCACCCGCTCTTCCGGTTCAAGCCGATCATCGGCCTGCCCGTTATGCTCATCTATTATTTCTTCCAGTGTTTCTTTAAGCGAGGCATCCTGCCTGGTGCCAATAGCACCTTTAAGCCAACTGCTGACCGCCCGCGAGAATGATAATTTACTAGGTTTGATATCAGATTTTTTGTCAGTTACCAGCTCAGGAATACTGATAACATTCGACTCGGGATCGTCCATAGATAATAAATTCAAATTATTAGTATCAGATTTCATATAGCCGTATAAACAACACGCAATGCATTCATTTCTACTTTAATTTTCACCTAATTACAAGTAGGGATTGCTAACACCAAGTTTTTTAAGAATTTTTATTTCCAGTTTTTCCATAATTACCGCCTCTTTTTCGACCATATGGTCGTATCCGAGTAAATGCAGGAAGCCATGCACCAGAAGGTGGGTAGTATGGTTGCGGAAGCTTTTGCCCTGCTCCTTCGCTTCTTTCTCAATGGTTTCGATGGCTAAGATAACATCGCCCAGTTCAGGGGTCAGTGGTCGGTGGTCAGTGGTCAGGGAAGAAGAAGGAAAAGACAAAACATTAGTTGCTTTGTTCTTACCGCGATAATCGCTGTTCAGGTTTTTGATAAAGGCATCATCAGCAAGAACTACTGCTATCTCAAAATTGCCTTTCAGTTTTGTTTCGGCAAGCGCCGCTTCGAGTGCCGCCCGCACCGTTTTAGTGTAAGGGCGCAGACGCATTTTCCATAATTGGTTATGGACATGGAAGGAAATATCAAGCGTTGTTTTCATAACTGGTTACTTATCATTGCAATGAACAAAGGCGTTGCATAGCTCCCAAAAATTGTCATTCCTGCGAAAGCAGGAATCCAGTAAAGCCACGTCTGTGGCTTAATAGTACTCCTTTTCCTCGCTACCGCGAGTAAAGCTGGATACCAGCTTTCGCTGGCATGACAAATTAACATAAAACATTACAAAATACCACGTTCAGCCTTAGCTTCAGCAATTATCTCCTCCGCAGTAACACTAGAAAATTCACCGCGCTCTATATCGAAGATTCTAGGGGCAAAAAACTCCTCAAGTTGCTTCAACGCTTTAAGCTCTTCTTCACTGTATGTCTTCTGATGATGATATATCTATCATTTTCCCCTAATGCTTCATGCCTATTGCCCAAAGTCTACTCAAGCGGCTGGTTGTTCTTCTTTTTCTTGTCCCACTCGTCATAGGCTTTTACAATTTTGGCCGCGAGCGGGTGGCGCACCACATCAGAATCGGTGAAGCGCACACAACCAATGCCTTCAATGCCTTCGACCTTGCGGATGACATCGCCCAATCCAGATTTCACATCTTTCGGCAGATCGGTCTGTGTTAAATCGCCAGTAATAACCATCCGCGAATTTTCGCCAAGACGGGTTAAGAACATTTTCATCTGGGTGGGAGTGGTGTTCTGCGCTTCGTCAAGTATCACGAACGAGTTAGACAAAGTGCGGCCGCGCATAAAGGCCAGCGGTGCAACTTCAATATCCCCGGCTTCCATATGCCGCGCGAGTTTTTCGGTAGGTATCATGTCATGCAACGCGTCATAAAGCGGACGCAGGTAGGGATCAATTTTTTCCTTCAGGTCGCCGGGCAGGAAACCAAGTTTTTCACCAGCCTCCACCGCCGGGCGGGAAAGTACGATACGCTCAACCCGGTTAGAGGTGAACATGGCAACCGCCATAGCCACAGCTATATAAGTCTTACCCGTACCAGCCGGGCCAAGGGTGAATACAACATCGTTCTTCATCAGAGTCTCGATATATTTCGCCTGCGCCGGAGAATATGGCTTCACGCTTTTCTTCATCGTTTTGACGATGAGGTCTGTCATGCCGAACAAATTCCTGTTCTCCTCACGCGAGTCAGAATTGGCCGCAGTCATGCGGATCGCCGCTTCAACTTCCTTAGTACCCACCTGGCCACCTTTCTTCAGGTCGGAATAAAGTGATTCTACCACCGCCCGGCAAGACTCAACGCTCGCCTTCTCACCGGAAATAACCAGCATATTTCCCCGCGTCACCGCCTGGACATTAAATTTTTTCTCTAGCTTGGTAATATGGACGTCTTCATCACCAAATAACATGGGAAGGAGGGAGGTATCCTGAAATGCTATGCTAATAGAATCTACATTTTTATCTTGGCTGGTCTTCGCGTGCTTTTCTCTCATTTATTGCCCTTTTAATGTTTAATTGTCATGCCAGCGTAGGCTGGCATCCATAGCAACCGATTATCGAAATTTGTCAAACAATTCTTTTGCATTTTTACATTTAACCAGCCCCTTCCTGCTTTTTACCTGCTTCATAGCACGCACAGTTTCGGCATTGGGTATCTTCACGCCAAACGGCAGCCCCTGGTTAAGAATGACCTGCTGGTAAAAAAGGCGGATGGCCTCGGTATGGCCCAGCCCCAGCTTATCAAAGATAGCTTCAGCAGCTTCTTTCACCTCCGGCGACATGCGCGCCCGCACATAGTCGCTCTTTATACTTTCATTATTCTGCAGCATATAAACCTCCATACGAGGACTATTGTAGCACATACGTGCTACAACTGCAAATGTTTAATAGGATCACCTGCACATATGTTTTCCTCTTTATTTATACTGTCCGATTTTATACCCAGACAATTTAAAAAATTAGAAAAAAACATATTCTGCTTAAATTCAACACCAGTTCTACTGGAAAGATATTCCCATTCTTTATGATGTTTAGCAATGAATTTATCCGATTCCCACCAGAGCAGAGGTATATGCCGTTGTTCAGGCGCGTCGAAATTGCCGTGCAGGTAGCGCCCACCCTCACCCAGCGACTCGCCATGGTCTGACATATAAATGACCACGGCATTTTTATCAGCCAGCTTGTCCATTACCTGGTCAACAATATAGTCAGTGTAAATTATGGAATTATCATAGGCATTCACTATCGATTTTATATCTGCGCATTCTTTAATCGCCTTTATCTGGTCCGAGGCGACAAATTCGCGCATATAAGTTTTTTCGCAGACCGGTGTAAAATACCCAAACTGTTTTGGATAACGCGCCTGGTACTGCCAATGGCTTCCATACAGATGCAATACCGTGAACATGTCCCTGTTTGTTTTGTCGGCCAGCTCTTTATCGAGATAGGGCAACAATTCCTCATCGAACACAGAATTATCAAGCATTTTCTGTTTCTCAAGCAATACCGAACTATGCGCTTCGTTTATTATATTGCTGATCGGATCATTAGTAGAAAATGCGCCCTGCGCGCCCAACCACTTAGTATAAAACCCCAATGAGTTGAATACCCCCAGCAATGATGTCTCACCATCATTGCTGCTGGTCAGGATACAGGGCACCGCTATCCGTGTCAGCGCCCCGCAGGAAATAGCATTTTTAAAACTTATTACGTTCTTGCGTTTGGATGTGTAAATGTTGGTTTCCCGATTATAACCATTCAGTGAGAAATGGTCAGCACGCGCCGACTCACCTATGATCAAAACTATCTTTAGCGGCTCGCTATCTTTATCAGGATAAGAATAACCTTCCGGTTTTTTCATCGTTACATGCTGAAAAAGCCTGTCCCATGTGTAATTGACCGAGGAGGTAATAATATTATAGGGAGGATAGCTGACACTTATCGCCCCGTTATAAGCCAAAATCAAACAAGCCGTTATCGCAGCAAAGGTTTTTGCCACCCTTTTGTCTTTTTCCTGCACTATTACTTTTTTACAGAAATATAGACCAATAAGAAATGCGGAAATAACCCCGCACAATATAAGCAATAACAGGTTAAGCGTTAAAAATTGTGTTACTTCGTTGGAGGTAGCCTCAAAAACTACGGATATAGTCTTTTCATTAACCGGGACATTGAACATCCCAACCATATAGTCATGAAAAACGCTGGCGCAAAAAACCAGCGGCAATGACAGTATGAATAGAAAGCGCGACACAGTTAGCGCATAAAAAAAGCAGAAGATCTGCACAAAAGAGGCTACGATATTGAGGAGGAGATAGGGTAAAAAAATCATCCGGTCATCACCGGCAACCTGCCATTGCCTTACCCAGACAAAAGCAACAAAAAATAATATATAAACAACCGTCAGGAAAGCAACAAAGACAGTATTACTGCAATTTTTCATTTAGTTAGATAATTTGCTTTTATTAATGACATTGTGAGTTTATTATAGGAAATTTATTATTATAAATCAATTCAATAATAATTGTAACCAAATCTTCATACTGGTTTGCAGTAAATATATGTATAATATCCTAAGAAACTTAGCCAGTAACTAAGTTGAAGTAAAGGTAGATAGTCATGGCCAAGAAACATATAACTCAGTTAAAAGTAGTAGAGCACATTCCGCCGGTAATGCTGATGCTAGTAGAAATAGGCCGGATGTAAAAAGTTTGTTCGAAAAACTGGCAGAAGACAGACAGGCCAGAGCGCAGAAGCTCGGCGTAAATGGTGATGATTGGGAGAATATCATTCAAGGAAATAAAACAGATGGCCCAGAGCGTGGTGGTGGCGTAGGAAGATAAATAATAATAAAGCTACGATATTGAGGAATAAATGGCTGGCCCGGTGATATACGACCCTAAAAAAGGTGTATCTTACAGTTCTATTCGTGGTGACCGCCTTGATGATGCTTTTCGCGTAACCAAAGAGAGCGCGGTCGATCTATGGCAGCCGGTGCCAATGACATTTGACCATATAACAGTTCAGGTGGCACCTGATGCCACGTTTGATGATGTGAGAGGGTGTATTGCTGCTCAAGCTCGCTACCGTGAATTAGTTATGACTGACCCAACACGCGGCGGTGGCACAGTTGATGTTAATGAGCTTATAAGGCAGAGGCAAGCAGACTGGGAAGAATTCATCCGCCGCCGTGATAATACTATTGGCAGAACAGATCCTGATAAAAGCAATAAAACCCGTATTAGATAGTGGCAACTCCGCTATACCCCCTGCCCACGGCTGCGGATAGCTGGTAGATTTTTACACTAACGCTGCTTTGCGCACTTCCAAAATCAGTGGTTTGCTGGGCAGCGCTGTAAGTGGTAGTTGGGCTGGTGACGCCAAGGAAACTGCGCACTACGCTGCTGCCATTCATTATTTCGATATCATATAGTTCGCTGGCTTCATTGAGCGGTATGTCGACACTATCGCGCCAGTCGCCGCCGATGCGTGTGCGGCGCACCCAATTCACCGTTAAATTACCGCTGCCATCACGCGCACCGGTTATCTGCACCGGGCTGTAGGGTTTGAGCGCCACCGCATTATAGGTAAAATCCTGCGCATCGGCGGAGGTCAGGCTATTACCAACCGTCACCGCTTTATATTGCCGTTGCAGGCCAATTAAATTATTGGCTATCACCTGCTTATCAAGCGCGCCATCGAGCAGCACAAACCGCTCACCGGCAGCGTGAGTTGATATGGCCCACTCCGTGCCTAACCTGCCACGCAGCAAGCCACTCAATGTATATTGTCCATCACTGATCAGCGTCGCATTTTTGAACTGGATGATTTCATCGCCGAGTAGCGCAGCATTGGCGCCGTTGAGCACGGCGAGTTCGGTCATGTTCTGTAACTGCGCGTCACCGAGTAATATAACGGTTACCGTATTTTTTTCATCAAAGGTGGTGCTTGCTCCCGCTGCCAGAACAGTTGCAGCAGTACCCATCACCGCCGGACTTTGAATGGAATCAAAACGCGAATAGTTGGCACCGTTATCATCAGAACGATACACCACCGCCCCGCCCCAGCCGCTGGCAAGGCCGGTAGCCGCCATGCGCAGCACCGCCTTGTCACTGGCATCACTGGGGAATAGCGGCAGGTCGAGCAGTTCCAAATCGGTGAGTGGAATGGTTGAATTCTCACTAAGCAATATATTATTGCTACTGCCCGCGGCATTATAGAAATCATAAGTCGAAATATCTTCGGCCACCGCCTTCACACGTACTATACCCGGCGCACCGATATAGGTAGAAACAATGCGCATACGGTGCGAAACGCCGCTGATGGTGAGCGTAATGATATCAGCCGGGTCGAGCTGCGCGTATTTTATAGGCAGGTCGAATGCATAAGCGGTGCGCCCGGTCCATTCGGAAAACAGCGTCACATCGGCGATATTTTTGGCGATCTGGTCGGAAAGAACGAGTGGAAAATCCATCGTCTCCACCTCACGGCTGCTGGTTATCTCACGCTGGGAATATTGGGTTGCGGTCTGGTAATTGGCGAGGCGGTTGAGATAGACTACGTTGATATGCTTGGGCAGTTCTATCTCCTGCGTACGGGTTATTTTGCACAATTGGTTATTATCCTGCTGCGGTATGATATCGACCTCATCCGCGGCAACAGCAACATCACCGCCGCGCGAAATGCAGCGTAATATATTATCGCTCTCCACCGTGTCAAAAAAATAGGCCTTACGCAGTACATCAATCGCCTCGCGGATGGTCTGCTGGCTGCTGATGACATAACCATCAAGCATTTCGCTGATCTCGCTTACATCGATATCACTTTCATCCAAACCAGAACGTTCGGCAAGGTCGAGCACGATCGCCGCGACATTAGAGATGCCGAGCTTGCCCTGCAACCAGTGCCCGGTCTTCCACACGCTACCGTCAGTCCAGACATTGGCAAGGTCTGGCCAATAAGGAAAAGGCCGCGCGTCCCACGCCCAGGTGAACATGCGCTCGACCATGCTCGATCCCGCCCATTGCGCCTGTGTCGCGGCGATGCCGGCACGCTGCACGCGCATATCGACCCGGCCCTTGGAAAAATACGGCAAGGCACTGCTGCTACTGCTCGGATCAAAAAATACATTCGGTTCGTTGGTGGCGCAATCGACACTGGGGAAACCGTATTCGGTGAACCATATTTTTTTGGAATTAGGCGTCCATGCCGTTGCCACGCTGTTGGGGTTTATATGGGTATTGCCCCAGAACCAGGCGAGGTTTTTCCATGCAAATTGCGGCGTCAGGTTCACTTTGGTGGTGCGAGGGGCGTCGCTGTAATACCAGTCATAGCCCTCGCCCGATGTCCAGCCCGCTTTCAGTGTATCGATATCATATATAGTGTGCTGGCTGTCGGTGAGCGGGAAATAAGCGTCAATGCCGATAACATCTATATTGGTTGAGGACCATAGCGGATCCATGTTGTACCAGCCGCCATCGGTGTGGTGGTATTCCGACCAGTCCGCAGCGTAAGTTACTTTCACACTGCTGCCCAGTGCCGCTTTTACACTCGCGGCCAGAGTCACCAGCGCATTCACCGCCGGGTAATTTCCGGTGGTATCGGTAAGTTTGGTAAGGCCTTTAAGCTCGGAGCCTATGGAAAAGGCATCGACCTTGCCCGCCACCAGGCTCGCATAATGATTGATAAAAGCGTTATAGCCATTTGTTTTGGTAAAAAAGGTGGAAACCGCGCTGGCGCTGCCGGTCATGTCCCCGCGCCATGGCTTGCCCGCCACATCCATGAATATCACTGGGTAGAACATTATATTATAACCGCGGTGTTTCAGTTCATCAAGATAGCGCAACAGGCTGGCATCATCCGGCGTGCCGCCGAACTGCGGCGCGCCATCGACCTGCGTTATCAACCGAGCGGTAGAGCGGTTATACCCGGCTACCGACCATACTCCCGGCTGGGTTGTAGCACCGCTTTTATATTCCACCCCCGGAACGATATTGCAACTAGCGACATTCATATTATCGCCGAACCACGCTACCGTAACCGAAACCCAGTTCACATTGGCGCAGGTATCTTTTAACTGATCGAGCGAGAGCAGCGCGTTGGCCTGCCCGCTGGCATTGTGCATATTGACACTTGTCTGGTTTCCCTGCTGTACCCAGTTGCTACCGACCTGCACGCCGGAAACTTTATATTCCACCTGCGTATCATATACGAACTCTCCAGCCGCCGGGATCATCACCATTCCGGTAAGCATATCTTCCACCACCTCATCATTATAATCAGCGTAGAGCGTTTTTTTCTTCACCTCGAAAGTGAAATTAGGAATACGGTTGCCATAATCGGCAAGCGGGAAATTCTCAAATACCACATAGGCAAGGCCGCGGTAAGCCGGAGTGTTAGCCGCACCTTCAATAGATTGTATAATCGAATCAGGAGTTTGTGTTTCGCTGCCTTTATAGATACGGATGGTGTACTGCGACAGGTCAAGCTGCTTGGCATCGGCCCAGATGCGGACAATATCGCTTACCTCGCCCTCGCAAACGGCAACGGCCAGTGTAATAAAATAGCTATAGGAAGTTGTGGTCTGGCTCACGCTGCCACCACCGCCTTTACCGCCACCCGCCGAGCTGGTAGTGGTGGTGACCACCTCTTTTATCGGCTGCGACCAGATGATATTGCCACCAATACGCACCATCCCATAAACAATCGGTATCATCCTGCCATAAGCAGAGCTTTGCACCGCAAGGTCGGCAAGGCGTGAGCCGTGAATCGCCGGGAGCTTGCCCTTGCGTAAATTATTATCGATGATGCCGCCGGCAATGCGCCCGACAATAGAACCTATCCGCGCGCCAAATGGCAGGCCGGTAGCTGCGCCAGCAGCATTGCCAACAGCGCTCAATATAATTGATGCCATAATTATTTCCTAAATTTGTGAATTTTGTTTGTTTGATTGAGTAATCAGAGTCGAGAGTCGAGCATTTTCCCGACTCTAATCACTCGACTCTAGCCACTTTCCCATTAATACACCCTGAAAGCCGCCACTACCCTCTCCCGCCACCACTCATCGAGCACATGCTCAACAACCGCGCGTGCAGGCGCGTAGGAGTGGATAATAGAAAGCTCGCCGGATATTTCGCCGACTATCGCCAGATGCTGGGGATTGCCGTCAATAGAGAACAGCAAAATATCACCCGGTTCTATACTTTCTACAGAAATTTCCTGTAATAATGTGGTCAAATGGTGCCGGAGCCGTTCGGTGTCTGGATAATGCGAATAGCTGGTTTCATCATATTGGGTGAAAGGCAGGTTCAGTTCCCCGGCCACGCCGATAAGCAGGCCGAGGCAGTCAACCCCGCCCCTTGCGGTAGCCGACTTTTTCAGACGCCCCTGATGGTGAAAGCGCGTGCCTAGCCAGCCCCGCGCTGCGTGAACAATATCATGCTCTGTTATTTTTGACATATATTAACTTATTCTTAATAGATTTTGAATTACAGTTTAGATATATAGCTGGAATGTTGACACATCACTAAAGTATGAAAAACTCGCAACTCGCAACTCGCAACTCGCAACTCGCAACTCGCAAGCGATAATTGCGCCTTCACACTTATAGAATTAAGCATAGTTCTGGTTGTCATCGGCCTTATAGTTGGCGGTGTGATGGTAGGAAGAGATTTAATTACATCAGCACAGATACGTTCCCAGATAAAACAATTTGAGGAACTAGCAACAGCAGCAAATACTTTTAAAGCTAAATATGGCTACCTGCCCGCTGATATGCCGCCCAGCGAAGCCAGCCAACTCGGTTTTTTTACCTATAATGGAGCATATGCCGGAGGAACTAACCCAACTGCTCTGTCAAGATTCTGCGGATATGGGGATAACGATGGAAGAATTACCAGAAGCGAAAGCTTTGTATTCTGGCAACACCTTAGTGAGGCAAAATTAGTTAGCGGAAGCTATGGGGTGGACGGTAACCTAGTAGGCGCTTTTACGGGAGCACCACCAACAATACCTGTTAAATTAAATTCTGCTGGTAGTACAGCCACTATCTGCAGAGCAGCCAATGTTACGGTGACAACTATTTTAATAGCCATAACTGTTTATGGAATAGATAACGCTAAATTTGCTCCTACTGCAAAAATAGCCGACAATACTTTCATAGATGTACGCCCAGCAATACCATACTGGGATGCCTCCAACATCGCCCAACCTGAAATACATAATACATCGGCTAGTAATTTCTTTATTTTATATTCAAGCTATGTTAATAGCGGGATAGCAGACAATACAACAACACCGCTGCAATCCTATAATATTGATAATAAGATGGATGATGGTAATCCTGTAAGAGGAACCATCAGAGAATGGGATTCCGATTTTAATTCAACCAGCAGCTCACCTTGCACCATCGGTACTTATCCAGATTTACGATACGACTTGACAGTATCATCTGTATCCTGCGCCACTGCCTTTTTATGGTAACCTATTCTTCCGTATTATCCTTTTCTTTTTGTGGGCGGAAATGGGTGCGCATGGTCGGACGGGCGAAAAGCGGGCGCTGCCCCATGCTCTTGGCATAGGCCCAGACCAGCCCGGCCATAACAATGATAGCCATGCCGAACACCCAGATGGAAGCGGCGATGGTGGAGTTACCATACATGCCAATTACGCTTGCTGAAATGAATACAGAAATAGCGATAAAAAATCCTAAAACCTGACCAACGAGGGATGATGTTCCATGAACCTTTAAAGCTTGTTTTTCCCACTCGTGGCGGTGCTTCTGCTCCATCTCGAACATGGTAAGTATCATCTTGGCCGAGCCATCAACCACGTAATTATAGCTTTCCAGAACTTCCGGGTGCGGCAGTATTTCCACAGTCCTGTTCTGCATCCGCTCGCCTCTGTTACGGTTATAATGACCGCCGGTACGGGTTATCTTATCCTCATTGATCTTCTGTTCGCCAGTTTCCATCGCTGTTTTCTTCTAATTTCCCGATTATACTTTGAATATCACTACCAATACTGACCCAATCCTTGTGCAAACCCTCTGCCGAATTACGGTACGGATAACGATATAGTAGCGGAGAGCCTGTCAGTTTCAATACTGAAAATATACCAACACAAAAATCGCGCATCACCTGCATGACGTATTCTCCTGTGACCCTATTCCGTCATAACATCTTATGAATGTAAAGTAATTATAAAAATTACAGAAAAAGTTTATTTTGTTCTGGTACCAGAGGTTTCTAACATTCTGTCCAACCCTGGCACATGCGGCTCCCCCCGGAAATTAATTACATTGTTATATTGACCGGAACAGGTGGCGAGCGTCTTATCGCACCCCTGTGTCATACTGTAGCCATCGCCAACCGTGACATTATAGGACATGGGCAGAACCAGAATTATCTTACCGCCGCCTAAGAATTCCTTAACTTCCAAACTGAGGCCAATATTAGCACCACTGGTAAAGGTTATTTTGCCAAAATTATAGAGTCCGCTGACTTCGCTCCTGCCACTGTCAGAAAATTCCTGGTTGGAAACAACTGAGGTAATAGTTCCGCTAACAGTATAGGTAGCAATATTTATCTTACAACGCGCATCACCAAAAGTTGCCCGGCAGGAGGGGGAATAGAGTTCACCGATAGTCTGGGAAAGACGCTGGGTAAGCCCCCTCACCTCGGCTATGAATTGCTGTTTTACCAGCGATACCTCACCAAGCCAGCCGCGGCGGAGTTTAAGCTTGCCCTGAGTTATATCATTATAATTGACCATGAATATCTCTATCTCAGCAAAATCATAAAGCCCGGCCATAATATCGGCCTCGGTTATATTGCCCGATGAGAGCATCCCCTCGACATCAAGGTTATCAACGCTCAATGAGGCTGTGTTCTGGATAGCGCTGGGAGTAAAACCGCTGGCAGCTTTATAGGTTACGCTATCGACTGTAATATCGGTATCATGGTCAGTAAAACCAAATAGCGTGCTATCTCGCCTGGTAAGCTTCCAGCAGGTCGCAAGGGTAGTAACCTCGCCGGCAATATGCGCGGCAAGGCCGGTGGAAATATTTTTCATGGAATTTTCCTTATATTCTTACTTCAACCAGCGGAATATCGTTCCAGCTATTCACGCCGTAAGCATCAAGAGTAGCCGACAGGCGGTCAGTATCGAAACGCACCGGAACATCAAATTCAAAATCGGCGGTAATAGGGGATGTGTTGGCTGGGGCGGTAACAAAAGTTATTTTTCCGGTGGTGCTATCCAGCGAATAGGCCGGGCCGGATTGCAGAACCGAGTTCACGTAAACAGCAAGTGTGCCAGTAACTGGCTTGGTTATGGTGCGGGTTTCGGTTATGCCGCCATTGCTATAGGTTTTGACCAACTGGAAAATTTTATTGCTGCCGTTGCCGGTACCTATCGCTTGCCCGGTTACCTTATAATCGCTCCAGTCCTTGAAACGGAAGCCATCAGCACGGCCTTTGCGGGCGCGGAAAAAAGCAATGAGCGCATCAAGCTGGCTCTGGGTCTTTACCCCATGCGCGACATTATAGCGGGCACGCGACTGCGCCCAGTTAATATTGCGCTGCTCATACCCACCATGGGTAATTACAATATCGGTAGAATATTCCGGCCCGCCCGCCGAGCCATAGGCAATATCAGGGGGAAAGGCGACTTCAATGAATGCCATAAAAACTCCATTATATGAGATAAAGTTCCATCTCCCTCTTGGAGAGGAAGAAGAAAGGAAAATTAAGATTGGCGGCCCAACTGCTGGCGCTGTATTTCCGGGGTAATGGGAACGTCAACATTATATTGCTGCCCGCGCTGCATGGCGGAAAGAATATATAAGCCTTCGCCGGTATTAAGCATATTCTTGGCCTGCATCTGGCCGCTGTTGATAAGCTCGGCATACTGCTCGGCAACGGTTTTCATCGGGTTATTCGCATCACGCGGCATCCCGGTCTGGGCACGAATAGCGTCATCCACCACCGGATTGTGCATCATCGCCTGAAGTTTAGGTATGTTCTTGGGATCCGCCAATGCTTCGGTAAACAGTTCCGTGCCAGTATATTTTTTAAGCAGCTTGCCGATCATCTTACCGCTCTTCCCTGAAAGGTTGGCACCAAGCGTTGCAAATACCGCTTCCACTGGCACACCCTTACCTTCTTCCGCCATTTTTGCCACCTGCACGTTCATGGTTACTGGGTCCTGGGCCTGTTCGGTGAGGGCGGAAGTATATATCTGGTGACCAACAATACCGCCAATTACCGAACCAATAAGACTTGTAAATGGCAGAGGAATTACAAGCCCAATCAGGAAACCTGCCGCTGCGCCCATACCCATAGAGAAGCCAGCATCGACCATGTCACCCTGCCAGCGCTCTTCCATCTGGTTGAGTTTGCGGCGCAGGGCCGGATTCTGGCGTTTGAGTTCGCGCAGGTTACGCTTGGAAAATCTTTGCGATAATATCGCCGCTTCCTTGTTGGAATTTATATAGCTAGATACACCAGAAATACCGGCACCAATGGCCGCACCACCCGGCACTGATTTTACCATAGTGTTCACAAGCGGGCCGGAGGCTAACTGCCCGACATTGGCAATATCGCCAGCATCCATCGCGCCGAAATCCCCGGCACTTACCTTGTCCATCATCGTGCGTTCGTCAATTGACATCACGCACCTCCCATCTCGCGGCTGGCATTAACTGCATCAGCCACTAATTTAGAGGTGTGATCGCCGATAACCGGCTGCTCTTTTTTCGTGATATCAGGTTTTGTATAACCTTCCTGCAAGGCCGCCACGTGTGATTTTTGTGGAACCTCCGCTACAGGTGCTACAGGCGCAGCATTTTTTGCCGCCTCATTTTCCTTGATCAGCAACTCAATACGTTTCTTCAGATCACCATTGGAAACTTCCTGCATCACCTGCTGCGGGCTGATATTTTCATTGGCGTACATTCCAGCCAGCTTTTTGGCAAAAGCTCCCTTATCTTCCCCGCGCAGCTTAAGATCAGAACTGGCCTTACCGATAAGCAAAGCATAATCATCAGTTGAAAGCTTTTGCCCGGCAGCATACGCAGCCTTCATACCGCTATAATAAGAAAGGGCAGAATCGCCGATTATAGCACCGGCTGCGGTACCGGCCAAAGCTGGCGCAACAGCCCCTACCAATCCTAGCTTCCCACGTGAGGCCATAATCACGCTGACTGCAAGACCAGCTAGCCCGGTCAATTCTGATACGCCAAAATTTTCCATTAACTTTGTACGGGCCTCAGCAATTGGTTTGGGAACGCTACCAGTTAGTATACCAATGGTAGAAACTTTTTTCCCGGTTATATCCGCATACATTTCCTTGAGCGAATCAAGATTCTGGGAAAAGCCTTTGGCTACACTATACATACCAACGGCTGACATACCAATAAAGGCAGTATTCATTACTCCCGGTATGACCGCTGATTTGGCAATTCCCTGCGGCAGTTCTTTTACCACAGCGCCGATATTCCCAAGGCTTACCGCATTGCCCTGGCTGGTAGCTGCTTTGCTCGCAGTTTTAATGATACCTTTAGCAGCCTTGAGTGCGTCTTTTTCATGTTCGGCGAGCTTAAGTCCATCCGCCTTGCTGAACATTTCATTAGCATCAGCGGCCAGCTTGTCCGCATCAATCTGGCCAAGTGGTTTCCTTGCATTATCAACTATTGCCCGGAAATGCTCCTGCAGTGGCGCTGGCAGATTGCCCTCATGAACCGCTATACCATCAAGCTGGGTCTGGAGCTTGCCATAATGCGACTGTGCCCGCATCGCACTCCATTTGGGAGCATATTTGCTAATGCCGGTGGCATCGGCAGCTACCTGTATTTTCTCCCCGGCAAATGACGAAGCATTGGCAGCAACCTGCCCAACAGTTCTGCTACCTGGTATATGTTGGGCAGCATCAGAAATGGTCTTTTCTGATAATTCTATAACCCTTTTATTCGCACTTGTTCCCCATTTTTCCAATGGCTCAAAACCGGTAAATTTCCCTATTTTAGCAGCAGCATTAGTTACACCCCTGGCAACCGGCGTAACAACCCAGGGACCTGCTATAGCAATATTACCCCATTGTACCGACGAACCATTACCAACTTGTTTTACGCCGTCAACAACATCGTCGGCTGCACTGGAAACATTGGTCGAATCTGGCGCATGCGGCTTGTGCCCACCATGGTGATGGTGGTATTTCACATGTCTGGTTATAGGAGTCGGATCAACCATATAACTCTATTCCCTAACGGTTCACATCAAAGTTCCAGCTTACGATCTCACCCGGGTCGCGCACCGAGATATATTCCTGCGGTTTGAAATGGCGTTTCTTTCCGGTAATCGTAGTTATAACCTTCTGGCTGGTGTTAAAAGCAGTATCAGCAAAGCGATCCACAAAAGTAATTGGTTTTTCCGGTAACGGCTGCCCCATAGCCACCTGCTGCTGATGCAGGCGCTTGTTCTCTTCGCGGATACCATTCAATCCTATTTTCACCACCTTATCAATTTCCTGCATTGATCTCTGTGCTGCTTCCGGCGATATGGTTTTACCATCCGCTTCGTGGATATTTATTTTTCCAAGACCGATCAGATAAACTATTTCCGAAAGACTGAAACCTTCCCGCTTGTTATATTCATCAGCCATGCGTGTGAGCAGCGGGCGGATCATGTCTATTTCCTGTTTGCTTTCAATTTCCGGCAGACCACGGTCATTTCTTGTGCGCTGATAGACACCCATCAGGTCATTGGCCGAAAGGTCTTTCCCGGTCGCTTCCAGATTCTCGCGCAGTTTTACAATCTCATAGTTCCCGGATTTTTCCATGGCAAAGGTTTCGCCCGCCCAATACGCTGCCTTGCCGGCAAATGGTAACATATCCCACTCGTGCAGGCCGTGCTGAGTGCTTTTCAAATTAGGCAGGCTAGGTAAGAATTTATCAATAATTGTTGGAATTAAAAACATCATGTCCGTACCATAACGGTATTTCTGCAACTTCAAACTATCATGATAGGCGTTATGAATTATGGCATTGTCTGATTTTCCATAATCGGAAAACTTTACTTTTTCAGGATCTATTCCCAGTTCGGTGGCCATTGCCTCACGCGAATTGGCATCGATCATTTCCGATTCCATAGCATGGAATGTACTGCTCATGCCGGTATAGACCAAGGCGGTGGTAACGCGCGCATAGTTAGCGGCAAGTGTTTGTAGTTTTTCACCTGATAAATTACTTTTTCTACCAACAAGCAGGCCCGTAGCATAGGCCGCCGGGTAGATCATGTACTTACCTACGTCGGCAAGATTACGGATAGTCGATGCGTAATAGTGGAAATAGGTCATGCGATACCCCCTATTTCGGCTCCACTCTCACGCTCGTTCTTTATCGCCTCTGCCTTGGAGATATCATCAGGTTTCGGCGCAATAGCCAAAGGCGCTTTTTTATTGATTATTTCTGTCCAGAAAGCTTTGCCGCCTTTGCCCTTGCCTTCTTTCAACTGTTTTTCCAGAAACACGTTGCGCACAGCACCGACCACACCGCCATCACCATCCAGGGATGTTTTTATTTTTTTATCATCACCCTGGGTGATCTGTTCGTTGAGGGTATTAATCGCTTCTATCTGCTTATCGGATAAACCACTGGCTTTTAATTCCTCAGGAGTTTTCTGGGCCAGCTCGATAGTTCTTGCTTTTACGAACTCGCACATCGCATCATGCCCGGCGCTACGCAGGGCGGGAATATCTTTTTTAGACACTCCGGCACCAATCAGAACATCATCGGAGAACATCGCAGCAAATATCGCCCTGTCCTTTCCTTCAAGGGTTTTGAGGTTATCCTTGATGGCAGCGATGACAAGTTTTGGGCTCTGGAAATCGGCGAGGAATTCATCAAGCGGGGTTTTTTCGTGGCCGCCAAAAACCTTGCGTTGCTCATCGAGCAATTCTTCCAGCCTGTCCGCATCCACGAAACGGCGCTTGTTCATCACCTTGCCTTCGCCAACCAGATTGACCAGCGCGATAGCATCGAGTTCCTTCTTGGCAATCACCTCGCCGATGCGCTTGGCCAGAGGCTCCAGTTTTTCCTGCAACACCGGACCTATGCCGGAACGACCACGGTCAATTTCGTTCTGCTGGAAAATATCCATGACCTGTTCGGTGAGATTCGAATTTTCGGAAACATGGCCGCTATTGATCTTCTCCTGCAACTCCATGATGAGGTTATAGGCGGTGGTTTTCTTGGCATCCTCGGCATCGCCTTTGGACAGGGCATGTTTTGCAAACGAGCTTAATATACCCACACCAAGCAGTGGGAACAGCCTGCCCGTTTCATCAATGGCCTTTTTCTTCTCTTCCGGCGTTTTATATTTTGCTTCTTGTTTTAGTCGTTCTTCACGACGTACTTCTTCGATTCTCCTGTTAACAATGCCTGCCCTTTCCCGATCATTAGTATAGCCTGCCCTGACAAGTTTCCTGTCGAGGTCAGCTCGCATTTGTTTTTCTGTTTTTAATTTCTGGGCAAAATCATCATTCCCAGCTTTTATTCCGGCGCTGCTGGTATCACTGGCAATATTTTTCTTGGCTGCTCCGGCTCTTTCGGCGGCCATTTCCTTATGGCTTTGCAGAGCGTAATAGCCGTTGAGGGCAACTGTCGGAATTTCACCGGCGGCCTGCCGGAAGCCGGCACCAAGTATCGCATTGGTGCGCTCCATGGCGGTTTTTATCACTTCGTTATTTTCGTAGGCACTTGGCTTACCTTCCAGCACGGCTGAAAGATTTGCCTTTATCGCCTTGCGTTGCCTGACACGCTCACGGGCCGATTGGGCGATCTCGGAAATTGGTTGCAGACCAACAAGTAGCGCACTGATAGTAGCGGCGGCGGCCAGACCGGCTTTGTGCCCAGCCATTGCATCCGACGATATTTTGAATTCTTTATTTAGTTTATTGAAAACGGCAGATGCGCCATCATAAGCGCCACCACGGGTCCAGTCGTTGATTACCGTAGGTAATACCGTACCCGCATATTGCAGAGTTCCAACCATTTCCGGTGGAACTTCGATACCCATCCAGTATTTTTTTCCGTCCTTTTCCTGGACGGCTCCCATGGAAGCCAACTGGGCAGCATTATTGTTTTGAGTTTGCGCAAGGTCCTGCTGCATCTTAGCAGCCAGCTGTTCAGGGGTCATCCCAATATTGCGATTATCAGCCATATTCAAATTTTTAAGGTGCTTCGGGTTGCCAATAGTTTTCTATAGCTAAGTATATCAAAATCAACGCATATACCACCATAGGTTTTTTATTACATTTTGATTACGGCAACAGGTCAATATGGCATAATATTAACCTTATTGTCACAAATTAAAATATATATTTTACAATATGTTACAGATATCAGGAATTACGCTGTCCGGCCCTGGCAATTGCGGCCGCCAATTCGCTTATAATTTGCCCATTGCTGAGCAGCAAACTGCGTATAACATTTTTTGCGATATTTTGCCTTGGAGTTATTGAAAATTCTGGTTGTCTGGTACTGGCAGCAGGTGCTGACATATCAGGCACCATTGAAGCCAGTTCGGCAAGTAATTTACCCGGCAGGTTTACATCATTATTAACTATTCCGCCCGCTATTAACGAACCATTTGGGTTTTTTGCATTATTTCCTGATATTTCGAGGATTTGCTGCAATATTCTCTCCAGCCGCGTTAAGCGATTATTAAGAGAATCTGAGCTAGAATAATTTTTATATTTTGTAATTTCGATATCCATTTGTTATACCTGAAAACTGAATTTATTTTTTATTGAACAACTAATTATTGAAATATTGTATTTTTATGAATTTTAAAATTCACCTGTTGATTATCTCTATCCTTATCATTGCATCATTTGGCATCATACAATTGATTATGGGACATAAGGAAGAACAGCAGCAAATAACTGCGGCAGCAGTTGCCTCTCCCTATACCATCAATATTGAACGTGCCAGCTGGGGGCTTAATTGCCTTGCTTATACTAAAAATAAAAATACCGATAACTACATGCAACCAGATCCTGCGAACACAAAACTAAAGGAGAACAATGTACTCTCGGCAGTATCAAGGCTGTGCAACGTAAAATCAAAGTGCGATATTCCTATAGACCCGAATGTCCTTGGTGAAGATCCTGCGCCAAGTTGTGGGTACAAAGTATTACAGGTTGAATACCGTTGTTTTAATATAGACCGCCTGAGGAGCGAAAAAGCCTCAGAGGGGGTCATAAGTATAGATTGTGACAAGAACCTCAGTAATCAATAAAATAGACAGTGTCCAATATCCAGTTGTTATGTGGCTGGTGCTGGCTACAGCTTTCTTTGTTATATTAGCAATCAACATCATTGAGAATAAAATTTAAAATCTGACCTGCAAAAAAATCAAGGCGCCGACTCAATCAAAAAAATTATCAGTTTTGCATGGTTCCGCAGCTTCCAGCTTTTTTGCGTTGTCATTATGTTCTTCTTGCTCATAGCAAATTATGACCTGCAGATAAGGAGCCTTACAAACCAGTTACAAGAACTCGAAGAAGCTCAGTATATAGATAAAATCACAGATTATAACATGCCACCGGAAGATAAGCCGGACATAGTAACTTCAGGTATTAACATAATCGCTCAGAAAATTGAACCATCCCCGGTTAAAAATAGTATTCAGGATGTCTTTGGTGATGACAGCAATGCTCATGATACGAACAGTATTACAGATAATATAAAACACCGTTACGAAGAACTTATGGTAAATTATTTTCTTATGGATAAATGCGGAAAAGCAAGCAATCAGGACTATCAAATAATTATGTCTGTATTGCAAAAAGAAATAGCTGATGCACATGTTCCAGCACGTTTAAAAGATGATATACTGACTGCGGCAAAAGGATCTTACGATGAGTTATATTCGCACAGTGACTGTGCAGATCCGGCCATAGCAAACTTAGCTGCCCAGTACCATAATTATATTTCCAACCTGTCGAAAAAAATTTCTCCAAATTAGTTACTACCTAAAATAATTTTCAGATGCATGATTCCGTGATAGGTCCAACCATCACTTTCCATCTGTATTTTTGTTGTTACGAACCGCATCATTACTACAGTTTTTCCGCTAATAGTAACCGTGCCATTATGCAATAACCCATAAATAATTTCCATTATATCCGAAGCCTGTTTATGCCCACCTTCCCTGCTCCAGACGTGCAGATATATTTGCTGTTCGATAACATCTTTACCAAGGTTTGATAAATCGCCAGAAGATACATCGCCAATTGTTATAAACGGAAAGGCAGTGCCTTGTGTTGGGTTATCAAATATTCCGGTTACTGCGGCCATTAACTGGCTATTTCCTGTTAGTTTTTCATATATTGCCTTTTGCAGGACGTAATACCCCAAACTCGCCATAATAATGCCTCTACTCTGTTGATATTAATATTGATATTAATAAATTTGTAACAAAACTGTCATACAAACTGTCACAAAAATGTCACAATAATTTGTTAGAATGTGCTTATGGAAACGCTCTCAGACACATCTTTTAAATTAGATAAGAAGGGATTCGAAGCCCCTGAATACCAGGTATTCGAGCAATTTCTTATTGATTATCAACCGGTACTGGTACGGGTTGAGAAATATCTTGAGAAAACTATAGAAGAAACCGACTATATTTACCGTGAAGCTTATATGCCTTGGAAAAATGCCCTGCATGAACTTCTGGAAGGGGCTTATTTCCTTGCCCGTAAAATCCCGCTACCAAGCAAGGAAGAATTTATGGATGCCCTGTTTATGTTCAGTTTTAAGGGGGCCATAATGTTCCTGCACGATATTTGCAATATCTGCCAGCTAAAATTGAAATCAGAATGGGATCGTGAATTCCAGGAAAAAATAAATCTTCTGCTATTTTCACTTTCTGAACAGGACAAGAAACCTTTCATCGCCGCTTAATAATCAACTGGCTACTCCTTCTTCTACCAGCAACTCCAATATTTCATCATTCTCATTCACATTTGAAATAGCGCGGATGTTAAAAATACGCCCATCAAATACCAGGCGCATACTTGTTGATACGGTACTACGGTATCGTATAACTATTTTATGGCTTATTTCTGATTGCAACTGTCCACCATATAGTCTTTCACGACCATAGATTGATTTACCGCTTACCGCAGTTATTTCCGCCCAGAGATCACCAACATCCTGCCAGCTTCTGGTATACCCCCCGGCCCCATCCGGCGTTTTTACTTCCTGCTGCAATGTCAGGCGGTGGCGCAATAGCGTTGCTGTATTCTTCTTCCCGCCACTCATAACATTACCTCGCGAAAAGGTAAGTACAAACTGCTGACCTGTGGCGGCAGATTCGCCTGACCAATTAACCCACGCTCATCATACATTGCTGCAATATGGGCGAGTATCCCGTATTTAATTGGGGACGGGACCTGCGCCGCCGAGCCATACCCGGTATTATACGATATCTCTATGGAAAACCCGCTTACGCAATTATCAAACAACAGCATATTTTTAGCAGCGTTCAGATAATAATTATTTGCAGAAATAGTTTGCGTTGTCGAATCACGATTAATAACAACTACACTACTTATACTTACAACCGGTGGCATCGGCAGAAGCACAGCCTCATCGACATAATCGTTATAGCTTAGTTTCCAGCTCTGGGTAATCAGCGATGACCTAAGCCACTGTTCAGCACTCATACGGGCGGCAACAATAAGGTCAGATATAAGGTTGTCCTCAGTAGTGGAATCAACGCGCAGGTAAAGCTTGGCTTCAGCAAGTGTAACAGGTTCGGAGGCTGGCGCAGTTATACGCGTCAGCAACCGGCTACGGTTATTTGACATAATTTCTCCTATTTTTGCTACCCCCAGCCATATAAAATATGCTCCCAGGGAATCAGCTATTTCGTATTGATGATTTTTTAGAAAACGGCGCACGACAAAGCCATCCTCGCTGCCATAGCGAGTTTGCAGCATGGTAATTTTCATAGATAAAGGCTTAGGGCTTAGGGCTTGAGTATAAAAATATTATCCTTAAGCCGTAAGACTTAAGCCTCAAGCCAATTTAAGTGTGAGCTATATGAGCGTTAGATGACATCGCCTTGCCCGAAACAATATCAGCAAATTTCTGGTATTTATGTTCTTTCGGCCAACCATAAGCATGCTTACCGAAAATAGCAGTTTCACCAGCTAGCAAGCCAAGGAAATTCGGGACTTCCCAGACCATTGCCATTGTCGAAATATCCTGTGCCCTTTGCTGGCTTACACCCATTTTTTGCAAAGCTTTGCTCATGGTTTCTATATTACGGTCGGTAAAATCCGAGGCTTTGGTGTTCAAATAAACCAGTGAGCCGATATGCACCGCTTCATCAGCCGCAAATATCAGACGTGTATCAGGCGACCAGTTATTAGGGCTCATGTCATGGATTTTTGTTTTAACCCAATTTGAGCCATTCGGTGCCGGCTTATGACTTGCTCCCGCCACCTCAAAATGCTCATTCATTTTTCCGCGGATCCATAATTTAGCGCCAAGCGAGGCAAGATAAGCGGCACCAAAAACTACTATACCACGCGCCAGCCTCTCGGCACGTTCTTCGCGGGTTTTGGTATGATCAACCTGGCATTCTTTCAGTTTACATTCGGACATCGCCTTTTCGATAGTATCGAGATATGGCTCTACGCAAACTTTAGCAACGGCATGGGTTGCCTTTTTCATTATTGATTGTGGAATAAGGTCTTCAGCAATAGCGACAACACCAAGGGAAACACCCATTGAGGCAAGCTCGGCAGCAGCAAACCCCGTTGATTCCAGGGCAAAAGACCTCCTCACGCTTTTTGGCTGTGTGCACATAGCGATCTTGGAACCGTTAGCTGCTGTTGAATCTGAACCCGTCATTATACCATTACCTGATGAATAAACACTATCCCATTACAGAATAACATAAAATATCGGGATTTATATGACGATTTCGTGAATATTATATTACGGCTGAAAATTAAAGCAAAGACGCTTTATTCTTCGTCTTTAGCGCCTGTAGTATAAGCAGAAATATTGCTGGCTATATCGTTGGCACTCTGGGGAGTGTCAATATCCAGCATGGCCTCATGGTTAAACCCATATTCTTTGGTCATTTTCTGCTTAACTTCTTCAGAAGGCTCGCCCACCCCGGATTCTATAACAATTCCGTAGTCTTCCGGGTAGAAAGTGCCATTCTTCTGGGCTTCAATAAAGCTCTCCAGCTTATCAGCACGCACACCCATATAGGCGAAAATACGCTCACCCTCAGGGTTTTCGCCACGAACCAGCAGTACACACACCGTTTTTTCAGCAATAATCTGCTCAGTTCTTGAAAGTTTTGACACGCTATACCTCAAATATGTTTATCGACAGTTTAACTTAATTTCATAATAAATCAAGCACCTTAACAATTAATTAAAGCAAACCGTTACAAGGCATATTTGCATATTTGTTGCTATTTTGCAACATAATAGCTTGTTTAGTGTGGTGCCCATAACAATAAAAATGGGCACCATCACAAAAAATTCTTTATACTACAGGATGATAAGACGCAGCCCCTCGCAGTGCTACTATACCAATAGGGGTACCGTTAGTATGGGTCCCGGTTGGGGTAGCTATAGCTTTAAGGTAGCGTTTTGCCCCCTGGTAACCAAAACTATATACTGTCCGGTCCTTGCTGCTGGAGTCAATGACCACGGTAAGGGACGGGCTATTCTGGTCGGCGGCTGCCAGATCGGTATAGGTACTGTCATCGTCACTATGTTGTAGTTTCAGGGTCCAGTACACAGAACCGGAAAGTGTATCGGCCGCCAGACCGATGTTAAAAACAACCATTGCACTGTTATAGCCTTGCAAATCTATGGTGGTGGAAGTTTTAGTCGCAGTCGAAACCACCGGGCTCAAATGCTGGCTGACCAATATATTGTGATAGATATCTCTCATTTTCTTTCTCCAAATTTTATTGGTACTCGGTGATGCGTACTCTGTGCTCGGTAAGATTTTTTTCCTGCCGAGTACGATTAACCGAGTACCGAGTACGTTTTTTAAGCAAGCTTCATCAGTTTAATGGCTTCGAAATTCACTACATCGCCGCCCACACGTTTTGTTGCATAGAATTTGACAAACGGTTTTTCAGTGAATGGATCGCGCAGGATGCTGATGCCCTGACGATCAACGATCTGGTAGGCCGCCTGGAAATCACCAACCGCGATAGAAAGCGAGTTAGCTGCAGCAATAGGCATATCCGCCGCCATCATTACCGGCACACCCATAAGAGTATCAGGCGCACCAGCAGCAAGCCCCGGCTGCCACATATACTGGTTGGTAGTGGCCTGCTTAAGCAGACGCACGGACTGGACAACAGTACGGTTCATCAGGAAATTTGCGCGTTTGGTATAGGCATCCTTGAGGGCATAGAAAAGAGTTATAATCGCATCAGCAGTAACCGCACCGCTGGTTCCTGAATTAACCTGCTGTATCTGCCCCCAGTTGGTACCGGCAGCATAGGTCAGAATACCGCGCGGCTGGCCAACACCAGTACCACTGACAAAAGCAGTATTTTCCTTACGGCTGAAAATATCGGCAATTTTTGTAGAGAGCCAGCTTTCAATATCAATGGCAGAATCATCAACCAGTTTTTGTGTTGCTTTTGGCTGTGCATATAATTCATGGGTTGGAATATTCCTTTTAGCAAGTGTTGGTGTGCTGGTTTCCGATATAGAACCAGTTTCCGAGGTCCATCCGGCAGCAGCCTGGTCATGGTCATCGATAAGTTCCAGCGCATCGGAAGAAATAGTTTCTACTGATGCAAGCTGGCGAATCGGAGAGGTTTCATAGATCGACTGCACGATCTTTGACGACATGTGCGAGGTTACCAGATACCCGCCATCAGGATCTGAACCAACCGAGAGAGCTTTTGTCTGCAAAGCTTCCAGGCCGCCTTCCATGCCTTTACGCAGGTAGTTACGAAACGCTTTGCTATATTCACTATGTGCAGCAGAATTATTTTTAACATTGCCACTGTCTCCTAAGGTTGGGCGGTTATAGGCAGTTTCGATGGTATCAAGACGGGATTTATAGTTATCCAGCGCCGTGTTGATATTATTCAGATGCTCGCTATAAAGTGGATCAGCATTGCCCTTGCGCTCGATATCATTCAAACGCTGATCATTGATCTGCTTGAACTGTTCCCACGCATTGCCAAGCACAGCAACGCGATCGGTAATTTCGCTTATACTCATATTTTTTCCTTTTTTTGATTTTTAAATTTATTGGTAGGCGGTAGGCGTGCTCCTTACACCTGCAAAACTGCAATTGCCCGGTCGAGAACCTGTACCAGTTCCAATAATTGTGGTTGTGGTTCTTCCTGTTTCACTACTGTAATTTTAGCGGCTTCATTAGCGGGAAAAGTCACCAGGCTTATCTCCCACAACTCCACTTCCGTAAGCATGCGCACACCGGTTTTTTCATGCATACGGTATTTTATCGGCGAATAACCTATAGAAAGTCCGCCGATAGCCCCTTCCTTGAGCAAGGCATAGGCCTCTCTTGCCTTTGCCACATCAAGCAGAAGCCTGCCTTCAACATAAAGCCCATTGGAGTCCTCGAACATACGTTCAAAAACACCTATTGGCTCAGACTGCTGGTGTTGCCAGAGCATTTTTATCTCCCCCACCCGCCCTTTCAGGGTATAGGCAAATGCCCCGCGCAGGATGATATCTTTCTGGCTATCAACAACATCAAAAACGCTGGCATAACCAGCGAATCTTCCAGTATTATCAAGCGATTTGACCTGCAGGGAAAAGTCCAGCCGCTTGCGTTCGCGCATATTTGCGCTGATTTTTTTGTCGTAATACATAGGGATCCTTTGTTAATCTTAACAGAACTGTAATATTTGTTGGTGATTTTTATGATATTATTGAACCATCTTAACATTATTTATGGTTAATTTTATGGCCGACAATGATAGCTATAATAATACAAAGCGGTATTTTGATATTCTTGAACAAGCAATTAAAGACAGTTTAGTGCAGTATACCCCTCATGTTTTCGCCAGTCCTGAGGTACGAGACAAAATAGATAATTCCCTGCGTGCCTTAGATACTGATGGAGACGGCATAATAACTCTCAAAGAATATAATGCGGGCAGGAATGCAATGCTTGCAGCTGATAAAACAAAACTGCTCTCAGCCGCTGCTAATATTGTACTTCAAAAATCAACATATGGACATAAAGCTTCTGTAAGTCTTCCACCTGGCGATATAGAACAGAGCGTAATTGAGAAACTAAGAGAAAGCAGTGCATCTGCCTCTAGGTTTATTGACTCCATAGCAGATAGACCAGCTGATAGTTTAGTTATCATTGTGCCTTCAAAATCTCAACCATCCCAACAACCTAAACTTATGGCAACTGTAGAAGCAGCAAAAAAGATGGCTGAAGATGATAATAGCATAGCTCGTAGTTTAATAGCAGAAATTGGTGTATTGCCAGTACCCAAAATGCCGCAACAACCAAGCCCAGAATCCAAATGGATAAATATATAATTATTTACTGCTTCTCAGCCACAATACGGAACTCAACGCGGACCTCGTCTTTGACCACATCATCCTTGGCCCATTGCCCCTGACCTATGCCATAATCCTTGCGGTGTACGGTTATATAGCCAGTGGCGATTGCGGTTTTATCCCCGGAAGATTTAAGCTGAAAGTTAAGCTGCACCGGCTGGGTCTTACCGCGTATCTGCAATTTTCCTTCCGCATAATAATTATCGGAATAGGGCATACGTGAGATTTTCTCACTGGTAAAAACAGCCTTGGGAAATTCTGTTGCCGCAAACCAGTCATTGGTAACAAGGTTTTTTGCCACATCATCATAATCGGCAAAAACACTGGCAATCTGGACTGTAGCATCAATTTTACTCTCAGCCAGCTTATCCGGGGCAAATTTAATATCCGCAGAAAAATCCTTAAACTCACCCTCAACCGGGGCATTATTATTTATCGCATAAAATTTCAGCGTACTCTTATTTTTAACCATTTTATAGACTGGAACATCAGCATAGGCTGGGAAAGCAAGCAAGAAACTCGCTGCCACTACCAGCTTCGGAATTTTAAACATTGGATTTACCCTTAAAATTTGGAAGCATTCTCCTGAGTATATTATCCTTGTAATAAAAATGGTGCAACAGCGCAGCAAGCACATGCAACGTAATTAAAACAATCAGCACCCATGCTAAATTTTCATGTACCTCGCCCATATCATGCCCAAATTGCTTATCAGGGGCAATCAGGTTTGGCATTAAAAACAGCCCAAACATTGATACCGGGAAACCGGCAGCCGATGACATCAGCCAGCCAGTAAGCGGCATGGCAAACATAAGTATATAAAGTAAACAATGCGCCGTTTTAGCACCTAATTTTGCGAATTTTCCTAAATTATCAGGAAGCAGCGGGCTTACGTCCAATATTTTCCAGCCAAGACGGGCACAGGCAAGGAACAATACAACAAGGCCAAACTCTTTATGCAGCCCAATAAGTTTAAACTTGTCCGGACTGTTTTCCATATCCGCCATGATAAGCCCAACCGCAAGCAGCCCTATGATTAGAATTGCCATTAGCCAATGAAAAGACTTGGCGATAATGCCATATGACTGTTGGCTGTTTCTAAGACACATTGGTAAACTCTCCTAGCATCGAATTTACATACAGAACAACACTCAGGCAATGATTTTCTACTAATAGTGAAAACGGCAGGAAAGAATTATAACCGAATTTCCTTCCACGCGGTAAACCAATCGATGTTCCCGATCAATTCTGCGCGACCAGAAGCCGGAAAATTCATGCTTTAATGCTTCTGGTTTTCCTGTTCCATAATACGGGGTATCACTAATTTCATCAAACATACGTAAAATTTTAGACGCAAGTTTAGGATCAACCATCTGCCAATAAGCAAGATGCTCTTGTGCCTTACTACTTAATTCCAAATTCTTTGCGGATTTCATTTACGGAAGAGTATTTTTTGCGTTTATGGGCAGGTTCATTAATCGCCTCAAGCAATGCTTTTTTGTTAGCCTTAGTAGAAGACAAATAAGCCGTTTCATCAATGGAGCTATAATCTTCCTCCGATATGATAACAATTTTTTTACCATTGCGGCGTTTCACTACCATCGGCAGGCTATCATCGCACACCTTATCCAAATAAGTTGAAAGGTGAGCGCGAAATTCGCTATAAGAAACTGTTTCGGGAATGGCCATATTTTACCTATAATTTAGTTGTACAGGCTTATTGTACAATATATCCCTAGATATTTCCAGTATTTTTTAGGGTTCAATATTCAGCTTTTTCCTACCGGTGGATATCCCACCGCGGCCCTTTTTTCATTGTCTGTAAGGAAGCTGGCTTTTTCCACCCTATCCCAGATTGCCTGGTTAGCCGTTGCCAGTACAGTTACACTGTCGGTATCGGGTACAAGCTCCATCCCGCCACCAAAGAACGGTATCAACCAGCTATTGAAACTATCAACAGTTCTTTGTACCAGCGGAATAACGGTCTGCTCCCACAATGCCAACCGTGCTTCCTGAAGGTTGGAATAAGTATTATCGCCGGGAATCCCCAACAATTGCGGTGGAACACCGAAGGCAAGTGCAATATCACGGGCGGAAGAGTGCTTGGACTGGATAAAATCCATATCCTTGGGGTTCATGCTCATTTCTTTCCATTCCAACCCACCTTCCAGCAACAAAGGCCGGCCAGCATTTCCTGGCCCTGAGAATTGTTCATCTATCTGCTGTTTGACACGGCTATATTGATCTGCCGATAGCATACCGCCGTTACCCGCATCACCCCGCACCACCAGTGCCCCGCTTGGCCGCGCCCCATTTTGCAGCAATGCCTGGTTCCAGGCCCCCGATTGGTTATGCTGGTCAATACTGTAAGCTGCCGCTTCTACGGCTGACAACCCATACCAATCATTTAATGGATTAAAACGGCGTATGTGCAGTATCCGTGACCTGCCGGTAAACTTATCAACCGGAAAATCCTGCGTCTGGTTACCAATAGTATAACGGTAGGCATCAGGAAGTGTTCCCTTACCAGCTATTATTGACATACGGTCGGGCCGCAGCAGGTGTAGTTCTTTGGGTTGTGAATCTTTTGCCCCTACCGCCTGCACAAAAACATTGCCGCTTATCTGATAATAACTATAGAGGGCCTGAAAAAAATCGCTTGTTGCCGAGGTTGGGTTAGGTTTTTTTATTATATCAATGATCTGGTGTGATTTTTCTTCTTTTCTGACACCTTTTGCATTTATGGAGTATAATTCCAGCCTTATTGAGGCCGCAGAAGTGGCAACCATATCAATCGCACGGTTGGCTATGACATTTTTTATATATGCCTCCTGTGCAAACTGCCTGTAATCCCGGTCCATCCATACTGCCTGCCCCGGCATAACCATGTATGAACGCATGCCATAACCTATAGTGGCTTGATTCATCACACCCTTATTGGACATTTTTTTACCAAAAAACTTGCCTAGCAATGCCATGTGCTTTTCCTTATGATAAATTCGTTGTATGGGGGGCGGTGAGCTACACCAAGTGCAGCGTATATTTAAACAGTAATTTATAGTTTTATGGTCAGGAAGGTGAAAAAAGCATTATTTTAAAAAAAAATTAATCTTATGAAAACAGTTGAATTTTTTGGCTTTTCGGGCTTTAATAGCCGCCACCACAAATAAAATGGATAAAAAAATTATGGAACAACGGGTGATAACCATATTCGGCGGCACTGGTTTTCTTGGCCGCTATACAGTAAAACGTCTGGCACAGTGTGGTTATCGTTTGCGTATAGTTTCCCGTAATCCTGAAGTTACCTCCGAACTGAGGACATGTGGTGAAGTTGGACAGGTCGCTTTGGTTGCAGGCAACATAAATGATCCTGACACCTATATTTCTACCCTGCAAGGTTCCTACGCAGTTATAAATTTGGTGGGAGTACTATTTGAAAGTGGTAAACAAACCTTTGCCAACCTGCACTCTGTTGGTGCTGAGAAACTTGCTGTTGCCGCGAAGGCTTCCGGTGTGGAGCGTTTTATACATATTTCTGCACTTGGTGTTGAACATGAGTATGGCTCAAACTACGCCCGCTCCAAATGTCTTGGCGAACTGGCGGTTAAAGCCGCTTTTCCTGAGGCTACCATTTTACGCCCCGGCATAATGTTTGGTGCCGAAGATAATTTTTTCAACAAATTTGCAAAAATGTCTAGCCTCTTTCCGGCTCTGCCTCTTATTGGCGGTGGAAAAACACTGTTCCAGCCAGTATATGTTGATGATGTAGCAAGCAGCATTGTCGCCTGCCTGGAAAAACCAGAAACCAGGGGGCAGACTTACGAACTTGGCGGAACACAGGTTTATAGCTTTAAACAAATACTTGAATATATACTTTCAGTGACCGGCAAAAAAAGGCTTCTTGCTTTCCTGCCGTTTGGCGCGGCTTCATGTATAGGTAGAGTGGCTGAATTCTGCCCCACCCCGCCACTCACCCGCGATCAGGTAAAGTTACTGAAATATGATAATACTGTAAACCAGATGGCCAAAACATTGTCGCATCTTGGCATCAAACCAACTCCTGTTGAGGCCGTAGTGCCGGAGTATCTGGCAATATACCATAAAAAACTGGCGGCATAAGATGCTGGCATTCACCAACACCGACCAGCATTTTCCCGATGTAAAGGATGCCGGGCTGCGCAAGCATGATTTTGAGGAAATCTACAAACAATTTGATATTGCGCAGGCTACGCAGCAAGCATCACGCTGCTCACAATGCGGGATCCCTTATTGCCAGATACACTGCCCGCTGCAAAACAATATTCCTGACTGGTTGAAACTTGCTGCAGAAGGCCGCCTTGAAGAGGCTTACGCAATTTCCAGCGCCACTAATAATTTCCCGGAAATCTGCGGGCGCATTTGTCCACAGGATAAACTTTGTGAAGGTAATTGTGTAATTGAAAAAGATTTTGGCTCAGTTACTATTGGTTCCATAGAAAAATATATAACCGAAACAGCTTTCACAAATGGCTGGGTAAAACCTGTTATAGTAACCAAAGAATCAGGTTTTTCAGTTGGAATTATTGGATCCGGTCCTGCTGGGTTAGCCGCTGCTGATATGCTGCGGCGCGCAGGTCATACAGTTCATGTTTACGACAGGTATGATCGGGTTGGCGGACTTCTTATCTACGGAATTCCCAATTTTAAACTCGAAAAACAAATTGTCCTGCGCCGCCACCAGTTACTTAAGGACAGTGGTATTATTTTCCACCTTGGCGTAGATATTGGAGGCGATATTTCATTTGCTGATCTCCGCAAAAAACATGATGCGGTTTTGATCGCCACCGGGGTTTATAAATCAAAAACCATGGAAGTTCCAAATTCCAGCCTGGACAATATCTTTCCTGCCCTCACCTACTTAACCGCCAGCAACCGCAAATGCTTGGGCGATACGGTAACAGATTTTGATAATGGCAAGTTAGACGCAAAAGACAAAAACGTGGTAGTAATTGGTGGCGGTGATACTGCTATGGATTGCGTGCGTACTGCTATCCGGCAAGGAGCAAAAAATGTCACCTGCCTTTACCGCCGCGATATGGCCAATATGCCGGGCAGTGCGCGTGAAGTTAAAAACGCACAGGAAGAAGGAGTGAATTTCATGTGGCTTGCCGCTCCTAAAGCTTTCGTAGGGAATAACAAAGTTGAGCAGATACTGGTGCAGCGTATGCGCCTGCTTACCCATGATGCAGCGGGCCGCCAGTCAGTTCAGCCGGTGGAAGGGGAAAATTTTTCTGTATCCGCCGATATGGTAATTCAGGCTCTAGGCTTTGACGCGGAAGATATACCAGTGATGTTTGGGGCTCAGGATTTACAGATAAGCAAATATGGAACTATTACCATTAATCAAGACAGTTTTATGACTAGCCTTGAAGGTGTTTTTGCAGCCGGAGATATTATCCGCGGTGCTTCGCTGGTGGTATGGGCAATTAAGGATGGACGTGACGCAGCACAGGCAGTGCATAATTACATTACAAACAAACAGAAAATAAAGGGGGCTGCATGAAAAATTTAACCACAAAAAATTTGACCACCAGAAATTTAATGGCAATTTTAATAATACTAAGCAACACACAACCTCTGTACGCAGCGCAGAAATTACGTGATTTATCACTGTCAGTGGAGCAAACTAACGAACAATTGCGTAACCCGCCGGTTCAATCTTCTCCTCCCAATGGTGCCATTGGTGGTGTGGGAGCAAACTCAGGGACTGGGTTTGATGATAACGTGCCATTGGATCCTGATATGGCAAGGCAGTTACGTGAGATAAATTCGCGCAATAATAACAATAATAATGGGCAGGCTACTGATCTGCTGAAAGGATTACCTGTTCCGCCGCTAACAGCTACAGGAACCCTCCCCCCTGCCCACCGCGGACAATCCCAGCAGAATTATATCAACCAATTTTGTAATACCCCTATAAACAACAATAGCCAGTCTTGCCAGGAAAACCAGAGACAGCAGGCTTGCGAGAGATTTTCTCGTGCCACTGTAAATGTGCAAAGGATACTTAGCCAGGCTATTGATTGTGAGCTTAATACTACCGGAATAATCAAATCCGGTTGCGATGGGCTGGATGCGGGAAGGCTGGATTTGCTTAAGCAGTACTGGCAGGATGAGGATATGTCCTATACCATTCTTTTCCTGCCTGATATGGTGATTAATGTGCAGGCCAATTGTGCTGCCAAAAAATAGCAGGTGAAATGATGTTTTCATGGGATCAAGATTGGAATAGGCGCGCGCAGTTTCTTGCCGATAATGGTGCTTATGATCCGGCTGATGAGCATGATTCATGTGGTGTTGGGTTTATTGCAGCTATTGATGGCAAACCACGCCGCGCCATTGTTGAAGCAGGCATAGAAGCGCTTAAAGCTGTTTATCACCGTGGAGCAGTTGATGCCGATGGCAAGACCGGTGATGGCGCTGGTATAAATATCCAGATACCGAAGGAATTCTTCCTGGAACATATCGCAGCCTCTGGTCGTAAACTCCGTAGCGATTTACTGGCTGTGGGCATGATGTTCCTGCCCAAGAAAAATTTCTCCGCACAGGAAACATGCCGTGGCATTGTTGAAACTGAGATATTGAAACTTGGCTACGAGATGTATGGTTGGCGGCAGGTTCCGGTACATGCCGAAGTTATAGGTGAAATCGCCACTGACTCCCGCCCGGAAATTGAGCAGATACTTATTTCCTGCAAAGAAGGAATCGATGAAGAACGCTTTGAACTGGAATTATACGCCATTCGCAAACGTATTGAAAAAGCTGTACGCCTGCGCGCAATAAATGATTTTTATATCTGTTCCCTTTCCTGCCGCAGCTTGATTTATAAAGGCTTGTTCAAGGCCGAGCAGCTCACTGCTTTTTACCCGGATTTATTAGACGATAGATTCATTTCCGCCTATGCCATAATCCACCAGCGTTTTTCCACCAACACCGCCCCGGCATGGCACCTGGCACAACCTTTCCGCATGATCGCCCATAACGGTGAAATAAATACACTTAAGGGCAATATAAACTTCATGCGCAGCCACGAAGCAACTTTCCATTGCGAAGCGTTCAAAGGATTTGAAGACGATATTATTCCGGTTATCCCCGACAACACTTCCGATACCGGCGCCCTCGATTCAGTTTTTGAAATCCTGACCCGCGCCGGACGCCCGCTTCCACTCAGCAAACTGACACTTATTCCGCCAGCATGGTCTATGACTTCTGATATGCCTCAGACACATAAGGATATGTTTAGCTGTTTAAACAGCGTATCCGAACAGTGGGATGGCCCCGCAGCCATCGCCGCAACCGACGGCAAATGGATAATAGCGGGAATGGACAGGAACGGTCTGCGCCCGATGCGCTACAGCATCACCAATGATGGCCTGATAATAGTCAGTTCCGAAAGTGGGATGGTACACATAACCGATAAAAATATCAGTGAGCGCGGACGCCTTGGTCCCGGTGAAATTCTGGGCATAGATTTAACCGCTGGAAAACTATACCGCGACCGGGAATTAAAAGACCTGCTTTCCACCCAATATCCCTATAAGGAAATGGTGGGGAATATTGTCCGGCTGAGTGAATTGCGAGAAGTGGCGAGTGACGAGTTTCAAGTGATAAGTAAGAATACTTCTTCTTCACTAACCACTAACCAACGCCACCTTGCCGTAGGCTACACCCATGAGGACATAGAAACCATAATCCATCCTATGGCGGAAGACGGCAAGGAAGCCGTTGGTTCAATGGGTGATGACACCCCAGTGGCAATCCTTTCCGATAAGCAGCGCGGCTTCCACCATTTTTTCCGCCAGAATTTCTCACAGGTAACCAACCCGCCAATTGATAGCCTGCGTGAACGTAGGGTTATGAGTTTATACACCCGTTTTGGTAATGACGGCAATTATCTGGCGCTGGATAAATCGCACGGAAAAATACTGCTTGCGGAAACACCGTTGCTGCTCAACCGCGAAATGGAGTTTATCACTAAACATTTTGCTGACAGAATAACCGAGATAGATACCCTGTTTGCTACTGATACTAATATAAAATATGGTTTGAATACGCTGCTTGCCAAAGCTGAATCTGCTATACTATCCGGAAAATCTTATTTAGTTTTAACTGACGAGCGTATGGACGCAGCCAACGCCGCTATCCCTATGATACTGGCGGTTTCTGCCCTGCAAAGCCACCTTGTAAAACACAAGCTGCGTAAAAAAGCTTCAATTTTAGTACGCAGCGCTGAATGTTTTGACGTGCATTGTTTTGCAGTTCTGGTTGGGGTTGGCGCAACAACGGTAAACCCGTATCTTGCCGAAGATACCATTATTTCCCGCCACAAGCGTGGTTTGTTTGCCAATAAAACCTGTGACCAGGTTTTATTGAATTTCCAGAAAGCAATGAGCGATGGACTGCTTAAAATCATGTCCAAAATGGGTATCTCCATTGTCAGCGCCTATCGCGGCGGCCTGAATTTTGAAGCAATTGGCCTGTCCCGCGCCCTGGTTGCCGAATTTTTTCCCGGCTTACCATCACGCATTTCCGGCATCGGACTTAGTGGCATTGAAAAGCGTATCCGCAAACAACATTCAATCGCCTTCTCTCAAGCCTCAAGCCTTGAGCCACAAGCCTTACTTCCAATCGGCGGCTTCTACCGGGTTCGTGCCAAAGGAGAGAAACACGCCTGGGATGGAACCCAGATTCACCTGCTACAAAGTGCTGTAACCAAAGGCTCTTATTTACTTTACAAACAATATTCCGATGCCTTGCGTGCTGGCCCGCCTATGAATATACGTGACCTGCTGGATTTCCGGTCACCCAATGCTCCTATTGCCATAGACAAAGTGGAATCCATAACCGAGATTCGCAAACGTTTTATTGCCCCGGCCATGTCGCTTGGCGCATTATCGCCGGAAGCCCATGAAATTCTTGCCATTGCCATGAACCGTATTGGTGCGGCATCTAATTCCGGTGAAGGCGGCGAAGGCCCTGAGCGCTACAAACCATACCCTAACGGTGATAATGCCAATTCCACCGTAAAACAGGTTGCCTCAGGCCGTTTTGGGGTTACCGCTGAATACTTAAATAGCGCAACGGAACTACAGATAAAGGTAGCACAAGGGGCAAAACCCGGTGAAGGCGGCCAACTCCCCGGTTTCAAGGTAACACTGGAAATTGCCCGCCTGCGCCATGCCACACCGGGTGTAATGCTTATTTCCCCACCACCGCACCACGACATTTATTCAATCGAAGACCTGGCGCAACTCATTTACGACCTGAAACAAATAAACCCAAATGCTATTGTTTCGGTCAAGCTGGTTGCCCAGTCCGGTATTGGCACCATAGCCAGCGGTGTGGCCAAGGCGATGGCCGATAAAATTGTCATTTCCGGTCATTCCGGCGGAACTGGTGCCAGCCCGTGGAGCAGCATAAAACATGCTGGTATTCCTTGGGAAATGGGCCTTTCCGAGGCCAACCAGATACTCACCCTGAACCGTCTGCGCCACCGCGTAAAACTACAGACCGATGGCGGGCTAAAGACCGGGCGCGACATTATAATAGCCGCCATGCTCGGGGCCGAGGAATTCGCCCTGGGAACCGCCTCTCTGGTAGCGATGGGTTGCATATTGGTTCGCCAGTGCCACAGCAACACCTGTCCTGTTGGTATCACTACGCAGGATCCGGCCCTGCGTGAAAAATTTTCCGGCACAGTAGATAAAGTGATAAATTTATTCAGCTTTATTGCTGAAGAAGCGCGGGAGATTCTGGCTTCACTCGGTTTTACCAGCTTCAACGAAATTATTGGCCGCTCCGACCTTCTTGCACAGGTGAACCGCGGCAGCGAAGATCTGGTCGATCTGGATTTGAACAGCCTTCTTGCGCAGGCTGATGCTGGCAGCCATAAACGTTATTTCTCGCTGCCCGGGCGTAATGAAGTACCAGACACCCTTGATGCGCAGATGCTTGCCGATGCCCATGACGCCCTGGAACGCGGCGAAAAAATCCAGCTTGCCTATAGCGTAAAAAACACCATGCGCTCGGTAGGGGCAAGGCTGTCTTCCAGGATACTCCAGCGCGGCATAACTCCCACAGCAGATTTAATAACCATAAAACTGCGCGGTTCAGCCGGACAATCTTTGGGAGCCTTTGCTGTAAGGGGCTTGCGTATTGAACTATATGGTGATGCCAATGATTATGTCGGCAAAGGTCTTTCCGGGGCAACTATAATCATCCGCCCGCGCCCTTCCAGCACCTTGATTCCCCACAACAACACTATAATAGGCAACACCGTTTTATATGGTGCAACCTCCGGTAAAGTCTTTGCCTGTGGTCAGGCTGGCGAACGCTTTGCGGTGCGTAATTCCGGGGCACTTACAGTTATTGAAGGTTGCGGCTCCAACGCCTGCGAGTATATGACCGGGGGCATTGCTGTAATCCTTGGCAGTGTTGGGCATAATTTTGCGGCGGGCATGACTGGTGGCATGTCCTTTGTTTATGATGACACACAAAATTTTGCCGCCCATGTTAATGACGACAGCGTTATATACCAGCGCGTTGCCAGCAGCCATTGGGAGAAAGTCCTGAAAGATTTGATCAGCGAGCATTTTGCCGAAACCGCCTCGCCCCGCGCCGACAATATTCTCTCCGGTTGGGAGTATGAACTGCCCAAATTCTGGCAGATATGCCCGAAAGAAATGGTTGAGCGCCTTGAGTTTCCGTTAGTTGATGAACAGGAAACCAGCAAGCGTGCATAATTTCGAAATAGGCGACATTATCAAAGTGAATGATAAAATGCAGCGCAGTTATTCCTACCGCCTTGACGCGCCAATGGGTGAAGATTTCGCCGATACTTTCAATCCCTGTTATTCACCGCAGCAAATGTTGGAGATGGGCGTATTTGAAGGCAAATATTGCAACGATTGCCAGAAAGAATTTCCTGCCGCATGGTTCAAAAAAGCAAAACTCAGTGATGTTGCTGACGAAAATATCAATTATTTTAAAATAAAAAGCCGCCAGCCTCTTTCTGTTTGGCAGGAAAAAGGCTGGATAATCGGCAATGACCCGCGTGGCTGGTTCCAGTGGTATTGCCGTTATTATCTGGGCCGGCGTGAAGATGCAGTGGACACAGCGCAGATAAAACGCTGGCGCAATTTTTCCCGCCACGCCGGACAGATAAAAGCCAATTGCAAAGCCGGTGACTTAAAATGCCGCCCCCGCCAGCGCCAGGCACTGCTGCAATGGTCCTATGACCCGTTTATATAACCCGTCATCCTGTGGACGGCACTAGCCGCAGCACAGGATCTGCCACTTATCTTCGTCATTGCGACCCCGCACTTGTTGCGGGGGAAGCAATCCAGTACCAACCTGCAGCAACACCTGGATTGCTTCGGCATTGCCTCGCAATGACAGTATCTATTTTCCCACTTCCCGACCATTTATTCCTGTGTTTTGATTGGTGTGTGATCGGGAAATCACAATGCTGTTTGCATTATTTGATACTATCTATGACCCGAAAGGGAATCCATGTTTCACTCTAGATTAAAATCTAGGAGGAAGCGTTACTGTTGGAATCCGGTGGTGTTCCAAGAGGAGGAGACAACGCACCAATCCTGAGCACAGCATAAGATTTCCTGGTCACACCAATTTTTAATGAAGAAAGAGAAAAATATGAATACTACTCCCTAAGCAATTCATTAATCGCGGTTTTGGAGCGGGTTTTTTCGTCCACGCGTTTTACGATGACGGCACAGTATAAATTGGGTTCTCCGGCATTTTTGGCAGGCATAGTTCCAGGCACTACCACACTGTAGGCCGGTACGCGGCCATAGAAAACTTCGCCGGTTGCGCGGTCGACTATCTTGGTCGATGCACCTATGAACACGCCCATTGATATCACCGAACCTTCTTCCACGATAACACCCTCGGCGATTTCGCTGCGCGCACCGATGAAGCAATTATCCTCAATTATCACCGGCTCGGCCTGTAGAGGTTCGAGCACGCCGCCAATGCCGGTTCCGCCGGAGATATGGCAATGCTTGCCGATCTGCGCACAACTGCCGACAGTCGCCCAGGTGTCAACCATGGTCCCCTCACCGACATAGGCACCAACATTGACAAAGCTTGGCATTAGAACGACATCTTTAGCGATATAAGCCGAGCGGCGCACCACCGCACCCGGTATCACCCGGAAACCTGCGGCACGGAACTGGGTTTCTTTCCAGCCCGCAAATTTAGTTGGTACTTTATCGAAATAGCGTAAATCACCAGATTCCATAACCATATTATCATTTAGCCTGAATGACAGGAGCACGGCCTTTTTCAGCCACTGGTTGACCTGCCATTTACCATCGACTTTTTCAGCTATCCGCGCTTCGCCACCATCAAGGCGGGAAAGGGCAATTTCAACGGCATCACGAATTTCCCCTGTTGTTGAAGCATTAAGTTCTGCACGATTTTCCCATGCTTTTTCAATAATCTCATGTAGTGCCATAGTATTTTCCTTATAATTTGTAATATAACTGCATAGCAGCATGGCAAACTGCTTTCAACACACAAATTTGAAGGAAATTCTAGGAATTTTTAGAAAAAATCTTGAAGCGCATACCGCCAAATATAGCTTCGACAGTATTTCCGCTACCCAGTGGCAACAAACACTGGCGATATTTTACCACATCATTACGCAGGTTAATGAATTCCCCTTCTTCTACTAAAGGTGCGCGCGTTTCGATAACTTTGGCATAGCTGGGCGCCAGCTTCGCAGCATTAGGGGAAACAAGTCGACTTCTAACATTATCTTCCAGCTCACCACTATAAGCCTGTTGTATGGCTTTCCCCAGGTAAGTATAGTTATAATCTGGTTTGTTTAAATCTTTCACATGGATCAGGAAACAATAATCCCAAAGATCCTGCAAATCATCAGGATCAATATCAGACTCCTCCGGCATTTGGTTTTGTTTGCGTAATTTCTCCCAATAGGCAATCAGCCTCAGGGTAATACGCCGTTCAATTACAGGTATCTCTGGCATGCTGCTAAATAAAATACTATAAATTAAACATATGATTTATAATGCAAACAACCTTGTGATAATAACATTATTTCTTCAATTAATACAGGAATATTTATATTGCATTTTATGCAATACTTTCATTAAAACCTTTAACAACCTGCGATACAGGCTCTTGCCTGACCAGCGCACCATTTTTAAGACGCAAAGTTGGGTAATTGAATAGCGAAATAAGGTTCTCATCGTGGCTGGCGATAAGCACCGTTGTTCCAGTCTGGTTAAGGGCCTCAAATAAATACATAAAACGCTGTGCCAGATCTGAGTCAAGATTACCGGTCGGCTCATCCGCCAGTAAAATATCAGGTTTACTGATTACAGCACGCGCAATCGCAGCACGCTGTTTCTGACCGCCGGAAAGAGTTGCTGGCTTAGCATTTTGATGTTCCGACAGACCTATCCACTCCAGAAGTTCAAAAGCTTTAGGTTTAATTTCCTCATCAGATTCGCCCATAACTTTAAGCGGCAACGAAACATTCTCAAGAACCGTCAAATGGTCAAGCAGGCGATAGTCCTGAAGTACTATCCCTACCCTGCGCCGTAACCTTGGCAATTCCGCACGTTCCATTTGCGTTACGTTCTCCCCAAACATATGGAATTTCCCATGCGTTGGTTTGTTCTGTAGTGATAGAATTGAAAGGAGCGTACTCTTACCGGCACCGCTGGCCCCGGTCAGGAAATGGAATGAGCCGCGCTCAAGGGTAAAGGATATATCCTTTAATATAGGTTGCCCCTCGGTATATTCCATTGCTATATGTTCTAATGTAATCATCATTTTTTTCTTTAGTAGCTGACAAATTATATAGTATGCTATATCCAATTTTTGAGATTATACAAATGATATGATTTTACAATGTAAAAACTGCAATGCTCGTTATCTTGTTTCTGACCAGGCAATTGGGGCTAGTGGCAGAACGGTACGTTGCGCCAAATGCAGCCATAGCTGGTTTGAAAATCCACCAATAGATACTACAAAAAGTGAACTTCCTGATTTTGATAAAATAATTGGCGATATAAACGCTACACCAAAACCACTTTCCCATGGCTCGAACCTTCCAGTAGCCAGAGTTACAACTCATTCCGGGCTGAAAGCGGTCGTTGCCCTGCTTGCTATTTTAGCAATAGCTCTGGCGTTATTTATCACCATACCGGGTATATTTGGAGTATCACCCAGCAAAGGCATTGTTCTTGCCGATGTTCAGATGACCAAGCAGATTGATGAAAAAAATACTATTTATGAAATTGATGCTAACATTATGAATGTTAGCGACACACCGCACCCTGTTCCTAACATACGTGTCGCATTGCTTGATGGCGAGAATAACAAGCTACAGTGGCAGGATTTCCCAAGCAATGGTGCAATACTGGGGCCAAAGGAAACCATGCCGTTCACTACTGGTGGCATCAATGTTAAATTCTCTATTGCCAAACGTTTTGTAATTGATTTGGGCACACCACTAGAGCTGGCACTAAGGAGTTACCCAAATGGAAAAGCCAAGTAAGATTGATGTCCTGGTTAGCGCAGAAGAGTTATCTCAGCGTGTGAAGTTGCTGGCTGGCGAAATAGCCAGCCATATGTCACCTGATATTATGATAGTATCACTGCTCAGGGGCAGCTTTGTATTTACCGCTGATTTAATACGCGCCCTGCATTTTGCCGGAGTAAAACCGCAGGTCGATTTTATGACTCTCGCCAGCTATGGAAAGAATTCCACCTCAAGTGGAAAAGTGCAGATAATACGTGATATAATAGAGGATGTCCGAAACCGTGAGGTTCTTATAGTGGATGATATACTGGAATCAGGAAACACTCTGACCTTCGCCCGCAATCTGATTAAAGAACGCGGGGCAGCAAGCATAAAAATTGCCGTGATGCTTGAAAAACCAGGCAAGCGAAAAGTGGAAATAAATGCTGATTTCGTAGGTTTCACTATACCTGACAGGTTTGTGGTTGGCTATGGGCTCGACTACGCCAACTACTACCGCGAATTACCATTTATTGGCGCTATAACCACGTCCCTTCTCCCTTTGGGAGAAGGTTAGGATGAGGGCTTTGTTCTATATATGACTTAGCCCTCACCCCACCCTCTCCCAGAGGGAGAGGGAGTTTAAATAGTTATCTCCCAAGGAAAGAGGGAACAGAATTACAAACTCATATTATGATAAGTTTCCATATCCATGGTACCTTCTGACTTATCAACCAGCATGGTGATAAGCGAGTCACCGGTAATGTTTACCGTGGTACGCATCATATCGAGGATACGGTCAACACCAGCGATCAGGGCTATACCCTCCAGCGGTAAACCAACCGAGGTAAATACCATCCCCATCATGATTAACGAGCCACCGGGAATACCGGCAGCACCTATAGAGCCAAGGGTAGCAGTCAGTACAAGTATGAAATAATGGTGAACGTCGAGCGGTATATTATAAGCCTGCGAGAAAAACAGTGAGCATATACCTAAATAAATCGCCGTACCATCCATATTTATGGAAGCCCCCAGCGGTAATACGAACGATGTAATACTCTTAGAAACACCAATCTTTTCGTTTACCACACGCATTGCGGTTGAAAGTGTAGCCTTGCTGCTGCTGGTAGAAAAAGCGAGCAACTGTGGCTCAGCCATTTTACGGTAAAATGGCATAGGCGAAACGCGCGCAAAAACCATAACCATAATACCAAAAAGTATATATTGGGTGAACAGCGCACCAGTAACAGTTAGTACCAGTTTTAATAACGCTATCAATATTTCAATTCCCTGCGTACCAACCACCCACGAGGTCAGTGCGAATACGCCATATGGCGAAAATTTTATGATGGTTTCAATCATCTTGAAAACCATTTGCGCTGCCGATTTGCACAGGTCAGTCAAATTTTTGACCTTTTCCCCAAGTGTATTCAGGGTAATACCGGTAAATATAGCAAATACTACAACCTGCAAAATATTATCATCGGCCATAGCTTTAAAAACATTGGTAGGAATCATATCTACCAAAATCTGTATAAGATTCACCTGTTTTGGGGCAGGTGCCGGAGCGGATGCTGCAACGTGAGCTTTAAGCGATGAAAGATCAACACCTAACCCAGGATGGAATATAGTACCAAAAGCAAGCCCTATACATACGGCAAACGCACCGGTCATTAAAAATGCAGCAACTGATTTAATCCCAACCCGCTTGAAAGATTCGGCATCAGCCATACTGGTAATTCCACTCACCAGTGAGAAAAAAATCAATGGGACCACTACCATCTTAATCATGTTGATGAAAACGGTACCAACCGGCTTCACATATTCAGTAAGAATGGTTTTACCATCAGTCCCAAATACGCTGTCAGAACCAACCCCACTCATCGCAAAACCAAACGCAATACCCAGCAAAAGGCCCAACACCACCCTGAACCATAATTTTGAAAAGATAGAATTAGCCGGTGTTGATGTAGCCATGTTCTTGTATTCTCCCATTATTCCCTGTTGTTTTTTTTAACAAAACATTTAGTGAAGGCTGTCATTTATAGTATAAATGGCCATTACGTCAACCACAGGTTTGTTACGGATTTATTACAATGCTCTTTACTTATTTTTTAACCATTCTACCAATGCCTTAGCATCCATAGGGGGGCCGGTAAGGAATCCCTGTAATATGTCGCATCCCTGAGCCTGAAGCACCTGCACCTGCCACTGTTCTTCAACACCTACTGCACCGACCTTCATATCCAACTGGTGGGCAAGGGCTATAGCTGCGTTTATCAGCATATTATCAGACTTTACCCTACCCATATTTTTTACCAGCGATAAATCGACTTTTAAGAGTGAGAATGGCAATTCGCACAATGTAGTAAGTGGTACTGTGTTAAGGCCGAAATGATCCAGATGCAATCCCACGCCCATTTCATACAGTTTTGCCAGAGTCATAAAACAAGGCCCTGAAATAGGTGCAATGGCCTCTTCATGTACTTCAACTACTAAGCGGTTCTCTCCAAGAAAATCCTTTTCGGAAATTAGAATAAGATTATCGATCAAGCTTGGCACATCAAGCTGTGACGCGGCAAGATTCATAGATATGGTAATAGGACGCGCACGAACATTAAACATGGCTATGTCATTATAAAGTTGCGTACACACAAACCTGGTTATTTCCGGCATCATCTTACAGGATTCAGCAATTCCCAAAAATTCACCTGCGCATATAAGGCCACGCTCAGGATGCTGCCAACGTAATAATACCTCGACACCAGCAACTGAAATTCCATCAGTTGTGAAATACGGCTGATAATAAAGCTTAAGCTCGTCTACTGCCAATGCAGTACGCAAATCATCTTCCATGCTCATCCTGGCAGTAACTGCATCCTGCATGTTATCCACATAAAAACGATAAGTATTCCTTCCTTCCATCTTTGCGTTATACATGGCCAGGTCAGCGTGTTGCAGCAATGCCTCTGAAGATATTGGCGCATCAACAAAAACAATACCGATACTTGCACCAAGCTCCAGTTTATTTTCTTTATAAAATATAGGTTCAGAAATTGCTGTGATAATTTTCTGCGCTATACAGGCTGCGTTGTACGGCTTATCAATATCCTCCAGCAATACAACAAATTCGTCCCCACCAAACCGCGCGGGAGTATCATAACTGCGTAACGTAGCCTTAATCCTCTGTGCAACAGTTTTCAGTGCTACATCGCCAGCATCATGGCCATACATATCATTTATTGGTTTGAATTTATCAAGATCGATGAATAAAACTGCAACATTTACCTGCGAACGTTCAGCACGGGCCAGAGCCATCTGCAGACGATCCATAAACATAGTGCGGTTGGCTATACCTGTCAGCGTATCATAGTTAGCGCGGACGAACAGATCAATTTCCAGTTGCTTGCGCTCAATTGCATAGTCAATCGCCCGTACCATGACATCAATTTTCAGGTCATCCTTAAGCAAATAATCCTGTGCACCACGGGCCACTGCATGTTTAGCAAGGGCGTTATCTTTCATGCCGGTCAAAATCAACACTGGCATATTGGGAGCTTTTTCCTGAATAGCCACCAACGCACTGAACCCATGGGCATCCGGCAAGGTTAGATCAAGGATGCAGACATCGAACTCTTCCTCGGCAAGTGCCGTTAGCGCCTGCGGCTGCCTGGTTACATGTTTGATTCTAAAAATAGAGCCAGGATATGAATCCAACAAATTGCTCACCATAAAAGCATCGCTCTTGTCATCTTCCACCAGCAAAATGTTGATTGTAGAAAAAGAATTATTCGCAAGCTGAGTCTTAACCATAAACCACCTTTCTTTCCTGTGATTTAACTGCAGATAACGCTGGCACTGTGAAATGGAAACATGAACCTTTCCCGAGCTCAGACTCCACCTCTATTATTCCGTCATGTTGCTGAACTATTCGCTTGCAGATAGCTAATCCTAAACCAATACCAGGATATTCTTCCGGTTGATGCAACCGCCGAAAGATTGCAAAAATCTGTTCGTGCTGGGCTGGTGGAATACCGATGCCATTATCGCGTACACTTATCCTCCAGCAATCACCACTTCTCTCATCGCTTATATGTATACGTGGTTTTTCCTTACAATATTTGATTGCATTAGCGATAAGATTCTGCAGCAGCTGTGATATTAACACGCTGTCACCATAAACCTCAGGAAGAGGATCATGGGTAATAACTGCCCCGCTTTCATCTATGATACTGGAAAGATCACGCATGGTGTGGCGCAATAATGTTTCCATATTTACAGCTTCAAAATGTGGCTTGGAAAAACCAAGTCGCGCATATTCGAATAAAGCATCGATAAGATTACGCATACGTTCTGCACCTTCAACTGCAAAATCGAGTGAACGCATGGATTTTTCATCCAGCAGGTAACTGACTTTGCTTTTGATAATGTTAAGATGCTGGATAACAGCCCGCAGTGGTGATTTCAGATCATGGGCCACGATATTGGAAAATTGTTCAAGGTCATGGTTGCTACGCTCCAGATCAAGCCGGTATTGCTCCATTTTTTTTATGAGTTCAGAATGTTCAACGGCTCTTTCCACGGCACGCTTTATCGCTGATGGCGTAAGTATGCGTTTGGGTATATAATCCTGAGAGCCAAGCTTCATTGCCGTTACTGCCACAAACTCATTGCCCTCCCCTGTTATCATGATAACAGGAATTGCACTGTCCAGTTTTGTCAGTTGTTGTAAGGTTTCCAGCCCGTCATTACCAGGCATATGATAATCAAGTAATACACAATCAATCTGGTTATTCTGGTAAATTTTAATTCCTTCAGCCGCACTGTAGGCATGGTAAAAATTATATTCACCCCCGGCATCCTGCAAATACTCAACCACAATATCATGGTCAGATTTGGTATCATCTATAAGAAGCAGATTCATAACTATATCTCCTACTTGGTTATAATTTTATGTTTCGGTGGTAAAATACCGTTTTCATCCAGAAACTTTCTATTCTGCTGATGCTATCTCCTGATTTGCTATTCCTTTAGGTAAGGTAAAGAAAAAACTGCTGCCTTTTTCTGGTTCCGATTCTACCCAAAGTTCACCACCGTATTTTTGTACGATCTTTTTGCATAAGGCTAACCCAATACCGGTTCCGGAATAATGCTCGTTGTTATGCAACCGTTCAAAAATAACAAATATTTTCTGGATGTGTTCGGGAGCAATGCCGATACCATTGTCAGAAACACTGAAACAAAAATACTCACCTCGTACTTCTGCATTAATATGGATTTTCGGTCTTGATTTACAAAATTTTAGGGCATTACCTATTAAATTCTGCAATAACTGGCGCAAATGGGTTGCCTGCATATGAACGGCTGGAAGCCTGCCATGAGTTATAATTGCACTTGTCTCTTCGATCCGTGTATGCAGATCATACAGTACATTACCTAATACAACTTCGCTTTCTACATTGCTCAGCAACTCGCTTTCATAACCTACCTGTGCATAGTTCAGAACATCATTTATAAGCTGACGTGCCCGCTTTGCACCGTCAGTAATGTAACACATGTAATGATTAACTTTTTCATCAACATTATCCGCAAGATGCTGCTGCAAAAGTTCTGTAAAACTTGAAATCATCCGCAACGGCTCCTGCAAATCATGTGAGCAGATATAGGCAAACCGCTCCAGTTCAGAATTGGAATCGGTAAGTTCACTGATAAGTTTTTTGCGTTCTATTTCCAGATTTTTACGATCACTGATATTATTTACGGAACCAACCATCCGCACTGCTTTACCCTGGCTATTCCACTTGGCCTGGCCACAGGCATGTATCCATACATAATTTCCATCATTACAACGCAACCGATACTCAACATTATAAGGTGTGTGGTTTTCAATATGCCCAAACAAGGCTTTCAACACCGCCTCCTTATCGTCAGGATGCAACCTATTGGCAAATTCGTCATAATGCGGAATGAAATCAGAAGCGTTAACTCCGACAATATCACGGAATCGTTTTGACCAGTATAATTCATTAGTTTCTATGTTCCAATCCCAAAGGCCAACACTCATTCCCTGCACCGCCAGATCATAGCGCTCCTCACTTTGCGCCAGCTCCATAGTAGTCTGGTGCATCTGGTATTTTATATCGGCTATGTTGCGCCTAAGGTTAGCCTGGGTTATTGCTGCCTTGATAACTTCGTGCAGTTTTTCACTACTCAGATTCGATTTTATGAGATAATCATGCGCACCCTCTTTTATTGATTCAGCGGCTACACTTTCATTACCCTGTCCGGTAAGCATTATAACTGGTATATACTGATTAAATGTCCTGATACTCCTCAAGACATCAAGGCCACCCATTCCGGGAAGGGAATAATCCAGCAGAATACAATCAAAAGCCCGCGAAATTATAAGCTCTAAACCTGATTTTCCATCACACGCCTCCATATAACGATAGGTGCTATCAGGAATCTTTTTAAGCAAGCTGATATAGCTTTCGCGATCCTCCGCACCATCATCTATTATCAGAACAGTTATGGGTTCATTCATATATCGCCCATCTATCTCCTGCTGTTAGGAAGAATGACAACACCGAACCAGTAGTCCTTCATATTGCGTATAGCCTCTGTCAAACCATCAAAACCGACCGGTTTCTGGATATAGGTACTGGCACCAAGCTTATAACACTGCTCTATGTCCTTACTGTCTGCCGAGGTAGTAAGTATAATAACCGGTATGGAACGTAAGGATTCATTATCTTTTATTTTCTGCAACACCTGCCTGCCATCTATTCCCGGCATGTTCAGGTCCAGCAATATCATGGCGGGCCGCTTAACGGTTGGTTCATTTTTATACTGGCCTTCCTTAAGGAGATAATCCATGGCATCCTGACCATTCCGGCACCAGTTCACCGGATTCAGGAGATGATTTTTCTTCAGGCTACGCAATGTTGCTTCATAATCATCCTGGTTATCATCAACCAGTAATATAGGGGACATATCATGCATGTACCAGCTATTCCTCTCTTGAATTAAGTTCATTTATGGTAAAATAAAAACTCGTACCCTCACCCACTACTGACTCGATCCAGATGCAACCATTGTGGCGTTCGATTATTTTTTTTACGAAGGTAAGTCCAACACCTGTGCCTTTTACGCTGTCGTCCTCATCATTCAGTCTTTTAAAAATTCGGAAGACATCTGTATAAAATTCAGGCGCTATGCCGATGCCATTATCACGGACAAAAAACACTTGTTCATTATCCTGCATCTCACAACCTATCTCGATGATCTTCTCTGGCTTGTCATTGTACTTCATGGCATTGGTTATCAGGTTACGAAAAACCTCTGTAATGCGCGGTAGGTCACAGGTTATAATAGGAAGAGCGCCAACTATTTTTATAGTAGTATTGGTCTCATGCAGGCTGGTTTCCATCATCAATGTTATATCGGCAATAACATCATTAAGGTCGGTTTTCTGGACCGCTAATTGCTGTCTGCCTAAACGCGAGAAATACAACAGATCATTGACCAAGCGTTCCATACGCTCACATAAATAACTCATGCGTTTTAAACGTTTTATTCCATCTTCACCTATCTTATCGGCAAAATCCTCTTTTAGAAAAATTGCATTATTACTAAGACCACGTAGAGGTTCCTTGAGGTCATGGGAAGCAATATAGGCAAAATCATCAAGCTCCTTATTGCTTATCTTCAATGCCTCCATATATTTCATTATTTCATGCTCTGATTTTTTGCGCTCAGAAATATCGTGTACCGTGCCAACAAACATCCGTTTGCCTGAAATGCCCATTTCATTTACACCAAGCTCCATCGCAAAAACGCTTCCATCCTTGCGTTTACCAGAAACCTCGCGGCCAATGCCAATCACCTTCTTTTGACCGGTAGTACAGTAATTATACAGATAACCATCATGCTCTCCATGATAAGGCTCTGGCATCAGCATCTTCACATTCTTACCTATGACCTCATCTTGCGTGTAGCCAAACACTTTCTCAGCGGCCGGGTTAAAATTCTGGATAATTCCTAATTCATCGATAATTATAAGCCCATCAAGCACGGTATCCATTACCGCTTGCATATAACTATCTGATAGTTTCTCAGCTATTTTTGTACCATTTTGATTTATAGGTTGATTATTGGAAATTTTATCAACTATGCACGCCATATGGCTCAACTATCCGATAATAAGTTCAAATCACGTAACGAAAAGATACTATATCTATGGTTGAAGTCAATTATTATGTATCAATCTACAGTTGCATAACCAATTTTTCTCAATATAGTACAATCATTTAATATAATTAATGATGCCGCATCAATGTGTTTATAAAAATTAACCTTAATTTAATTAAAATGTCATATAATTTTCTAATATACCAGGTTGTACCTAAATGATTCTGATACAATTCTTAGGAGGTTTAAAATGCGAACTAACTCTTTGATGGCCCGTCGTGAATTAGCCCCTGCAACAGCCATGCGTGTTATAAGGATTCTTTTGATAGAAGACTGTAAAAGTGACGCGTTTTTGTTAGAAAGAATGCTGGAAGATGCCTCTGTAAATTGTTTTTATGATATAACTAATGTTCCCCGCCTCGTTGATGCTTTCTATAAAGTAGATAAAGAACAATTTGATGTAGTATTGCTCGACCTAAACTTGCTGGATATTGACGGTGTAGCCTCAGTTGCCGCCCTGCACGCACAAATCTCTGAGCTACCAATAATTGTCTATAGTGGCACTGATGATACTAAGGTAAAAGAAAAGGCTATAATGTGCGGTGCCATGCATTACATGGTAAAAGGCAAAGAAAGTGGTTTTGGCCTGAAATATATGATAGAACGGGCAATCGCCCAATAAATTAGCTGCATCGCAGTATTTTTTACCACTTCACAAACAGTTAAAAATGGCGTAGTATATCACTGTTACTTTGGTAACTATGACAATAAACGCGATTCAGAATAAACGAACTGGACCCGGGGGCAGAACCCGGCACGTCCACCAAAGTTTGTCTTCTGGCAAATTTTGGTGGGCGTGACTCAGGCTCGACAGGCGTAGTAAAGGTGTTGTTTTTGTCCGCTATGATACTGGCGTAATCAGGTCAAAAACATAAATGCTAACGATAACGTTGCATTTGTTGCTGCTAACGACAACGCAGTCGTAGAAGTTGCTGTTGCTGCCTAACGGTGCATAGCATACTCTAGTATGTAACACGGTCATTGGAACGGGTACCGGGTAACAGAAACCCGTTCCGCTAGTAGATGATAAGATTATTAGATGATAAGATGACTGGAAAATACAGAATATGAGCACCGACCAGATACACTACCCGACATTGATAGACCAGGCCATGCGCGGTGTAGTACGGGATGTTCTCAAAAGGGTACAAACCAGTGGCCTGCCTGCTCCACACCATTTTTATATTTCTTATTCAACTTTACACCCCGGTGTAAAGATGTCGGAGCAGCTGCGCGCGAAATACCCACGGGAAATAACTATAGTTATCCAGCATCAGTTCTGGGATTTCAAGGTTGATGACAACCAGTTCCATGTCACCCTCTCCTTCTCCGGTGTGCCTGAAAAACTCACTGTTCCCTTTGCCGCACTTACCGCCTTCGCCGACCCCAGTATCAAATTCGGCCTGCAATTCCAGAAGATGGAATCATTTGAAGATGAACCATTGATAGCTGATGGTAAGGATGAACAGGAAATAAAAGCACCACAAGGTGAACACAAGGAAGATGCCGAAGATAAAATAATTTCTTTAGATGCCTTCCGTAAGAAGTGACATATTTTGTTAGTAACTTGTTACTTAGAAAATTGTCATCCTGAGCGTAGCGAAGGATCTTTGCTTTATAAAGATAAGATATTTTGCTTTGCTCAATATGACAAACATGACTAATCCATTCATGCAATCTTCCATAAACCAAGCCAGCAAGGCTGCCTCCTGCGGCGAAGTCCCTGTTGGTGCTGTTATAGTAAAGGACGGTAAGGTAATAGCCTCGTCCCATAATCTTGTAGAAACTGAACGCGACCCAACCGCGCATGCAGAAATCCTAGCCATTCGCGCCGCCAGCAAATTACTATCTTCTCCCCGACTTACCGACTGCGACCTGTATGTAACCCTCGAACCGTGCGCCATGTGCGCTCAGGCTATAAGCTTTGCCCGCATCCGCCGCCTCTATTTTGGTGCTTATGACCCTAAAGGCGGCGGGGTAGAAAATGGCGCGCGAGTATTTGCACAACCCACCTGCAACCACAAACCGGAAGTGTATGGTGGAATTGCGGAACAGGAATGTGGCGAATTGCTAAAAGATTTTTTTAAAGAGCGGCGACCTTCTTAACAAACGGAATAGTTATATTCCTCTGCTCGGCGAGAGCATTTTTATCCAATGTTTGCACCAGATTTTTTACCCCTTCCAGCGTACGTTCGCAGCGGGCACTGACATAAGAAACTACTTCATCATCAACCAGTAACTGCCGGTCGGAGAATTGTTTGCGTATAACACTGGCTATAAGAATATCGTCAGGTGGGTATAATGTCACAAGCTGGCAGGAACGCAGGCGCGAAGTAAGATCAGGTAGTTTAAAAGGCAAGTTGCCGGGCAGAACAGATGAGGTCATGAGCAGTTTCGCTTTTATCTCTTTGCAGTGGTTGTAGAGATGGAACAATGACTGTTCGTCTGTGCAATTTTCGATATCCTCGACCAGGCAATTCCCATTTACAGACTGTATATCTATGTTGTTGCTGGACATAACTGCTGCACCCATACGTTTTTGCCAGATGTGGGCCAGATGGCTTTTTCCAGAGGACTTTTCACCGTACAGATAGAGTGCGTGATTTTGCCAATTACCCAGCACTGTGTTGTAGGCTTCACCATTACAGTCGGAGACAAAAAAATTATCCTCGGAAAACAGCTCGGGGAGAGTAAGCGGTAATGGTAGTTGCGCCATGATGATTTCTATAGCGGTGGCAGGTCACCATGGTAATAACTGCTGTGCAGGTAACCGGAGATGGCAAAACGGATAAGAACACCGATAACCGCAGTCACCGGAACTGCTATCAGAACCCCAACAAAGCCAAACAGTGAACCGCCAGCAAGCAAGCCAAAAATTATCCATGCCGGATGCAACCCAACTTTTTCACCAACCAATTTAGGAGTTACGAAGTTACCCTCCAGCACCGGCCCAATCACAAACACCATGAGAACCGGCAACACCCCATCCCATGAACCATACTGGAAAAATGCCACGGTCAACCCAACCAGCATACTAAATATAAGGCCTACATATGGCAAAATCACCAGTACGCCAGTGGCGATACCTATCAAAATACCAAATTTAAGGCCAACTATGGAAAGTCCGACAGCGTAAAATACCGCAAGGAAGATACAGACATTTATCTGTCCGCGGATAAAACCAGCCAAAGTAGTGTCAATTATGGCAAGCTGTTCGCGTATAACCTTCTCATGCTTGCGCGGAAGAAGCGCATGAAAACGGTCAGTTATAATATCCCAATCCCGCAACAGGTAAAATGCCACTACCGGGGTGATAAGTATCAATGACAGCAGGTTGATTATCGCCATTCCCGACTGGAATATTCCAGCCGCCATATCACCGACAAATTTTATCATAACACTGGAAAAACCAGCAGCAGAAGTCTTAATGCTATCCACATAGTTATGCGGCAGGCTCCCCAGCCATCCCGATATCTGCTTTTCGTATTTTATTTCCACCTCGTTGAAATAATTTGGCAGGTCAACCAATAATCCTGAAAGCTGGCTGGCTATGGTAGGTACTATTGCCAGAGAAATAATAACCAATATGGTAAAAAACGTAAGGGTAATAGTGGCAGTGGCAAAGGAACGGCGGACACCAATTTTCTCTAACTTATCAGCAGCCGGATCCAGAAAATAAGCAATCAGCGCCCCCAGAACAAAAGGCAGTAAAATCCCGCGTATGAGATATACGAATACAAAAAACAATATGCCGATACCCAGCCAGAACAATACTGTTTTCCCGGTAGGAAGTTTTTGCACATTTTTCTTAGTCACGTGACACCACCCAGTAATCTTTGTTTTTAATAAGCCTTATATTGTTGGTAATAATAGCGCGCGATAATGATTCCGGCGAACCACGATAATGCAGAATTATATCAACCTGTTTAGCAGAAATAGCAAGAAGTTCAATACGGTCAACCATCGGTAAAGAAGTTAGCTTTTTCCTAAGCTCAGTCCATGATGAAAGAGACGAGATACTCGCCAGCATCATCATTTTGTTGCGCTCGCCGCCACGTACCGACTGGGTGGTGGATAATTCCTCGCTTTTTTTATGCTGCAGACCGGAAATGATATCACGGGCAGCACGGGCCAGCAGCAGGTCGCGGGTTTCCTGCGGGTCAGCACGGTAACTTAAAAGATTTACCTCGTTATGACCACGCGAGATACGCCGTTTAACCACTGAAAGCATCAGATCCGGCTGCTGAACAAATTTTGCCTGAACGATAACAATATCCGTTACCCCATAACGGATTGTGAGTGGTACCAGCGAAGCATAGGTAGCAGTAGCGATGGAATTAGCATCTATAGCCGTGTTATCCTTGGCATCGCCATAAGGCACTATGACATCGCCAAGGGTATTTTCCAGGCCAACATTCTTCCACACCATCCTCCACGGATTCGACTCTTCCCATAACAGAATCTGTGGCTGGTTTCCTTCCTGATAGGCGGGGATTATAAGGAAAGAGTTAACATTCCCTCCCCTGTCATCTATCCCCTGCTCCCCGGCTTTAGCGATAAGGTTGGATAGTTCATCACCATCAAAACTTATCATAAGTTGGGCGTGATAGCGGTTACCGCTGATCTTTTCGTCAAGAACTTCCGTTCCTTTGACCATTTTGCCTATCTTGCGGCTGTCCATGGTCGCCATTATGTCCTGCGCCTGCCCCGCCTGAGCAAGCTTATTAAGGAGGTCAGTAAGGGCATCGGCCGCCCCCTTGTCCATGGCCTGCGCCCTGGCATCGGCAGCGTCTTTGCCAGTTACATCGACCTCTACCTCACTGTTAACAATAGCTTCCCCAGCCCAAACCTGCACCGGAAACAGCAACAATATTATTAATATATATAATATTTTCATAACTATTGGCTTGAATGAGATAGTTAGCTTAAGTATTCATAACGGGTTATATAATATAATTATACAAATATATGGCAAGACAGAAGCAGAAAATAATATGACCATGAAAGCAACTGAAACAAGTTACAAACAGGCCGGTGTCGATATCGATGCCGGGAATGAGCTGGTAAAAAGAATAAAACCTCTGGCCAAAGCCACCAGACGCTTAGGCTCTGTGGATGACCTCGGCGGATTCGGTGCCATGTTCGATGTTAAAAAAGCTGGCTATATCGACCCACTGTTAGTTTCCTCTACCGATGGTGTTGGAACAAAACTGAAAATAGCACAGGCAGCGGGCAAACATGACACCATCGGCATCGACCTTGTTGCCATGTGCGTAAACGACCTTATTGTGCAGGGCGCCGAACCCCTCTTCTTCCTT
>CAZUXB010000002.1:0-25434 GCA_964624555.1 uncultured Rickettsiales bacterium | reverse complement strand
TATTTTGCTGCCGGAAAACTGGCGGTGGATGTTGCCGAACAGGTGATAAAAGGCATAGCCGAAGGCTGCAAACAGGCCGGCTGTGCGCTCATTGGCGGTGAGACAGCGGAAATGCCGAGCATGTATAAGGACGATGAATATGACCTCGCCGGGTTTACCGTTGGCGCAGTGGAACGCGCCAATGTTCTGCCATTAAAAACTCTGAAGTCTGGTGATATTGTTCTTGGCCTTGCTTCCAGTGGCGTACATTCCAATGGTTTCTCGCTGGTGCGCTTTATCCTCGAAAAAAATAACCTGAAATTTAATTCGCCAGCGCCGTTTGCAACTGGGCAGACGATTGCAGAGGCCCTACTGGTTCCTACTAAAATTTATGTAAAGAATTGCCTCGCAGCAATACGCGCATTCCCGGATGAGGTAAAGGGTTTTGCCCATATCACCGGCGGCGGACTGCCGGAAAACCTGCCGCGTGTTTTACCAGATTCATTATGCGCAAAGCTCGATAGCAAAGCATGGGAAATGCCGGAAGTATTTAACTGGCTTAAAAAGGCTGGCAACGTGCCGCAGCATGATTTCCTGCGTACCTTTAATTGCGGCATCGGCATGGTGGTGATCGTGGAAAAAGAGTCAGCGGATAAAATCATGCAACTATTCGAAAACGCCGGTGAAACGGTGTATAAACTCGGTGCGCTGGCACCACGCACCGGCGAGGCAGTGGAGATAGCGTAATTCTAAGGTATATCTGTGGAAAAAGATTTTGATAGCTGGAATGTGAAAAAAAAGAAAGCGGACGATATAAAAATCCGCCCTATGTTTAAAGAACGTGACGTTTGGTGGTGCAGCATTGGTACCAATATCGGCGATGAACAAGACGGCAAGGGTGAAAACTTTACCCGACCAGTATTGGTAGTCAGAAAATTCAACCACAATATATTTATTGGTATTCCGCTAAGTACAAAAATAAAGGATAGCACGTTCTATCATAAAATACATTTTATGGGACGTGACCAGTCTTTAATGCTTTCTCAAATAAGAATTATGGATGCAAAACGCCTGAGAGACAAAATGGGTAGTATGCCATCAAATGAGATGGAAAATATAAAAGAAAAATTGAGAAAATTAGTGCTATATTAGTGCTATAAATTACTCAGCCCCCAAACTTTTTTCAAAATTCGAGGGCTGCCGTGGCTATTGCCAATTTGTAGGTTAATTGTACATGATTTAGCTTGTTTAGCAACAGAAAAAGGCATAAAAATCACTAAAAAATAAGGAAATTTGTCTTATATGATCGTAGGAATGGGTAGTGACCTGGTTGATATCCGCCGTATTGAGCTTTCCTTACTGCGCTTTGGCAAACGTTTTGAGCAGCGTGTATTCACTGAAGCCGAACAGAAATATGCCCATAAAGGACCCGATGATATCCACGCAGTAGCCTCCAGCTATGCCAAACGCTTCGCGGCTAAGGAAGCATGTATGAAAGCGATGAACAGTGGGCGGGGCAACGCCGTATCTTGGCTCGATATCGAAGTGGTGCACAGCGTAAGCGGTATGCCCGGTGTGCGCATCACTGGCAAGGCTTTTAAACGATTACAAGAAATAATGCCCGCCGGTATGAAACCGCAAGTATTCCTCTCGCTCTCCGATGAATACCCCTACGCGCAGGCGCAGGTGATCATCAGCGCGGTACCATTATAAAAATGGCTGACAGAACCATAGTCATAACCCGACCACTCGGTGATGAAATTATCCTGCGCGATGAGCTGCTGGAACGTGGCTACCGTGTTATCCATGAACCGCTCACCGAAATATTCCTGCGCCATGACCTGCGCCTGAATGTGGAGCATGCGCTGCTTACCGACCCGGACGCGGTGCTAATAACCAGCAAGCACGGGGTGCAGGCCCTCGCCCTGCTTACCGATATCCGCGACATGTTCCTGCTTTGTGTTGGTGAGGCTACCGCCAATATCGCAACCCAGCTTGGTTTTGACCGGGTAAGTGTAACCGGTGAAAGCAGCGAACATATGATAGATTATATACTCGATTGTTATGATGAGGATGCACGCTTCCTCTATATTTCCGGGGAAGATATCAGCACCGACCTCGGTGAATCCTTAGCTACGCGCGGAATGCAGGTGGACAGGATAGCCGTTTACCAAGCCATCGCCACGGAAACACTTTCCGATACGCTGGTGGAACAATTAAAACGGGGACAGATAAATGCCTTCACCTTCTTTTCTACCCGCACCGCCCAGATATTCCTAGCACTTGCCGAAAAAGCCGGGGTTACCCAGAATTTACAGAAAATTGACGCCTTTTGCCTCAGCGAGTCTGTTGAAAATGCTATAAAACCCGAACTCTGGCAAAAAACCCATAGCTCCGATAAGCCAACTCTTGCATCTATGGTTGCTTCCATAGATAATGCCTACAAAATTTAATGGGTGGCAGATACATGTCAGAACCAAACGAAGAAAAAAATATCGATAGCAGCGAAAAACCGAAAAGTTCGGAACGGTTCGGATATTTTAGTTTTTTGATAGTTGGGTTGCTAATATTCATAGTCATGTTTGGTCTGGTGCTGCCACGCCTGATGTTTTCCCCACAACAGCAAGCCAGTACGGAAAAAATCGCAGAACCATTACCACCTGCCAAAGATAACGAGCAAGCTCTACCTCAAAATACAACTGTAACTGCAGAACAGCAACCTGCCCCACCACAGGTAGCTGATACAGCGCAAACTCCTGACAATAACGACCAGCGGGTCAGCGAACTTGAAGAAAAATTAAAGTCGCTACAGGAAGAACATGAAAAAACAGTGGCTGAACTTACCAGTAAATTCAATGAGCAGAATTCTTCCATCAAAAACAAAGCCAATGCCATAGTTGCAACCGTGGTTATGTTCGAAGAATTGAAAGACAAGATAAAAAACGGCAAACCATATGAAACAGAATTAAGCCAACTGCGCAAAACAACCGCCAGCAAGGATTCCATAAACGACATTTTGAACTTCCTTGAAGATGGTGCTAAAAGTGGCGTGCTAACTCAGGCCCAGCTAAAGGCAAAATTTCCTGCACTGATCAGGGAAGCGATAATCAGCAAGGCCGATGGCTTTTTACAAAAGACAATATATAAATTTATCATAATAAGAAAAACCGGGGAACAGTCCGGTGATGACGATGAAGCAGTAATGGCACGGACAGAATCCAGACTGAATGATAATGACCTGCGTGGTGCAATAAAAGAACTGGACACACTTTCTACTGACAACCAGGAAATATTCAAGGAATGGGCAAATTCTGCCAAAAAATATCTAGACACCCAGGAAAAACTTGATCTCCTGCAGGTGCAGCTAACCCAAACCGACCCGGCATCATAAATATGATAAACATACTTTTATTTTTGATATTTATTGCCTGCATCAGCTTCCCGGCTGCGCTTATAGTCGATAACCCGGGAAGCGTTACGATGCTCTGGCTCGGCTACCAGATAGATACCAGCGTTGCCTTCATAATCTTTGCAGCGGTATTTCTGGCTATATTGATCATAATTATAACTCTGCTGGTAAGACGACTGATATCAGCGCCATCGGAATTCTTCAAGCGCCGCCATGTGAATCAGCTAAAATCAGGTATCTCAGAACTTACCTATAGCATTGCCGCCCTCGCTTCCTCAAATGTTGATGATGCCGAAAAACATGTAAACAAGGTTGAAAGACTTATCGGCAAAACACCGCTTACCTTGTTGCTTTCAGCGCAAATCGCCAAGAACCGCGGTGAGGAAACAAAAACCCAGATATTGTTGGAACAGTTGCTCGAACACAAAGAAACTGAGTATCTGGCAGCACGTTCTTTAAGTGATAACGCCAGCAGACAGGATAACCTGCCCAAAGCCCTGCAAATGGCACAAAAAGCCCGCTCTATCAGCCCTAAAGACAATGCTTCCGCCCTTGCCGTCATAAGTTTACAGGTACGTATGCGCCAGTGGAACGAAGCACTGGCCAATATCAGCAACAGCAATCTGCCGCGCAGGGAACGTAAACGTATAAAAGCTTTAGTGCAATTAACTTACGGGCAGTTGCTTTTAGAAGAAAACCGCGATGAAGAAGCCTTATCAATTGCTAAAAGCGTAATAGCGGTACTGCCAAATTTTGCTCCGGCGGTAGCTTTTGCGGCGATTGCCTATAGTAAAAATGACCTGGCAGGAAAGGCGGTACGCCTTGTTACCGCTGCCTTTAAGAAAAACCCGTCAGCTCTCCTTGAAGATACGCTAAGGATAATAAGCGGTGCAGAACCGGCCGAACGCCAGGCAAAGTTACGCGCAAAACTTAAAGGCGATATCAATGATGGGATATGGCACTGCGCAACCTGCGGCCACAAACAGGCTATCTGGAAACTGCATTGCGATGCCTGTAGCAGTTTTGATAGGCTGGAATGGAAGTGAACTAAATCAATCCTTCTTAGCGGCGTAGAGATATTCAGCACTGGGGAATTTGCGGGCTTTTACTTCTTCGGCGTATTTTTTAACCGCGGTTTCTATTTCCGTGGAAAGTTTGGCGTAGCTCTTTACAAAACGCGGTATATAGCCGCCGCTTAAGCCCAGCATATCCTCGGTAACCAGCACCTGCCCGTCACAAGCCGCCGATGCGCCTATGCCGATAGTTGGAACCTTAACACTCTCAGTAAGTTTTTTGGCCACTTCCTCAACCACGCCTTCAACCACAATGGCAAAAGCCCCAGCCTGTTCCACCGCCCTGGCATCGGCGATTATTATTTCCGCCTCTATTTCAGTTTTACCCTGAGTACGGTAACCACCCATAGCATTCACGCTTTGCGGCTTCAGGCCGACATGCCCCATAACCGGTATGCCGCGCTCGGTCAGGAAATCTATGGTTTCGGCCATCTCCTGCCCACCTTCGAGCTTTACCGCATTACAGCCAGTCTCTGAAATGACCTTAGCCGCCGTTGTGAAAGCCTGTTCTTTAGAAGCCTGATAGCTGCCAAATGGTAAATCCACCACAACCAGTGCTTTGGTTGAGCCACGGACGACTGCCCTGCCATGCGCTATCATCATGTCCAGCGTAACACCAAGAGTATTCTCCATGCCGTAAAGCAGCATGCCCAGCGAATCACCCACCAGCAATATATCAACATGCGGATCAAGGAATTTGGCTTGCGGAGTGGTGTAGGCCGTAAGCACAACCACTGGCTCAGCATTTTTTCTGGCAATGATATCGAGTATATTAAGCTTTTTCATGAGCGCATTATAGTAAAGTTGCTTACAAAAATCTACTCTGCATTCTTGACTACAACTTCTTTGTTGGGTTTGATTTCACGCGGGACAGAGAATCTAATAGTAGTCCCTACCCCAACTTCACTTTCAATTTCGAACTTGCCACCCATTAATTCGACAAACTTCTTGGTTAGTGGCAGCCCCAACCCAGTACCTTCATATTTACGGCTGAGGGCGCTGTCAACCTGACCAAACGGCGCCATTGCCCGTGAAATATCCTTAGGGGCAATACCAATACCGCTGTCTTTTACCTCAAACATATAAGTATCATCATGAATAGCCGACCAGGCGGTTATTCGCACCTCTCCACCGGCAGGAGTAAATTTTATCGCGTTTGATAACAGATTCAGCAGAATCTGTTTGAATTTTTTGCTATCGGTTACAATATTCAGAGTTTCCTTTGGCAAAGCTTCCACCAATGCAACTTGTGCCGATTCGGCACGGGGCGTAACCAGCCTTACACAGTTATGCACCAGTTTATTAAGGTTGGCTTCCGCCACCTCCAGCTCAAGCTTACCAGCCTCCGCCTTCGAGTAATCCAGAATATCATTAATTAAGCTAAGCAGATGAACCCCGGAAGAATGTATATCACTTATATATCCTTCAAATTTCTGCTCTTCCATCTCCTTGACGGAACTGTTTTTTATAATCTCAGAAAAACCAATAATTGCATTAAGCGGAGTTCGCAGCTCATGGCTGACATTGGCAAGGAATTGCGATTTATCACGGTTTTCCGATTGTGCCATGGAAACCTCAGCAGAAAGTTCAATATTAGTCTCATGTTGTTTGGCAATGATTGCTTCCGCTTTTTTTGCCATTACCGATAAAATTACAATAAACAGGACAAAAAACCCAATTATACATGAAGTATATAGTATCTGGGTATGCTCCAGGCTCCCAATAGGAGTAGTCAAATCCGTAATTAACTCTATCATTCCTTCTGAAGATGGAGCGCCGCCATCTTTACCTTCAATTACAACCGGAACAATAGTTTGCAATACAGTTCCATCACCACCGTTTTGCAATTTTACATTTTTTACTATCTGGCTGGTTATATCCGTACTACGGAGCTTTCCTTGTACAAGGGCCGAATCAGGGGAAATATCACGCCCGATTATAGTATCACCAGAATTTACATTGCTGGTAAGAAGCAAAGAACCTACCGAGTTATAGATATTAACTCTGAGCAATGGCATTGCTTTGAAATACTGCACTGTATATTTACCAAAATCCTGCACCAGTTTCATGGCATTCGGATCGGCTTTATCTTTTTCCGATATGTTATTCTTGAATATGGCAACAGCATTACTGTTCCCCTTCCACACCAGCTCGATATAGCTTTCGGCAATACTGACATTATCCGCAAATGTCTGTTGCTTTAAACCATCTACCGCCACACCACGCAACATGATCCCGGCACCACCGGCAAGAGCGATGACTATAATTAAACTGATAAGAGAAAATAACCTGAAATAACCAAACATATCTTTTCGTTTGAATATCGTTACACTTAAGTATCAAAGTATAACCAGCTTAAGTTAATAAAAGATTGAAAATAAAAGTAAAAATTATACTTACAAATATTCAGATAAGTCTGGCGTATAGTGCAAAATATTGATTTATATAACTATTATTAGGCGGCACCTAGCAAACGCTTAAAACTACCCGGTAACCATAAAAATACCATTCTGCCCAAAAAAATTGGCAAAAAGGCTGTGGCCAGTAAGGCTGGAAGCTGCCCCAGACTCGGTAATATACAGGCTTTTTTCTATTTTCAGGTTCAGACTGCTACATAATCTCGTAAAATCGGTTATAGTGCAGAAATGAATATTTGGCGTATCATACCACTGGTAGCTTAAGGCATTAGTCACTGGCATCCGGCCATTGACCAGTAAATATAGCCTGTTCTTCCAGTGCCCGAAATTAGGAACAGAAACGATGGCATGGTTCGCTATACGGACTAAATGTTTCAATACTTCCTTGGGCTCACGCAGAGTTTGCAGCGTTTGACTTAACACCACGTAATCGTAGGCCTTGTCAGGATAGTAGGCCAGATCAATATCAGCATCACCCTGGATAACCGAAAGCCCTTTGGCAATACAATGATTAACCCCACTTTGCGAAATCTCTATACCCCGCCCGGAAACCTGCTTTTCCTTTTGCAGGTAAAGCAACAGATCACCCTCGCCGCAACCAACATCAAGCAGGGTTGAAGATGGAGCTATCATCTCGGCAATGGCACGCAGGTCGGGACGGAGGTTAATAGTCATGCTACCTGCTTTATAAGAATACTGAAATGGCTTGAAGTAAAAAACTAATACCAATTAAAAACAATCCTACATTTCCAAATTTTTTATATTTTGCAATTTTCTTCTGTTCATTCTCATCTTTATTTGGAGTGACAATATATATGGCACCTCCTGTATCTATTTGTTTAGGTACTCCAAAAAAATAGATCAATAATGTGCCCAGCATACCACAAATGGCACTAGCAATAGTAATAATTTTAGATGCTGTCATAAAACACCCCTCATACATGATCATCAACACCATGCAACTGTGCAGAACCATTGATAAAGCCACGCACCACATTATCAAATTCCGGCAGTTCGAGCAGGAAGGAATCATGGCCCTTGTCGCTGTTAATTTCGGTAAAGCTGACATTGGCAGCAACGGCATTAAGCGCACGGACCAGATTACGACTTTCCACCGATGAATAAAGCCAATCGCTACTAAAAGATACGACACAAAAACGAATCTTGTTTCCGGCAAAAACCTCGGTTAATTTGCGCTGCCCACCGCGTGTTAAATCATAATAGCTGGCAGCACGGGTCAGGTATAAATAAGAGTTAGCATCAAAACGCTCTACAAAACTCTCCCCCTGATGGCGGAGGTAACTTTCCACCCGGAAATCTGCGCCGAAACCATAGGTAAAATCTTCACCATTTTGCAGATTACGCCCGAATTTTTCCTGAAGCATACTTTCCGACAGATAGGTGACATGCGCAGCCATACGCGCTACCGCCAAACCTTTCGCCGGGTATTTGCGCAGAGCGTTATAATTACCCTCACACCAGTCAGGATCGGCCATAATCGCCTGCCTGCCGATTTCATGGAAAGCAATATTCTGCGCCGACTGGCGGGTGGAAGTAGCAATCGGTACAGCAGCAAAAATACGTTCAGGAAAACGGATTGCCCACTCCAGCACCTGCATCCCACCCATTGACCCGCCAACTATACAAAATATTTTACCAATGCCCAGCTGGTCAAGCAGCATTGCCTGCGCTTTTACCATATCAGCGATAGTGATGAATGGAAAAGCAAGGCCATACGGTTTTCCGGTATCGGGATTGGTTTCCTTCGGGCCAAACGACCCCATGCAACCACCAATTATATTAGAACAGATTACAAAAAACCTATCAGTATCAATCGGCTTACCCGGCCCCACCATCCTGTCCCACCAGCCCGGCTTACCAGTAACCGGATGTATGCCGCAAAGATACTGGTCGCCAGTAAGTGCATGGCAAACAAGTATCACATTGTTTTTTTCAGCGTTTAATTTCCCATATGTCTGGTAAGCCATTGGTATATTGGAAACCGCCACCCCACATTCGAGCATAAGCGGCTGCGACTGGGCGATGTGGACTATCTCCCCAATATCCACTTCTTTATAGCTGGCTCCGAATGTTGATTTAGTCATAATAATTTATTTTGCTTGCTCCACGCCTTTACTTAAGTTATCGCCTGTATTATAAAAATTATCTCAACAGAACCTTATATTTATGAACGACAATAAAAAAACCGGCGATACTGACAATAATACGGAGCTTGCCGCCTTTCGCAACCAGATTGATGAAATTGACGACAAAATCATAAAGTTGCTTGTTGAGAGGATTGAAGTAGTAAAACAGGTAGGCGCCCTGAAAGAAAAGACCTCTGCCATTCCTTGCCCTATCCGCTCTGGAAGGGAAGCTAAGATGATCCGGAGGATCGTTGATAAATTACGCCCCACCGATTTTCCTACCAGTTCAGCAGCTTCCATCTGGCGCACCATAATTGGCGCCTCGACAGGTGTTGAATCCCCACTGATACTTTCAGTTTTTTCTAACGAAAAGGAAAATAATATATACTGGCTGGCACGTGAGTATTTTGGTTCCAATGCACCAATTATCAAGCAGCCGCACATAAACCGTATTGTTGGTGACGTAATGGATGGTAAAGCAACTGTCGGCATTGTACCATTTCTCCGCAGTGCCGACACCAGCAACTGGTGGACGGTATTATTACAACATGGCGACAATGTTCCTAAAATATTTGCCCACGTACCGTTTGTTTATACCGATGTTCCGGGAAAGGCAATTCCCTCGGCCCTTGCCCTTGCAAAACTGATTCCTGAACCATCCGGTGATGATATGTCGCTGGTAGTTATAGAAGCTGACGCCAATGTCAGCCAGCACCGCCTGCAAACCGCCTTTGTTAGCGCAAAACTTGACGTAGCATGGATAAATATAGCAACCCTAAGCCCTGCCAGCCGCCACCATCTGGTCGAAATAAAAGGTTTCATTACACCTGAACACGAAGATTTTACGGCATTGCTTTCCGGTCTGGGAACATCTGTCCTAAAAACCTACTTCCTGGGCGCTTACGCAACACCTATGACCATCGCTAATTCCTCAAATAGCTGAAACCGAGATATTTATGTTACCGAAACCGCATCCAAGTATTTTAGATATCGCTCCTTATGTGGGCGGCAAGTCCACGGCCAGGCCGGGTGTGAAGGTAGTAAAACTTTCTTCCAATGAAACTCCGCTGGGGCCAAGCCCGGCCGCCACCGCCGCTTATAAGGAAGCCGCCGACAGCCTGCACCGCTACCCCGATGGTTCAGCTATAAAACTGCGCGAAGCCATTGGTAGTGTTTATAATATCCCTGCCGAAAATATTGTGTGCGGTGCTGGTTCTGATGAACTAATCGGCCTGCTGGTGCATGCTTATGTTTCTGCCGGTGATGAAGTTCTTATCAGCGAGCATGGCTTCCTGATGTATAAAATATATGCGCAGAGTGTCGGCGCAACTGTGGTATCTGCCCCGGAAAAAAACCTGACCACCGATGTTGATGCACTGCTTAAGGCCGTAACACCAAAAACAAAAATACTGTTCATCGCTAACCCCAACAACCCGACCGGAACCTATATTTCCGCCGCCGAAATGAAACGCCTGCGTGATGGCTTACCGGAAAATGTGATACTCGCCATTGACGATGCCTACTGCGAATACGCCACCGCCAGCGATTACACCGACGGCAGCGAGCTGGTGCGAGCCACACAGAATACTGTTATGCTCCGTACCTTCTCCAAGATATACGGCCTGTCATCACTGCGCCTCGGCTGGATGTTCGCCCCTACACATATCATTGACGTAATAAACCGCATCCGCGGCCCCTTCAACGTCACCACCCCTACCATCATGGCCGGTATCGCTGCGGTGAAAGATGTAGAGTTCATAGCTGATTCAAAAAAATTCAATACCAAATGGCGGGATTGGCTTGCTGCAGCAATTATAAAACTTGGGCTAAAAGTTTACCCCAGCATCGGTAATTTTATTCTGGTCGAGTTTCCCAAAAACAAACCAGCCTCTGCCGCCGCCGCTTACCTTATGGAACATGGGCTTATAGTACGTGAAGTTGCCAATTACGGCCTGCCCGATTGTCTGCGCATCACCATTGGCCTGGAAGAAGATAATAAGGCAATAGTTAGCCGACTAACTGAGTTTCTTAAATGAGCGGTAAGACCTTAAACCGTATAACAATTATTGGCCTGGGGCTCATCGGCAGCTCCATCGCCCGCGCCGCCCATGAAAAGAGGCTGGCAGAAACCATAGTTGGTTGCGACCAGAATGAAATATCACTGGCCTTTGCCATTAAAGATAAGTTCATTGATATTGCTGACTCTGATTTTGCGACAGCAGTAGCAGGTAGTGATTTAGTGATAATCGCAACCCCGCCGGCAACCATTGCCGATATTGCTGAAGAAATTTCACCACATCTTAAAAACGGCGCTATAATTATGGATGTTGCCTCAGTCAAACGCCCGGCAATAGAGGCTATATCTGAACATTTACCGGAAGGCGTTATATTTATTCCTACCCACCCTATCGCCGGCAGCGAACAAACCGGAGTGCGCGCTGGCCGCGCTGACCTTTTCGACAAAAAGCGCATCATCATTACCCCCAAAGAACCTCCGGCTGATGAATTACTGGAGAAAATAACCAATTTCTGGGGTGGTATGGGTGCACATCTCGAAGGTATGCCAGCTGAGATACATGACCTTATCTACGCCTATATGTCGCACCTGCCGCAACTTATTGCCTTCTGCCTGGAGATACCGCTGGAAGAATATTTTGAACAGACCGATGATAAACCTATATACAAAACTTTCCTCCGCCTTACCGCTTCCAACCCGGAATTATGGGCAGAAATTTTTGAATTGAACAAGGATAATATCCTTGCAGGTCTTGACAGGTATATAGATGTGGTGAACCATGTTCACCGTGAACTGAAAGATGCTCCCCATAGCGAAGAAAGCAAGGAAGATAAAACACTGGCCTATACCGTGCTGTTCCCGCGTATCGTGGCTTCCTGCCTGGTAACAACCGTAATGGAAGCCGAAAAAAAATCCGGGTTCCCTTTTGCCCGCTACGCCGGAACCGGCTTTGCCGACCTTACCGCCCCCGCCATAATCCCACCCGACATAGATATCGAACATATCTCCGCCCAGTATAAAATAGTTGAAAAGATACTGGATAAATTCCTGATCCGACTAAAACTGTTCCGCACTACACTGGGCAGCACTAAAGTCGGATAAGTGTGGATATAACTTCGCCAATCCGAAGCCCGCAGGGCGAAGGGTGGTCGGAACGACAGGATTTGATGAATGGCCTGCTTGCCATTCACCGTCAAGCGGCGGCTCGCTTTGCTGCGCCGTCCAATTTTTCTTCCTGAAAAATAGTGAACCTGCTTCGCAGGCAATATCTATAGTAGATTAACTTTATTATGTCATAATTATTCCCTCCCCCCTTGCGGGGGAGGGTTAGGGAGGGGGGTAAAGACAAAACCATACCCCCCACCTGGTTTTTCTATGGTTTGCTTACAGCAAATCCATGAAAAACCTTCCTCCCCCGCAAGGGGGGAGGAGATAAATAGGATAGGTCAATATAAAGTTAGTCGCCTATAATGTTCTAGCATTTAAAAAATGGCAAAAAGCCCTTTTTTAAATGGTCGGAACGACAGGATTTGAACCTGCGACCCCCAGTCCCCCAGACTGATGCGCTACCGGGCTGCGCTACGCTCCGATGTAATAAATAAACTTCCTCGCCCCAAGGGGCGAGGTATTGCGTTCAAGCGCCACGCAGGCTGCGCGCCTCAATGGCGCTAGTCGTCGCTTCGCTCCTCCAATCCCGCCCCAAGGGGCGGGGAATAAATCCCCTGCGAGATTTAATTGGGGAGTGCAACGTTACTTAAAGTAAGTTGCTCCTGCAAGTCCTGTTTCAACCGAGCCAGACCTTGTACATCCCTGGCCTCACAGCGGGCAACCAGCATCGCCTGTGTATTGGAAGCGCGCAGTAACCACCAGCCATCCTTGCTGTTAACCCGCACCCCATCCACATCACTGAAATCAGCACCAGCTTTCTGCAAGCGGCGTTTAACCTCTTCAATCACTGCAAATTTACGCAAATCATCACAGTTAAAGCGTATTTCCGGGGTATTAATACGTTTTGGCAAGCTTTTACGCAAATCAGATAGCTTCTTATTGCTGCGCGAAAGCAACCCAAGCAAGCGCATGGCAGCATATAAAGCATCGTCAAAACCGTAATATTTATCGGCAAAGAACAGGTGCCCGCTCATTTCACCAGCCAGTGGTGACCCAGTCTCCGCCATTTTGGATTTAATCAGGGAATGTCCGGTTTTCCACATCATTGGTACACCGCCAAGACGGCTGATTTCTTCAAATAAAGCACCACTTGCCTTGACATCAGCAATAATGGTTGCGCCCGGCCTTTCACGGAGAATATCCGCAGCATAGAGCATCAGCAACTGGTCACCCCAGAGTATTTCCCCTTCATCATCAACTACCCCCAGCCTGTCGCCATCGCCATCAAAGGCAATACCAACATCAAGTTTCTGCTCACGGACAGTATCTATAATCTGCTCCAGGTTTTCAGGCACGGTTGGATCCGGGTGATGGACAGGAAAAGTACCATCAATCACCGGGTTGAGAGCAATATGTTTACCGGCAAGGCGTGAACAAATGGCTGCCATTATTTCACCAGTCGCCCCATTACCGGCATCCCAGCCAACTTTAAGCTCCCGCGTACCATCATATGCTGCAAGCAGTGCCTTCAGGTAAGTTTCGCGCATATCATATTGTTCAATTTTACCGGCACCATCTGCTAAATTATTATTTTCAACAAGAGTTTTGAGTTCAGCAATCTGCGCCCCATAAAATGCCTTGTTTTGCAGGACAAACTTAAACCCATTATGGTCAGGTGGGTTATGCGAACCGGTAATCATAATACCACCAACAGCTTTTCTGCTATAGGCTGCATAATAGAGCATCGGCGTTGGCCCCATGCCAATATCAAGGACATCAAGCCCGCTATCAACAATTCCCCGGCAAACAGCAGAGTGCATCTCCGGCGAACTTAACCTGCCATCGCGCCCCACGCAAATAACCCCATCTTTCTGTGCCTGCACTGCTTTGCTGGCGAATGCACGGGCTATGTAATAGGCGTCCTCTGCAAACAATGTCTGCCCCACTATTCCACGAATATCATACTCCCGGAAAATGGTTGCGGTAAAACGGTGATTATTTCTAGTCTGCATAGTTTTTGTACTCATAATATTATTGTGCTGGTTTCGGTGGAGTTGTTTCGGCTGGTGGTGTTGAAGGTGCAGGAGTTGTTGCTTCCGGCGTAGCAGGTTTTGCCGGCTCTTGCGCAGAAGAAGGAGTAGCAGGAGCGGGTTCCGGCGTAGGCGTAGGTGCCGGCGTAGGAGTAGACGCTGGCGTAGGTGCTGCCGACCCGGCATCACCAGCAGCCGCAGATTGATCAAGTTGCGATTCTATTCCAGAGGTAATTTTAGTATTTATTTTACGCTCATTGGCCAACTCAACGGTAAGCTGTTTGGCTTTTTTAGGGTTCATGGAAGCCAGAATAGGCGCGGCTTTTTTCTCGGCCATAGCATCGATCACCAGCAACAGAATCGGCATCTCCACCTCATCAAAAATACGGGCGGCTTCCGTTGGCTTCATATTCTCATAAATCTTAACCAGGCTGTGGATTTTGGCATCTTCCTGAGTGTTATACTGCGCCAGAAGAATTGCCACCTGTTTTTTCATTGTCTCAATCTGAGTAATCTTATCCTCAATGCGCTTCTGTGTTGCATCAAGAGCTGCTTCTTTTATCTGGATATTATTTTCCCAGCGGTCTAATTCCTCGCGACGTTTTGCCAAACTCTGTAAAAGTTCAACTTCCACGGCTGTAAAACGATGATCAGTAGTTGAATCCAGCTCTTTTGAAACGTTAGGGTTTTCTTTCTCTTTTTTTTCTTCAGACTTATGTTCTGAGCCAGCATCGGCAGGTTTTTTGTCATCTGCTTTCTTTTCATCAGGCTTTTTTTCTTCAGGCTTTTTAGTAGCAGCGCCCTGATCTGGCAAATTTGCTGGCTTCTCCGTAGAAACATTAGAAGGTTTTTCTGGCTGCTGCGCCTCTACACTGGGAATAAACAACGACTCAACGTTATTAACCATACCCACCACCTTGACACATAGCAGTAATGAAGCGGTGATTATAGTAGCTGGCAGGATACGAAATATAGCAACTTTTTTTGGCACGTAATTATCCTTTGATACCAGCACGAATCATGTCCAGCAATTCCTGCTCTGCTTTTGACCTGGCCGCTGTCACAGCCTTTGGCCGACCGCCGGTATTTCGCTCAACGCTGCCAGTATTCGCATTCTGGTTGGCAGCTTTACTACGTCCTACCACACGGTCAAGCACAGCCTCAAGAGATGCTGAGGTTTTTTCTTTAATAGAAGGCTTCTCCAGCACAGGGCCAGGATTCATAATAGCTTTTTCTACAGGTTTTTCTTCCCTTATAACATCATTTCTATTCTCTATGGCACTCTCCTCGGAAAGAACACGGGTACGCGCCCTGTTCACCGCAAAATTTGCATCCAGCTGATCAACCAGGCGGTTCCCTTTTTCAACCATAAAAGCAAGATCATCCATTAAATAATTCACCTTATCAATCCGCGTCTGTATATTCTCACCAATCTTTTTGCTAGCCGTCTGCAGGGCAACAATACTCTCCGAAGCACGCCTGGTCGACTCATCAAAATGTTGCAGCAGGTTTGCCAACTCACTTTTTCCATCCTGCAATATTTTAATTCTCTTATTCAGCACCCAACAGTAACTTATATTAGCCATCAATAAACCTACGACCAGAAAATCAATCAATAAATTTATGATAGAGTAGGTCATAACTGCACATCCGGTGTTTTTTGTTTGACTGGTTCATGAATGGAAATAGCTATATTATCCCGAACCCGGCCAAGCGTACCGCTGGTAACCGGGATTCCGCCACAACGCAACGTGATATCATCGTCCGGACTGCAATCAAGAAGCATGGTGCTGCCTACCTTAAGGCTCATAATATCCTTAAGTGTTACTATTTTTTCGTCAAAAATTGCTTCAATTTCTATATTTGTGCCACGCAGCTCCTTACCTAAATATTTTTCCCATACTGTATCCTTACCAAAGTTCTCCCCCATGAACATTTGCAGGAGCAAATCACGCACCGGCTCAAGTGTCGTATGCGGAAGTAAGATTTCCAGCATACCGCCACGGTCATCAGCCATGTCGACCCGGAATTTTACCAGCAGAGCCGGATTTCCCGGGCGGGTAATGGTTGCAAAACGCGGGTTGTTTTCCAAGCGTTCAAAATGAAATGTAACCGGCGATAATGGCTCAAATGCAGCACTCATATCGGCAAGCACCACATCGACCATCCGCTTTACAATATCCTGTTCAATTGTTGTGTAAGGGCGACCTTCAATGCGAACAGGGCGATCCGATTTCCGCCCCCCCAGTAATATGTCAACCATTGAATAAATATGTGAGCTGTCGACAGTGACAATGCCAAAATTTTCCCACTCCACAGCACGGAATACGACTAAAAGAGCAGGCAGCGGAATAGAATTAAGGTAGTCATCAAAACGTATGCTGACCATCGAATCAAGGCTTACGTCGACATTTTCTGAAGTAAAATTACGCAACGAAGTCGAAAGCTGGCGCACCAGACGGTCAAAAACCACTTCCATCATTGGCAGCTTTTCGTAAGCTGTCATTGATTTATCAAGTATGGCAAAAATTCCGTCCGTTCTGGTGCCTGCGGAATCTTTTTTTACATCAAACCCAAGAAGTGTGTCTATTTCATCCTGATTTAAAACCCTTGGTGCTTCACCATCAGCTCCCGCAGCCTCAGCAGCAGCACCGCCCTCGGCTTTTTTATCCTCAAGCTCAAGCATAGAGGCCCACTGCGCGGCGGCGGCTTCGTCATCAGTTGGTGGTTTCTCTTCAGCCATAATTATAATATTCCAGATTTTTCAATAAGCTGCGATACTTCGTATTAGCACCTGTGCAAATTTTATAGCATAGCAACCACCACGCAGCAACAAATATGCCGTGGTTATTTTTCAATTTGATAACTGGTTATTTATAAGGTAATATTAATAAGTTTTAATGTATTGAAAGCTATCCTTATCATGCCCGCAGAACCTGATAAACCTGTTCAAGAGTCAGCCCTATCCTCCGCTATACGTAATAACGATGTTACGATTGTAACCGATAAGAACCATACGGATGAAAGCATATCTGCTGCCATAAGGCAAACATTAAGAGAATTAGGTCCCGATCACACATTATCTGTAATTATGATAGAAGCAGATTCCAAGCAACGTTCTATGGAACAAATCCGTAGTGATGGTGAATTTGGTAGAATGGTCGTAGAAGCTGAAAAATTAGGAATACGAGTTGAACTTATTGATGATCGCAGCAGGCAAATGGAGCGGGATAGTCGTTACCCAGAAGAGGCAGAGTTAAAGAGAAAAACTGATCCTTACATGGCAGCCCCTGCACAACTCATTGCTAAATCCTCCAACCCACAAAAAATGGGGGCTTATCTTGATGAGATCAACGCAAATGCAGATGCCGACTTGAAATTTCGTAATGAGAGAATGATCAAAAATATTGATAGGGTGATACAAGCCAATCCAGCTGGTAAAAAATTAGCTTTCATAGGTGCTGCACACCTTGACCAGAATGATGATATTGATGAAGGGCTGCGGGAAAAAGGACATCAGGTAACAACAGTTGAAATTAATTCAAAGCAATCAGGGCCTAATATGGAAACTCGTGGACCTGACTCCCCTGATATAATTATAGGCGCAGAAAATCCTGACACTCCCCTTTCCTTCAAAGACCCAAAAACCGGTAAAATGCAAGGAATAATGGAAGGTGTAAATATACCATGGAGGAACACGGAACCGGTTGCTAACGTACCGAGATCGGAATTGTCCCGATTACCTCCAGCCACTTCCGCTACAAGCAGCCCGCCCGCTAAAGAAATAAACAGATAGATTACTGCACCACTATTTCTTTAAACAGCACATCATTCACCTTCATCGGCTCGATAGCTTTGTTCACGCGCAGCAATATCTCCTCGCGCAAACGCTGTATACCAGCAGAACCGGCCAGATCGCTGGAACGCAATTCTCGCAGGTAAGTATTGATACCATCCACCAGACGCGGCAGGTTAGATTCTATAAACGGCACATCGGTCGCTTTTGCCACCTCCAGAACCACCGTAGTTTTTAAGAAAACCTGGGACTTGCCGGAAGCATTCAGGTTAACCAGAAATTGCGGCAGGGTATAATATACAGCCTTGTTGATCAGGTTGCCATGCTCGTCAACTGTTGCAAATTCTTCCTCCTTATGATCGGCTGCTTTTTTAAAAAACATAAAATAAGCACCAGCACCGCCGCCAATAAGCACCAACAGCAAAACCGCTATAATAATAATTTTCTTCTTTTTTGATTTCTTGGGTGCGGCCTCACCGCCTTCGGGATTTTCACCGTCCTCAGCACCAGCGTCCTTAGCGGCACCGGCTTCTGGTTTTTCTTCTTCTTCGGTTTTATCCTTGTCCTTAGCTTTGTCTTTTTTTGCCATACATTTCCTTAATTTTATTTAAAAATTAAATCAGAGATATACTATATGGTGCTTAGGTTACCAATTGCTTAATATTATAAAATTTTTATATAAAATGTTCGATTTTATACTGTGCTTATATCAGGCGCATCCACACGTTTCATACCAACTACATGGTACCCGGAATCGACATGCAAAACTTCCCCGGTTGTCCCCTGCCCTAACCCGGATAGCAGGTAAAGAGCAGCACCGCCAACATCTTCAATGGTAGTATTGCGTCCAAGCGGGGAATTATACTCGTTCCACTTAAGTATATAGCGGAAATCTCCTATTCCTGAAGCCGCCAGAGTCTTTACCGGGCCTGCCGAAATGGCATTAACCCGTATATTGTCCGGCCCAAGATCCATCGCCAGATAACGGACGCTGGCTTCCAGCGCGGCCTTGGCAACACCCATTACATTATAGTGCGGAACCACCCGCTCAGCGCCATAATAAGTAAGCGTCACCATGCTGCCGCCATCCTTCATCAAGGCCGCCGCACGCTTAGCAAGGGCCGTAAAAGAATAGCAGGAAATATTCATGGTCATCTGGAAATTTTCCAGCGAAGTATCAATATATTTACCCTTAAGTTCATTCTTATCAGAAAAGGCAATCGCATGAACCAGGAAGTCAATTTTTCCCCAGTCTTTCTCAACATCAGCAAACAATTTATCAATGCTTGCCATATCAGTGACATCGCAAGGAAGAACAAGCTTCGAACCAACGCTTTCAGCAAGCGGGCGCACACGCTTCTCCAGAGCTTCACCCTGATAGGTAAAACCAATATCGGCCCCCTGCGCGCTTAAGTAGCGGGCTATACCCCAAGCCAGTGACTTATCATTGGCTACACCCATGATAAGTCCGCGCTTACCAGCCATCAGCGTGCCTTGCGGCACGCTGACACTCTGTTCTGATACTTCATTCATCTTTAGATTTACAGTCATTATGCTTAAGCACAACTATTCAACAATCTTCCACGTACCATCCGGCTGACGGCAGGCAGTGCCATGACCGCTCTGTTTCTTCCCGCCAATGGTAATAGTCTGGTTGTACTCACGGCAATACTGACCGCTGTCATTCGTGTAATAGTTAGAAGGTGTAATGGTACCATAATTACCTGACTCAGGGTTTTTCCAAGGCAGGGCCTGACCGGCCGGGGCATTTTCAAGAGCGCGATGCGAAGCATCGTTATACGCCGCCATGTCAGCATTATCCAACGAGGTTCCGATAGAGTTGCCTATAGCAGCACCAAGCAGTGTACCGGCAATAGTTGCAACCGTTTTACCGCTGCCACCACCAATATTATGACCAATTACACCACCACCGATAGCACCGGCGATAGTACCGACATCGGCCTTGTTGACCGAGTTGCCCCCCTGGATGACGCCCCTGTTGCCCGGACCAGTTGGCTGCGCGCAGGCAGAAAGTAATGAAGCTACGGCCATTACTGCAATAATTTTTGAATTTTTCATAAAATTTAAGCCCTTATCACTTAAAAACATTGATAAATCCCCGGCAAAACCAACCGAAGCTGTATATGGAGAGCCCATATATTCCATAAATTTATATCATTGGCAACTACCAATAGATGTACGGAGCATTACATTCTTGTTAGATGTAATAAAACCGTCACATTTAACCTATTGAATGGACTGTTAACCTAGGTTACAATCGATTGGGCGATAAATTATAAAAATGAACTAAAAAAATGGCCGATAATAATACAAAAAATACCACTTCCCCGCAGGATGAAGAGTTCAGTAAAAAGAATACCTGGTATTCTTTTACCGGTTCGCTTTATGGCGCGATCGGTGGTGCTGCGTTCTTTGGCATACTTTGCCCAGGGTGTAAGTATGTTAGTCGGCGCAGTGATGAACGGCGGCATCGCAGCGGCCGGAGGCGGCATACTGGCCGGAGCTTCTGTGGCGGCAGGTGTTGCAGCTATGGCTGGACTCGCACTGGTAGGCGCAGGCTTTGTGTATCTGTCGCAAAAGGAATATACCAAACTGCGCGTTATACAGGACGAACATCTTGCCGAAAAAAATGCCCAATGCGCCCAAGGAAACGGTCTATGCCCTGCCCCGATAGAACATGAACAGAACCAGCGCGCTGATGGCAAACACTGGACGCAGGTTGTCAGTGACCCACACAGTGCATTGTCATTATCCCGCCATTAGTAAAATATATCCAAGTAGGAGTTAGAATGAATCCAGAAATTATCGGTGGAATTGCCGCTGTTCTTACCACTGCCGCCTACATCCCCCAATCGATAAAAGTATTCCGCGAGAAGAATACCAAAAGCCTATCGCTGGGCATGTACACGATGATAACCAGCGGCATCACGCTGTGGTTCATTTATGGGCTGATGATAGACAGCCCCTCCATCATTTGGGCCAATGGCATCACTATGGTATTAGCTGGCAGTATTTTATTTATGAAGATCAGGCATGGGTAACTGCCGCAGCTAACCCCCTGAGCCTTGACCTCTGACCACTGAGCCCTGTTTTAACTTCCTGTATTTCTTCACGCTAAAAAATATCGAACAGATATAGACCATGCCCAGCCCGGTCATGAACATCCACGGTTCGATAACAAACAATGCCAGCAGGAAGCTGCATATGATCATGAATTGCGGTATCCATTCGTGTTTTATACGGATATTTTTGCCGGAAAAAGTCGGTATGCGGCTGGCCATTAAGGTTCCTACTACCACCACATGAACAAGAGTAATTGAAACCGGCAATTTAAAATTACCATCACTCTGTAAATTTATGATTATCGGCAGCAGGCATAATATGCCACCAGCTGGCGAGGGTATCCCGGTAAAGAATTGCTTTTCCCAGGGCTGGATATTGTCATCAAAAAGCGCAGTATTAAAACGCGCAAGACGTAACGCAGTACATACTGAAAAAAACAGAACCACCGCCCAGCCTACCCCCTTAACTTCCTGCATCTGCCACATGTACAACACCAACACCGGCGATACCCCAAAGCACAGAAAATCAGACAAGGAATCAAGCTGGGCACCAAAGTTACTGGTCGCGCCAAGCATACGCGCCACGCGTCCATCCATTCCGTCAATTATCGCAGCAAGGATTATAAAAGCCACAGAAATCTCAAATTTTCCAAGCATAGCAAAACGAATTGCCGACAGCCCACAACACATTCCTGATATGGTAATCATATTAGGAAACAGGCGCGAGATAGGCTGCTCACCGCGCAACCAGCGGCGTTTCATACGTTCTTCGCGACGACGGTTGCGCTCCATATCAGTGCTTAGTGCCTACACGGCTTGACTCGGTGTTATTGAGGTCAGCCAGAATTGTTTCACCACCAACCGACTGCTGCCCTTCTATCGCCAGCGGCTGGATATCCGGCGGCAGGTAAATATCCACGCGGCTGCCGAAGCGGATGATGCCGAAACATTCCCCGGTCTTTACCGGCTGGCCGTCTTTTATATCGCACAATATGCGGCGCGCTACTAAACCAGCAATCTGTACTACACCAATTTCTACATTTTCCGGGGTAGTTAATTTTATCAGGTTCTGTTCATTTTCTTCACTGGCCTTATCAAGCGAGGCATTAAAGAACATACCTGGCTTATAATGTATCTTGCTCACACTGCCGGTTATCGGAATACGGTTCACATGTACATTAAACACATTCATGAATATACTTATTCTGGTGCGCTCGCCCTCGCCTAACTCCAGTTCAGCTGGAGGCACAACTTTGCTTATGCTCTGGATAACACCATCAGCCGGGCTCACTATCAACCCTTCACGAATAGGGGTAACGCGGTGCGGATTGCGGAAAAAATACACACACCAGGTAGTGGCAATAAGCCCCAGCCATCCCAAGAATGATGACATTAATGCAAGTATCAACGAAACACCGGCAAAAATGGCAATGAACATCCAACCCGCCGGATGGATAGGCACAAAGATACTTTTGATAGTTTCCAGCAAATGGTTATCTTGCGGCTTCATATATCACTCCTGATTATAATATTTTTCATCATGCCAGCTACCACACTGGATACCAGCTTTCGCTGGTATGACAAGTTTATTTTTTCCCCATCCGCTCTATAACTTCCTCAGAAAATTCCATAGTACCAACCTTTTTTTTGCTTGTTCTGCGCCGGTAGATATCGGCTGTATGGATCCCATCTTCCAGCGTCTTAAGCCATGCGTTCTTTATAATTTCAGCAACATCCCCCTGCCCGATATGTTCAAGCAGCATTATAGCTGACTGGATCATTCCTGATGGGTTGGCTATATTTTTCCCGGCAATTTCCGGAGCTGAGTCGTGAATTGGCTCGAATATAGCAAAATCTTCACCGATATTGGCACTACCCGCCAGCCAGTCGGAATCCGGTATATTCATCATATTAGTTATAAGCAGATTATCACTGGTAAGGCCAAATTTATTATATATCAACAGATTGACATCTTTCAGGTCAGCAACATCAGGAATGGTTATGGGAGCTTTAAGGTATATTTTGTTACGTTTTAGCATATCCCATGCTGAGGGCAGGATACCATATGTTCCCTTCATATTATAGATACGCTCCCCGACCTCAAGAGATTCAACAACAATGTTAGCAGCAGACTCCCTGAGTATCAGAAGCGTAGCCTCCATTATCTCAGGGCCTATGCCATCGCCATAGGAAATAGTAATGGGTATTGCTGTGGGGGTTACTTCAATATTCATAATTCTTATTAAAATCAGATTGTTATCTTAATCTAGTGCATTTATTAAAATAAGGCCGGCATTTATAAATTTTTGTTAACTAAAAATTAGCTAAAATCAGGCATGATTAAAAGTATACTATTGATAATCCTAGCTCAGGAGCAATTCGTATGGCTTTTATGATGAATGTAAGTAGCTGTCAAGTTACATCCGTAACTGGTAATATTGGCGCAAAAGCTGCCCAAGAAGTCGGTTCTCTTGTGGGATCAGTATCCACCAACACAAGCATAATCGATAACGCAAATAAGCTAGGCTCCGTAATCCAGAATCAGGCATCTTTCGCATCTACAGGAGTGGCCGCCGCTTCTGTTCAGCATGTTGGCAGTGCTTTAGATACTAACAATAAGCGCACAGTATAAACCATGCCAGTCATGCCAACATCACACGCAAGCAAGCCCCCATTTCCACAGAATAGCATGGCGGATCTATTAGCCACTATCATGATATTATGCCGCGGTACCAACGAGCATGGAATGCCGGTCTGGGCCTATATGGCCATAAAACCAAGCATGGCGCAGTCTTTCAAGGAAGCACGCGACAAAGGCATTTTTGACATCGAAGAATATGGAACAATCATCGAATCTGGGGAGGGCGAAAGCCCTCCCGTAGAAGTCATGCACCGTATGGAACAGCAATACGGCATGCGCCACAACTACGAAGACGACCTTCTAAAAGCTCTTCAGAAAATGAAAAACCACGACAGGTTCTAATTCGGATTAGCTGCTGGCACTGCATGCAGATCTTTAAGCTCAAACCCTGCTGGCGATACATCCATTTTAGGTTTTTTCATTCCTAGAATAGTGACGCATTTATGGTCAATGCAAGAAGCACCAGAAGTATCTTCCATAGACTTATCGCAACCACCGATACAATTGTTATAGGCTTTGCAGAGGATGGGTTCCGCTTCAGTTTTATGAGATGAATTAATCGCAATGCTCGCCATGCATGGAACAACTGCCAGCGCACAATCGCTATCCGCTTTGCATTTAAACCATTTCATAGAAAGAGAAGCTTTGCTTCGTACGTTATGATCATACGGACTACCGCATGCTAAAACCGGGACGCTTACTGCTATTACTGCGAAAAATAATGCTAGGATTATTTTCTGCATAGGTTGTTTTAACTAAGAAACCACCGACACAAACATTTTGCCCTGAGCTTTTTCGCGGAACACTACTTTGCCAGCGAGCGTTGCAAAGATCGTGTGGTCAAGGCCCATGTCAACACCGGTTCCTGGATAGACCTTTGTACCGCGCTGGCGGATGATGATGTTACCAGGAACAACCATCTCACCACCGAATTTTTTTACGCCAAGGCGGCGGCCATCGGAATCGCGACCGTTGCGTGAACTACCACCTGCTTTTTTATGTGCCATTTTCTTCTCCAGTAATCAGTGGTCAGTAATCAGTGACCAGAAATTTAAACTTTAACCCGGTCACCGACCACTGGCCACTGACCACTTATCCATTATGCTTTAATATCTGTTATCTTAATCTCAGTTAAATACTGGCGATGGCCTTTTTTGCGGCGATAGTTGTGACGGCGGCGTTTTTTGAAGATAACAACCTTCTCATCACGGAACTGTTTTACTATTTCTGCCAATACCTTAGCACCAGCAACAAGCGGTGCGCCAACTTTGTTTCCGGTCATGAGTACTTCACCGAGCTCAACCTTATCGCCAGCATTTCCTTCAAGTTTTTCTACGGAAATAATGTCACCACTAGCGACTTTATATTGCTTCCCGCCGGTACGAATTACTGCAAACATGACCTTGTCCTAACCTATAAACTATTGAATTATAATATTATTTGCTTATTTCAAACTGAAATGGACGCAGAATCTAGAAGATATGATGGGAAGTGTCAACAAGATATTGTACAATAGAAACGGTATCTTTTATAGATAGCTATATTATAAACAAACAAACTATCTGGAGCCGCGGGACTATGAAAAAAATCGAAGCCATTGTAAAGCCTTTCAAACTTGACGAAGTTAAAGAATCCCTGCAGGAAATAGGATTGCAGGGTATTACCGTAACCGAAACACGCGGTTTTGGCCGCCAGAAAGGCCACACCGAGCTGTATCGCGGCGCTGAATATGTGG
>CAZUXB010000001.1:104619-106755 GCA_964624555.1 uncultured Rickettsiales bacterium | reverse complement strand
CGTCGATACTTACGGCGGTGCTGCGCCACATGGCGGCGGCGCATTCTCCGGCAAGGACCCGACAAAAGTTGACCGCTCCGCAGCCTACGCTGCCCGCTACTTGGCTAAGAACGTGGTGGCCGCCGGGCTTGCTGACCGTTGCACCATCCAGCTTTCCTACGCTATCGGCGTGGCCAAACCGCTGTCATTTTACGTAAGCACTAACGGCACTGGCAGAGTCGATGAGGCAAAGCTGGAGCGCGTGTTGCAGGATCTGGTGGATCTTTCCCCGCGCGGCATCCGCACCCACCTGAAGCTCAACCGCCCGATCTATGCCCGTACCGCCGCCTACGGTCACTTTGGCCGCACGCCGGATAAGGATGGTGGTTTCTCATGGGAAAAAACCGACCTCGTCGAAGCGCTGAAAGATTATTTCAAAGTAGCTGCGTAACCAATATGCAAACCGCCCCGCTTCGTTCATTTGGCCGCAGGCAGGGGCGGAAGCTGCGCGATAGCAAGCAGGATTTAATTGATAATTTGCTACCAAAATTGCAAATTACTTTACCTGAAGCCCGAAGCCTGAAGCCAGAAGCCCGCACATGGCTGGAAGTTGGCTTCGGCGGTGGCGAGCACCTCGCGCATCAGGCCGGGTTGCATAAAGATGTGCAATTCATTGGCTGCGAGCCTTATGTGAATGGCATTGCCGGCTTGCTTAAGCACATCAACGACAATCATATAAGCAACATAAAAATATATAGTGATGATGCTCGTGTGTTGATAAATGAATTGGCTGCGGGTTCTATCGAACGTGTTTTTGTTTTATATCCCGATCCGTGGCCGAAAAGCCGCCACCATAAACGCCGCATCATTTCCACTGAATTTTTAGATTCACTTTCGCGCGTTATGAAACCGGGAGCCGAACTCCGTCTTGCTACCGACTATGCCGATTACGCAACCTGGATGCTGGAACGATTGCTATCACGTAATGATTTCAGGTGGCTGGCAAAAGATTGTAATGATTGGTTAATTCCTCCTGCGGAATGGTTTTCCACGCGCTATGAGCAAAAGGCGCTGGCGGGGAGGCCGACATATCTGAATTTTAGGAGGCATGAGAGATTAGGCATGATGGATTTTCCCTCACCTCTCATCACTCATCTCTAATGCCTTCAACAACTCCACCATATCCTCCGGCAGCTCACACTCAAAACTCATAGCCTTTTTTGTGTGCGGGTGGATGAGATGCAGCTCTTTTGCATGTAGCGCCTGCCGCTCGAAGCCCAGAAGCGCCGCACGGGTTTCGGCTGGTATATGTTTATAGATATTCTGTTTCAGGCGGCTATTCGTTGGCGTTCCGTAAACCGGGTCGCCAAGCAGCGGGTGGCCTGCTTGCGTAAAATGCACACGGATTTGATGCGTTCTTCCCGTTTCTAAGCGACATTCTACTAATGTCGCTAGTTCGGAGTTTAGAGTTTGGAGTGTGGTATAGTGAGTGACCGCCGTTTTGCCGCCGTTTTTTACCACTGCCATTTTCTGGCGGTTAGTGGGAGAGCGGCCGATATTTCCGGTGATGGTTCCGCTTTTTGCTTTCGGTGTGCCCCAGATGATCGCGTTGTAGGTTCGTCCTAACGTGCGGTCAGAAAGTTGTGCAGAAAGATGGGTGTGCGCGGCATCATTTTTTGCGACCACCAGCAAGCCGCTGGTGAGTTTGTCGATACGGTGGACGATGCCCGGACGCGCCACGCCGCCAATACCCGAAAGCGACGCGCCGCAATGGGCAAGGAGGGCATTGACCAGTGTGCTGTCGCGGTTTCCGGGGGCAGGGTGCACGGTCATGCCCGCCGGTTTGTTGATTACCAGCAGGTGCGCGTCCTCAAAAATGATATCGAGTTTTATGTCCTGTGCTGCAATGTAGGATGGTTCCGCCGGTGGAATTGTTACCTGGTATTTTTGCCCTGAACGCACCTTGCTAGAAGCATCAGTAACCTGTTTTGCATTGCAGCTAACATGGCCGGATTCAATCAATCCCTGCACTCGCGCCCGCGACAGGGTGGGGATTTTGCTCACAAGGAACTTATCCAGCCGCAGGCCGGAATCAGCCTCAAATACAGTAAAATCAAAGTTTTTGGCTTAAATAAGGGTATAAATAAATAGCACTAG
>CAZUXB010000001.1:61433-104609 GCA_964624555.1 uncultured Rickettsiales bacterium | reverse complement strand
ACAGTAAAATCAAAGTTTTTTTCGCTCATAATTCAATGTTTCGTCATTCCCGCGAAGGCGGGAATCTCTTTATCCTCTGGTTAAGATTCCCGCCTTCGCGGGAATGACGAAAAAGCAGAAAATCCCTTATATTATCTACTATAAGCACAAGTTAAGTAAATTGTCACAAAACTTTCATTTGCAGTTTTCCTTGCATTAATCTATAGTTTAGCCAAGGCTAGAGGTGTGTCAAATGCACACCAGAAACATAGAATTAAAAAGCTTATTGAGGGAGTGAGTTATGGCTGAAGATTCTGCCAGTTTGTATGGGGCCGACATTCCGGTCAGGGATAATGCGGCAGGTGTTCATGCCAATGAGCGCGGTGCAGATACTGCCATAAATGTTGCCGAAGTTGCAATTGTAACCCCTACATCCGCTACCGTAGGAACCGATGACAGCAGAATGTCTTATTCCATGCAGGCATCAGATTCAAGGGCCAGGCCGGATACTATTGCCGAAGCTAATGCCAGCCCTGAGCAGCTTATGGCAATGTATGATGCTACCTTGGCTGAAATAAGGCAGGTGCAGGCACAATTAAATGCAAAAGGAATTAATTACACGATACAAATACCAGCATTAGCTTCGTTTGACCGGGATGCGATTCAGGCGGCACTGAATCAGGCTCAGGCAAACCGCGATGCTGCAGAAGGTGCTTTGATAGTAGAACAGGTTGGGTCCGGGATTGCAGAAGTCGCCACTGTTGGCGCGGTGCTCGGTGGGGCTGCAATGGCTGCCAAAGAAGTTTCGCAGGAGACAGCCCTTTTTGCGCATGAGCTTTCGGCTGGCGCGCTTGGGGGCGGTCTTACTGCGAGCCTTAATGATTCACCGTTCAATATGCGCAATTTTGACAAGCGTGATGATCCTTTAGGTTTAGGCAAGATTTTGCGTGCGGAATTACGTCCAGAAGAAGTAATACTAGCACTTGAAGGTGGGGAGCACTTTAGCAGGGGTAGTTTGGGGCAGTTAACGCCAACGCATATTGATGGTACTGTTATGCGACACATCGATCTTACCGGTGAGAAGATAGCGGGAGAAATTGCCAGTGGTGGTAGGCACAGAAGTCATACATAATTTATTTTAGCGTTGTAATTTGAGCATTGTTTTGGAGTGGTGGTTATGGCAGTAGAAAAGACCAATTTAGGAACGGGGCGTAGTGCATACGCCATTACAACTGATCCGGAAGTTAAGGTTGGTCATGAAACTGATGTAGGGGCAATCGCCGGGGCTAATCCTGACGTTGATAATCGTGACCGGAGTGATCACATAGTTTCAAAGGGCGGTAGTGCTGGAGAACAACGTGTGGCTTTGTCGGCAGATGACCAGGACAAAGTTTCCCGTATTGCAGCTAAACAGGCTGAAATATTATCTTTAATAGCTGCTAATTCGGAACTGGCAAGGCATGTTGATACGGCCATGCTGACTGCTGATCCGACAAGTTTCGCTGCGAATCTCGATGGAACACTAAATACTTTGAGTATGGCGAGTGCAAGTATGAGTGCAACTTCGGATTCTCCATCGGGTGTTGTTTCTGCTACGGTTTCTGCGATAGCCAAAGGTGCGCAGTGGGTGGGGGATAGGCTTTTTGGCGAGCATAAAGAGGTGGAACCATTGGCAGGTGTGGCTAGGGCAATGGATCATATGTCGCGCGATGGAGAGCGGCTTTTTGCTGAAATTACGGGCGATTCCGGGCAGCATGCGGGTGGGCATGGCGGTAAGCACGTTACAGAAGCCAGTCTTGGTGCTTTGCTGCCAGCGGATGCTAATATTGCAGTATACAGGAATGGCAAGCTGCAACATGACAATGTTCCTGCAAGGCACCCAACAGCCTGATATTACAAGAAATATTGGCTATGTTACAGTTTGATTACGGTTTCCTGCCCAGGTCTACAGTGTCATAAAACCTTAATTTGCCATATCTATGCAGTTATGAGATACTGTGAGCATGGAGTAGTTTAAGGTAATTTTATGAGCGAAAAAGAACATCCAGCACTAAAAAGCTTCAACACCACGTGGGAGGCTGTCAAGCATATCGGCGGCAAAGCCTTGAAATGGGCGGCCTATGGTGCTATCGCGTTGGCTGCTCTTTCGTTTATCATTCCCATAGCGCCTACCGCAGGTATTCTTGGTTCAATTGTGAGTGTTTTTACAGGTGGTGCGCAGGGGGCAACGTGGACGGCCGCAGTTCTGACCAAGGCTATGACGATGGGGGCTGTTGCAGGCGGTATGATGGGCGCAGCGTCAGGTGTTGGAAGTTTGGGTGGTGCGCTTGATGAACGCAAGCAGGATTGTATTGCCGATTATGAGCAGGCGGCGGTGTCACGTCAGCGGGCGGCATTTATGCAGCAGCGCAGCCAGTCAGTCGGTGGTGGTGGAAGTGTGGCGCCGGGCGCTGGTTTGGGCCGTACTACACAGCAGCAGGGGTTGGGAATATAGAAATAATATTGTCATCCCCGCGTAGGCGGGGATCTCTCTAACGGTTAGTGCAAGATTTAGAGAGAGATTCCCACCTTCGTGGGAATGACGAAAAGAGAAAAAAGAATTTTTAACGCGTAGAAAGTTTTTATATGGCTAGACAAATTGATCATGATGCCGCAAGTGCAGTTTCCACAGTAGGGTTGGAAACTGGCAAAGGCATAATCGGCGGTGTGCTTACCGCTGGCGTTATCGGCGCGGCAGTTCTTGGTGGAATAGGCGCAATTATTGGTGGATTTATTCCTTTGGCAATTGCTGGTTTTGCTATTGGCGCTATCGGCGGCGCAACGATCGGTGCAACTGCTGGCGGCGTTGTTGGTGTCGCTGAAGGTATCGGCAAGGTTGGCGATGAAAAGGCAGCATTCCGCGCGCAGGCGCGCAGCAATTCCGTTGTACCAATTATGCAGGCCGCGCAGCAACAGGCTTATATCGCCGGGGTGCAGGATGGCCAGGTGGCGGTGGTAAGCAAACTCCAGGAAATGCAGCAACAGCAGGCCAGCTTTGCTGAACGTGTCGGCAAAAAAGATGCGCTCAAACCCGAAACCATCATTGCCCAGCGCGAAGCCTCTACAACTCCTAATCTGGGGAGCTAGCTATGGCTTTTGCTGACAGTTTTCTTTCTCGTAAAACAATTAATGGAATGGCCGATGCCGCCAGAAAATCTGCCTTGGAACGTAGAATTGAATTAATGGAAGCGCATAAGGCTAAATCTGGGACATTTGGCAATGGCTGGGATCACCCCTTGTCGGAAGTAAGGAATCTTCATCAACATGAAGGCGAGTTAAGTGGTAAGCAGGGTGCTTATAATGCCGCCCTTCTCAATGGTGGTGATGTTGCTGGGACAAGGAAGAAATTGCTTGCGGCTGTAAGGAGTACGCCAGGCGTGATCGAATGGAATAAAACCCTTGCTCAAAAAGCAACTGGAATGGGGATGTAGGTCATGACCAGTTTAATGGACAACCAAAGATATCTGGAGTTGGCAAGGCAGGCAAACACAGCCGCAGGAAATCTTGATAGGCTGCACTCTGATATCTATCACCTTGCAACTCAGCGTGCAGGTGACGGTGAAATACACCATGCCAGTGTGGGGCATCTTAAAAATGTTGCTAGTCATCATGATGATATAGCAAGAAATCATGCAAATTTAATAGAGGCTCATGAATCTGGTAAGCCCGCTGAGTATATTGCACGAATGGAGCATAGATTGCGTGCGGCTATAGAAGATGCTAAGCCAGTGCTTGGCGATGCGAATGGACATCTTGCGGCTCTGAATAGTGGAGGGGAAGGTGTACCCCCAGCCACTGGCATATATGCTCAGGGCGGTGGGGGGACGAATTTAGATGAGATCGATAAGGGAGGGCGTTATAGGGTTGTTTCTCCCGCTTCAGAGGTTGCTCCTGCCGCTGCTGCGGAGTCTTCTCTTTGGGACAAAATGCCGTGGAGCCAGCAATCGCGTGATGCGCGGGCTGTCCGCAGGGAGGGCGTTAAAGCTGCGAAAGCAGTAGAGAAAAATGCTGCTGCTACGCAGAAAACCAATGAAATTGAGCGCGATGCCCATCAAAAGGTAACAGATAGGTTGGAGGCTGTCCAAAAAGATATTCCCGAAACTTCAAAAGAAGTGTATGCAAGACCGGGTGGTGCGGCCCATGCAAGGAGGCTTACGGGTTCTTTGCAGTCTGTTGAAGATGCCCATGGTAGATACTTGGATGCTGTTGATGATGGCAATATTCATGATATCAGGAAAGCCAGAGTAGCGCTGCATGGTAGGTTGGATGAGATTGAAAGACATGCAAAAGCTGCACAGCAGCATATTGTGCGGGCAGATGAAGCTAGGGGGATGATGATCGGCCCCAATGATTATGCTGCGGCAAGAGAGGCTTTGAAAGTATATACTGACAAGCCAGATGTGAACTTTGCAAGTAAGGCTTTGAATGGCCGTGGTGCAAAGGGAGTGCATACAAATGCCGATAATGCCAGGCAGTCGATTCGGGATATGCATAGTACCATCAGCGGTTCCGGTCTGGCTGATGAAAGAGCGCAAACCTTGCTCACTGAACTGGAAGACCATCACAATAAAATTTCCACTCATCAGATAGCTTATAATGAAGCAATAAGAACAGGGGATGGTGTGGGAGAGGCCAGAGGTGCACTGGAAGGTTCTACACGCTATGCCGAAATGCTTAACAGGCGGGTACATGAAGATGTTGCGGCCATTACACCAAAAACCGAAGCCCAGATGGAAGCGTTAGGTAGCATGGCGGGGCCAGGAATACCGCCAGCAGCGAGCTCGGCCGATGCAGGAGCATCTGTTGCAAGTTCTGGCAGTATAAGTAATATAGTAGCAAGAGAGGAGGGCCATGGTATGGCTGATATTGGCGAGGCAATTAAAGACGGCGCACGGGCGACCGGACGTGGCGTGGTGAAGGCTGCTAAGTTTGGTGGCAAGGTTGCCGGGGTAGCCGCTGTAGCTGCACTGGGCATCGGCTTTCTGATGAATAAGCGTGAAACACGCGCCGCCGAATCTGGTGATGAACTGAGTAACCAGCAGATGGCCGCAGCAAGGGCCGCCGCTGCCTCACCGATGGTGGGTCAGGACACACTTATGGGCATGGCCAAGACTCCGGGGGCAATGGCAGCGCGGGTGCAGGCTGCTCGCGGTGGAAGCCCTGATGTTGGCCCCTTAAACCCGGAAGTTAACCAGGAGTATCAGGTGATTAGTTAGGCTTGTCATACCAGCGAAAGTTGGTATCCAGTCTTTCTATAAATATGGATGCCAGCCTACGCTGGCATGACACAAATAGAAGCAAAAATCCGCAAAATATTACTATTCTCCATTTGACAGCCGCAATTTTATTTGTATATTACACCTCCCTAAACTCGAATTTATAAGGAAATAATAAACAAAATGCCCACATGTGGATTTTGTATTATTATTTGAAAACAAAAGGAAAACTCGTGACAAAACGTATTGACTGCAAATATAAAATCAGCCGCCGCCTAGGTGTTAGCCTGTGGGGCAGTGATAAGGACCCATTCAACAAGCGTGCTTATGCTCCCGGCCAGCACGGTGCCGCTGCCAAGCGCAAAAAGCCGTCCGATTACGGCACCCAGCTTCATGAAAAACAGAAGCTCCGCGGTTACTATGGGAATATAACCGAGCGTCAGTTCCGCAATATTTATTTTGAAGCCGCCCGCCTGAAAGGCGATACCGGCGAAAACCTCATCGGCCTGCTTGAAAGCCGCCTTGATACCGTTGTCTACCGCATGGGTTTAGTAACCACCCCGTTCGCCGCCCGCCAGATGGTCAGCCACGGCCATATCCGCGTTAACGGTAAAAAAGTGAACATACCTAGCTATACCGTTTCCGAGGGTGATACTATCGAGTTGCGCGAAAAATCCCGCAATATGGCTGTCGTGCAGGAGCTTCTCCAGAATCCTGAACGCACAGTTCCTGAATACATCGAGTTCGACAAGAACGAAGTAAAGGCAAAGTTCATCCGCGCCCCTAAACTAGCGGAAGTACCTTACCCAACCGTTATGCAACCTAACTTCGTAATCGAATATTACTCAAGGTAATAAGCCGAGGGCTCGAGGACTAGAGAACTCGAGTACTCGAATCATCGAGTCCTCTATCACTCGCCACGCGGGTGTAGTTCAATGGTAGAACGGCAGCTTCCCAAGCTGCATACGAGGGTTCGATTCCCTTCACCCGCTCCATCCGCTTGTTCGTAATATCGAACCCTCGTATACTCGCGCGCCCGGGTTGGCTCATGGGCGGCGGGCGCGCTTTATAAAATACCGCGCAAAGCGCGGTGTGGTTCGATTCCCTACCCGCTCCATCCGCTTTCGCTAATGTTGGCAAAGCCAACATTTAGCTACAGCGCGACTAGCGATGTAGCGTGAGAAACGGATGCCGCGCCGTAGCTTTATAGTTGTTTAACTTTTTATGTATACATACATAAAAAGTGTTTACGCTCGCTACGCGGCGGAAAATCGGTCTTTCGGACTCGATTTTCATAGCTGATTATGTAAAAGTATTTACATAATCAGCTATAGCGTAGGCGGGCGAGGCTATTTTAGCAAAAAAATCATGTAAAATCGAATCTTAACGCAATTGTAACATGCTTTTTTGCTAATTGTTTGCTAGATTATAAAGATGGATGATTCTGTGCATAATAAAGACCAGCAAGATGTTGCTGCCGAGGCTGCCAATAAGCAGGAGGTTTCTGAACAAAAACCAGAAGCTAACAGTGAAACGTCATCCAAAGCGCCGGATAAAAAGAAGCATCGCACTACCGGTAATATCATTTACGATTTTGGTGTGTTCGGGTCGGCGGCCTGGCTTGGTGTCTCGGCAATGTCGGCAATAACTGCCAATGAGGCGATGAACGGCAGCAACAAGAATTTTAACTGGCTGCGCAGTCTTCACAAAAATGTTACCAGTGGTTTGACCAAGTTCTTTTCCAAAACCATATTGAAAAACGCGTCGCCAGAGACGCTGCATGGCACAGCGGGCAACATGTCGATGATCTTCATCCTCGGCATGGGCGGGAATACAATGGTTGCTCCGATAAAATGGCTGGAAGACCACCGCCAGTCCAATGCCGCTAAAATTGATAATTTGTTGGGCACAACACCGCCAGATAAGGATGTAATTGCAAAAGAACCAAAGCAAAGCTGGAAAAGTGTTCTTACCGGGCGCTTGCTTTCCTGGGGCGCCTGCTTTGCCAGCGTTGCTGCGGTTGGCCCAAAACTTGTTGGCAAGGTCAATGATTATTTTGGAGAAAAGGGCGCAAATTTCTGGATGAAAATGAAACCGCATTCCAACCCGGTCAAGGTGCGGAAGTGGTCTGATCTTATTTCTTTTGACCTGTTGGCTACCGCGCTTACCGCTACTGTCACCTGGGCTTTAAGTCGTTCTTTTGCCAAGAAGCATGACAGGAATCTTGATGATGTGGAAGATAGTCTTTACCAGTTGAACATGGCCGCTCCTAACCCGCTGGGCGATTTAGATGAAGCTGATACGCCAGCAAAGCCTGGCCATGCCGAATCGGTCAAGCAGGCGCGCAAGAATTATGATCCGGCCGCGGCAGCTTTCGTCAATAAGATAAAAGGCGATGAAAAGGCGCATGCGGCAGCGGCATCTTTTATTGACAAGGTTCAGCGCGATACATCTGTCCAGCCAGCTCTAAGTTAGCCTTATAACCCCATAGGAAATAATGGGCCGGTTTAGCCGGCCTTTTTTATTATCTTTTTATTGCCATTTTCCCATAAAACTTATTGACTGGCCCATGAAATTGGGTTAATTTTCCATAAATACCCATAATATCCCATACTAGCCCGAAAAAGAATGCCAAAACAATGCTTTTCCTGTCCACATTCCATAACCGCATTGACAAAAAAGGCAGGGTATCTGTCCCGGCGCAGTTCCGTGCTGCCCTCGCGGCCAAGGCCCTGGCTACCGATTTCCAGGGCATCGTGGCGTACCAGTCGCCAATCAATAACTGCATCGAGGCTTGCGGGATGACGCGAATTGTAAAACTCAATGAACGCATCGAATCGTTCGATCCATATTCGCAGGAGCGTGACGCTTTCGTGACCACAATGTTTGGTGAATCTGTACAGCTTTCTTTCGATGGGGAAGGGCGGGTCATGCTGCCGGAACACCTTATTGCTGCCGCCGGTTTGAAAGAGCAGGCAACCTTCGTTGGTAAGGGTGAGATTTTTGAGATATGGGAGCCTGGCGCTTTTGCTGCTTATGCGAAAAAGGCGCGGGCATTGGTGCAGGAAAAACGTTTCATGATGAAAGGCCAGCCATCATGAGCGCGCACGCACCGGTAATGTTGAATGAAATGCTCGACTGGCTCGCGCCCAAAGACGGCGAGGTTTATGTTGATGGAACCTTTGGCGCCGGAGGTTATAGCCGCGCTATCCTGAACGCCGCCAATTGCCATGTCTATGCCATTGACCGTGATCCATCTACCCGGAAATTTGCTGAGTTGCTGGAACGGGAATTCCCCAACCGTTTTGTCTGGATACTGGGGAATTTTGCCGATATGTGTGAACTTCTCGCTGTTCGCGGAATCACTTCGGTTGATGGGATAGTTCTGGACCTTGGTGTTTCATCCATGCAGCTCGATACTGCCGAGCGGGGCTTTTCTTTCCGCGGTGACGGTCCTCTCGATATGCGCATGTCAGGCGAGGGAACGAACGCTGCTGATGTGGTGAATAGTGCCAGTGTCGATGAACTAGCCGATATTTTCTATTATTACGGTGAAGAAAAATCTGCGCGCCGTGTTGCACGGGCAATAGTTGAAGCACGGGCGGTGCAACCTATTACCCGCACCGTACAACTGGCTGAAATCATACGTTCTGCGATACCTGGAAAACCCGGCAAAATCCATCCTGCTACCCGTAGTTTCCAAGGGTTACGCATATACATAAATAAAGAATTTGATGCCATCGAATCCGGCCTCGCCGCCTCCGAGAAATTACTCGGTGCTGGCGGGCGGTTGGTGGTGGTGAGCTTCCATTCGCTGGAAGATCGCTTAGTCAAACGTTTTACCCACTCCCGTTGTGGTAAACTTGGGGAACATTCACGGCATATTCCTGCTCGCAGGAATATGGATGTGGATGTTCCCGCTTTTTTCTTGCCCAAACCGGAGAAATTGAAAGCCAGTAACGATGAGGTGGAAAGCAATCCGCGTGCCCGCTCGGCAACTATGCGGATGGTAACGCGCAATAATGGAGCAAAGCAATGAACCGTCTTTCATTCCTTGCTTTCTGGATCGGGGTTGTGGTAGTAGCCTCCTTCATGCTCTATCGTGTTAAATATGAGGTGCAGTCCATTAAAGCACAGATTGCCGAAACCACTCAGGAAATAGCCCAGGAGAGGGAATCCCTACATGTTGTGGCGGCTGAATGGGCCTATCTTAACCGCCCGGAGCGCCTGCAGGCATTATCTGACAAATACCTTGCCGGCAAGAACGTAACCGTTGATCAGGTCGCGGAAATTGAAGCTATCGCTTTTCACAAGCAGGCAGTTGCTTCTGCGGATCTCGACGATTCTTATATGGATGATAATATCCGTTCTATAGTTGCATCCTACCGCAACAGTGGTGAGCAGCCATGAGTAGCCCGATGCAGAGGGCTTCTACAAAAATCGTTATCCAGGAAAGCACAGGCAAGCGTATAATAGAGCAAAGCCGGGTACGGATGCTTTGTGTAGGTTTTTTCTTTGTGTTGTGTTTTGGCAGTATAAGTTTCCGTATGATAGAAGTGGCGGTGGTTCAAAATCCCAAGGCCCTTACGGTAACGGTTTTCGATCCCGACAATGAAGATGAAAGTGAGCAGGTAGAACTCAAGGCCACGGAAACAACATCGCAGCGTGGGGATATAGTTGACAGGAATGGTGTGCTGCTTGCCACCAGCCTTATGACTGCTTCGGTATTCGTGAATCCCAAGGAAGTCAAGGATATCAATTATGCTGTTCATAACCTTGCCCAGGTACTATCCATTGATGAAAAAATACTGGAGCGGCGTTTAAAAAGCGGTAAAACTTTCGTTTGGATTAAGCGTAACCTGACTCCAAAAGAACAGCAGCAGGTCAATAGCCTTGGTTTGCCGGGTTTGTATTTCAGGCCGGAAGAACGCCGGGTCTATCCATATGGCAATATGTTTTCGCATGTGCTTGGTTATGTCGGGGTTGATAATAAGGGGCTGGCCGGCATCGAACAGCAGTTCAATAGCCGCCTGCGTGAACCGTCTATTAATAATGAGCCGCTTGCTTTATCACTGGATGTGCGTTTGCAGTCAATAATGCGTGCAGAAATGCAAAGCGCGGTGGATGAATTTCGTGCCATTGGCGCGACCGGTGTTATACTTGATGTAAAATCCGGCGAAGTGCTGTCAATGGTATCGTTGCCTGATTTTGATCCGCACAAGCCATCCAAGGCCAGCGACGCAGAAAGGTTCAACCGTGCTACCCTTGGTGCCTATGAAATGGGTTCGACTTTTAAAACCTTTACCATGGCTATGGGGCTTGATTACGGCGTAACAACCATGAAAGGTGGCTATGACGCGACCAATCCATTTAAGGTTTCGACCTTTACCATCAGCGATTCACATCCAAAACGCCGTTTTCTTACCGTGCCGGAAATTTATGCCTTTTCTTCCAATATCGGTACTGCCAAAATGGCGCTGGATGTAGGCATCAAGCGGCAGAAGGAGTTCCTGGATAAGGTCGGTATGTTCAAGCAGGTTGATATTGAATTGCCGGAACGTGCCAAACCGCAATATCCAGAAGAATGGAAAGAGATAAATTCAGTAACAATTTCTTATGGGCATGGAATTTCTGTTACTCCGCTGCATCTGGTACGGGGTATCGCCAGCCTGATCAATGGAGGAACCAAGGAGCGCCTTACTCTGCTTAAGGATGGTAACAAAAATAAAGCTGAATGGGAAAGGATAATAAGCCAGAGTACTTCAGAGAATGTACGCCGTCTGATGCGTCTGGTGGTGGATCATGGGACTGGCGGCAAGGCTGATATCGCTGGCTACCGCGTTGCCGGAAAAACTGGAACTGCCGAGAAAATAACTGCTGGTGGGGGATATAGCCAGAACGCCAACCTGTCCTCTTTCATTGCTACTTTTCCTATTGATGACCCGAAATATATAGTATTAGTTATGGTCGATGAACCAAAGGGCGATAAATCAACCTATGGTTTCACCACAGGTGGTATGATTGCAGCCCCGGTGGTGGGTAGGGTTATAGCGCGTATGGGGCCGATGCTAGGTATAAAACCGCGCTATGATGTGCCGGGAGATGATGCAGAAAAATACTGGGTGGATAACGAAAAAAATGAAAAACCAAAATCCAGACCATCTTATGCTAGCCAGATGATGGATAAGAGATATATAAGTACTTCTTATTAGGAGTTGGTGTCCAGAGGGCAGGGATTAGGTTTTTATATGAAATTGTCTGAGTTAATAGCTGCTGTCCCTGAAGCAGTGGAATTTTCGGAGCTTAAAATCACAGGAATAACTTCTGACTCGGGAAAGGTGCAACCGGGATATGTTTTTTTCGCCATGAAGGGCGAGAAGAATGACGGTGCTAAATTCATACCGCAGGCAGAACAAAATGGTGCAGCTATCGTTTTTGCCGGCAGGGATTCGCAGATAGGGCAGCACAAGATACCGGTCATTATCCTTGAAAATAACCGTTTGGCGCTGGCTAGAATGGCATCAGTTTTTTATGGCGCGCAGCCGCAGCATATAGTTGCTGTAACTGGCACTGACGGCAAAACCTCAACCGCCGATTTTTTTCGCCAGCTTATGTTTCTGGACGGGAAAAAGTCCGCCTCAATGGGCACTATCGGTGTAATATCCGGCGAAGGAAAGGATCTTTTTCCGGGAACCTTGACCACTCCCGATCCTGTAGAGCTGCACCGGATGTTGGCCGAAATAGCGAAACTGGGGGTGCAGCAACTGGCGATGGAAGCCTCCAGCCACGGGCTTGACCAATACCGCCTTGATGGTGTGCGTTTGCAAGCAGCGGCCTTTACCAATATCGCCCGCGACCATCTTGATTACCACAAGACCGAAGATGCTTATTTTCTGGCCAAGTCGCGCCTGTTTGGTGAGTTGCTGCCGGAAGGAAAAACTGCGGTGCTTAATCAAGATGACGTCCGTTTCCCCCAACTCAAGGAAATATGCCGTAAACGCAAGCATGAAATCATTGGTTTTGGCCATAAAGGTGCAGAATTTGCGGTGAATACTATAAAACCCAACCAGCATGGGCAGAGCGTGGCACTGACCTTGTTTGGCAAAAAACATAAGGTGGAAGTTCCTCTGGTCGGCGAGTTTCAGGTTATGAATATTCTGGCTGCTCTCGGTCTTGTTATTGGCGTTGGTGGTAATCTGGAAAAAACTCTTGCTAATATTCCGAAACTGAAAGGTGTTGCCGGGCGGCTGGAACAGGTAGTTACCACTAAGAATGGCGCTACCGTATTCATAGATTACGCCCACACGCCGTTGGCTTTAGCCAACATTTTAAACACCCTGCGTCCGCATACTGAGGGCAAATTACATGTCGTATTTGGTTGCGGCGGTGACCGCGATGCCGGGAAAAGGCCGCTGATGGGCCAGATCGGCAGCGAACTGGCCGATATTACCGTCATCACCGATGATAACCCACGCAGCGAAAAATCCGAAACCATCCGCGCCGCTGTCATGGCCGGATGCATAAAACCGTGCAAAGAGGTTGCAGACCGGGCAGAAGCGATTTATTTTGCCATAGAACAGTTGGGGGCTGGTGACGTATTGGTAATCGCCGGCAAGGGACATGAAAAAATGCAGATAATCGGTGACAAGCATATTCCATTTGATGATGGCGAAGTGGCGCGCAATGCTGCCCGCTCGTTGGGTGTGGCGGCATGAGCGCGCTGTGGCCGGTGGCGGATCTGGTGAAAGCCACGAATGGTGCCACAACGTCTGACTGGTGCGCATGGCGTGTAGAGATAGATAGCCGCAAGGTTAGGCCCGGCGATCTTTTCGTTGCCATCAAAGGCGAAAATTTTGATGGTCATGATTTCATTGACAAAGCCTTTGCTGCCGGCGCTATAGCTGCGGTGGTTTCTAGGGAAGTTCCGGTTAAGGGCAATTTTTTAATGGTTACCGATACGTTGCAGGCGCTGGCGGATATCGGCGGATATAATCGCAACCGCAGTACGGCAAAAGTTGTTGGAATTACCGGTAGTGTTGGCAAAACCAGCACCAAGGAAATGTTGAAGCTGGCGCTTTCTATTCATGGCAGGACCTACGCTACCAGCGGCAATTATAACAACCATATCGGGACTCCGCTCAACCTCGCCAACCTGCCGCTGGATACGCAGTACGCCGTGTTTGAAATGGGCATGAACCATGCCGGGGAAATTTCTTACCTTACTAAAATGGTGCGCCCGCATGTGGCAATTGTGACCGGTGTGGAAGAGGTGCATCGGGAATTTTTTGCGGGCATTGATGATATCGCAAAAGCCAAATCCGAGATATTTGAGGGTCTCGGAAAAGATGGAATAGCTATCATAAATTCTGACCAGAAATATTTTTCTGATGCAAAAAATAAAATTACTTTCGGTGCCAACGCCAAAGCCGACTCGCGCCTGCTTGCCTACAAGCCGGCCATTTCCGGCTGTGAAGTTTCCGCAAGCATCATGGGCGAAACGTACAACTACACGCTGGCTGCCACTGGCCGCCATTGGGCGATCATATCGCTCTCAGTGCTCGCGGCGGTACATGCGCTCGGCTTGGATGTAGCAAAATCAGCGCAGGCCCTTGCCGGATTTAGCGAAGTTGATGGGCGGGGCAGGGTAATAAAACTCGCTGATTACCTGCTCATAAATGATAGCTATAACGCCAGCCCTGCCAGCATGCGCGCGGCGTTTGTAAAGACCGCGGAAGTGTGGCAGGCCGCCGGTAAAAAAGGCCGCAAGGTTGCAGTGCTCGGCGATATGCTGGAGCTTGGGGAAACCACGGCCAGACTCCATGCTGACCTGGCGCTTAACCTTAAGGATGCTGGGTTTGACAAGGTCTATACGGCAGGGGAGCTTATGAAAAACCTGTATTATGCCCTGCCGGAAAAGATGCGCGGCCACCACGCAAAAAAAACTATGGAATTATTGCCATTTATCGAGTTTAAAAAAGATGATGTGGTGCTGGTGAAAGGTTCGCACGGCAGCAAAATATATGAATTAGCAGAAGCTTTGCTGGAAAAGGAAAAAATTAGAGATGCTGTATAACCTGCTCGCCGAGCATAATAGCCTGTTTAATATCCTGCGCTACATTACCTTCCGTAGCGGCGGTGCGGTGTTCACGGCGTTGTTCCTTACCCTTTATATCGGGCCGAAAGTTATCGCCTGGCTTAAATCCAAGCAGGCCGAGGGCCAGCCGATACGACTGGACGGGCCGGAAAGCCACCTGCTTACCAAAAAGGGCACGCCAACCATGGGTGGCCTCATGATACTGATTTCGGTGACCATTTCTACGTTGTTATGGTCGGACCTCAAGAATGAATATATGTGGATCGTGCTGGCGGTGACGCTGAGTTTTGGCTCCATTGGTTTTTTTGATGATTATCTGAAGCTCACTAAGCGCAACAGCAAAGGGCTTTCATCACGTAAAAAAATGCTGGCGCAGGCAGTGTTCTCCCTCATTGCGGTGCTGCTGATACAGGCGGTGGTAACACCCACACTGGCCTCGCACATCTCGGTGCCGTTCTTCAAAAATGTACTTATCGATGCTGGGATTTTTTATATTCCGTTTGTGATGATAGTTATCATCGGCGCGTCAAACGCGGTGAATCTTACCGATGGTCTGGACGGGCTGGCGATCGTTCCGGTGATGATAGTGGCTGGTTGTTTTGCCCTTATCTCCTATCTTGTTGGACGTTTCGATTTTGCCACCTACCTGCAGCTTAATTTTGTTTCCGGGGTTGGTGAACTTTCTATCTTCTGTTCGGCACTGGTTGGGGCCAGTCTCGGGTTCCTGTGGTTTAACGCGCAGCCCGCGGAAGTGTTCATGGGCGATACAGGAAGTCTTTCTCTCGGAGGTGCGCTGGGGGCGATAAGCGTTATCACCAAACATGAATTCGTGCTCGCTATCATCGGCGGTCTGTTCGTGGTCGAGGCGCTATCAGTGATTATTCAGGTGGTATCATATAAAACCCGCAAGAAACGTGTGTTCAAAATGGCACCGATCCATCACCATTTTGAAAAATCCGGCTGGTCGGAATCGAAAGTCGTGATCCGTTTCTGGATCGTTGCCTGCGTATTCGCGCTGCTCGGCCTTGCGACATTGAAGATACGATAATGATTACGGTAACGGAATATAAAGGCCAGAAAGTTGGCGTGTTTGGCCTCGGCAAGGCTGGCGAAGCGGCGGTTGTTGCACTTGTTGCTGGTGGTGCATTGGTCAGCGCTTGGGATGATAAAACCGCCGAGGAAGCTGGCAATAAAATAAATTATAAAAACTGGGATTGGAAAAATTTAAAAGCCATCGTATTAAGTCCCGCTGCGCCGCTGCCGCATCCGACACCACCTGCGGTGGCGGCACTTGCCCAACAGCCTCACATTCCGGTCATCCGCGAAATGGAAATGCTCTACCGCGCGCAGCCGGAGGCGACCTATATCGGTATCACCGGCACCAACGGAAAATCGACTACCACCACGCTCATCGGTCATATTTTGAAAGAAGCCGGAGTACGTTGCGAAGTAGGTGGAAACCTTGGTACCCCGGCACTTGCGCTGGAACCATTAGGGAAGGGAGGTATATATGTTATCGAGATGTCCTCCTATCAATTAGACTTGGTAAAAACCGTGCGCTTCAATGTTGCGCTGCTGCTTAATATTACCCCCGACCATCTTGACAGGCACGGCGATATGAATGGTTATATCGCGGCCAAGAAACATATCTTTGAACGGCAAATAAAAGAGGACGTAGCGGTGATTGATGACGGGCTTCAGGCTTTGGGCTTTGGGCTTCAGGAAGCAAAATTAGTTTTGATTTCTTGCAACAAAGAATTAGCTGATGGAATATATGTAAAAGACGGTTATCTTCATGATAAAACCTTAAGCCCAGAGCCTGAAGCCATAAGCCTGAAGCCTATAGTCTCGCTGACCGGAACGCACAACTGGCAGAATGCGGCGGCAGCGTATGCGGCGGCGAAAGCGGTGGGAGTCGTGCCGGATAAAATTTACGCCGCGATGAAAACATTTGGCGGCTTGCGCCACCGCCTGCAACTTGTAGCAACTATAAATAATGTGCGTTACATCAACGATAGCAAAGCCACCAATGCGGATGCCACGCAGAATGCACTCGCACCCTACAAAAATATTTTATGGATCGCGGGTGGCAAGCCGAAAGAAGGCGGTATATCCTCACTCACTGAATATTTTCCGAATGTGAAACATGCGTTTTTGATTGGCCAAGCGGCACAGGAATTTGCCAAAACACTGGATGGAAAAGTTACATATACGCAGTGCAGTACGCTGGAAGTGGCCGTGGCGAAAGCTGCGGAAATGGCAGTATCCGGCGATGTGGTGCTGCTCTCGCCGGCCTGCGCATCGTTCGACCAGTTCAAAAGTTTTGAGCATCGCGGCGATGTGTTTTGCGAGTTGGTATTGTCATTCTGTGCGAGCAATCGCGAGGCACAGAGTCTAAAGGCGCAAGGAGGTCCTGTGCAGTCGCTTCGCGCCTCACAGGATGACAAGCATGCGTCTTGACCGTACCAATACCAGTTTGATCGGCAGGTGGTGGTGGACGGTCGACCGGGCAAACCTGCTGGTTATCCTGTTGCTTATCGCCATAGGCTCGATACTGGTGGCGGCGGGCAGCCCGCCAGTGGCCAAGCGCCTCGATCTTCCGGCTTTTTATTTCGTGCATCGCCACCATATTTTCCTCGCTCTCGGCACGATAGTTATGGTCATAGTCTCAATGCTTCCCCCGATACTTATCCGCCGCTTTGCCGTGGTCGGCTTCGCAGTGAGTATTTTCCTGATGATGCTCCTGCCTGTATTCGGTGACCATACCAAAGGTGCCAGCCGTTGGATAAGCCTTATGGGGGTATCGGTTCAGCCATCGGAATTCATGAAGCCGTTCTTTGCGGTGGTGATGGCGTGGGTCTGCTCGGAAAGCCAGCGGCGCATAGATTTTCCCGGTTACCGGGTGGCGGTTGCATTATACCTGCTGGTGGTTTTCCTGCTGCTTATCCAGCCTGATCTGGGTATGACCATAACCGTAACTGCAATGTGGGGCGCACAGCTTTTTCTTGCCGGGCTTCCTATGCTGTGGGTGGTGCTTATGGGAGTGCTGGCAATTGCCGGTGGGGTAGGGGCGTATCATTTTTTTCCGCATGTTGCCAAGCGTATCAACAGCTTCATGGACCCGGCAGAGGGCGATAATTACCAGATCGCCAAGTCACTGGAAGCTTTCCGTAACGGCGGCGTTTTCGGGCGTGGGCCGGGGGAAGGTGAAGTTAAGCAATTCCTGCCTGACTCGCATACGGATTTTATATTTGCGGTGGCCGGGGAAGAATTCGGGGTGCTGGTTTGCCTGGTGATATTATCATTGTTTGCCTTCGTGGTGTTGCGTGGAATTACCCGAGTATGGAAGGAAAATGACCTGTTTATAGTGCTTTCCGTGGTCGGTATCCTTACCCAGTTTGGTATGCAGGCGGTGATAAATATGGGCGTGGCGGTGAATCTCTTTCCGGCTAAAGGTATGACCCTGCCGTTCCTGAGTTATGGCGGATCTTCGGTAGTTGCTATTGCTCTTGGTATGGGTATGATGTTATCTCTGACTAGGAAGAGATTTGGAAAGAAGTAGTGGTGAGTGATAAGTGGTAAGTGGTGAGAAAAATTTTTACTTATCACTCACCACTCGTCACTTACCATTAAAGCGAAGTGTATGAACCACGAATTTATAAAAATGAACGGTGCCGGGAACGATTTCGTTGTTTTCGATGCCCGCAAACAACCATTGTCACTGAATTCCAAACAGGTGATAGATATTTCTGCGCGCACGAATCATATTACTAAAGGTTGCGACCAGCTTATAATAATCGAGCCATCATCCAGCGCCAATTCCTTCATGCGTATATATAATGCTGATGGTGGTGAGGTTGATGCCTGCGGCAACGCCACGCGCTGTATTGCGTTCCTGCTCGAAAAAGAACTGGGAAAATTACCGCTTAGCATAGCAACTAACGCTGGTGTCTTACAAGGCGTGCGTAAAGAAAAGCTCGATACCGGGGATGAGTATATACTGGTCGATATGGGCAAACCAAAATTTGGCTCACAGGATATACCATTGGCTATGTCAGTGGCGGATGCTGCCAAAAAAGTAAGTGAACTGGCAGGCTTGCCTGAGCCTGTATTCGTAAGCATGGGCAACCCGCATGTAGTATTCTTTGTTGAGGAACTGCCGGAAAATGGTTTCGTAATTAGAATTGGGAGCAAGCTGGAAAATTATAAGGAAGTGTTCCCCAAAGGTGTCAATGTTAGCTTCGCTGTACTTTATGACAACCACAATATCTACAGCAAGGTGTGGGAACGGGGGGCGGGTATGACTAAAGCATGCGGGACCGCCGCCTGTGCAATGCTCGCTGCCGCCAATAAACTGGATAGGGAAGTGGCGGAAACCGTGGTCTGGTTTGAAAATTCTACCCCCCCGCAACTGGTACATGTTGCTATTGCTGAGAGCGGGAATATCTTGCTTGGAGGCGCTGTGGAAATTGAATTCAAAGGTGTTATAGAGCTGTAACTAAAATACCCCCGGCCACTATAAAAATTTCCATTATTTTCAGCGAAAAAGATTTACATTTTGTGTTTTTGTGGTAAGCTTGCGGCACTACTGATTACTAAAAGTTTTTCGGGTTAAAATATATATGCAAGAACCAGATAGTGATGTGAAATTCGGCAAAGCTACGCCCACTCGTAAAACGCTTCTGGCCGAACGTCTGGCAACACTTGGTATCCCCGAAAAAGAAATGACGCCTAATGTCCGCCTGGTTATCTCGGCACTTCTTGAGAAAATGGATGATGTCAACCGTGACCTGTCGCGCACCAAGGAGAATCTTGCCGAAATAGAACGGCTGGTGGATGTGGATTGTATAGCGCCCATTGCCAACCGCAGGGCATTTATGCGCCGCCTGTCTTGGGCTATTACCATGCATGAGCGTTATGGGCATCCCTCGACAATACTGTATTTTGACCTGAATGATTTTAAGAGTATCAATGATACACATGGCCATGCGGCTGGCGATCTTGCTATCATCCATGTGTCCCAGATACTCTCCACGGTGATGCGTGAATCAGACTTCCTGGCGCGTATTGGCGGTGATGAATTCGCGGTAATAATGTATTATGCTAATGAAGCATCAGCCAAACTCAGGGGCAGGAAAATATCTGATAAATTGGCGAAAACACCGTTTGTCTTTAACGGTTCGCAGCTATATGTAACTGCTTCTTATGGGTATTATCTTGTGCGCAGTGGGGATGATGCCGAATCGGCACTGGCTTCGGCGGATATGTCTATGTATGTTGACAAGCGCCGCAGCAAGGATGAGATTCCAAAGGCAGTGGTTAAAGCAATCTAAGGACTTTTCAGCCTTGTTTGATGTTAATCAAGCAATAGCGATTTAATTACCATATATCTATATCACCCTCTTGTATTGGTGGATAACTTTTGTTAGTATCTTCCTAAAATACACTAAAAAAATATTATAAAAGGGGGGTTATGGGGTCTTTTAAAGGTTTTGGTGTTGCTGTTTTAGTTTCGCTTGTTGTATCAGTTTCTGGTGCTGTGCCGTCTTTTGCAACGGAAAAAAATATTACCATAGGAACTGCCGGGGTTACCGGTGTCTATTACCCGGCTGGGGGGGCGATTTGCCGTATGGTGAACCGTGGCCGCAAGGAGCATAGCATCCATTGTACGGTTGAATCAACCGGTGGTTCTATTGCTAACCTGGAAGCTATCCATAATAAGGATATTGATTTCGGGATCGTACAGTCAGATTTGCTGTATTATGCCTATAACGGTAAGGAAATTTTTTCTGATGCCGGAATGGATAAGAAATTGCGGGTGCTGCTGTCCCTGCATTTTGAACCGTTTACCATTGTGGCCCGCAAAAATGCAAAAATCACTACTTTTGATGACCTGAAAGGTAAGAAGGTTTATATGGGGCCTGCTGGTTCAGGTATGCGGGCGACCATGGAAGGGTTAATCGTGCAAAAGGGCATGAATAAGAAGACCTTTGCCAATATTGTTGATGTAAAATCCGGTGACCAGAGCAAAGCTCTCTGTGATGGTAAGATTGACGCGCTGGTTTTTGCCGGCGGCAACCCGAACGGCGCTATCCAGCAGGTGACCTCTGCCTGCCCGACACGGCTTGTGGATATAGCGCAAAAAGATATTGATAAACTTATTTCCACCCATCCTTTTTATGTGGCGGCAACAATTCCCGGCGGGATGTATAATGGTAATCCACAGGAAACAAAAACTTTCGGGGTGCGGGCGCTGCTTGTGGCTTCGGTGGATATGGATGAAGATGTGGTTCATGAGGTGGTCAAGGCAGTTTTTGAAAATCTTGATAATTTTAAAACCCTGCATCCTGTTTTTGCAACGTTGGAGGCAAGTCAGATGGTTGCCGATGACAGCATAGCCCCGGTACATGCTGGTGCAGAAAAATACTACAAGGAAAAAGGCATGGTTGCCAAGTAGTGTTGGTTGCGGCAACTATAACCTGAAGGCCGAGCGGCAGAGATCGTTCAGTATACATTCTCCGCAAAGTGGTTTCCTGGCCTTGCAGACGTAGCGTCCGTGAAGGATGAGCCAGTGGTGGGCGTGCAGTTTCCATTCTCTGGGGATGGCTTTTTCCAGGGCAGCTTCGGTGGCATCGGCGGTTTTTGTAGCGCACAGGCCCAGGCGGTTTGCCACCCGGAATACGTGCGTATCTACCGCGATGGTTGGCAGCCCATGTGCGCAATTAAGCCATACATTAGCGGTTTTCCGGCCAACACCGGCCAGGGTTATAAGTTTTTCGCGGGATTTAGGTATAGCGCTGCTGAATTCTGTTACCAGTTTCTCACTAAGGGCAATAATATTTTTTGCCTTGCTGTTAAATAAACCTATGGTTTTAATATAATTCTTTAGTTTTGTTTCGCCCAGCTCCAGCATTTTTTCCGGTGTATCTGCTATGGCAAAAAGGGCAGGGGTGGCTTTGTTCACACCAGCGTCAGTCGCCTGCGCAGACAGCACTATTGCCACCAGCAGGGTAAAATCATTGGTGTAAAACAGCTCGGTTTGCGGCGATGGGTTTTTATCACTCAGGCGGCGGAATATTTCATGGACTTTATCTTTGTGCATAATTATATGGTGGGGGCTGAATTGTGAGTTGTGGATAACATATGGCAAATATAATAGGATATATTTTCTTGTCATGCCAGCAAAGGCTGGCAGTGGCAGTTTTTTTTCTGCTGCCATTGCTTATATCCATTTCGTTTCCTGCCTTTGCGTCTGAAAGCGTATATATAGAAGAAATGACCTCGCCGGAAATTCGCGAGCGTATTGAACGCATGGGAAATTATAATAATGGTAATGTTATCGCCATTATCCCCACAGGCGGCAGCGAACAGAACGGGCCGCATATGGTAATTGGAAAACATAATACCATAGTTCATTATACCGCTGGTGAAATCGCAAAACGCTTGGGAAATGCACTGGTTGCACCGGTTATTGCTTATGTGCCGGAAGGAAGTGTTGAGCCGCCGGAAGGGCATATGCAATTTGCCGGCACTTTATCGGTGAGCGAAGCAACCTACGCCGCGCTGCTTACAGATGCTGCCGCCAGTTTGAAGCAGAATGGCTTCAAACTTATTTGTTTCCTGGGCGATTCCGGTGGCAACCAGGCGGTACAGAAAAATCTGGCGGAAAGCCTTACTGATAAATGGAAAAGCAGCGGGGTGCGCGTTTTGCAGCTTTCCAGTTATTACGATAATAACGGGCAGGACGCATGGGTGGAATCCAAGAAAATAGCGGTAAAAGATCCCGGGGCGCATGCCGGTTTCGAGGATACATCGGAGTTAATGGCTATTGATGAAAGTGCGGTTCGTAAGAATTTATTGGGCGATCATTCCAAGGATGATTTCAAAATTACTGGAACGGTAGCAGATTCTAGGCTTGCTTCTGCCGAATATGGAAAGTATCTACTTAACCTTAAAATAGAAGCTGCCGTAAAACAGATACAGCAATATGAAAAATAGACCTGCAGAAAAGCCTGATAAACCAGAACGGCGCAATCTCCATCACCATTTTATCTCAGCGTGGCTGCGTTCGCCGCTTAAGGTGGGGGCGGCACTACCTAGCTCGCGTTTCCTGTCGCGCGCTATGGCCGAACAGGTTGATCTTTCCCAAGATGGTGCGGTGGTAGAAGTTGGTGCTGGAACCGGGGTCATCACCCATGCCTTGATTGAGGCCGGTGTGCCTAGCGATAGGCTGTTGATAATTGAACGTGACAAAAAACTCCATGCCCTCCTTCATGCCATCTTCCATGATTATAAAGTGCTTTGCGCCGATGCTCTGGAACTGGACGAAGTAATAAAAAATTCCGGAATAAAAAAAGTAAGCGCCGTGGTTTCTGGCCTGCCTTTCCTCAGCATGCCTATTGCTGTTCGTCACGGCATACAGGAACAGATGGCCGAGGCTATAGGTGAAGATGGCATCATTGTACAGTTTACCTATGGCCCGAAATCGCCTATCGACCGCGGCGTTTTAAAACGCCTTGGCCTTGTTGGTAAACGGGTTAAGCTGGTGCTGGTTAATGTCCCGCCTGCCCACGTCTGGGTTTACCGTAAGGCACCCCATTAAGCCACTTCCAGTTCTTTTGGCGCAATGTCGCTATTGCGTGCGACAGTATCGGTATATTTAGCGGTTTGTGCCTGCGGTAATTGTATCTGTTGCACCGGCTGTTGTGGTTCCTGCGGTTTAAAGTTATCTATCGTCACCGGAGTTTCAACAGGAGCAGGGGCTACCTGTTTCTCTTCAACCGGGGCAGGTGGCGTATAATTACTATCGGCTTTTTCCAGCTCCAGCAAAGTGCTGAACACGCTCACCGGCTCAACCGGTTTGCCAGCGTTGCTTGGTTTGTATTTCACGTTGGCATAGCTCAGCAGCTTTTCATACTGCACAAATATACCATGCACCTCTGGTGAGATATCGCCGCTGGCCAACTGTGCTAAAAATGCGGTTTGTGAACTGCTATTATATGCCGGGGCATTACTGTTTGTGGCGACAGAAAAATCTTCGCCAGCACTGTTTGTTACAACAGGCAATGCCTGAATATCTGCTTTCGGTAATGCATTGCGGTTGCCACTTGCATTGTTATTCAGTTCTGCGCTAGAAATGGAAGGGGCTACGTTACCTTCTGGGACGCGCAGAGCAACACTGTTAGGCAACGCGGTTGCTACCAGCGTTAACGGCTGTGGGACTGTACTACCGATCGGCGTAAACATAAATTTTTTGTACAAAATTATTTTTTGTTGTTCTAAAGGAAATATTAACACATTTATGGTAATCGCGCAAGTACTACCGTTTACAGTTTGGTGTATATAAGAGATTGATTTATGATAAGATTTTGTAGTTTTTTGGTTTTTTTGCTGCTGGTAGTAACTTCGGTTATGCTTTTTGTTACCAGAAACAGGATATCGGATGTATCCCAGATGGTGGAGTCGCAAGGCGAGGGTAAGGCACTCATCGGCGGTAGTTTTACTCTTACCAACCAGGATGGTGTGGTGGTAAGCGATAAGGATTACCGCGGCAAGTTGATGCTGGTGTTCTTTGGCTTTACCAGCTGCCCGGATATCTGCCCGGTAACAGCCGCAACCTATGCCAAGGTGCTTGCATTGCTTGGCGATAAGGCAAAAGATATTGCCCCGCTATTTATAACCGTAGATCCGGAAACTGATACTCCTGCCGTGTTGAAACAATTCCTGGGCAATATCGACCCGCGCATCATCGGACTCACCGGGACGCAGGCGCAGACTGAGCAGATAGCCTCGGAATACAAGGCATTTTTCTCCAAGACCGTTAATTCTGATGGTGAAGATACCATCGACCATTCAGGATTTATCTATTTGATGGATAAAAATGGTGCGTATGTCCAGCATTTCCCCTATGATGCCACCGCGCAGGACATTGTTGCTGCTATTACGAATTTGTTGAAATAAGGAAAATTGAATGTCGCTACAGTCGGAAGTTGAGCTGCATCGGCGTGGTCTGATGTTTATTCTGTCCTCGCCTTCGGGGGCAGGGAAAACAACATTATCAAAGCGTCTGTTAACCCAGTATAAGGATGCGCCGCCCAATGAAACTATCGTGCTTTCGGTTTCGGTTACCACCCGCGCTATGCGTAGCGGTGAGGTGAACGGCAAAGATTATTTTTTCATCGATCACAATGAATATAAGAAAATGGTGGCTGGCAATGAGTTTTTGGAACACGCGCAGGTCTTTGATAATTTTTATGGTACGCCGCGTAAGTTTGTGGAGGATAATATAAGCAAGGGTATCGATGTATTGTTCGATATCGACTGGCAGGGTACCAATCAACTGACCCAGAAAATGCCTGATGATCTGGTGAGTATTTTTATCCTCCCGCCATCAATGGAAGAGCTGGAACGCCGCCTGCGCGCCCGCGCGCAGGATAGCGAGGAAGTGGTGCAAAAGCGCATGGGCAAGGCGAGGGCCGAGATCAGCCACTGGCAGGAATATGATTACGTGCTCATCAACCAGGACTTAGACCAGACCCACGAAAAAATAAATGCGATATTGCAGGCCGAACGCCTGAAACGTGTGCGCCAGGAAGGTCTGGGTAATTTTGTGGTGAGTTTGTAACTTATGGAAATTATTAATCGTCATTGCGAGCGAAGCGCGGCAATCCAGTACCAACCTGCGGCAATACCTGGATTGCTTTGTCGGCTGCTCCTCCGCGCAATGACGAGTTATGTTTTAGCGGGAGTACCAGACCCCGCAACAAGTGCGGGGTGACAGATGTCATATATCCCACCAAAACCAAAAGGAACGGCGGATGATCCTTACGACCCGCTGCAATATTTCATTGCGCTTTTTGAAGGACGCACCGGTGTGGCGACTGTTGCCAAACAGCGCGCCGATACTATCGAAGGTGTGCTCAAAGACCGCATCATAGACGGCGATAAAAAAGGTCTTGAAGATGATCTCGCCACCGCGATGAAAACCCACACGCCGCTTGTGATAATCAATGACATTTTGCTTGCCGGAATGAAAGTGGTGGGCGAGTTGTTTGGCGCCGGGAAAATGCAACTTCCTTTCGTGCTGCAAAGCGCCGAGACCATGAAAAAAGCGGTAGCTTACCTTGAACAGTTCATGGAAAAAATCGAGGGGCAGGATAAAGGAAAGATTGTTCTAGCTACGGTAAAAGGCGACGTGCATGACATCGGCAAAAACCTGGTTGACATCATCCTCACCAATAACGGTTTCAAGGTTTATAACCTCGGTATCAAGCAACCTATCGATTTAATTTTAAAAGCAGTTGAGGAAGTAAAACCGGACGCTATCGGCCTTTCTGGCCTGCTGGTGAAATCGACAGTGGTGATGCGCGAAAATCTCGCTGACCTCACCGAAAAAGGAATAAATATTCCTGTGCTCCTCGGCGGTGCGGCGCTCACCCGTGCTTATGTGGAGGAAGATTGCGTGGCGGCTTACGGGGCGGGGCGTGTGGCCTATGCGCAGGATGCGTTTGACGGACTCGACCTGATGAACAAAATTGCTGATGGTAAATTTGATGAACATCTCGATGACATCAAAAAACGCAAACATAACCGCCCGTCAAATGCCAAAGCAAAACAACGCTGGTCGCAGAATGAAGAGGCCGGGCAGAAATTGATTGGCGTGGAACTCCGCCCGCTGGAGCTGGAAGCGATAAAACTAAAACGTGCGGAACTGGCGAAACAGGTAGCAGTTCCCGTGCCGCCATTCTGGGGTGCGCGCATCGTGGATTCGCTGCCGGTTAAGGCACTGATACCCTATCTCAATGAGCAGATGCTCTTCACCTTCCACTGGGGTTTTAAGAAGGCCGGAAAATCGCTCGATGAATATTGGAAATGGGTGGAAACTGATGTAAAGCCGATATTAAAACGCCTGCTTGATGAATGCGAACGTGACGATATATTGCAACCCAAAGCGGCCTATGGTTATTTCAAATGCGCAAGCGAAGGCAACAGCCTGCTGATATTCGATGAATCGGGCAAAAAACAAGTTGGTCAATTAGATTTGCCGCGACAGGATAAAGACGGCGGCATCTGCGTTGCAGATTTCTTCCGCGAAGTCGATTCCGGTGAGTGCGATGTGCTGGGGTTGCAAGTGGTCACTGCCGGGCAGAAAGTGGCCGATGTTGCGCGCGAATGGTTCGCCGGTGACCGCTATCAGGATTATTTATATTTGCATGGGCTCGGTGTGGAGATCGCCGAAAGCGCCGCCGAATATATCCACAAACGTATCCGCTCGGAACTCGGTTTCGGGCATGAGGATGAGCGTGATGTGAAGAAAATGCTAAAACAAGGTTATCGCGGTTCGCGCTATAGCTTTGGCTATCCGGCATGCCCGCGTTTGGAAGATCAATCATTATTGTTATCACTTCTTGGGGCAGAACGTATAGGAATTGAATTATCCGAGGAATTCCAGCTCCACCCCGAGCAATCGACCTCGGCTATTGTCGTGCATCACCCGCAGGCGAAGTATTTTAATATTTAATTTCTACTAGTCTGGCCATCTTGCTTATATTTTCTGCGCTTCCGGTGCGCACGTACAGAAGAGTACGCTTGCGCCCCGGTTCTCAAAAATATCGCGCATATGGCTCAGCCTAGCGAAATTATTTCACAAAATAAATTATTGTAATTTCAGCATTTTACCAATGTAATATATCTGTCACTAAATCTTAACTTTTGTTTGCCGGCGGTTTGTTATAGGCTGGGTAACGTTATTAATAACTTAACAATGGGGGTAGTATGGCTGATAATAAAAAAATTGAAGCTCAGGCAGTACAAAGCGTAGCTGATCTTAGCAGGCATGAGAGGGATGCAAGTAGAGGCCGCCAATTAGCAGAACAAATGAACGCTTATAATGCTGCTGCCGCTGCCGGAAAAACCCCAGAATCTGTTGTACCGACAACTGCTAATGGTACAGAACCCAATGATATTAATGGTCATGATTATGTCGCTGCCATAGCTAATGCCAACGGTCCGGGAGTTGACCATTCCCAAGCAATATACCTTAGTGCGCTGGAGGGGGCTTTACCTGCTGAGTTAAAAAAAGTAGGAGAAAAAGCGCAAAGTAAGAGCGTTTAACGTATCGCCCGGGCCAGAGTCAGGACATTAACCTGCATAGCGCCGTTTTTCAGTAATACTTTTGTGCATTGTTCTATCGTCGAGCCGGTAGTCATCACGTCATCTATTAATAGAATATTTTTGCCTTTTATCAGTAGTTTATAGCGAGTATTTAAAGTAAAAGCTCCGCTTACATTCTGTACCCTTTGGGAGCGGGAAAGCCCTGCTTGCGGGGTGGTATGGCGGGTGCGTTTAAGGGCGCCGGGCAGGTATTTTATCCCGGTCTTTTTAGCAAGGGAGTGGGCGAGCATTGCCGACTGGTTAAAGCGGCGGCTCACAAAACGGAAATAATGCAGCGGCACGGGAATTATTAAATCGCTACTTCCAAGCAATTCACCACCGGCCTTGGCCAGCCATATACCATATATTTTTGCCAGTTGGGTGTAATCGGAATATTTGAATCTTGTTATCAGCCTGCGGCTATGTTCGTCATAACGGAATGCGGCGCGGGCATGGGCATAGGGCGGGCGTTCCTGAAGGCACTCACCGCATAGCGAGTTAACCCCGATATCGTAATCAAAAGGCAGGCCGCAGCACTCACACATCGGGTCGCTGATGAACCCCACCATCTGCCAGCAATTGACACACAAGGTGCCATGTGTCGGCACCCGCGCATCACAATTCAGGCATTGCGGCGGAAACAGGATATCTAGCAGTTTTGGCAGCATAAAATAACATATGCTGAGACTATTGAATAGTCTAGCCCCTAGAACGTGGGGCGACCTGCTTGGCATAGGTAGGGTCACTGGCCCCTATCCAGCGGCCATGTTCCACGGTATCTTTCGCGCATTGGGCTATCCTGCCCATATGCGGGTCAGCCAGAAGGTCTGGGGCTTCTGCCTGCCAATGCAGAATGGCCGAGCGGTAGCTGGTTTTATTTCTAACGTCTTTTTGTAATAAAACTGGAAATGTTTCTATGAGTTTGTCGCGAATCTGCTCAGGATCCATGTTGTCAGCATGAAGGCTTTTTCCCAAAATAGCGGCGTAGGATGTTTCCGCGGCTGACAGATATGTTTGCCTTAAGCGCTGCAAATATGACATACCCTTACTTCTTGTTGCTTCATCAGCCCCGTTTAGACCTCTGGCGGCAATTTTTTCGGCAGTGTCCATATCGGTAAGTGCTGCGGCAAAGGCTGCCCTATCCTGTGAATCACGGAAGGTAGGGGAGAGGTTATAAACCATGTTAAGGACTTTAGCATCAGAGCCATCCGGAAGAATTTTGTCAAGATGGGTCTTTAAGTCCAGAGCCCCGATCCATGACGGAACAATGCCGCTGCCTTGCCATGTTTTGCTGAAGCCTATGGTACGGATATCTTTAATGGGAACTGGTACAAATTTATCGCCAACAGAAACAGCTGCCGCTCCTATTGTTGTGGTTGAACCGGGGGCCATAGTGATGGTGCGCGCGCCGGCGCGGGAGCCGGAATTACTGTTCCGGACGGTTTGGTGATAACCAAGGGCGGCCATCAATATGCCCATTGTATCTTCGGTAAAATCATGCTGCTGGTAATCAGTAAGGGTTTTTTTAAGTGCGCTTACAGCATTCCCTTCTATTTCTGGGTCTGGGGATCGGCCATTTAATGCTGGTTCTTTATATCTCCACCGGCCATCTATATTTTCAATGGATTTAGCCTGATGGGAAATCTGGCGGTTAAGTAAGCGGGCAGTTGAATCGGGGTGATTAAAATAATTGAGCAAATCCCCACCCTGGAAAGTGAATTTGGCAAAATCATGCAACCCGAAAGCATTTACCGATGCCGATATTGCCCGCACCCCATTGCGGTAGGAATCCGATATGCTGCCACCTTCAAAGAATTGGGTTGTTATTGCTTCCTTGCCTTCCTTTGCCCTGGCACTGTTTAATTCACGCATTTTACGGTGGGCTTCATGGATATAGGCGCGCGCCGCCTGAAGGCCGGAGCGGCGGGCATTGTCACTGTGGGCGATCATTACCTGCTGGGTAGGTCCTTCTGCGCCATCCCGCTCTTTTACGGCATGCAGATGTTGTTGGTAGGCCTTGTTTTCATAGGCGCTTTTCATAATCCCATCAATATGGGCCATGGTATCGGGTTCTTCGAACAGCGGGACTATACCCATAACTGCGCGCTTGCCGTCTTTTTCCACGGCCCGTTGCAGGAATTGCGCTTCCAGTATATTGGCGGTGCCCTGTGCTATTGTTTCGGCATCGCTTGGGTCTTTCCCTTTTACCTGGCCACATTCGGCAAGGACATTATCTTTTATCATATCACCGAAATCACGGGCCAGGGCGATACGTTTCAATGTATGGTAGGCTATTGGCTTTGCATCTTTACTGTCATATGCTTTGCCTGCGCCGGAATTTATGATTTCCTGTTCATGTTGTTGGAAAAGTTCTGCTGCCCGATTGTCCGGTTGCTGCAGCAACTCAGTAAGTTTTTCTACTTTCTGCTGCGGGGTTAGATCATTATAGCCGGCAACCAGTTCTCCTACCACGCGGCTATATTCTTTGGCGGTTTCCCGGTATTCTATTTTTGCAAAATTAAAACCGAAAGTATGAAAACGGCGCAGCAAAGCCAGGGAATTGCTATCAGTAGCTGCTGATTTTTTAATATCTCTTTCAAATTCTTTGCCATCAAGGCTATTCCTGACCCCAGCCAATTGCTGCGACAGCTCGTCAAAGCGCTGGCTCAACTGCCCAGGATCTTCCCTGCTTTTTCTTGCATCAGCGCGGAGTTGCCCTATTTCCTGTACCAGCGGGTCAATCTGCTTAAGGGCGGTAGAGAATTTTTCTTTCCATTTCTGTAATTCCGGGTGTTGTGTATTTTCCAAATCATCCCGGTAGTGCTGGAGTATGGCCTGGGTATGCAGGGCTATGGCCTCAAGTGTGGTTTCTGCGGTTACGTTGTTGTTGCCATCCTTATCGCCGGAAGAACCCCATGAGCCGAATCTTGTTTTTAGCTGCAGGGAGGTTGCATCATACGCATTACCTTTTGTTTGGGAATATCTGGTAAGGGCTTCATCATAATTACTATAGGTTTTTGGCAAGTCTTCATAAAGATTGCCAAGGAAATACAATACGGTGTTAGTTTCATCGCGGACTGTAAGGTTTTCGTTGCCATCAACCTGATGCAGTAGTGGAGTTGCCTGGTAGTGGGTGAGGGCCTTGGTAAGGGCGCCCTGGTCACCACTCTCCAGGGCTTTATCTATCTCACGCTGCGCACGCATCGAATCTATGGAATTAACGTTGGTAGGGTGCGCGGTCATCACTACTTCAAAAACCGGCTGGTTAAGTTTTTCCACCAGTTCTTCTACACTTTTATTGCCATTTTCCCTAACCAGCTGTTCTATCCCACCAGGAACTTCTTCTGGCCTGTGCATATTATTTATATAGTTGGCGCGGGCGGAGATGGAGGCTATTTCATATAAATGTCCCATGCGGGCGTAGGAGGAAATAAGCTGTTCTTTTCCCTTGGCATCAAGGTCTTTTATTACATCATCAAAAATCTTGTTTTTATCCTGTGTGGAAGGATGCGAAGTGATTTGCGGATCTGGCCACACCGCATCACGCAATGCTTGCAGGCGGTCAGCTATTTCTTTGCCACCAAGATCCTCGTTGTTACGTATTATCTCAATTTGCTGGCGACTCAGCTCTCGGGCGATGGTAAGGGTATCAGGCGATTTTAGTTCGTTAGGATAAGATTCGTTCATATATTATTTTGTAACCTTTGAAATTAGGTGCTTATTATAGAAGATTATATAGATTATTTAAGGAATTTATTATTACATTATTGTGAAGATTAGAAGAAGGTTTATGGCAACTGGCCAAGTTATTGATATTTTTGATTATAAGCGCTTACGGAGGCACCGCGCACGGGCGGCAGAAAAATTTTCTGAGCATGATTTCCTGTTCCGGGAAATTGCGCGGGGGCTGTGTGAACGCCTTGATTATATCCGGCGTAAATTTCCAGTTGCCCTTGATTTCGGGGCGCATAATGGGATTGTAGCGCAGGAAATTAAAGGCCGTGGGGGGGTAGAAACCTTGCTGCAGATGGAATCCGCGGAGCCTTTATTGCGTTGCGCCAGTGGCCTGCGTGTAGTTGCTGATGAAGAATTACTGCCCTTTGCCGAAAATAGTTTTGACTTGGTAATAAGTGCCGGCTCACTGCACTGGGTCAATGACCTGCCGGGAACACTTATTCAAATCCGGCGCATCCTGAAACCTGACGGTTTATTTATGGCAGTGCTTTTTGGCGGACAGACACTAAGGGAATTGCGCACATCATTCGAGCAGGCGGAGATGGACAGCAGGGGCGGAATATCACCACGCATATCACCATTTATTGATGTGCAGAACTCAGGTAGCCTATTGCAGAGGGCCGGTTTTGTTTTGCCAGTGGTAGATTCCGAGATAATTCCGGTGGAATATAGCCACCCGCTTAAATTAATGCGGGAGTTGCGCGGTATGGGTGAGAACAATGCCCTGCGCGCAAGTTCCAAGAGCTTTACCCCGTGCTCCCTGATAATGGCAGCAGTAGATAATTATTTGCGTGATTTTTCTAACGATGAGGGCAGGGTGGTGGCAAGCTTTGAGCTTATAACCATGACCGGTTGGAAAGCTTCTATTTAGCCTTCTGCACTATCACCGCGTACCAGCCTAGCCCATCATATTCCTGATAGCCAAGGGTTTTTGAAAAGGCGATAAGATCTTTGCCTGAATTGAAATAATAACCCTTCTGCTGGTTCTTGTGTTCAAGGTTAAAAGGTTGCAACAGGTCATTATTATCAGAAGATGCAGTTATACGGAAGTTTTGGTCAAGCAGCATAACGCGGGTACGTTTCCACTCGTCGTCAGATAGTGCCGGTTCTTTCTGGACTATAACCCGTGCCTGCTCATCCCAGTCAAAATAAACTCCAAGGGCACCAACAGCTTTCCCGCTGACTTTTCCGCCAGCGCGCACGGCAGTGGCATAAACCGCGACCATTTTGTTTTCATGCAGTGGATCGCGGTAAATATCATCAACGATATACTCATCACCGCTATTGGTAGCAAAAGCTTTGCGTACCCAATTCAGGTTAGAAACATCGGTACCTATTATTTTATTAAACCTCTCCGGCTGTGAACAGGCTATAGCCTTTCCATCCATTCCAACCAATACAAGATTCAGGTAAACCGAATAAAAACGGTTTATCAGCCCTAAGCGGTATATACCGTGATCAATGTCAGCTTTTGTTCCTGATTCCAGGCAGCGGAACAGGGCATCGTCAGTAGCCCACCAGCGCACGTCAGCGGTACGCTCATAAAGGTTACGGACGATAAGCTGGATAAGAGTTTGCGACATTTCGGCAAGGCGGCCATATTCCTTGTCGTCAAATTGTTTCTTAAGAGCGTCAGTCTGTTCCTGAATTTCTTTGATAACCTGTGTGCGTAACTCTTTGGAGTTAACAGCAGCCTGTGTTGCCAAATTTTTTACTTCGCTGGCTACCACCGCGAAGCCCTTGCCCGAGCTACCTGCGCGCGCTGCTTCAATGGTCGCATTAAGGGCAAGAAGATTAGTCTGCCCAGCTATGGTTTCGCTGGTTTTTGCAAACTTCTCTATCCTGCCCTTAATGTTAGTAATAATAGTATCAATGCTAATATCACTCATTTTTACAGACCCAGGCTACCTGCCTTAACAATAGTTTATTACTTAGAGTATGACTTATCGTGGAAGCGAGAGGTTTCACCATGCACGGTAACGTCAAGACCTTTTAATTCCTCATCCTCGGTAACACGGATAGGGGTGAAGGCACTGACAATCTTAATTAACACATAAGTGCCTATTGCAGTGAAAACACCAACTGATACCGCGCCAATCATGTTAGCCATGAACAATTCGCTTTCGCCGCTCACCAGGAAACCCTGAACTGTTACAACAGGGTTAACTTCCTTGCTGGCGAACAAGCCAGTCATGATAGCACCCAGGAATCCACCAACACCGTGGCAGGCGAACACATCAAGCGTATCATCAAGATGGGTTTTAGCTTTGATAGAACGTGCAACTAAATTACAGATCATTGCACCGAAACCGCACATAACAATGGCTGACTCAGCAGTAACAAAGCCAGCAGCAGGTGTGACGATAACCAAGCCAACTACCAAACCAATAGCCGCGCCAACTGCACCAGGTTTTCCGCCCAGCGCCCAGTCAAGAGCTATCCATGCTACCATCGCAGCCGCAGCACCAATGAAAGTTGTTACAAATGCATGAGCAGCAAGGAAGCCAGAACTTATTGCTGAACCGGCGTTAAAGCCGAACCAACCGAACCAGAGCAGGGCCGCGCCAAGCATGATCATCGAAACGTCATTCGGACGGCTTTCTTCAGGAACATAGTTGCGCTTACCAAACATAAGAGCAGCAACAAGAGCAGCAACACCCGCACTCAAATGCACTACCAGGCCACCAGCGAAGTCAAGACCACCGTCAGCGGCAATCCAGCCTTTCGCGGTCCACACCCAATGCGCGATCGGGCAGTATACAAATATGCTCCATAAAGCCATCAGGAATATCCATGCTTTGAAATGAACGCGCTCAGCAATAGCACCAGTAATAAGAGCTGGCGTAATAACCGCGAACATCATCTGGAAAGCCATGAAAGCATAATGCGGGACATGGGCGTCACCAGGATATAGCTGGTTATCAATACCTTCCAGCAGGAAATATGAGAAGTCACCAATAAGGGCGTTCCCATCGCTGAAGGCAATGCTGTAACCAAGCAGAACCCAAATCAGGCCAACGACACCAAGGGCAACGAAATTTTGTAAGAGGGTGGAAACTACGTTTTTGCGGTTAACCATCCCGGCGTAGAAAAATGCAAGTCCAGGGGTCATGATCATAACCAAAGCAGAGGAAACCAGTAACCAGGCAGTATTTCCAGAATCAACAACAGGAGCTGCCGCCGCAGCATCATCAGCAAAAGCTGGTGCAGCCATAGCCATAAGCGACAACAGCATAGTAATGGGGATAGATTTTTTCATAGTCTTCTCCGATGTAAGTTAAACACTGAAATGCAGTTCATCGGAAAAATGTCGCATGATTTTAAAACAAAAAACAAATATAAAAAATGCAAACGCCCACGAACCACTTTACACTATCCCGAATATCTTAAAAAAATACACGATGCAACAAAAAATTGTTGCGCAGCACAATAATTTATCAATAAATTACAATATGATATTATTATACGAAACGGCTGGTAATTTTAACGAAATTTTAATTAATGCAGGATAAAATCCTTTTCCCGGCATGGATTTTATAGAGGATTTTTAGACGTTTTATTTTCTGCAAAATATCTCAAAATATCTTAGGATTTTCCTCAGTTCATTTCTTACCCTGTTCTTTATCTTATAGATAGTGCTGACATAATAATAGTTCTGCTTCAGTAAATAATCATCAACCACAACATTGTCAGCAAAGTTAAAATAGGTTTTGCTGCCATCATCCATCAATAGAGGGTACCCTGGATCGTTGACGGTATGTTGGGCATCACTGCCAAAACCGATATTTTTGACTTTCGAGGTTTTCGGCACAACGTTAAGCATTCCACTTTTATATAACGCGTAGGCGAATCTGATCGCCCATGAATCTATTCGTCCTGCCATTTGTAAGTCGAGCATTTTTGAAAGGTCGCTTCCGCCAGAGTCAAATTTTTTGCGTGCAGCACGGTCATTTTTAAAATTTGTATAATCAGAAACCGCCCAGTCCACAGTCTGCCAACGATCTCTCCATGTGCTCCAGCCCCATGACGGGCCGCGCGGCAGGAAGTAAGTATCTTTATCATAGCCTTGAGGTAGTTTAAGGTTCATGCACCAGCCTTCCACTGAGAAAGCATTCTTATCCTTATAAAAATCGAGGGCGGCGTTCATGTAGTCAAGGAAATTAGGTGTGGTTACGTGGTCGTCCTCTAAAACAATGATCTTCTCATATTTTTCGAATAGTTTTGATACCCCGCCTATAATCGAGTGCGCGCAGCCAAGGTTTTCGGGCGTGGCAATAATTTCTACCTTCGCAAAACCATCTATTTTTGCTATATACTCGCGTACTGCGGCTACCTGTGCTAGGTCTTTCTCGGACTTAGCCGCATCGGAAAATATATAAAAATCGCTGTAGCGGGAGAGATTGTTTTTTTGCAAAGCCTCGACAGTTTGCCTTGTAAGATCCAATCTTTTATATACAAATAAGGCGATAGGTGCGTAACTGGCCATGTTCTGTCCACAGGAGAAGTATGAAGAAACTGATTAAGAAGATAACACCACGATATATTCTGTGTCTGGCAAAGCAAGCTAAAAACTTCAGTATCCTTGCCAGGGACTATGGGCAGTTCCAAACCATTAATAAATGGAGTTGTCTGGACAAGACAGGAAAACCGATCCCATGGTACAGCTACCCGGCTATTGAATATCTCTCGCATCTGGATTTTTCCGGGTTTAAAGTTCTGGAATATGGCAGCGGCAACTCGACATTATGGTGGGCGGAAAGATGTGCTGCGGTTGTTTCCATCGAGCATGATGAGCAGTGGTATAACAGGATAAGCGTGCAGAATCAGAACAGAAATATTAATTATATACTGGAACAGAAACAAGATAATTATGTCAGGCAGGCGACGCTTGCCGACATGGATATTGTGGTCATTGACGGCAAGAATCGTGCTCGGTGTGCAGAATATCTTATTCAGACTGTGAAACATTCTCCCAATAACTTAACTATGGTAGTTTTTGATAATTCCGATTGGTATCCAAAAACAATCCAGAAATTAAATGAACAGCTCGGCTGGGCGCAGGTCGATTTCCATGGATTCACGCCGATAAACGCCTACACCGCCACCACCAGCATTTTCATCAATCCAAAATTGGTTAATAAAATAAAATACAAGAAGCCACTCATGTCGGTGCGGGGAATTGTTGAAAATTCAATAAACAATCCTGATGATGAACTATAAACATGAAAAAAATAATTCGCCCGATCCATTTATTGCTTTTGTCACTGGGAATTGATGTTCGCGGGCTGTCATCGGTTCGTTATCTGCCGAAATATGTTCGTTCTTATCATGGGTTCAAAAAAGCCGGCGGCAGGGTAACGGATATATACCCGGTGCTTTCCGATTTCAGGGAACAGGCTGGAACGGCAAGAGGCCATTATTTCCACCAGGACCTGTTGGTGGCTTCCTTCATCCATGCGGCGAATCCCGTGCGCCATATAGACATCGGCTCGCGGATAGATGGTTTTGTCGCCCATGTAGCAAGTTTCCGCAGGATAGAAGTGATGGACATCAGGAAGCTGCAGGACACCGGGCATGAGAATATCAAATTTTTCCAGTCGGACCTTATGAGCTCCAAGGCAGAAAACGAAGCTATCGCGGATTCCATTTCCTGCCTTCATGCCATAGAACATTTTGGATTGGGTCGATATGGCGATACGCTGGACCCGCAGGGGCATATAAAGGGATTCAATAATATAATCAGCATGCTCAAGGTCGGCGGCACTCTATATATAAGCTTTCCCATAGGTCGGGAAAATGCGGTGCACTTTAATGCCCACAGAATATTTCACCACCATGATATTTTTAACTGGGCGGAGGAGCGGTTCAAACTGGAACTGCTGCGTTTCGATTATGTGGATGATGCCGGCGATCTGCATAAGAATGTCGATTGTAGGAACACGGATATCAACCTGTCATATGGTTGCGGTATATATAGTTTCAGAAGAATTGCGTGATTATGACCGAAGCAAATGCTCCTAAAACTCTTTTTTATCCCAAGCTCGGTAGTTTGTATGATCTGTGGTTCGTTCGCATCTCCGGTTCGGGTATGGGTAATGGCTTCTATAATTATTTCCATGCCGTGCTGCTGGCGGAAAAATATGGCGGCGAGGTAATAACCCCGCCCTGGGGAGCGCTTAAGATAAGGTCGCTGTTGCAAAGCGGCAGGGGAAATCGCGCTTACCGTAACATTTTTAAACCCTATTCGACAGAGATCTATGGGGTGAAGAAATTACTCACCATGATCAAACATTTTCCTGAACGTAATATCGCGGTTATTGATGGTGAACAGGAACCCCATATTGAGCGCGGCAAATTAAATATTGTCACCTCGGGGAAATTTACCTTTGCGGGATTGTCCGGGCACAGGGAAACCATTCGCGACAGGTTGTTGAAGATAATAAACATACCGCTTCCGGCTGGACATAGCTGGGGCAAGGGAGGTTTTATCGGGGTTCACGTCCGTCTGGGAGATTTTTCCGCTACCCAGAATACCGCACAGATCACTAATTCGGCCAACACCAGAATATCCATGTCGTGGTATGTGAATATCATAAGGTCATTGCAGGCCAGATATCCCGATATGCCGGTGCGGATATTTTCTGACGGAAGTGAGGAGGAACTTGTACCTCTGACCTCCCTTGGCGCATCCATATATTACAGCGGCTCCGATATTGGCGACCTGCTGGCCCTGTCATCGGCCTCTATTCTGGTTGGGTCCAATTCAACCTATTCCTACTGGGCGGCCTTTCTTGGCGGTATGCCGTCCATCTGGCTGGCAGGTGAAATACGCAGCGAACAACCGTTCGCGTATTTAAGTCCGATCATTTTCGTGCCGCTGGATGCCGCGGACATATCACTGGACAGAAATTTCTTATAAAACAAACACAGCGCTGATAACCGCCACGCTGAAAACAAAAGCGCACAGCAGGTATTTGTTCTGTTCTTTTAGTAACACTTTGCAGGCGGTGTCAGGAAAGTCCGATATGGTCCACAGTAACGACAAGGTCGCCGCCATTATTCCCGCGAGCTGTCCCCATGCGGCGCCCATTGTGGGGTAGTACATATCAACCATGAATGATGTTATTACGCTTGCCAGCGAACTGGCAATAATGGCGGCGAGGTACAGTTTGAATCTTTTACGTATGACCACAAGGTTGGCATATACGGTCAGGAACAGGTAGAATGTGACGCCAAGAAATATTATAGAAAGAACATGCTGGTCAAAGTGATATGACGGGAAGATAATTTTAAAGACATAGGGAATGCAGATTATGGTAATCAAAGTAGCAACGATCACCCAGGGCAGGCTCTTTCTAATAATTTTATTCGCATATATCAACGCGTGCTCCTCACTTCGGCCGTGCTGGAGGCGCATTTCAACATTGACCGGTATCAGTATCGAAACCAGCAACGACAAAAGTGACATCCATGCCGCGCTTATGATCCCGTAAGTTGCAATATCGCCTGCCTGGTAACTGATGCTGGCGTAAAAGCGGGCAAAGTTCATCAGGTTCATGAAGAGCACGCTGGTCAGGGATATAAGTATGCCTTCACCAAGGTGTGATCTCACCATCACCCAGTCCGGCTTGCTGAACGGACTTAGTATCTGTCGGCCAAAACTTACCAGTGCCGCTACGGCAGCCATGAGATTGGAAATAAAGAAACCGATGACCCCGAACGTGAAAACCAAAGGAAGCGCAGTCAGGGAAACAACGGCCCGCCAGCTATTCGCCTTGAGGTATTTTTTAAAATCACTCCTGACGGTGGAGTGGCTTATATAAAATGAGAACCATGCCATGATGAATGGCACCGGGAGAAAGAGTAGGGCGTTGGTCAGGTCGCCATAGCGGTGGTAATAGATCATTGTGACTATTACCGAATATAGGGACGAGGTCATGAGGGCAAAAGAAAGAGCTGAACTATCCCAGGCGCGTATCTCATCGTGCTTGTTATGTACAAGCAGCGGCGGCACTACCCGCCCGTAAACCCGTGATATTCCCATATCGGCAAATTCCATGAAGGAGAGGAGTACTGCCACAAAAACCACCTGCGCGTAGTCTTCCTTGCCTAGTATGTTTGGTAAAAAAATGAGCAGCAACCCGGCACATAACTGCTGTATAACATTTGCGGTAAGAGTGTGACGGGAGGAGTGGAACATACTCATTACTTCAATGTGCTTATAAACATCTTTATCCCGTCCTTTTCGATAAGGTCAGCCCTATCATTCGGCGTACAATTTTTTGCCAGCCAGCACTGGTCGGCATTTTCTCCAACAGGTTTCACCCCGAAGTGATCGGCTGGAACTGTTTCTGTATAGCCTATCCTGAGTGGATAAAAAGAAAAATCCCATCCCATATTAACAATTCCTATGACCGCGAATTCACAAGCTAATACGGAAAGGCATATTTTGGATATTCCAGCCACCCATTTTTCATTTGTTGACTTACGGAACCCAAATAATAGCAACGCTGTCACAGTGGGAAGTACCATAAATACACCTATGCCAAAGCGTGGATTAGGGCTTTTTACGAACCATATGGCGATGTTAAGGACAATAAAAACGAACGCCGGGATCAGGATATTTTTTTGATATGGTATTTTTATCCGGAAAGCGATTTTGTAAGCAAAACAGATCGTTACGGTAAGAAACACCAGCGCTGCAAGTAGGGTATCATGCTTCAACCACCAATCGGATATCCAATCCCAGTTATCAAGAGTTTTCAGCCCCGCGTGTGGGTTTCTTGCCCAGGCAGTGACCCACTTTGCATTACCATCGGCCTCGTCATATGCCGACCATGGTAGATACAGGCAGGTTTGTTTAACTGGGAAGAGCAGGCAGCCGCTAATTATAATGCTATGCGCCAGCCATATGATGCCTAATATTATTGGTATGACTGCTGCTTTCCCAATCATTTCCCATTTTATTAATTTGCTTTGTAAAAGATTTGCCAGAACGTATAAGATCCACAGCGATATCAGTATCCCATTGGCTTTCAACACCGCCGTAAAAAGTCCGCAGATTAGCAATACAAATATATCATAACCGTCAGGTGGTTCGCTTTTGAGCAACAAGCGCAGGCCGTTTAAAAAAGCAATAGTGAACATTATTCCCGTGGGAATATCGGTGGAGGTGTAATCAGTTCTAAGCTGTATCCCATAAAGTAACAGGCTCGTTGTAAGTAGTAGACCGGCGGATCTGAATTGATGGTTATCGGAGTTGAGCATATCTTTTAAAAACAATAGCAGGATCACTACAAAACTGGCCTGTGAATATGCCAGCAGATTGAAGTTCTCATGAACCCAGAGAGACGCGTTTATGTACTCCATGATGGAACTGAAGCCGAAACGCCCGTGAAAATTCGCCAGCCCGAATATGATTTTTTCGTTTCTTATCCATAACTGGTGGGGGATATGATAGAGACCGGTATCATAGCCGGCCGTTATGATTGTGACGAATGGCGTTATGACCGCGGCGAACAGTAAGGTATATTTTAAATTTTTTGCTCCCGTTTTCCACATGTTCCTGCATCCGGCGACGAACAGGAAAGCTATAATGGAATAGGTAACGTAGGAATCGACGCCAGAATAGAAATTAACCAGCGCCGATATAAAACCGATCGTAAGCAATCCCAGTATAAGATAGAAATAGTCAGGATAAACATGATTGCTTTTGTAATCGATAAGCTGTGCTGATCCAGCACCCAAAGCTCTTATAAAGACTATAAAAATAGAGAACAGTATCAGGTCTATTATCATATTATATAACAATTGGTATTTTATGGCCGATGCCAGGTATTGTATTTTAAAATTACCCAGAAGGCGCGCACCGCATCCTTCCAACCAATTTTTTTACCCTCGGCGTAAGTGCGACCATAATAGCTGACGCCGCTTTCATAGATTTTTATATCGAATTTTTTGCTAAGGCGCGCGGCTTTGGAAACCAGTTCCGGCTCTACTCCGAAACGGTTCTCCTCAATTCTAATTTGTTTGATTATCTCACGTTTGAACATTTTATGGCAGCACTCAATGTCGGTCAGGTTCAGGTCAGTGAAAATATTACAGGTAAGGGTTATTATCTTATTGGCAACCGAATGCCAGAAATAGAGAACACGATGCGCTTTGCCATTGAGGAAACGGGTGCCGAACACCACATCAGCCCGCCCGCTTTTGATAAGATTATACATAGGCAGAAGATCCTGCGGGTCATATTCGAGGTCGGCATCGTGAATACATATTATCTCGCCGCTGGCTTTTTCGAATCCAGTACGCAGGGCAGCGCCTTTGCCCTGATTTACTTCATGCATAAAATATTTTATGCAGTCATGGGCATTGGCCAGCCTTTGTGCTATTTCCCCGCTTTTATCATTTGAACAGTCATTTACTATCACAATTTCAATATGTTCTATGGAGCTGCGCAACGACAGAACCTGTTCAATAGATTTCTCCAGGAGCTTCTCTTCATTGTAGCATGGTACAACCACCGATAGTTCTGGACAGGCAGGCATCAAAAGACCTTTTTAGTTCCTTGCAATATATTCAGCACATTGCTATAGCCAATAATTGAAATCAATTAAAATGTAATGGGTTAAGTTAAAAAGTTATGCCTTCCGTTAATATTCAACCGGTGATCCTTTGCGGTGGCAGCGGTACGCGCCTGTGGCCGCTCTCTCGCGCCGATTTTCCCAAGCAGTTCTTAAGCCTGTTTGGCAAGGAAAGCCTGTTTCAACTTGCGGTACAGCGTGTAGCGGGTACTGACCCGCTGATAGTTTCCAATGAAGGCCATAGGTTTTTGATACTCGACCAGCTGCGTGAGATCGGTGTGAAGCCTGCCGCCATACTCTTGGAGCCGACTCCGCGCAACACTGCGCCAGCCTTGGCACTTGCGGCGAATGCCGCTCTTGCGGGAGGCGATGACCCTGTTTTGGTGGTAACTCCTTCCGACCAATTGGTGCTGGATGGCAAGGCTTTTAATGACAGTTTGCAGAAGGCAATAAAACTGGCAGACGAGGGGGCAATAGTTCTTCTGGGAATAGTTCCCGAACGCCCAGAAACCGGTTTTGGTTATATAAAAACTTCTGGCGACACAGTTGAAAAATTCGTGGAAAAACCGGGCCGCGCCACCGCCGAATCCTACCTCAAGGAAGGTGGTTATTACTGGAATAGCGGTATCTTCGTGCTACGCGCATCGTTGTGGCAGCAGGCGCTGGCAAAATTCCGCCCGGATATTGCGGGAGGCGTGGCCGCCGCGTGGGAAAAGCGTGAGAAGGATGCTGCTTTCATTCGCCCCGACAAAGCCTTGTTTGAAGCAACGCCATCTGAATCCATCGATTATGCCGTTATCGAAAAATGCGTGGGCAGCTTCCCGGTAAAAGTAGTGCCGTTGGCCGCCGGCTGGAGCGACCTTGGTTCATGGGACAGCGCGTGGCAGGGCGCGAAGAAGGACGCAAACGGCAATGCCTCTATTGGTGATGCGATCATCAAAGACAGCAAGGATGTGTTTGTCCATTCCACCAGCCGGTTGGTGAGCGCGGTTGGCCTTGAAGGTGTGGTGGTGGTGGAGACGCCGGACGCGGTTTTAGTTATCGATAAGGCACGCAGCCAGGAAGTGAAACAGGTGGTGGCGGAGCTAGGAGATGCTAAGCGCGAGGAACATATCCAGCACCGCAAGGTTTACCGTCCGTGGGGTTGGTATGACAGCATCGATGAAGGCGAGCGCTTCAAGGTCAAGCGCATCATGGTCAGTCCCGGCGCCAGCCTTTCTTTGCAAAAACACAGCAAACGCGCTGAGCACTGGGTGGTTGTTTCCGGCACGGCCGAGGTCACCTGTGGCGAGAAAAAAATGTTACTGCACGAAAACCAGAGTAGCTATATACCTTTAGGCGAGGTGCACCGCCTTGCCAATCCAACCGACAAACCTCT
>CAZUXB010000001.1:0-61423 GCA_964624555.1 uncultured Rickettsiales bacterium | reverse complement strand
GTCGGGCAGTTATCTGGGCGAGGATGACATAGTAAGATTAGAAGATATTTACGGGCGAAAAAAATGAGAACACTTATCATTTCGTCCTGTGCGTCGTTAGCCTTCGGCTCGTGTACGGGTTTTTTGTACACGTCGCCTCGGCTGCCTAGCACAGAACAAAAGCATAAGTGTTCTAGAAAGCGGATGTAATGAAAAAGAAAATTGCGTTGATAACTGGCGTTACCGGACAGGATGGTTCCTACCTTGCCGAGTTCCTGCTGAAAAAGAATTACGAAGTGCACGGTATCAAGCGTCGCACTTCTATGTTCAATACCGGGCGTATAGACCACCTCTATGAAGACCCGCATGTTAATGATCGCCATTTTATTTTGCACCACGGCGATATGACCGACAGCTCCAGCCTCATCCGTATCATGCAGCAGGTAAAACCAGACGAGGTCTATAACCTTGCCGCGCAGAGCCATGTTGCTGTATCGTTCGAAGAACCGGAATATACCGCCAATTCTGATGCGCTGGGTGTGCTGCGCCTTCTTGAAGCGATCCGTATCCTCGGCATGGAAAAAACCTGCAAATTCTATCAGGCCAGCACCTCGGAACTTTATGGGCTGGTGCAGGAGATACCGCAGAAGGAAACCACGCCCTTCTACCCACGCAGTCCCTATGCCGCTGCGAAACTCTATGCCTACTGGATAACGGTGAATTACCGTGAGGCATATGGCATTTATGCTTGCAACGGAATTCTCTTTAATCATGAATCGCCAGTACGTGGTGAAACGTTTGTGACCCGCAAAATTACCCGCGCTCTTGCCCGAATAAAACTGGGCATACAGGATTGCCTCTATCTCGGCAACATGGATTCCAAACGTGATTGGGGCCATGCCCGCGATTATGTGGAGGCGCAGTGGTTGATGTTGCAGCAGGATAAGCCGGAAGATTTTGTGATAGCATCTGGTGTGCAATATAGCGTACGCGAATTTGTCAGCGCCGCTGCCGAACTTCTCGACATAAAAATAAAATGGAGCGGGAAGGGGGTGGATGAAACCGGAACTGACCAGAACGGTAAGGTCATCGTTCGCGTCGATAGCCGTTACTTCCGCCCCACCGAAGTGGAAACTCTGCTTGGCGATGCGACCAAAGCCAAACAGAAACTTGGCTGGACCGCTAAAACAACTTTTGCCGAGTTGGTAAAAGAAATGGTGGAAGACGATTACAAGGAAGCGCAGCGTGACGAACTGGTCAAAAAACATGGCTATGCCACCTATAATTTCCGTGAGTAACGATGGAAAAAAACGCAAAGATATTTGTAGCAGGGCATCGTGGGCTGGTAGGTTCGGCGATAACAGAGCATCTCGGATCGCTGGGTTATAACAATCTGTTGCTTAGAAGCCGTAGCGAACTTGATCTTACCAATCAGCTTGCGGTGGAAAAATTCTTCGCGGAGGAAAAACCGGAATATGTTTTCATGGCGGCGGCGAAGGTAGGCGGTATCCATGCCAACAGCCATTATCCGGCCGAATTTTTCTACGATAATATCGCGATACAGACCAATGTTATTCACAACGCGTGGAAGAATAAGGTAAGACGCCTGCTGTTCCTTGGCTCCAGTTGCATCTATCCCAAAATGGCGCCACAGCCGATGAAGGAAAGCTACCTGCTCTCCGGTCCACTGGAACCTTCCAATCGTCCCTATGCCCTTGCCAAGGTTGCCGGTATTGAGATGTGCTGGAGCTATAACAGGCAATATGGAACAAAATTTCTGAGCGTGATGCCAACCAACATGTATGGCAAGGGCGATAATTATCACCCGGAAAATTCGCATGTTATTCCAGCGCTGATACGCAAATTCTGCGAGGCAAAAAAACGCGGTGACAGTGAAGTGGTGATCTGGGGTAGTGGCGCACCGAAACGCGAATTCATGCACAACAGTGATCTCGCCGATGCCTGCGTTTTCCTGATGAACCTACCTGATATGGAATATGAAAAACTCCTCGGCGATAATGATCCGGAAAGCCTTGATTTCCGTCCGCCACTGGTCAATGTCGGGGTCGGCAAGGATATTAGTATCAAAGAACTTGCCGAACTGATGAAGGAAATTACCGGCTTTTCCGGTAATATAGTGTTTGATACTTCAAAACCTGACGGTACAATGCGCAAATTATTGGATATAAGTATAATGTCAGGGATTGGCTGGAAAGCCAAAATAGGCCTGCGTGATGGAATTGCCACATTAATACAGGATGTTAGATTTATAGAAAATAGTTAAGAGAATAATTGAGGCTCTATTATACTTGAAAAATTCGATATTTAATGTATAATCGTATAATGAAAATTCTTAAAATACTATTATTTTTCTGTTTGTTGTTAGTTGTACCTCCGGTGTCGGCGGCATCTATAGCTACTCCTGATATGTTGATAATAGTATTGGGTGATGAAATAACCGGAAATCCTAATCTTCCCCCTGAAAAAAGATTTGCTGCCCAGCTTGAAAAAAGGCTGAGGGATGGTGGTTTTTTTGTAAAAGTTGAATCTATTAGCCAAGTCGAGATGACCAGTGCCGATGCCAAGAAAAAAATTGATTCCATATTGGCCAGGTCACCAGATATGGTGATTTTACAGGTGGCGGAAACTGATATAAGGCGTGGCCTTGACCCACAGATATTAAAGGATAATATGGTTTGGATGTTAAGTGGTATGAAGCAGCGTAGCATATATACTATAGCAATGATGTCATCGGCCCCAGCATCCAAAGATGGTAACTATCGTTATAGGCTAGGTGAGGCTATTAGTGCAATCGGCAAGCTTTCGCAGGTTTACCCAGAAACCTTGGGAGGGATTGCCGGCAATCCTGATCTTACCATTGGTGATGGCTATCATCCTAATGCAAGCGGTGTTGCCTTTATGATAGAAGGCATGTACAGGGCTGTGGACGCTGGTCTGCGCTGGAGATTGGATGTTGTTAACAGGTTGTTAATCCAGAGGAACCAGCAGCCTGCAAATTAACTTTTGTAATAATAATTCACTAAAATATCGTATAAATTATCCATAATATTTGGCCAATTGCCTTGCATAGTTCACTTTGTTTTAATTGATATGTGCTAGGATTTAAACATAAGAATCCATTTTGGGGTGGGTAATGGCCGTGTTTTTTTTACCAAGGCGATTCAGAAAATCTTTTATTCGTGACTCTCAGGGGATTGCGGCCTTGGAGTTTGCCTTGATTGCACCGGTCTTTATTTTGATGCTTACTGGCATTATTGAATTTTCTTTAGTTATGTTTGCCAGCAGCGTAATTGAAGGGGCAACGGCATATAGCGCTCGTTACGGAAAAACTGGATACACAGCTTCTGGCAGCACTCGCCAGCAGCAGATTATCTCTGCTGTTTCCACCCGTAGCGCAGGATTGCTGGATCCAACTAAAATAACGGTGACTACTACGGTTTATCCATCTTTTAATTCCATTAGCCAGGAGGAGCCATATATTGATTCAAACCATAATGGCACTTATAATGTTGGTGAATCGTATACCGATATCAACCATAATAGCCAGTGGGACAGCACCGGTGTTGCCGGTCTTGGCAATGCCAATGATGTTGTGGTGTATACAGTGAATTACCCGTGGACAGTCTATACCCCGATAATTGCTAATTTTCTTGGTGGCACTATGTGGCTCTCCAGCCGCACGGTTGTTAAGAATGAGCCTTATTAAATATATTTGACGCTATAGCTATATGATAAGAATGGATATATTACGTAAGCTATTTTATGCTAATCATGGATTGGCTGCCATGGAGTTTGCCGTGGCGCTGCCACTACTCATTACCCTTGCTTTCGGCACAACTGAGGTGACACGTTATGTGCTTATTTCACAGAAGCTGGAAAGGGTGTCTATAACCTTATCGGATCTGGTAACACAATCGTCATCCATAACTACTGCGCAATTAAACCAGATTATCCCAGCGGCGGGGCAGATATTGCTGCCTTACAGTTTTGCCAATGATGGTTATGCTATTATCTCTTCGGTTAAAAAAACTGGAACCAGTAACCCGGTAATAACATGGCAATATAATAGTACCGGAACAGCACAAACCAGCCGTATTGGTGTTAACGGTGGCGTAGCGACTCTGCCTACAGGTTTTACCATGGTAGCGGGGGACGCAGTCATAATTACGGAAGTGTTCTATAACTACAAACCAATATTGTCCGGGACTATCTACAGTAACAGCACCATGTACCGCTACAGCATATTCAAGCCACGGCTTGGTGATTTAACTGTTCTTGGTTTGCTTTTCCCAGATATGAGAGTGGAGGAAACTTTATGTATAAGTTGATGATGTGGCCACGTTTCGTGCGCCTGATAATTGGTGAACAGAGTGGTTCTGCCATACCGATGGTCGCACTTGGAATATTTGCCATGATGTCTGCCCTTGGCGCATCCGTTGATATGTCGCGGGCGCAACTGGTGCAGGCGCGCATGAGCAGCGCTCTGGACAATGCTGGACTTGCTGCTGCAGCGACTGTCAGTACTACTAACATAAATAGTGAAGCATCCAAATATTTTAACGCTAATTTCCCATCGGGATATATGGGGACAACTTTGGATACGCTGGTAGTAACACCCAATGAAGATAACAGCGTTATCAACCTTTCGATAAGCGGTACTGTGCCTACAACTGTGATGAAGGTAGTTGGTATAAATTCTATTGCAATTTCTGCTACCTCACAGGTTACGCGTGGCAGTAAGGGGCTGGAAGTGGTTCTGGTTATGGATACTACCGGTTCTATGGATGATTCTGCCGGTGGTGGGGTAAGCAAGATAACTGCAGCTAAGAGTGCTGCTACATCTCTTGTCAATATTCTCTACGGCAGCAACAGTACTGTGCCTAATTTGTGGATCGGGTTAGTTCCGTTCTCAATGGCTGTTAATGTCGGAACCGGACATTCCAGTTGGACAGCAACCAATACCTATAACTGGGGGACAACCAGCTGGGGCGGTTGCGTGGAATCGCGCAGTAATGGTACTCTCACACCACAGTACGACATTACCGATGATCCTCCATCCGTGCGTTTGTTCCCGCAATATTATGCACCAGATGACAGCTACAATAACTGGATAAGCTATGGCAGTTACAGTATTACCAGTAGTCACGGTCCTAATGTCAACTGTCCGCAGGCAGTAACTCCAATGACAGCAAGTAAAACCACCATGATAAATGCTATTAATTCCATGTCTACTGGCGGCAATACCCATATAGACCTTGGGTTGGTATGGGGATGGCGAATGATTTCGCCAAGATGGCGAACTTTGTGGGGTGGGGAGATGAATACCAACAGCCTACCGCTTGACTATAATTCACCGCTCATGAACAAGGCAATAGTTCTCATGACCGATGGTGATAATACCCTAAGCTATGGCCGCTATTCTGGCTATGGCTATCCCAGTGCCGGGCAGCTTGGGCCAAATGCCTGCGTTTCATCGTGGTGGTGGGGGTATGATTGCAGTAATGGTGAAACTGAGCTTAATACCAGGACCAGTTCGGTTTGTAATAATATCAAGGCCAATAATAGTAACGTGATAATATATACTATTGCTCTTGGAAGCAGTATTGGCACCACGGCAAAAAATATGTTATTAGGTTGTGCCAGTAAGCCGGAATATTATTTTGAAAGCCCGACCACTAATGATTTGGATGGTGTATTTAGCCAGATTGGAGACTCGCTTGCTAATTTGAGAATAAGTAAGTAGTATCTCCCGCATGATACAATACAGGATGTACAGATATTACCTGCTTGCTGGTTTTGGCTTGGCTATGCTTGCTGGTTGCACGCAGGATATGGCGGGGGATGACCAGACGCTTAGTGCTGAATCGGAGATATTACGCAAGAATGGCAATGCTTTAGTTGAAAGTGGTAATTTGCCGGAGGCAATCGTTGTTTTTGATAAATTGATCGCTACGGATCCTGCAAATTCTTTGGCCTATAATAGCAAGGCTGTAGCCTTCGATTATAGTGGAAACCATCTGGCAGCCCAGGAGCTTTACAAAACCGCTCTCTCTTTTTCCCCTGATTCCCTGCCTGTAAAAAACAACCTGGCAATGTCGCTTATCCTTAATCACCAGCTTTCCCAGGCAATCATGTTGCTGGAATCACTAATGCATATAAAAACCGATAATGTTTCTCAAAGTAAGATAGTGCATCATAATCTTGCATTAGCCTATGGAATATCCGGGCAACATGCCAAGGCTACCAAAATCAATCTGCTTGATATGACGGAAGAACAGGCGAAAGCGAATATAGCTTTTTACGAACAATATGTAGCTGATTTTGCCAAGGGAATTAAAAATCCTAATAAAATGATTATCCCTAACGTTGATCATGAGATTGGTTTCATAACCCCTCCAGCCCTGAAACTTACTGTTCATCCGGATGCTAAGAAAGAGGATGATACGTCTGGTGAAGCCGGATTTGTGCAAACATCTGTTGTTGAATCAACAGCTTATGATAACCACAAATAATTGTTCAGCACTTTGTGGCAGGTGTCGTTTTGAATTTAATAATAAGCTGATATTAAAGAGTTTTGTGTTATTTCTTGCCTTTGCTTGGTTTTTATAATAAGCTCTATTAAGTAAGTATTAATTAATATGTCATAAAGTCCGGACATGGTCATAGGAAAAAATAATTTATGCGGTTGGCTCGCCTTTGTGGTCATTGCGGGTGTGCAGCCTGCTTCGGCTAGTGCCGATAGTGTTGATCCGCTTATTGAGGGCGCTAAACTGTGTACCCGCAACCTGCAGCGTTATGAAACCCAATATGGGATTCCTGCGCATTTACTATCTGCGATAGCTTCCACTGAGTCCGGGCGTTACCATGATGGCCTGAAAATAAAATTACCGTGGCCGTGGACTATCAATGCTGAAGGTAAGGGTTATTACTTTGATACCAAGGAAGAGGCTATGGCCGCTGCCCACAAGCTCTATGACCGTGGTGTGGAAAGTATGGATGTTGGCTGTATGCAGGTGAATCTCCACCATCACGCTGGGGCTTTCTCATCGCTTTCACAGGCTTTTGATCCGGAGACCAACGTTGCCTATGCTGCCAGCTTCCTGCGCAACCTGTATCAGGATGAAGGCTCATGGAAAAAGGCCGCCAGTGACTATCATTCCAAAACCCCGCAGCTTGGCAGGAAATATGTAGGGTTAGTCTATGATAGCTGGATTAAGATAGTGGATAAGTTGCGTTCAGCCCGCCTTAGCGTGCCAAATAGTTCAGTAAATGGCTTGCATGATATGCAGCAGGCTGATGCTGCCCCGGCTAAACCAGTTGCGCCTGCACCTAAATATATAAGCGTAGCCAAGGCAGAAAATAGTGATGCTGCCGTCCGGCATATGCGGACTATAAAAATCAGTTCTAACGGTGTTGTTTCGCAAAATATGGGAGCAAAAAAACGTGAGAGCGGGGTTATTATAGTGCATCCGGAAATAAGAGTAGCAAATGGCAATACCCAGATTCCTGATAAAAACCTTCCACCTGAGCCTATGGTGATGGCTGATGCCACTCCGGTTACTGCCAAGCAGAGTTTACTGGATCTGGCTCCATCTAGCGGCAGCCAGCCGTCAAATACAGCAGTTGTTGCTGATCCTGTTTCGCAGGCAAAAATTATCCGTCTTGATAACAAGCTAGCTGACAGGCGTCCGGTAAACACTGATATCATCAAGAAGTCTGGCCCTAATTTTATTTTCAATGATTAATCAATAAAGACGTTATGGATAAGTTTGAAGAAATCTCAGTTGATTCTAAAGAAGTTTCTTGCGATGGGGGAGGTGGCGCTGTTGGCCATCCCAAGGTGTATCTGCAAATAGAACAGGAAACAGGACGTGTTGTTTGTCCTTATTGCAGCAGGACATATATACTGTCGCAGGAAACAACCAGCCGGAGAGTTGCGGCGCATTAGGTTAGTTGCCAGTATTCTGGCCTTCTTCTTTCTGGTCATCAAATATATCAAACAAGCCGCGCAGGAAGCCGGGGGTAAGTATGGACAGTGGGTTTACGCTGACATCGGCTTTACTTTCTGGGCCTTTAATGCTGTAACGGGCAGCGAATACTCCCTGACCGTCACCGCCAGTTAACATCTCTCCCAGAAGCGGTACCTTGCCGAAGAAGTTATTCAACGTATAAGATGGAACTACTGTTCCCTGCAGGTCCAGAATTTTTTTGGGGAAGGTTATGGTGCCATCAACAGTTATGCCAATGGCCGAACCATAGGTCTTTCCTTTTTCCAAAGTTGCTACATCATTATGCAGTGTGAAGGGAATGTTAAGTGCCTTGAAACGTATGCCGTTGCCCTGAAGCGTATCTATTAACCCAGTGAGCGAGGCAAGAGCCAAAATCTTGCCCAGTATTGGTGCATTTTTTATTGTATGTTCACTGATAGTGAGTTTTGCGTTCAGGGTGCTGCCTGAACCGTTTTCCTGGTATATTCCGTATAGAACCAATCCACCACCGTTCATTCCGTCAAGTATTCCAAAATCATGCAGGAACGAACCGGCGTCATCGGCACGCACCGCTATTTTTCTTTCTTGTCTGGCATCATTGAATATTTTTATGGAAAACGCTTTGCCATCACCGCTTTTGCCAGTCAGGTCGGCACTATTGCAAATGGTTTTATCACAACTTATCTCACCATTAAAATTGCTTACTATCCGTTCGTTACCAATTATGAGTTTGCCAATATCAGCCTTTAATTTTACCGGCGGGAAATTCTGGAAGGAAAATCCATCGCTGTTTTTTTCCATGATATTGGTTAAGTCCAAGCTGTCTGCTCTGATGTTAAGATTGGTAATGTCATCTTTCTGTTCGTAAGATAAATTTGCTATATCATTATTGCCCAGCGTAAATTCGCTGAGGTGTATATCCGTGAAATCGCTATAGTTATTGGCCAGTGTGGCAGAGCCTTTGGCCGCAACTTTGCTTCCACTTATATTGAAAGAATTTATTTTTAGTACACCATCTTTCTTTTCGGTTGTGATAGCAAGCTTTACAGGTTCACCTACCGGTTTCTTCCAGGCGATTTTATCAAAATTTATATCGGCACCGGTCAGGTTAATGTTTGCATCTGTTTGTTCAAGATTGTTGCCCAGCTTGACTTTGGCACTTGCATCAAGATTACCTTTCAGGAAAGGAAATTCAGGATAGCCGAAACGTTTGAGGTTTTCTGCAGCTATGCTGGCAGTGAATTCCAGAAAAGTATCCACACCTTTTTCCGGTTTGAATAAATACCTGACTTTGCTGTTGTTGGCCTTGGCGCCGTTTACTTCCCCGGAACCTGTAAACTCAACGCCGCTATTATCAACATTTACTGTTCCATTCGCATTTACCACGTCAAATTTATGCAGGAAATCTTTCTGTGAAATATTTTCAATTTCGGCTTTCACCGCATAGCTGATAACATCTTCAGCTTTCTGGCCCTTTGGGGCAAAAAAATTAAAACCAACCTTTGCCTCGCCGTTTACATTGCCGGTGATATTTCCTTCATCTAATCCAAGGTGGCCAGAGTGCTTTAAGCGTGGCAACCCTAGGAAATGCACCATGTCTCTGGCGGGGGCTTCTGCGTGCAGCTCAACATTTATATAAGGATTATCAACGTTAAGGTCATCTATAGTGACATGACCGTTGCTCAGTTTTGTTTTTTCCAGGAAATCAGCGGACTCGATGTCAGCGGCCAGGGACACGCCATCAATGTGGATTTTGCTTTTTACATTGGTTGCCTGTGGGTGCTCAGGCAGGTAGCGGATTTTCAGGCCCTCTGCGTCAATGGTGGCATCTATTGATTCCTTGGGCAACACCGGCTTCTTCAGGTCACCTTTTTTTAGGTCAATTATCACCTGATCCTGTACAACTATACCTTCGGTTATATTCTCTGTTACCCACTCCCTGGTCATTGGTGACAGGGAAGGTGGCCACAACATCTTGACCTTCCCAACCGGAATATCCTTTAATAAAATATTCGCGCTTATTTCCGGGCTGGAGTCTGGTTCTGAGGTGCTATCAAAAAATTTGGCCCTGCCGCTTGCAGAAAGCTGCATCCCATCTATATCAGCATTCAGAGCGTCAAGGCGTATCTCGCTGAGGCCGTTGCCGACTGCGCCGGTTATATCCAAGGAATTAACCGGAAGGGGAGCAACCAGTTTGTCAGAAGCAATAGATCCTTTGCTGCCCCTTATCGCAAATTCAAAAGATTGCAGCGTTCCGCCGGTATCAAGCGCCATACTGACTTTGCCACTGACCGGAACGGCAAATGACTTCCACTCCGGGTTGCTGGTAAATAACCCGGCCAGTATGTCCGGCTTTACCTCAGAAAATTCCAGAAGGCCATCTATGGTCGGTTGGTTGGGTTTTAAGGAAAATTCACTGCGTATTACCGAGCTGTTGTCCTCGTAATCAATAGACGCAATACATCCAACTTTAACTGCACCGCGCCTGTTGCGGTTGAATACGAGGTTAAAATCATGGGCATTAAAGAATACTTTCTGTCTGCTATTCAGGACGTTAACGCCGGCATCTTTTATTATAACAGTATGCAGGCGGCGGAAATTGCTGTCATCGCTCTGAGAGAGTAACGGCGCTAGTACCGCAGGTAGGGGAACAGTAGTAGTCTCCTCATTTTCCTGTTTGAAACCAAAGCCAAAGGAATGGTCATCGTTTTGTACTATGTTCATTGTGGGTGAGGTAATTACCAGCGATGTTGGCATTATTCGCCCCAGCGGCAGGTATAATACGTCTATACCCAGTTCTATCTCAGGGAAGACCGTAAAGGTTTTACCTTCCCCGGTCAGCACCGATACATCCTTCAGGCGGATATCGACCGGATGCCGCCAGCCATCCCAGATGAGGCGGGTTTCCCCGATCTTGACATTAAAATTGCCGTCTGTGTCGGAAAGTGCGCTTTCGATATATGGCGTTACCGCATCGAGCGAGCGCGGTCCGGTTGCCACCCATAGCAGCAGGGCGTTGAAAGCTATAAGCGCCGATACCACCAGCATCAGCACAATGCCCAGCAGGAATTTGAATATCTCACTGTGCCAGATTTTTTTTATTATAGTACGCATGGATAGCACCATGCCATAAAGCTGTAGCGGCAACAATCAAGTTTTTTAAAATTGGGAATATTTAGCAAGTTATTGCATAAAACTATATTCCGCGTACTGTAATAGTCTATGGATACTCAGGAAGCTATACTCAAAGCACAGGCCCACTCGCCGTTTCTTAAGCGCCTTATCGAGCTTTACCCGGATTTTGTTGCGGATATCGGGGGCAGGGGTGCCGATAGCGTATATGCAGAATTCAGCAAATGTTTAGGCGAGCTTTCCGACAAGGACTGGGAGCAGGCGGCGCTCATGCGCGAGCTGCGTAGCGCCAAGGGAAAGCTTGCGCTGCTTACCGCCCTTGCCGATATCGCGCAGGTGTGGCCGTTGGAAAAAATTACCGCCGCACTTTCCGATTTTGCGCAGGCTTGTTTGAATATAACCACCAACCATTTGCTGCAATCTGCGAAAAAACGCGATGAGATAGAACATGGGCAGAGCAAAGGCAGCGGTTTGATAATCCTCGGTATGGGAAAGCTCGGCGGGCGCGAACTAAATTATTCCAGCGACATCGACCTCATCATATTTTATGAGCCGGGTAAACTTGGTTACAAGGGCCGCAGCAACGAGCAGAAATTCATGAATAAGCTGGCGCAGGACTTGGTATTCGTTATGCAGGAACGCACTGCCGACGGCTATGTTTTCCGCACTGACTTAAGGCTCCGCCCCGACCCGGCATCGACTCCACCAGCGGTAACTATTGAAGCTGCTTACTATTATTACGAAGGAGTCGGTCAGAACTGGGAACGTGCGGCGATGATAAAAGCGCGGCCTATGGCCGGAGACATTGAAGCCGGGGAAAAATTCATTAAAGGTCTTACGCCTTTTATGTGGCGCCGCCACCTTGATTTTGCTGCGATTAATGATATCCATTCCATCAAGCGCCAGATGGACAGCCGCCAGAACCGCGATATACAAGCCAAAGGCCACAATATAAAACTCGGCCTCGGCGGCATCCGCGAAATAGAGTTTTTTGTGCAGATACACCAGCTTATCTGGGGTGGGCGTGAAGCATCCTTACGTCTGCGTGCGACCTGTAATACACTGGCAGTGCTGCGCGATATGGGAATAATCACCGCCGAAAAAGAAACTACCATGCGCACTGCCTATGGTTTCCTGCGCACTCTGGAACACCGTATCCAGATGGTGAATGACGAGCAGACCCATGACCTGCCGGAAGGAGATGCGGAGTTTAAAAACATCTCCGAATTCATGGGCTATGAAAATATAGAATTGTTTACCAGTGACCTGCTTCGGCACCTTCATGCGGTGCATGCAATTTATGCCTCATCCTTCCGTGGCGCGGAGAAGCTGGGCGATAGCGGAAACCTTGTCTTTACCGGCGTTACCCACGATGAGGAAACACTGAAAACCATTCGCGCAATGGGCTATGAAAACCCTGAGGTAGTCTCGGAAATAATCATGGGCTGGCACCACGGCTCGTGTCGCGCAACGCGCACTAAAAAAGCCCGCGAACTGCTTACTGAAATGATGCCGGCAATTTTAAAACGCCTGTCGGAAACAGTAAGTCCCGATAGTGCTTTTCTAAAGTTCAATGAGTTTCTGAAAAAACTTCCTGCCTCCACCCAGATATTTTCCCTGTTCCAGATGAACCCGGGGTTACTCGGCCTTATCGCCGATATCATGGGTAGTGCGCCAACGCTGGCTACGACACTTAGCACAATGCCAGAGTTGCTTGATGCCGTGCTTTATGAGGATTTTTATCAGAAACTGCCATCGCCGGTTTATCTTGAGGAGCAGCTTTACGAGCAGATGCGGCATATCGAATATTTTGAAGACCAGATGGATAAGCTGCGCCAGTTCCGTAATGAGAAACAGTTCCAGGCCGGGGTGCAATTTTTAAAACACATGGTCGATGTTGAACAGACAGGTTTTTTTCTCAGCAATCTGGCCGAGATAATGGTCCAGCAATCACTTAAAGCAGTGCTTGCCGATTTTGAAAAAACTTATGGTAAAATAGCCGGAAGCCGCTTTGCCATTATCGCGCTGGGCAAGCTTGGCAGTCGTGAAATGACTTTCAGCTCTGATATAGACTTGGTGTTTATCTATACCACACCGGATTTCGAGGCGGCATCCGATGGGGAAAAATCATTCACGGCCAGCGTGTATTATAACCGCCTCTCCCAGCGTTTGTTAAGCGCGCTGTCCGGCATGGGGCGTGATGGCAGGCTTTATGAGGTTGATACACGCCTGCGCCCTTCCGGCAAGCAAGGGTTGCTGGCGGTGAGCTTCCAGGCGCTTACCCATTATTTTGCAGAACTGGCCTGGACTTTTGAATATATGGCCTTAACTAAGGCGCGGGTGGTAGCCGGTGACGAATCGCTGCGGGAGGAATTGGGAATATTCATTGCCAGGCAGATACATAAAGACCGGGATGATGAAAAGCTCCGCGCAGATGTCGCCGATATGCGCGAACGCATTGCCGCCAGCCATGTTACCAGCAATCCGTGGGACATAAAATATATCCGCGGCGGGCTTACCGATATTGATTTCATAGCCCAGTATCTTATGTTGCGCTATGCCCCAAATTTACTTGGTATAAAGCCAGGTGGCGCCCAGGATATTTTTGCCATGCTCAAACAGGCTGGCTGCCTTGATACTAAAACTGTTGATGAGTTGAGCGCAGCTTACCAGTTCTTAGGCCAGCTGTTCAATATGCTGCGTATTTGTGTCAGCCACCAGTTTGAAGAAAATACCGCCCCGGCGGGACTCAAAAAACTGCTGGTGGAAACCGTGCATGAAAAAGATTTTGAAAGCTTAAGCGCGCGACTTTTAGAAACCGAGAAAATGGTGTTTGGGTATTATCAGAAATTACTTAACTAAGGCTATCTCTTAACGCCGCTTGCTGGCGTTATACAGCTCTGTGTCGTTCATATTATCTACTTGCAGGCCTATCGTTGGTTTTAGCAATACCAGGAATTTTAGGGGTAGGGGAAGATGGGTTTTCTAGTTGTAGCTTAAACGCCTTATCAATCTCAGCAGCAACCACTTCGGCATTTTTCCTTGCGTCTTCTATAATTTTTGCTGGAATGGCTTTTGCTTTTTCCGCGTTGGTAATTTCAAAGCTGCAATCAGCAGCTATTTTTACATCCTCCGGCTTAAGTATTACGCCCGTCTTATCTTCAATATAAGATTTAATAAGCCCAGATTTCATCCTATCTCTATGAGATGGGTGTATTTCGTCTGCTTCAAAATATGCGCTAGGAGGGCCAAGATGTAGGTCTAACCAATCTACAATATCTTTTCCTGCAGCAAAATCAGCTTCGCATTCTGATTTTCTCCCCATTCCGTGCATATTGAATCCGGAAAAAATATTGTCTATTGCCGTTGAAAGCATGCCTTGTTTTTTATGTTGAAGTTCATGTTTTATAGCGCCTCTTAGCGTCTTGAGATTACCCTTCTTAAAGTTGCCATCTCCAATAATTAAATTATCCAAGAGCATAGAGGCGGAACTGCTATTGTTTTTTAGAACATGAATATGAATTTCATTTATATCAACGCTAACTTCTCTCGCCTGCTCGGCGACGAATTTATAGAGCAGCGTATCCTTGCCTACGGACTTGCCATCGTAGTAATTGCTTTCTGTTGCTTCCTTGCGGATAGCGTTATATAACTCTTCGTCTGTCATACCTAATAAACTAGCATAACTATTAATTAAAACCCACCAAAATTAACCAAATAAGGGAGTTTAGTCATGTCATCACCGGCAAAAGTTAAGGAAAATCTAGCGGTTGGCGCTAAGGCCCCGCATTTTAAAATGCCATCCAACCAGGGTGAAATCATTTTTACCGCAGAGGGAAATAAGAATATAGTGCTTTATTTCTACCCCAAGGATGATACGCCGGGTTGTACCATTGAAGCCAAGGATTTTCGCGATAATATCAAGGAATTTGAAAGGCTTGATACGGTAATTATCGGTGTTTCCAAGGATTCGGTGAAAAGCCATGAGAAATTCCAGGAGAAATACTGCCTGCCGTTCCCCCTTGCTTCGGCAGAAAATACCAGCACCCTTGATGATTACGGTGTATGGAAGGAAAAATTCAACTATGGAAAAACTTTTCTGGGGATAGAACGCAGCACTTTTTTGATTGATAAAAAGGGAATTATCCGCCAGATATGGCGCAAAGTAAAAGTAGAGGGCCACGTTACCGAAGTTTTGGAAGCTGTTAAAGGACTATAGATAATTCTCCCTCTCCCTTTGGGAGATGGCCGGGGCTGCGTCCCACGAAGCCACTTGGCGTAGGGGGATGGGGGCTTTTTCTTTACTAACGATAGCAGCCCTCATCCTAACCTTCTCCCAGAGGGAGAGGGAACTAAAATAAGCAAGGAAAACATAAAAAATGCAAAGCGCTACTGCAAAAAAAACCACACAAAAAATCACTGATGAAATCGTTGCCCAACATGGATTAACGCCCGAGGAATACCAGCGTGTGCTGAAAACATTGGGTCGCGAACCGAACCTTGTCGAGCTTGGTATTTTCTCGGTGATGTGGAGTGAGCATTGCTCCTATACAATCGCGCACGAGCTCCTGCGCGGCCTGCCTACCGAAGCGCCGTGGGTCATTTGCGGCCCCGGTGAAAATGCTGGTGTCATTGATATCGGTGACGGGCAGGCGGCGATATTTAAAATGGAATCGCACAATCACCCATCCTACATCGAACCGTTCCAGGGTGCTGCTACCGGCGTGGGCGGAATTCTGCGCGACGTGTTCACTATGGGCGCGCGCCCTATTGCGAATATGAACGCGCTGCGATTTGGCGACCCATCGCACCCGAAAACCAAACATCTGCTCTCCGGCGTGGTTGCTGGAATTGGCAGCTACGGTAATTGCGTTGGTGTTCCAACCGTTGGTGGCGAGTGCAATTTCCATTCCTCCTATAACGGAAATATTCTGGTCAACGCCATGACCGTTGGTATCGCGCAGACGGACAAGATATTTTACTCGGCAGCTGCCGGTGTTGGCAACAGCGTGGTCTATGTCGGTTCCAAGACCGGGCGCGACGGTATTCACGGTGCGACCATGGCCTCCGCTGAATTCGACGATGCGTCGGAAGAAAAACGCCCGACCGTGCAGGTGGGCGATCCATTCACAGAAAAACTTCTCATCGAAGCCTGCCTCGAACTGATGCAGACAGACACTATTCTCGCCATTCAGGATATGGGCGCGGCGGGCCTCACTTCATCGTCGTTGGAAATGGCGGGGAAGGGCGGCACCGGCATTGAGATGTGGCTTGATAAAGTGCCGATGCGCGAAACCGGAATGACGCCGTATGAAATCATGCTTTCCGAATCGCAGGAACGCATGCTCATGGTAATAAAACCGGAAAAAGAGCATATTGCACGCAAGGTGTTTGAAAAATGGGAACTGGCCTTTGCCACCATCGGAAAAATCACCGACACCGGAAATATTGTGCTGAAAATGAATGGCGAAACGGTTGCCGACATGCCGATAGCGCCAGTATCCACCGACGCACCGGTGTATGACAGGCCGTATGAAATTAAGCGGTCAGCGGTCAGCGATCAGCGATCAGAAAAAGCTTTCCTGACCGCTGACAACCGACCGCTGACAACTGCATTGTTAACCTTAATCCAATGTCCCGACCTCGCATCGAAGCGTTGGATATACGAACAGTATGATTCTCAGGTTGGTAATGATACGGTTGCGCGTAGCGGTGGTGACAGTGCAATAGTGCGTGTGCATGGCACGAACAAGGCGCTTGCGATAACTACCGACTGCACACCACGCTATTGCTACGCCGACCCCATCGAAGGCGGCAAGCAGGCTGTAGCCGAAACATGGCGCAACATCACCGCCGTGGGTGGCACGCCACTGGCCATCACCAACTGCCTGAATTTCGGCAACCCGCAGAAGCCGGAAATTATGGGTCAGATAGTAGGGTGTTTGCAGGGTATGGCGGAAGCGTGCCGGGCGCTGGATTACCCGATTATCTCTGGCAATGTGTCGCTCTATAACGAAACCAATGGTGTAGCGATTTTCCCGACTCCGGCCATCGGCGGCGTGGGAATTCTCAAAGATGTTACAAAACGTGTCGGAAACAGCTTTGTTGCTACTGGTGAAGATATCATCGTTATTGGCGAAACTAAAGGCCATTTGGGAGCATCCCTTTACCTGCGCGAAATCTTAGGCCGTGAAGAGGGCGCTCCGCCACCGGTTGACCTAAAAGCCGAACGTGCCAATGGCGATTTCGTGCGCTCGCTGATTCAGGCTGGCAAAATAACTGCCTGCCATGATGTGTCCGATGGTGGCCTGCTTGTCGCCATTGCTGAGATGACATACCGGGATGGAATAGGAGCAAATATAACTGTTACTGGAGATGTCGCTTTTTGGTTTGGTGAAGATCAGGGCCGCTATATTCTAACCGCTAAAGATGCTTCGGATATAATTAAGGCTGCAAAAACTGTTGGTGTTACAGCAGTTGTTATTGGTAAAACCGAAGCCGGAAAACTTAGCGTTGCTGGAAGTTCGGTAGAGGTTAGAGAACTCAGAAAGGTTAACGAAAGCTGGCTGCCGGATTATATGGCGTAGGTGACGTAAAACCCATCATCTGTTTAACTAATTTTTAATTAACCTGTGCTAAAATGATACTAGTCGTTATAACTATAACATATCACAGGAAGTGAATACATGCCTCTCTCTCTTAAAACCAAATTTATTATTCTTGGCATAGTATTAGTAAGCGTAGTTGGCCTCTCAAAATATCTGATTTATATGGACGAACAAATATCCGATGCACAGGATATTGCGTTCCAAGTCGTTCAGCGCCATATGGATGGGGATATGAAGCATGATGGGATACGCGGCAATGTCTATAGTGCATTGGTAGCAGCCAAAACCGGTGATGGTGAGTTGCTAAAATCATCACGGGAAGAAGTAAAAGATATGTCGGAGGAATTCGCGAAGATTGTCGACAAAAATCTTACCGAAAAAATCCCTGATGATATAAAGAAGCAACTTGAGAAAGTTAAGCTGTCGGTGGCTGAGTATGCTGATTATAGCAATAGAATTGTTGGTGAAGCTGGTAATTACGACAAGGCGCTTACAATGCTTCCTGAGTTTAACAGAGTTTTTAGCGTACTTGAAGAAGACCAGAGAAAAGCCGACGATATGATAATGGCCTGGTCAGATAAAATTAGTAAGGAATCAGGTGTCTATAATACCTATTCGCAGATAGCGTTAGGTTTTTTGATGGTTGTAGCTATATTCATACCTTTATTTACCAGATTTTCTATATTTGTTCCTCTCGATAAATCAATGAAGGCAATGACAGAATTGGCTGGTGGCAATAATTCTGTCGAAATTCCCTATCTGGGACGCAAGGACGAAATGGGTGAGATGGCACGTTCGGTACAGGTGTTTAAAGAAAATTCTCTTCGTGTATCCAGGTTAAACGAAGAAAAAGTGCAAAGTGAAAAGAAAGCTTCGGAAGAGCGCCGCATTGCTCGCCTTGAGTTGGCTGATAATTTTGAATCAGCGGTGAAAAGCGTAGTGGATATGGTGGCATCGGCCGCAAATGAAATGGAGGCATCATCAAAATCTGTTGCCCAGAATGCTGAATCCAGCAAAATGAAACTTAGCATACTTTCCACCCAGATTGGCGGTACCAGCAGCAATATAAATATGGTATCTGGAGCTACCAATGAACTATCGGCGGCGATAAATGAAATAAGTAGCCAGATATCTAAAGCCACCCACATTACTTCCAGTGCCGTGCATGATGCTGAAAGTGCCGACAAGACCGCGCAGGGTTTAAGCAGTGCTTCGCAGAAGATCGGTGAAGTGGTCGAAATGATCAATTCTATTGCTTCACAGATTAACCTGTTGGCACTTAATGCGACTATAGAAGCTGCCCGTGCTGGGGATGCCGGTAAAGGCTTTGCTGTGGTGGCCAGCGAAGTTAAAAACCTTGCCGGGCAGACCACCAAGGCCACTGAGGAAATTTCCCAATATATCAGCGCTATTCAGGGTGCAACTGCGGATACTGTCGGTGTTATCAAGACCATCAGTAGCAAGATATATGAAATAAATTCAATATCCAACACCATTGCTGCGGCGGTAGAAGAGCAGGGGGCTGCAACCAAGGATATTGCAAGTAACGTGCAACAAGCGGCTGATAGTAGCGAACAGGTGATAAAGAATACTGCTGATGTATCCAGGGCATCGCAGGATACCGGAGTAGCTGCATCGGAAATGATGAATGCATCCAGTGAGTTATCGAAGCAATCTGAAACTTTGCGCAGTGAAGTTGATAAATTCCTTGCCAATGTAAGGAATAGCTAGGTTATTTTGCTGAAAATAAGCAAAAACCAGGGGTGACAAGTAGGATTTTCCGTTATATAACAGCCCGATGAAGAATATTTTAGTTGCCGGTGGAGCTGGTTTTATTGGTTCACATTTATGTTCTGCTCTGGTTCAGAGGGGGCATAATGTAGTTGCTTTCGATAATTTTTTTACTGGTACGCGCAAAAATCTTGAAGCACTGCATGGCAGTGGAAAATTTTCTATTATCGAGCATGACGTGACGGTTCCGTTCATAGCGGCGAATGGACAAAAATTCGATGAGATATATAATCTTGCCTGCCCGGCCTCGCCGGTGCATTACCAGCCCGACCCGGTGCGCACCATGCTGATAAATATACTGGGCATGAAGAACCTGCTTGATCTCGCTCGCGAACATAAGGCGCGGATACTGCAAACTTCCACAAGCGAAGTTTACGGCAACCCGGAGGTACATCCGCAGCCGGAGAGTTATCTGGGTAATGTCAATACCATTGGCCCGCGTGCCTGTTATGACGAGGGCAAACGCGCCGCCGAAACCCTGTGTTTCGATTACCACCGCCAGTATGGTGTCGACATAAAGATAGTTCGCATCTTCAACACCTATGGCCCGCTGATGCGCCGTGATGATGGCCGGGTCATCTCCAATTTTATCTGCCAGGCTCTCTCCGGCCAGCCGCTCACCATTTATGGTGACGGTACCCAGACCCGTTCCTTCTGTTACATTGACGATATGGTTGATGGAATCATTCGCATGATGGAAAGTAAGGCGGGCATAACCGGACCAATAAATCTCGGCAACCCTGATGAATTTACCATGGAAGAACTGGCCGAAAAGATACTGGAAAAAACCGGAAGTAAATCGCCGCTTTCCTATAAACCACTGCCGCAGGATGACCCCGAGCAGCGCCAGCCGGATATACGACTGGCTAGGGAATTGTTAGGCTGGGAGCCTAAAATAGCGTTGGATAGAGGTCTTGATAAAGCAATAGCTTATTTCTCAAAAGTGTAAAATTAATTATTTATTAAAGACTTGCTGTTAGTATAGCAACATGAAAGTCTTAGTTCCCGTAAAACGAGTCGTTGATTATAACGTGCGCATTCGCGTGAAAGCCGATGGCAGCGGCGTGGAAACCGCTGGCGTTAAAATGTCGATGAACCCATTTGATGAAATTGCCGTGGAAGAAGCGGTGCGGCTGAAGGAAAAAGGCATAGCCACTGAGGTTATCGCCGTTTCCCTGGGCGTGGATGCCGCGCAGGAAGTTCTGCGTAGTGCCATAGCTATGGGCGCCGACCGGGCGATATTGGTTACCAGCGAAGTTGAAATCCAGCCTCTTGGTGCCACGAAAATTCTTGCAAAATTAGTGGAGCAGGAAAAGCCTGATTTGGTCATTATCGGCAAACAGGCCATTGATGATGACGCCAACCAGACCGGCCAGATGCTCGCCGGGCTTCTCGGTTGGGGGCAGGGGACTTTTGCTTCCAAAATAGTTATAGAAAATGGTGCTGCCATTGTTACCCGCGAAATTGACGGCGGCCTGATGACGGTTAAATTACCGCTTCCGGCAGTAATAAGCACCGATTTGCGCCTTAATGAACCGCGCTATGCCACGCTGCCCAACATCATGAAAGCGCGCAGCAAGCCGCTTGCTAAAATTGCTGTCGCCGAGTTGGGAATTGATACCACGCCGCGCCAGAACCACCTGAAATTTGAAGAACCGAAAAAACGCACCGGCGGTGGTAAGGTCAAAGACGTTGCCGAACTGGTCGATAAACTGAGGAACGAGGCAAAAGTCATATGACCATTCTCGTACTCGCCGAACATAACAATAGCAAGCTCAACACTGCTACGCTGCATGCAGTAACGGCGGCTGGGCAGCTTGGTGGCGATATCCATGTGCTGGTAGCTGGCACCGATGCTTCCGAAGCGGCTAAGCAGGCGGCAGCGGTTGCAGGAGTAAGCAAGGTGTTGCACGCGGAAGCTCCGCATTATGCTTATCCTCTTGCTGAAAATATGGCTCCGCTAATAGCAAGCATAGGCAATAATTATTCGCATATCGTTGCCACTGCCACTACTACCGGAAAAGATATAATGCCGCGTGCGGCAGCCTTGCTGGATGTTTCACAGGTATCTGAAATAATAAAAGTGATTTCGCCTGATACTTTCATGCGCCCTATATATGCTGGCAATGCGCTGGAAACGGTGCAGGCAACGGACGCGGTCAAAGTCATTACCGTGCGCCAGACGGCTTTCCCGGCGGCGGCCATTGGCGGTAGTGCATCCATAGAATCTATCGCTTCGCTGCCTGATGGAAAACTTTCCAGCTTTGTTTCGATTCAGGAAAATAAATCCGAGCGTCCGGAGCTTACTTCGGCGCGTATCGTGGTTTCCGGCGGGCGCGGTTTTGGCTCGGCGGAGAATTTCAAGAAAATAGAAGCACTGGCTGATATTCTGGGAGCTGGTATCGGTGCATCGCGTGCGGCGGTGGATGCCGGTTATGTTTCCAACGACTACCAGGTGGGGCAGACCGGGAAGGTGGTTGCGCCTGATCTCTATATAGCCATTGGTATTTCCGGGGCGATTCAGCATCTTGCCGGGATGAAAGACAGCAAGGTTATAGTAGCCATAAACAAAGACGAGAACGCTCCTATATTCGAAATTGCCGATTATGGCCTTGTCGCCGAGTGGCAAACTGCTTTACCTGAGTTAGAGCAGATGTTAAAACTGTAGACTTTTGTATAAAACCATTTTAGCTTCAAATCTGCTTGCGATGGAGCCTCCTCAAAGCAAGTCACGTACTAAGAGTACGCTCATACTTTTCGGTGTCCATCGCTTCGCGCTTTTTTGCCAAAATGATTTTATAAGAAAAGTCTAGCATGACCACGTTTCCACAAATAGCCCTTGCCCAGATAAACTCCACCGTTGGTGATATTGCTGGTAACAGCGCAAAAATTTTGCAGGCATGGGAAAAAGCCGGTAAGGATGACGCGCAGCTGGTGGTGTTTCCTGAGCTATGCGTGACCGGATACCCCCCTGAAGACTTGGTGCTGATGCCAGAATTTCGTAAGCAAGCTATGGCGGCGGTGGCCGATATTGCAAAAAAAACTGCAAATGGTGCGGCGCTGATAATAGGCTGTGTGTGGGAAGTCGAAGGCAGAATACACAATGCTGCGTTGCTGCTTGACGGTGGTAAAATTGTACATATGCAGCCTAAAACCATGCTCCCCAATTTCGGGATATTTGATGAAAAACGTTTGTTCAGTTCCGGAAGCGGAACAACTATCATAGGTTGGCGCGGGCATAAAATTGCCATACTAATCTGTGAAGATGTATGGCACGATGAAATTATTTACCAGCTTAAAAATCAGGATTTGCAGGCGGTTTTTGTAATAAATGCTTCGCCATTTGAGACCGGAAAATACAAGCAGAGGCTAGCAGTGGCAAAAAAAGCCGCCGCAGCTGCGAATGCGCCGTTATTTTATGTAAACACTGTCGGCGGGCAGGATGATATCGTATTTGATGGCGGTTCATTTGCAGTCACTGCACAGGGGCAATTGACTGGCGAACTTCCTCAATTCAAGGAAGCATTACAAAACAGCGGAAACATGCAGCATGTTGTCCATGATGACAACTGGCAGATATGGAACGCGATGAAACTAGGCCTTGCCGACTATGTCCGTAAGAACGGTTTTTCCAAGGTTCTGCTCGGTCTTTCCGGCGGTATAGATTCGGCTCTCACTGCTGCCTGCGCGGTGGATGCGTTGGGTGCCAAAAATGTTCTCGGTGTGCTGCTTCCATCACCATATACGGCGCAGCATAGTATCGACGATGCCATGGAAAGCGCGCAGCTTTTGGGTATTGAGACAAAAACTATTCCTATAACTCCCGGTATGGAAATGTTCGATAAACTGCTCTCCACGGAATTTGGCAAAAAAGATTGGATGGAGCAGCCGGAAATAGGCGGAAATTTACAGGCACGCCTGCGCGGAATAATATTGATGGGGCTTTCCAACAGCAGCGGTGCCTTGCTGCTTTCCACTGGCAATAAATCGGAGATAGCGGTTGGTTATTCGACCCTTTATGGTGATAGCTGCGGTAGTTACAATGTGCTTAAAGATATTTATAAAATGCAGGTTTATGAGCTGGCAAAGTGGCGCAATACGCAGGAGGTTGTTATACCCAAGCGTAGTATCAGCAAGGCACCAAGTGCTGAACTCAAACCCGGGCAGAAGGATGAAGATAACCTGCCGCCCTATGATATCCTTGATGATATCCTTGAAAAACATATAGATATGAGGTTTTGTGCGCAGGAGATCATTGCCACTGGACATGATGCTAAAACTGTGGATAAAGTATTGCGTCTGGTACGCCTGTCGGAATATAAACGCCGCCAGTCCTGCCCCGGGGTGAAAATATCCCATATGCTGTTTGGCAAAGACCGTCGTTACCCAATAACCAATAAGTTTTGAATAAAATGGAAAAATTGCAAAAATACCTGCCGACACCTTTGGTCCTGTTAGCATTTATAGTCAGCTTTATCACTGTTTACAGTAATGGGGCGCCTATTTTGCAAGACCCGGACATGGGCTGGCATATTGCGGCTGGCGACTTGATCCGCAATATTGGCGGTATTCCCGCACGCGATGTCTGGTCTTTTTCCGGTAGCGACCAGACATGGTACAATCTATCCTGGCTATGGGATATTGTCCTATCTTATGTGCATGATAAGGTTGGGATTCAGGGGCTATTTGTGTTTGCCAACGCACTACCGGCTTTACTGGTGGCGTTGCTCATTGCTGGTCTGCAAAAACGTGGTGGCATCGGTATAAATGCGCTTATTTTTACCGGGATGATAGCTACTTACAGCATGCTGGAATTTGCTACCGGAAGGCCGCAGATAATTGCCATGTTCCTGGCATTTTTCTTTTATAATATCCTTTATACCAGCCGTAGTGATCATATGACGTGGAAAATTGGTGCCTTACCATTCTTGATGATGTTATGGGTGAATATTCATGGCAGCTTCTTTGTGGGTTTTATAGTTATCGGTGCCTATGGGGTAGAAGTAATTTATAGCACTATTACTGCGCTGAAATTACGTGCCGGGGAAAATAAAATTACTGCCGTTTTGTTGATTAAAGAACTTGCTGGCAATGAATGGTTTATAAAACTCTTTCAGATTAGCATTTTATGTGCTCTGGCAATACTGGTAAATCCCTACGGTCTACATGTTATTACCGGGGTTTTACGAACTATGGGTAGTGTTATAGTTAAATATGTTTTTGAATGGCAGCCATTTGTTTTTGGTAGTTTCATGGGGCCTTCGCTGTGGTTGCTGGTGTTTGTGATTTTCGGTAATTTCAGGGACAGCAGAATACTGGTCGCTGATAAGGTGCTGGCCGTTATCTGTTTGGTTGCCATGTTTTTTTCCGTAAGGAATATAGGATTCCTCTCGGTTCTGGGCGCTCCCTACATTGCATTGAATTTACCGGCAGATAACCAGAAAGACAGCAATACCCGTAAGATATCTGTCTGGATCAACAATAAAAAATTTTCCCCGGCCGCAGCTGTTTTGGCTCCTGTAGTTTTGCTCGGCAGTTATTTTTTACTTCCTGTTCTGGGGACAGAGCATTATCTGGAACATGCCAAAGAATCACCAATGCCGGCAGTTAATTATGTTAAGGATCGCTATCGTGGAGCACACGTTCTGAATGACTGGAATTTTGGCGGCCGGATAATTTATGAAACCAGGGGAAGTTTTCCTGTGTTCCTGGATGGGCGTGCCGGTACCGTTTACACCGAAAATATCATGATTGATTATCTTGCCTTCGTTGAGCTTGAGAAAGACTGGCAAAAAATTTTAGAGCCATATCATATTGATGTGCTTCTGCTGGGTAATGGCCGTGGTTTTGTCAAAGATTACGATAAAGGTTTGTACCGCGATAGCTGGATGCAGGTCTACCATGATGAAGTGGCAACGGTTTACATCAGGAAAAATCAACCTTCATATCTGTTACCAGGCATGGATAACAGAATTTCACAGTTTGAAGCTTTTCGGCGTAAAAGGGCCATGGACCTACTGCTGGGTCTTTATCGTAAAGGGCGCCGGGCTTACTGAAAAATATCCCGGAAAAATCTGAAGGGGCGCGAAACACAACACCGGACGGCCTTGCAATTGCGACTACCTGTCCTTTGCTGATTTCCTGCATTTCATCATACTGGTAATTTTCTATCTTCCCGTTGTTTTCATGTGCCATGTATATTTCATCGCCCGGTTGCAACACACCATCATGAATTAAATCAGCATAGGTTATCCGCGGCTGTACGCTATAGCGTTTAAAAACTCCATCATCATTGCTTGCGAGTGGTTTTATATCGGTTATGCCCTGCTTATATAAGGTGGCGAGCGTGAAGGCAGCGGCCATATATGGCGCATTCGGGTCTTCATGGCGGCCAGCTTCAATGCCGGTCTGGCAGGCGAGGTTGGGCAGCGGGTGGAGAATGGTTTTTAAGGTTTGTACAGTTACGTTTCCCGAAGAATTGGCAGAAATTGCTTCAGCAAGCTCGGTAAGGACGGCCCTTATTGGGCTGTATTGCAGGTCGCGGTCATTTTTATGGTCGGTGATGCAGGTCATGTTGCCGCGGGCAGAATGTATATCCAGTATCCCGGAAATATTCTGGCCGAGATGCCATAATTCGCGTGCGCGCATGGTATGTGCGCTGTTGTCGGTACGTGTCATGAAATCAATGGGAATACGGTTGCCATCGGGCAGCAGATTCCCGTTTTCGTCCAGGCCGCAGCGGAAAGCATCGCGTGTTTCCTGCCTTGCGGTTGGAGCTTTTTCCCATGCTGTGAAATATTGTTTTGCGGCCAGAGGATTGCCAATAATCCCGATAACGTCACGCTTCAGCAGGCCCGCTTCAGACAGTGCGATGGCGAGGGCAATACCGGCAAGGCCAGCCGGTTCGTTACCATGTAGCTGCGCCAGCACAACAAGCGGCATCAGGTTGCTTTGTTCGTGGCTTTTAAGGTGAATAGCGGCGGGAATATTATACCCGGCGATATTTATGCTTTTTTGTTGTAGATAATCATGGATGATTTTGAGGTCAGCCAGCGTCAGGGTTCGGGCAAAAAATTGCTCACGGAAAACGTTATTATTAGGTGCTTTTGCAAAATTATAGTTATATATAGTTTTCAGAGGCATTTATGTATGTTAACCCTAAAAATAAATCTGTCCAAGAAGTTATATTTGTTGGCCTGCCGGGGCTTACTCATCATTATGGCGGACTGTCACCGGATAATATAGCCTCTGACCAGAATCGTGGTAGGGAATCTAGTCCAAGGCAGGCGGCTTTGCAAGTTATTGCTATGGTGCGCTATTTGCTTTCCCTTGGAATTGTAGTAGGTATCCTGCCGCCGCAGTTGCGGACATACCTTCCAGCCTTGGACGAAGCCGGATTTACGCTGGATAATGCCCCGCTTGAGATATTGGAAAAAGCCTCGTCCTCATCATTCATGTGGGCGGCAAATGCTGCAACGGTAACTCCGGTAATGGACAGTAACGATGGAAATCTCCATATAACCATTGCCAACCTGCATACCAACCAGCACCGGCGGATAGAGGCACAGGCAACTTATAACATAATAAAACAAATATTTGCTGGTGTACCTGATACTGTTATTCATGCCCCGCTACAGTTTGAACAGGGGTTTCTGGATGAAGGGGCGGCCAATCACATGCGCCTATCACCATGCCATGATATGGCTGGCCTGAATGTGTTTGTCTATGGCAAGAGGCAAAATCTGGCAGCATCGCAAGAGCTGGCAAAAAAACATAATATCCCCCAAGACCGGATTTTATTTTTGGAACAGAACCCTGGGGTAATAAACAAAGGGGTATTCCATAACGATGTTATTGCCGTTGGCAATGAAAACCTGCTTTTGCTCCATGCCCGTGCTTACAAAAATGGTATGGCTGATATTGATCGTATCAGCGAAGCCTATACAAAATTATATCCGGGTAATAATTTGCAATTAGTGGTTGTTTCCGATGATGAATTAACAGTTGAGGAGGCGGTAGGTTGTTATTTATTTAACAGCCAGATAGTAACCCGGCCAGACGGTAAAATGGCAATACTCGCCCCCACGGAACTTAAAACCTTGTATAATGGCAAGGCGGCAAAGCTCATGGAGAAAATTTGCGCAGTCGGTGACACAGCTATTGATGAAATATCCTATATCGACCTCAGGGAAAGTATGCAAAATGGTGGCGGACCGGCCTGCCTGCGCTTGCGTGTTCCCATGACCTATGGGCAAGTTTCTGCGCTAAACAATAATACCAGGGTGTTATTTAATGAAAAAATGCTCATCATTCTGGAGGGGTTGATAGAGAAATATTACCCACAAAGCCTTATACCGCAAGGGCTGCGCAATCCAGAGCTATATAAAAATGGTCAGGAATTTCTTAACGATCTCTCGAAATTACTGCATATAGCTATATAAATCAATCGGTTGGATTGGTATCATGTATTTTGTTATCAAATTTTCACTTTTATTTTGTTATTAAAAAAGTTAAAGTATTATTGTGAAATATTTATGTATTTGAAAGAAAAATAAGAATGCCAACAAAATTGTTACCAGTATTTATCTTTGCTGTAGTATTTGCTTTGTTGCTTCCCAGCGCTGGTTTTGCAACTAATGAGGTTATCGGTGACTCGTTATGCAATGCAGTTGGCTGGATGAGCGGAAAGACTGGTAAGGCACTGGTTACTATAGGTATGTTGGTAGTGGCTGTGGCCGCGCTACTTAATAAGATGACATGGGGAATAGCGATTATTCATATTGCTGGTGGTGCACTGGTTATGGAGGCCAGTATAATGGTCAGTAATATAAGCGCCGGTGGTATGGATTGCACCTAGAGCAAAAACGCCCTAAAAGTTGTTTTTCGAGGCAATTACCGCCGGTACACCACTCCTTTTTTGTATTAGTTCATCCACTGCGTGCCAGTCTATAATCACGTTTTCTGCAGATTGTTTAATAACCGCCGCATGGATTTCAGGAATAGCAAGCGGTGGCGGTATTTGGGATCTGGCTACAATATCTGATTGGCGCTGGTTTGGCATAACTTCCAGGAATAAATTATCGCCCTGCCAGCCGAGTTTATAGGGTGTATCAATTACCGTAACTTTTGTCCCGGTTTTTACCGCCGCAAATAATTTCTCGATATCTTCGGGGTAAAGGCGGATACAGCCGTGGCTTGAACGTTTCCCTACGCTATATGGTTTATTGGTGCCGTGGATAACGTAATTCGGCCAGCCCAGATGCATGGCATAGTCACCCAGCGGGTTATCCTTTCCCGCCGGTACTATATCAGGTAACTCCGGGTTCTCCTCCCGGATAGAGTCAGGCGGTGTCCAGGTTGGGTGCTCACGTTTGCTGGTAATTATTGTTGTTCCCTGTTGTGTTTCCCAGTCTTCCCGTCCGATGGCGATTGGAAATGTCATAACCTTGCCGTCATCCGTAAAATAGAACAGGCGTAATTCTGAAAGATTTACAACAATATTTTCATGCGTTGTTTCCGGAAGAACATACATGGTGGGGATAATTAATTTAGTGCCTTCCTTGGGTTTCCAAACATTCACTTTGGGATTGGCTGACAAAAGTTCGACAATACCAATATCAAAATGGCGGGCTATCCAATACAGGTTATCTTTTTTCTTTACGACATAATGCTGGATTTTACCTGTCACGTCGCCATTTATTTCATAGGTTTCTGCTTTTGCCGTGCTGGCAAATATTAGTAAGCATAGGCATGATAAAATGTAAATACGCATGGTTTCATTAGGTGTTTAAGTCTATATGTCCGGATACTATACTGGACACAAACCCGGCATGTATATATTAATGTGAAAAGTAAAACCAACGTAAGGAGGCACTACCATGGCACTTAAAGGAAAAAACGCGATCGTTACCGGTTCAACCAGCGGCATAGGGCTCGCCATTGCCAACGTACTGGCGGGTGAAGGCTGCAACATACTGGTGAACGGCATGGGCGACAAGGCGGCGATAGATGCCGAAGTCGACAATCTTGCCCAGAAATACGGTGTGAAAGTGTTTTATAATGGTGCCGATATGAGCAAGCCCGCCGACATCAAACAGATGGTCTCTGATTGCGAAAGCAAGCTCGGCAGCGTGGATATTCTGGTCAATAACGCCGGTATCCAGTTTACCGCTGCGGTGGAGGAATTCCCCGAAGATAAATGGGATTCTATCATCGCCATCAACCTTTCTGCAGCCTTCCACGCCAGCAAAGCGGCGATACCGGTGATGCGTAAAAATAAATTCGGGCGCATCATAAACATCGCCTCGGTGCATGGCCTCGTCGCTTCCACTAACAAGGTAGCCTATGTTGCTGCAAAACATGGCATCGTGGGTATGACCAAGGTGGTGGCGCTGGAAACGGCGGAGTCGGGCATTACCTGCAATGCCATCTGCCCGGGCTGGGTACACACGCCGTTGGTGCAGAAGCAAATTGAAGACAAAGCCAAAGCCCAGAATATCAGCGTTGAGGAATCAACCGCCAGGCTTCTCGGTGAAAAACAGCCTAACAAGCGTTTTATCAAGCCAGAAAATATCGGCGCGATGATCGCGTTCCTCTGTGGTGATAACGGCGATTCCATGACCGGTGAGATCATCACCATGGATGGCGGCTGGACAGCGCAGTAAGGGATGTAGAACGTAAATCGTAAGACGTAAGGCGGCTAAAATATGGCTTTTAAAAATTATCGGCAACTCGATGTCTGGAATAAAGCCATTCTGCTTGCTAATAAAATTTACGATGCTACGTCACAGTTCCCCAAAAATGAAGTTTATGCACTGGCTAATCAGATGCAAGGGGCGGCTGTGTCTATTGCATCAAATATAGCTGAAGGAAGTATTCGTGGCAGTAAAGCCGATTATAGGCGTTTCTGTGAAATTGCGCACGGCTCTCTGGCAGAGCTGGAGACGCAGATCATTTTAGCATATCAACGCAATTATATGGCTGAAAATATTTATCAGGAGATGCTTAACTTGGCAGAAGATATCAGCCGTATGCTTTATCGCTTAAGAAATTCTTTAACGGAAAAAGATTCTTAATACGTCTTACGATTTACGTCTTACGCAATTACCACATCCTCGATAGTCAAATCCACACTTTGTTTTCCATTCCATTCATTGAGGCGCAGTTGCCCGGCCACGTCGATGGTTTTGCCGTAGGATGCAAGCAGCGCGTCGCCGAGTTTTGTGCCCACACTGCGGAACGATATCGCGGAGAGTTTGGTATTGCTCACCTTGTCGATGAGCAGGGTTTTTATGTGGTTCTCGCCGACAATATCCGAGCGCAGATTCACCACCTGTTTAATCCATAGGCGCAAATTAGGGTTGGCCTGCCCGAACGGTGCGAGCTTTTCCATATGAGCGAGCAGTTCCACATTCGCGCCGCCGATACTCACCACTCCATCAAGCATGAATTTTTTCTGCACGTTTATCTGCTGGATGCTTGCGTCCATTTTTGTTTTGAGGAACTCGGTGAGTGCTGGAATTTTTCCTTCCTCCACGGTAAATCCTGCTGCCATTGCGTGTCCACCACCGGCTACCAGCAATCCTTCTTCGAGCGCGGCGATAACCGCTGCCCCTAGGTCAACCCCGGTTACCGAGCGTGCCGAGGCCTTACCCACACCATCATTCACCGCAACCACCGCTACCGGTTTGTGGAACCTGTCTTTCAAGCGCCCTGCTACAATACCGATAACGCCCGGGTGCCAGCCTTGTCCAGCGACAACCAGCAGCGGTAGATTCTCCTCCATGCTTTCGGCTTTGCTCATCGCCTGTTCCAGAACCATCGCCTCTATGGCTTTGCGCTCGGCGTTATATTGTTCCAGTTCCGTTGCTAAATTTTTTGCTTCTTCTGGGTCTTCGGTGGAAAGCAACCTGACTCCCAGATCCGATTTGCCAACACGCCCACCGGCATTGATGCGCGGGCCGATGATGAATCCGCAGCTATAGACATTGGGTTTTTCTTCCGACTTCGCCATATCAAGCACGGTTGCAATTCCTACGTTGCGCCTGCCTGCCATGATTTTTAAACCTTGTGCAACAAGTGCGCGGTTGACACCGGTTAGCGGCACTACATCGCAAATTGTTCCCAGAGCCACAATATCCAGCCATTCCATTATACCCGGCTCCGGTAAGCTGGTAAAAAAGTGGCGATTTCTTAGCTCACGATTTATGGCGATTAAAAGCAAAAACGCAACGCCAACGGCTGCCAGTTGCGGGTGTTGCGATGTTTCGTCAAGGCGGTTAGGATTTATTATAGCAACCGCTTCCGGCTTTTTCGCTTCGCCGAGATGGTGGTCAACCACGATCATGTCAAGGCCAGCTTTTTTTGCTTCGGCGAGAGGTTCAAACGCCAGCGTGCCGCAATCCACGGTGATGGCCACACTTACACCTTGCTTGCGCAATTCCAGCAGCGCCTTGGTGTTGGGGCCGTAACCTTCCTTCATGCGGTCGGGAATATATAAAACCGGATTTACACCAACCGTCCGGAAATAGCGGGCAAGGAGGGCGGCGGAGGTCGCCCCGTCCACATCGTAATCACCGAATATCGCGATCTTTTCCTTTTTAATTATCGCATCGGCGATGCGTTTCACGCCTTTGTCCATATCCAGTAGATGCGATGGATCGGGCAATGCGCTACGTAAGGTCGGGTGTAAAAAATCCTCGACATTTTCGCTGTCAATCCCACGCGCTACCAGCACCCGTGCGATTATTTCCGGCAACTCATGTTCGCGGGCGATAGCGGCAACAAGTCGTTCATCGACTTCGCGCAGTTGCCACAGGCGACCAGTCGCGGAAAGCGGCTGACTGGATGACGAGATGACAGGATGACTAGACATAATGAGTAAATTATAGGTGTTTTTTCTTTAAAATATACTATTAATAATCTCGTCATCTTATCATCTTGTAATCTCGTCATCTAACGTATGTCCCGTAATACTCCCACTCCTGCCATCGAATATATCCGCAACCTTTACGCTACGCAAGATGCCTTGCTAGAAAGCATTGTTACGGAACTGGAACGGCGTAACATCGCCATACAAATCGGTGCGGAGGAGGGGCGCATGTTGCAGCTTCTCATCGCCCTGCATAACGCGAAGAATATCGTGGAAATTGGAACTTTAGCAGGCTATTCCACCATCTGGATGGCGCGGGCGCTGCCTAAGGATGGGCATATATACACCATCAACAAAGACCCGGCGCATGTGCAGATGGCCGCCGGTTTTTTCGCTCGGTGCGAATGCACTGATAAAATCACCCAGCTTGAGGGCAATGCGCATAATGTGTTGCCCACGCTCTCGGCCAAAGCCCAGTTCGATATGGTGTTCATTGATGCCGATAAAATAAGCTATGTGGATTATCTTGACTGGGCAGAAAAAAATGTGCGCAAAGGCGGGCTTATCGTGGCTGATAACAGCTTCATTGGTGGTGTGGTGTTTGAAGCCTCGCCACCAAAAGACTATGCCCCCACCACCTGGGCGAATATGCGCAAATTCAATGAGAGGCTCGCCGATAAAAGCAAATATAACGCAACGATAATCCCCACTAAAGAGGGATTAAGCGTGGCCATCAAGCTGTTTTAGTGCCCAATCAGCCATTTCTGAAACCAGCGCTGAATTATCGTTAAGTAGAGGGATAATTATTGGAATTAGCGATATATCTTCACTGTTACCAACCGCTATCAGTACGTTGCGGATGAAGCGATCGCGACCGATGCGCTTTACCGGCGACTTGCGGAACATGGTGCGGAAAGCGGCATCGTCAAGTGTGACTAAATTGTGCAGGGCAGGGGACTTAAGTTCGCTACGTGCGTGATAGGCTGCTTCCTGCGCGGTTTGCGCAAATTTATTCCACGGGCAGATGGCGAGGCAGTCGTCGCAGCCGTAAATACGGTTGCCAATGGCTTTGCGGTATTCCACATCTATCTGTCCTTTATGTTCAATGGTGAGATAGGATATGCACCTGCGCGCATCAATCTGGCGTTCCGCTGTAAAAGCACCCGTTGGGCAGATGTCCAAGCATTTTGTGCAGGAACCACAATGATCAATTCCCTCTCCCGCTTGCGGGGGAGGGCTAGGGAGGGGGAGTGTCGTAAATATCGCGCCAAGGAACAACCACGCACCGAATTCGCGGCTGACCATGCAGGTGTGTTTGCCTTGCCAGCCTATGCCTGACAGGGCGGCCAGAGGTTTTTCCATGACCGGCGCGGTATCGACAAATACCTTCACCTCGCAGTTATATTCTGTCGCTATGAAACCCGCCAGTTCCTTGAGTTTTTTCTTGATGACATCGTGATAATCTTCATTCTGGGCGTAGCAGGATATATTGCCGATAGTTTTTTCCGCCAGTTTTTCCAGCGGGTTTTGCGGCGGCGCGTAATTATGCCCGAGCATGATCACCGACTTCGCTTCCGGCCACAGGCTCCCAGGGTTTGCGCGCAGCTCGGCGCGGTCTTTGAGCCAACCCATATCGCCGTGGTAGCCCTGGTTCAGGAAATTATGCAGGTTTTCCGAGGTTTCCAGAGGTAACTCGGCGGCGCAGAAGCCAACCGTGTCAAAACCAACCGCTTTTGCCTTGGAAATTATCAATTTTTTTATTGCATCAGACATGAAAAAAGCTATTAGTTACTGGATACTAGTTACCGGTTATATAACACTGGCAACTGGTAACAAGTAACTAAGTAATTAAATAAAGAAAAAATATGGACGCAGTCGTAACCCAGTATTTCCCTATTCTAGTGTTCATTGCCATCGCGGTGGGGCTGGCGCTTATCATGCTTTTTGCGCCGATGGTAATAGGCCGCCAGAAGCCTGACGTGGAGAAGGTATCGCCCTATGAGTGCGGCTTTGAAGCGTTTGGTGATGCGCGCGGCAAGTTCGATGTGCGCTTTTACCTGGTGGCGATATTGTTCATCATCTTCGACCTTGAAGTAGCGTTTTTATTCCCGTGGGCCATCGCGCTCAAACAGATAGGCATAGCTGGTTTCTGGTCGATGATGGTTTTCCTCGGCGTGCTTACCATCGGCTTTATCTATGAGTGGAAAAAAGGAGCTCTGGAATGGGAGTAGCATTGAAATCTACCGATCAGGATGCCTTGCTGAAGGACGTGATGGAAGAATACAGCGACAAAGGCTTTGTCGTTACCAAGTTTGATGCTCTGGCTAACTGGGCGCGTGCTGGCAGCTTGTGGCCGATGACTTTCGGCCTGGCCTGCTGCGCGGTAGAGATGATGCAGGCCGCCGCTTCGCGTTATGACATGGACCATCTGGGTGTGGTATTCCGCCCCAGCCCGCGCCAGGCCGACGTGATGATTGTCGCTGGAACGCTGTGCAACAAAATGGCACCAGCGCTGCGCAAAGTTTATGACCAGATGGCCGAACCGCGCTACGTGATCTCGATGGGAAGCTGCGCCAATGGCGGTGGTTATTACCATTATTCCTATTCGGTGGTGCGCGGTTGTGACCGCATCGTCCCCGTTGATATCTATGTTCCCGGCTGCCCGCCAACTGCTGAGGCGCTGATGTATGGCATCCTGCAATTGCAGAAGAAGATCCGCCGTACCGGGACGATAATCAGATGAGCCTTACATTTCCTCACGGGCGTAATTTTTACATGCTGCGCCACGCGGAAACTGAGGATAATAAAAACAAGGTGGTCAGCGGTAAAGGGAGCGATACCATGCTTACCACTGAGGGCAGAAGGCAGGCGCAGTTGATGCAGCCCGTGCTGGCTGGTATAATGCCAGCCATCTCCTACGTGGTTACCAGCGAAATGCGCAGAACCATCGAGACGGCGAAGCTGATATGCGACTGTAGTTCGCTGCGTGATTTGCCGCATTTTGTAGAAAGCGGTATCAACGAGCGGGCTTATGGTGCGGCCGAAGGAATGGCAGATGTTGAAAGGAGCAGGATACTAAATTCGGGTGGGGTTATTGAAGGTGAGGAATCGAAGGAAAGTTTGCGTATGCGCACGGTACTGGCCATTGCAAACCACCTTGAAATTAGGGATGGGGTTCCGCTGTTCATCACCCACGGCGGCAATATCCGCCGGATGCTGGAACTGGCCTCTGCTAAAGGCACAGACAAGGAAAAGATCGCCAATTGCGGTTTGTATGAATTCATCACTCCCGGAAGCGAGAACGGGCGGTGGCAATTAAAAAAGATGTGAGGTTATATGATATTTGAAGATAAATGGCTGGAAGGTTTTGGCGCTACTGTCGAGACCATCCGGGACGAGCAGGTGATAAACGTGAAAGGTGACAAACTGTTGCCTTTGCTTACTGCTTTGCGCGATTCGCAGGATACTCAGTTCACCCAGCTTGTCGACATTGCCGGAGTTGATTTTCCTGAGCGAGAACAAAGGTTTGAAGCAGTTTATTTACTTCTTAGTTTAAGACAGAATATGCGTGTGCGGGTACGTGTTTGCACCGATGAGAAAACCCCAATACCTTCGGTGGTTGGTATATTTTCTTCGGCTGGTTGGTATGAGCGCGAGGCGTGGGACATGTACGGCATCTTATTTTCCGAGCATCCCGATTTGCGCCGTATCCTTACCGATTACGGTTTTGAAGGCCATCCGCAGCGCAAGGATTTCCCACTTACCGGTTACGTCGAAATGCGCTATGACGTGGAGCAGAAGCGCGTGGTCTATGAGCCGGTAAAGCTCAACCAGGCTTACCGCAGTTTTGATTATATGAGCCCGTGGGAAGGCATGACCCATCTGCCCGGTGATGAGAAGGCCAGTTAAATGATGAAGCTTGCCAAATTCTTTATCCAGAATCCCAATTCCAAACCGCACCCATCTTACAACATACGTCCGGCGCGTCTGGAGGATTTCGAGGAGATATACGATATTTTCCGCAATGTCCTTATCGAAGGCAAAACCTATTCCTACACGCTGGAGGAAATGACTCCGGACCGTTCGATGGCCTACCTGATGACGGCGCCTGGAACCCATTGTCTGGTTGCGGATATTGACGGGAAAGTGGCAGGGATAGCTGCTGTTCGCCCGAACCGCACTGGCCGTGGTCACCATGTCGCCAATGCCTCCTTCCTTGTGCATCCTGATTGCCGGCGCATGGGCATCGCCCGCGCGCTCGGCCATGCCGCGCTTGATTTCGCCCGCTCCAAAGGCTACCTCGCCATGCAGTTTAACTTTGTGGTGAGCATCAACAAGGTCGCGGTCGATCTGTGGAAATCCATTGGTTTCAAGATCGTAGGTACCATCCCTAAAGGCTTCGACCATATCAGCGAGGGTCTGGTCGATGTTTATATAATGCATAGGTTTCTTTAGGTAGTGTGAGTGCTGGTGGGGGTGTGAGTGATGGTAAAAAGTTATCAGGATTTGAAAGTTTGGCAGCAGTCGATGGTTTTGGTAGAAATGATTTATAGAATTACTGATAACTTTCCTAAAAAAGAGCAATACAGGCTGATAGACCAGCTATGTAGAGCAGTTATATCTGTCCCTTCCAATATAGCAGAGGGTAGTAAAAGGCACACCACTAAAGAGTACATGCGCTTTGTAGGCATATCTCAAGGCTCACTTGCTGAAGTCGAGACGCAAATTATTATAGCAAAACGACTTGGTTATATTGACGAAGCGACGTATTTATCTATTATGGACGTAAGTAATGAAATTGGAAGGCTGCTGGGCGGATTATTTAATGCCCTTGAGAAGAAATTAGATACTTATACACCAACACTCACACCCACACTAACACCAGTTTAACTATGACCCAAGAAGCAAACCAAAAAACCACCACAACATTAAACTTCGGCCCCCAGCACCCTGCGGCGCATGGCGTACTTCGCCTTGTGCTTGAGATGGACGGGGAGGTGATCGAACGCGCCGACCCGCATGTCGGCCTGCTCCATCGCGGCACCGAAAAGTTAATAGAACATAAGACCTATTTGCAGGCGCTGCCCTATTTCGACCGGCTTGATTACGTGTCCCCCATGGCGCAGGAACATTGCTACTCGCTGGCGGTGGAAAAGCTGCTTGGTTGCGAGGTGCCTCTGCGTGCCCAATACATCCGCGTGATGTTCTGCGAGCTCACCCGGCTCTTAAACCATATTCTTAACATCACCACGCAAGCTCTTGATATTGGGGCAATGACACCGCTATTATGGCTCTTTGAAGAGCGCGAAAAGATCATCGAATTTTATGAGCGCGCATCGGGCGCGCGCTTCCACTCGGCGTACATCCGCCCGGGTGGGGTGCATCAGGATATACCGCGCGGCCTCAATGAAGACGTGCTCAAATTTGTCGATGGTTTTAAGAAATATGTCGATGACGTGGACGACCTCCTGTCCGAGAACCGCATCTTCAAACAGCGCCTCGTGGATATCGGCGTGGTTACCGCCAAACAGGCGCAGGATTGGGGTTTTTCCGGCGCAATGCTGCGTGGTTCCGGCATAGCGTGGGATTTGCGCAAGGCCCAGCCTTATGATTGCTATGATAAGCTAGATTTCGACATACCCATCGGCAAGAATGGCGACTGTTATGACCGCTACCTCGTGCGCATGGAAGAAATGCGCCAGTCCATGAAAATAATCCGCCAGTGCGTGGAGCAGATGCCGGAAGGGCCGGTGGTTACCGGCGACCCGAAGATCGCGCCGCCGAAACGCGCCCTCATGAAGCAATCGATGGAAGCGCTCATCCACCATTTCAAACTCTACAGCGAAGGCTACCACGTGCCGGTCGGCGAAACCTACACTGCCGTGGAAGCGCCGAAAGGCGAGTTCGGTGTGTACTTAGTGGCTGACGGCACCAACAAACCCTACCGCTGCAAGATAAAAGCTCCCGGCTTCGCGCACTTACAGGCACTGGAAATGATGAGCAAAGGCCACATGCTTGCCGATGTGGTCGCCATCATCGGCACCATGGACGTGGTGTTTGGGGAGATTGATAGGTAAAATCCTGTGAGCCGTAAGGCTGAACAGGAACTTTATCGTTTCGCCTATGTAAGTAGAGCCATCATCAGAATTGTTATCAGAATCTAAATGATAATGCGCAGTTTATCAAATTAAGACCAGCGGTTTTTGAATATTGTTGGTTAGCCACCACATTATTATTATCATAGCATGTTGTAGTTGAGGATGGGGTAGCGGTAGTTGTGGGGCCATTATCTGCGGCATTATTTGCACCGGATGTGCTTTGCCATGTCATCGGGCCTACGATTGTTTTGCTGCCATTAGCCCATTTAGGTGAACCCAGTACAACATGAAAAGCCATGGTTTTTCCTGATTGTGGAAGCCCATCATCTATTTTTTCATCAAGATATGAAGCTTGATATACACTTAAACCTGCCGTTGCGGTAAAATCAACACCACTATCCATATAGTTAATTCTGCCGAGCCCGAAGTAATTTAATCCATTGGGTGCTGATGAATTATAACCACCACTGAAAGTGTATATAAAATTATTGTTGCCTATTTTTGCCGTCGGGAGATAGGTTCCAGGCATTGTGGTGTAAACATTTGTCGGGTTAGAGAAAGCTCCATCTATTAACTTAGCATCTGAAAGATCAGTCCATACAAGTACATTTTCAGATGTCAGGCCTATAAATTGTGCATAGCCAGTGTTGCCAAAACCTGCTGTGCTATCGCCTTCCAAAATACCATTTCCGTCACCCTGACCACGGCTTGTCCCTCTATTTTTAAAGCCAAAATCAGTAGCATTTTTGATATCTCCGGGTAAGCCATTATACTTAGATTGAAAAGCCATTATGGCAGTTGTGTATTTTTCAAGCTGTCCAATTTGTGCTCTAAGAGATGAGCTGGCTATGAGATCCCTGCCAACCAGTACGCCACCCACTATCAGGCCGATGATAACCAGCACTATACTTAACTCTATGAGTGTAAAACCATTGCTTCCGTCATTGCGAACCGCAGGTGAAGCAATCCAGGTGCTGCCGCATTCTGGTAATGGATTGCTTCGGCTACGCCTCGCAATGACGCCCTTGGCACTGCAACCTAAAGTTGACGGGGGGGCAAGTTTATCCAATTGGATGTTCCTCATTTTTATCATAATGTGCTCATTATGGCGGATAAATATGAAAAATCAGTAAATATGTGTGCTTGCCATCATCGGCACCATGGACGTAGTGTTTGGAGAAATAGATAGATAATCCCCCTCTCTAACTCTCCCCCGCAAGCGGGAGAGAGGATTAAGAAGAGTTCCCTCTCCACGTAGTGGGGAGGGTTAGGGAGGGGTGACTAATTCAGCTTCTTCGGCGCCAGCCCATAATTCTCGATGAGTTCTTCGGCGATCTGAATGGTATTCAGCGCCGCACCTTTGCGCAAATTGTCGGACACGATCCACATAGCCAGACCATGTTTCACCGTCGGGTCAGCACGTAGGCGTGACACGAACACCGCGTCTTCCCCGGCACATTCCAGCGGCGTGGAATAACCGCCATCGCGCAGCTCGTCATACACCACCACGCCAGGCGCATTTTCCAGCAGGCCGCGTGCTTCATCCACGCTGATGGCTTTTTCAAACTCGACATAAACCGCTTCCGAGTGGCCGACAAACACCGGCACGCGCACGCAGGTGGCGATCACCTCGATATTCGGGTCGAGAATTTTTTTGGTTTCATTCACCATTTTCTGCTCTTCTTTGGTCGAGCCGTTATCAATGAATGAATCGATATGCGGGATCACGTTGAACGCAATAGGTTTGGTGAACACCGAAGCCTCTTTCTTGTCATTCACGAACAGGGCTTTGGTCTGGTCGAACAGCTCATCCATCGCCGGTTTGCCTGCGCCGCTCACCGATTGATAGGTCGCAACCACGATGCGCTTGATTGTCGCTGCATCATGCAGTGGTTTCAGTGCTACCAGCATCTGCATGGTCGAGCAGTTAGGATTTGCAATGATATTGGTTTTGCGGAAATCTTTAAGCGCGTCAGCATTTACTTCCGGTATCACCAGCGCGATGGTCGGGTCCATGCGGAAATACGAGGTATTGTCGATTACCACGCAACCCGCCGCTGCGGCGACAGGGGCATATATTTTTGATACAGCAGAGCCGGGCGAGAACAGGGCGATGTCGGTGTCCGAGAAATCGTAATCTTCCAGCGCCTGGACTTTCAAAATTTCGGTTTCTCCGTAGCTTACTTCCTTGCCAAGCGAGCGTTTAGACGCAAGGGCAACCACTTCGCGCGCAGGGAAGCGGCGATCAGCGAGGATGGAAAGCATGGCGCGGCCGACATTTCCGGTAGCGCCGACAACGGCAACTTTGTAACTCATAATAATCTTTATCTTTCAGTAATTTATTAACAAAAAACAACAAAGGACGCGCATTTTACAACATTTTTTGATGCTTGTCATCTTCTCTAATTGCAGAGTGAGCAAAAATGTGTATCCTGCAAGGCTTCCTTAACCAATATAAGCTATTGTAAGATGACCAGTACCAAACCAATGACAAAAACGATGATGATTGAACGATTTGCTGCGGAAACCCCGGACAAGACAGTTTCTGCCGAGAAGGTTTTCGGTGTTAAGTGGAACGGTGCGATACCGGCATTTTCCCATAGGACCGAGCATGTTCCCGATATGGATCCCGATTATTATTTCGAGCCTAATGCTACGCGCGCGATTCTCGCCGGTTTCGTGCATAATCGTCGCGTGCTGGTGCAGGGTTTCCACGGTACCGGTAAATCGACACATATCGAGCAGGTGGCGGCGCGTCTGAACTGGCCGCTGGTGCGTATTAACCTTGATAGCCATATCAGCCGTACCGACCTTATCGGCCGCGATGTGATAAGCCTTAAAGACGACAAGCAGATAACCCATTTCCAGGAAGGCATCCTGCCGTGGGCACTGGGACGGCCGATGGCGCTGGTATTCGATGAGTACGATGCGGGCAGGGCGGACGTGATGTTTGTTATCCAGCGCGTGCTTGAAGCGCAGGGCAAGCTCACACTGCTTGACCAGAACAAGGTTATCACCCCGCACCCTTATTTCCGTATTTTTGCGACTTCCAATACTATCGGTTTGGGTGATTCCACTGGTCTCTATCACGGTACCCAGCCGATAAACCAGGGCCAGATGGACCGCTGGAATATCGTGACCAGTCTCAATTACCTGACCAAGGATGTTGAGTTTAAAATTATCAATTCACGCGTTAAAGGCATGACACCGAAACAGCGCGAATATTTAGGCAGCATGGTGGCGATGGCCAATCTCACTCGCGAAGGCTTCATGGCTGGCGACCTTTCCACCGTCATGTCGCCACGCACCGTTATCAACTGGGCCGAAAACCTGGTGATATTCGATGATGTGCACAGCTCATTCATTATGACCTTCTACAATAAATGCGATGAGAGCGAACGCCCGATAATAAACGAATATTACCAGCGTTGTTTCAATAAGAATTTGAATGAGATTTAGGCAATAGGCAGTGGGCAGTAGGCATTGGTAAAGATAAAATCACTATGGCCTAATGCCTATTCACTACTGCCTAAAAATGTGACATGCCCCATCTTGCGGCCGGGTTTTGTTTCTTTTTTGCCGTAGAGATGTAATTTTGCGTTTTCCGTTTTGGTGTATTTTTCCCAGTCATTTATGTCATCACCAATCAGGTTCAGCATACGCGCATCACAAAGGCGGGCAGGATTTCCCAGTTTGAGGCCACATACGGCGCGGATGACTTGTTCGAACTGGCTGGTGACGCAGGCGTCTATTGTCCAATGCCCGGAATTATGTGGGCGCGGTGCGATTTCATTCACAATTATTTTTTCGTCATTGGTCACGAACATTTCAATCGCAAGCAACCCGACCAGCCCCAATTCCAGCGCGATTTTTTTTGCGATATTCTCCGCTTCATTTGCCAGTTTTTCTGATATCGGCGCGGGGGCGATGGTTTCGCTCAAAATATGGTGTTTGTGGATATTCTGCACTGGCGTGTAGCATTTGATATCGCCATTCCTGCCACGCGCGACTATGACTGATATCTCCATGCTGAAATTGACGAAGCCTTCGAGAATTAGAGGACTTGAGAAATCGAGTACTTGAGTACTAAAGTCCTCGGGTCCTCGCAGCAGAAATTGCCCCTTGCCATCATAGCCCATGGTTGCGGTTTTAAGGATGCACGGAAAGCCTAGGGTTTTAGTGGCAGCAAGCAGTTCGGCGTGTGATGAAACAGCCTTAAATGGCGCAGTCGCTATGCCCATCTTGTTCACCGCCTGTTTTTCGAGGATACGGTGCTGGGACACGGCCAATATTTCTGGGGATGGGAAAATATCTTTTACCTTAGCTATGGTAAATATAGGATCAGAAGGTATGTTCTCGAATTCGTAGGTTATGACATCAACGCTTCCGGCAAATTTCTCCAGAGCCTTCACGTCATCATACGCACCGACAGTGGTAAATGCGGCAACTTCGCTGGCGGGGCAGTCTTTTTCCGGGCAGTAGATGTGAACATTATAGCCCATTTCGGCGGCGGCTATGGCCATCATTCTTCCGAGTTGTCCACCACCTAAAATACCGATTGTGGAGCCGGGGCTAAGCATTTGGTTTTAAGGCCACTGATTTAGTTTGTTTTTCGCGCCATGCGGAAAGACGCGTGGCAAGTTTCTCATCGCTAAGGGCAAGTATCGAGGCGGCAAGCAGGGCGGCATTGCTGGCACCGGCTTTACCAATTGCCAGTGTGCCAACCGGAACACCAGCCGGCATCTGCACGATGGAAAGGAGGCTGTCCATACCTTTTAGTGCGGCACTTTCAACCGGTACGCCGAGGACGGGTAGGGTGGTCATGGAAGAGGTCATACCGGGAAGGTGGGCAGCTCCCCCGGCACCGGCTATTATAACCTTAACCCCATCCTTTTCTGCGTTCTTTGCGAAGTCATACAGGCGGTCAGGTGTGCGGTGTGCGGAAATAACTTTTGCCTCATAAGCAACCTTGAGAGTGTCAAGCATTGTCGCAGCATGCTGCATTGTTTCCCAGTCCGAGGTGCTACCCATTATGATAGCTATTTTAGCACCGTCTTTTACTATTTTTTTCGGCATGAAATATTCCTAAAAGTGAGTTGGGGAGCTTTACAGCAGTTGCCTGAAAAGTCAATCCTGACTTACGCAAAAACTTTCTCAGCCAGATAGGGACGTAGTGTTTCGCGCAAGCCAATAAGTTCATGGCGCAACGAAGAAACCTGTTTTCTCTGTCTCTCATTTAGTACGAAGGTTTTTTCTACGGTGTTTTCGATAGCCTTTTCCGCAGCCTTTTCCGCATGAGGTTTTGCCGCTGTTTTCTTGGCAACAGTAACAGGCTCAGCTTCCTGGGCGGCTTCTTTCATGTTGAAGGCTTTCTTCGCGCCTTTGATGGTGTAGCCCTGCTTATAGAGCAGGTTATGGATCTTGCTTAATATATCGATATCTTCCGGGCGGTAGTAACGGCGGCCGCCACCCATCTTAAGAGGCTTTATCTGTGAAAAACGGCTTTCCCAGAAGCGTAGCACGTGTTGCGGCACATCGAGTATAGCCGCAGCTTCGCTGATGGTCTTAAAAGCTGTATCGGCTTTTTTATGTGGTTCTGTAGCAGGTTTTTCAGCTAAATTTTCAACAATTTTAGCAGGAACTTTTTCTTCAAGCTTTACTTCTGCCTTCGCTGGAGATTTTTCTTCCGCTTTCTTTTGCATTTTGCCTGGAGGCATAGCCAAAGGCAGACCGCCAAAAAGATCAGCAGTGGCAGAAACCGGAGTTGTTTTTTTAGAGGTAGAGGAACCTTTTGACTTTTGCAGAGTTGCGGCTAGATCTTCCTGCAGAAAATTGAGTTGCACGACTCCTCCTGACCAGCCCTTAGGCTAGTTTAACATTTTTTCCAACCAAATTAGTGTTCACTTTAGCCTTCAGCAAATTTGACGCATTGAAAGACAGTACGGTACGCGAAGTAATCGGCACCTCGACACCAGTCTTTGGGTTGCGGCCCATACGCTGTTTCTTTTTACGCAGATTGAATGTGCCAAAAGAAGATATTTTTACGGATTTACCTTGCTCCAAGCTAGTTGACAGCTCTTCAATTACGCTGTCTACCAAAGCATTGCACTCCTGCAATGACAAACCGATTTGTTCATACACAGAATTGCTAAGATCAGCACGGGTCAAAGTTTTTGGCATAGTTTTTTCCATTTATTTAAGTTAAGTCCTGCTGATTATAGGCTATTTTAGGAATATAATCAAGGGCTTTGTTGGAAAAGCCAGAAAAAGCGGAATTTTCGTATTTCCTACTATTACTGGGGCAGTAGGGACATTAGCAGCCACTAGCGCCTAGTGCCCGGAACATCTTTAGCTGTTGCTTGTGGCGTGTAGTTTCCGGCCCCGTCCTCCCCAGCCATATCTGCCAAGGTCTTGGCATCTCCAGATCTAACCTGTGCCATAGCGGCATGAATAGGACCATCAGGAGCTAGGCGTACTGCAGATGCTGGCTTACCTGATGATGTTTTTTCAGTTATTGTTATTTCTGTTTTGGCCCACTGATTTGCAATAAGTCTTAGGTCGTTACCAGCAGGAATTACGCTGGCGATACCCTGCATAAACCGTCCCCAGCTACTATCGCCAGCCAAAGCATTAACTTTTGCTACACCAGATTCATCAGGGCTGGTGGCCTGCCTGATCAGATCCTCTCCGGCAGTTGTTAATTCCCTGCCATCCCTGTCCTTAAAAGGGATTGAAATTGGCCTTTCAGCCACGAATATTCTATTGTCAAGGCCATATTTTTTAGGGGCGGTGCCATGCATAACTATGGTGGTTATCTTGTCCGGACTATCGCCAGCCAAAGTATATGTAATACCACCAATCTTATAGTCGTGGTTGAATGCTGAACGCTTCAGGCTGGCGGTTGGCATATCACTATCACCAGCGTGTGGCTTTTCATCTTTATAGGTCAATCCGGACATCTTAGGCCCAGCTCCCAGCCCTTGGCGGGAAAGCTTTATCTGCCTCATATCTTCAGCGGCTGTAGCTTTGCCATCAAGATCAGCCATAAATTATGCTCTTCCCTTGGGGCCTGTGGAACCAGCGCTAGGCACAACCAAACTATCCGGCCCGCCGCTGAGCGACGCGAGCATAGCTCTGTCTCTTGGGTCGATCTCGACTCCTGCTGATGCCAATTTTTCCCCTGATTTTACTTCTGTAAGAGTTACTGGAGATGGAGATGAATCCCCTGCCTTAACTAACCTGACTGGCATATATTTCGTTTTAGCATTGGTTTTTAATGCCATCAGCCTGTTTACTGCATCTGCGCTTTCATGTGCCAAGCCAGAACCTGTAATTTCTACTTTGAAAGGCTTATCCGGTGCATAAGTTACGTCTTGGCCATCAACCCCATGCATAACTATGGTATCAATATACGCAGTATTGGGCTTACCTCCCACCTTACCCACAAGTGTATAGGAAACATTAGAATTACTTGACTGCAACTCTGCTTTATAATCTTTATCTGCCATAAAACTATCCCGTTTTGTTTATATAGTTGCAAGATATACCGCGCCCTTTACAAGCGTCTGATAAGGTTATTTATAGCATGATAATGAGGGCGCTAATATTAAATTTTTATGACAATTGGCCAGTAACTACTTTTTCCTATGGCTAATATTATGAAATATAACAATTATTATTTTCTGTCGCCAAACAGTGCCGTGCCGATGCGTACACAGCTTGAGCCCATGCGTACCGCTGTTTCAAAATCACTGCTCATACCCATGCTCAGTTCGCTAAGGTTGTTTTTCAGGGCAATTTCGCGCAGCAGGGCAAAATGCGGGGCAGGTGGCTGATCCACTGGGGGGACGCACATTAAACCAACTACCGGTAATTTAAGCTCCCTGCACATATGTATAAAGGAGTCGGCATTTTCTGGGAAAACTCCCGATTTCTGTGGTTCTTTGCCGGTATTTATTTGAATAAAGAACTTCTTTCCCTCAAGGCTCATTCCTAAAGCCTCAAGCCTTGCTATCTCTTCGGCAAGCTGTGGCCTGTCCAAAGTCTGTATAACATCGAACAGGGAAAGGGCCTGTTTTACCTTGTTGGTTTGTAACGGCCCTATTAGATGTAGAGTTATGCTGGGGTGGCGCTTTTTCAGTTCCGGCCATTTTTCCTGCGCTTCCTGTACCCGGTTTTCCCCGAAACAGCTAACCCCAGCGCCTATTGCTTCCTCTATAACGGCAATTGGCTGTGCCTTGCTTGCGGCAAGTAAGGCAACCCCATTTGCGGCTATTGGGGATGACTTACGCGCTTTCTCTATGTTAGTAGAGAGAATTGATAGACTTTTTTCTATACTTATATTGTTGTCCATATATGCCCATCATGCGGTAATCATTAAAAAACTATTAAATTTTGGCGTTTTTGGCCGCAATGTTGTTGCCATATTGCCACAGATTAGGTGAAAACACCCCTTTTGATACTAATAATTGCCGTTACGGCTTGCAAGGGAGGTATGTTTGCACAATAACTAGCCCTAGGTAAAATCATGAAGCCAATAACTTGTATATTGCTTTATGTAGCCTAGATTGTTCTTCTAGTCACAGACTTTTTAAAACCCTTAACTAAGGAAATACTTATGAAAAAAAATCTTCTCGGTACATCTGCCCTCATCGGTGCTGCTGCCCTGTTCGCGGGTGCTGCAAACGCTGCTGAAACTCCAAAAATCACTCTTGGTGGTTTCTCTAATTTTGAAGGTGGCTTCGAAAGCAGCAACGATCAGAAACCTGCTGATGGTCTGCGCCCAGGTGCATTCCGCACTGATAACGTAATCACTGTTCGTGTTGCTGGTAAAAGCGACATGGGTCTTGGTTATGGTGCTGGTATCGATCTCGAAGCTGATACTTCAGAAAACGCTGATAGCTCTGGCGTGAATGCTGAACGTACCTTCGTATATGTTGATGGTAAATGGGGTAAGCTCCAGGGCGGTTCTGACCTCGGTGTTGCTAAAACCATGAAAGTTGACGCTTCCAGCATCGCTCGCGCTACTGGCGGTATTGATGGTGACTTCACTTACTTCGCAACTGCTCCTTCTCATGTTGTTAGCGGTATCAACGAAGCTGCTGTTATAGCAACTCCTGATCTGGCTCTGGACTATGGTGATGCTTACTTCGGCTCTTCTTCTTATGGCGATGAAAGCACTCAGGCTGCTAACAAAATCAGCTACTACACCCCACGTTTCTCTGGTTTCCAGGCTGGTGTGAGCTATGTTCCTGATTCTTCTTCTAAAGGTCAGGTTATCAGCCGTACCAACAATAACAACGGTGGTGCTTCAAGCCCTGCTATTGTTAAAAACGTTCTTGTGGGTGCTTTGAACTATGAAGGCAAATTCAGCAACGTTGGCGTAGCTGTTGGTGCTACTGGTGAATATGGTGCTGCTGTTCAGGACCTTACTGCTGGTAACGAGGTTAATGACCTCCGCACTTACCAGTTTGGTGCTAAAGTTGACTATATGGGCTTCAGCCTTGCTGGTTCTTATGGTAACTATGGTGACAGCTTGCGTCTGAAATCAGATACTAACGATAGTTCAAACTACTTCTGGACCGTTGGTGCTGCTTATGAAACTGGTCCGTTCGGTGCTAGCGTAACTTACCTGAAGAGCCAATTTGATTTAGGTGCTAGTAACGGAAACAATACTTTCAGCAACGTTTCTGTTGGTGTTGACTACAAGCTCGCAGCTGGTCTGACTCCATATGCTGAAGTTAACTTCGTTGACAACAACCAGAGCGAAATTGTGAATACTGGTCTTGATAACAAGTCTACTGTATTCGTGCTCGGTACTCAGCTCGCTTTCTAATTTAGAAAGTTAGCAAAAAAATTAAGGGCGGTGCTTGCACCGCCCTTTTTTTGTGCTATAAGGTTTTGTCATTCCCGCGCAGGCGGGAATCTCCTCTATAAATTAGCTCAAGATCCCCGCCTTCGCGGGGATGACAAGAAGGAAAACCCATGAAAAAGCTACTGCTTGCTATTGCCTCTGTATTGATTATAACCGCCTGTTCTGGAGTTGAAACAAAAGCTCCCAGTACAACGAGTGCGGAAGAAGGCCGCAGGGATTCGCGTGGGAAACTCACTGGAGATGATGGTATTTCTTTCGGTGGCCCAAGGAAAGAAGATGCTGCCAGCTCTTCGCCGCTTGGTGTAAACAGTTTTTTGTGGCGTGCGACGCTGGATACCCTGTCTTTCATGCCGCTGGCCTCGGCGGACCCATTTGGCGGAGTTATCATCACCGACTGGTATGAAGACCCCAAGGTAAAGGGCGAGCGCTACAAAGTTAATGCTTTGATTCTTGATAAGACGTTGCGTGCTGACGGTATAAAAATAACCTTGTTCAAGCAGGCTCTGGATGGCAAGGGAGTATGGCGCGATAAAAAATCTGATTCGGCGGATTCCCGCAAGATCGAGGATACCATTCTTACCCGTGCGCGTGAACTGAAGATAAACCAAGGAAAGTAGTGGTAAGTAGCGAGTGATAAGTGATTAGAAAAATTTAATTACTCACCACTTGCCACTCACCACTCACCACTAACTATGGAACCAACCCGCTATAATTTCCGCGAAACCGAAGCCAAATGGCAGGATTATTGGCAGAAAAACAAAACCTTTGCCGCAACCTCGGAAAGCAAAAAGCCTAAATACTATGTGCTGGAGATGTTTCCCTATCCATCGGGCAACATCCATATGGGGCATGTGCGCAACTATACGCTGGGTGATGTGGTAGCCCGTAGCAAGCGCGCACAGGGCTATAATGTGTTGCATCCGATGGGCTGGGATGCTTTTGGCCTTCCTGCTGAAAATGCGGCTATCCAGAATAATTCCCATCCGGAAACCTGGACACTGGCCAACATCGATACCATGCGTGAGCAATTAAAGCTTATCGGACTTTCTTATGACTGGTCGCGCGAACTGGCCACCTGCCTGCCCGAATATTACAAGCACGAACAATTATTCTTCCTGAAATTTCTGCAGAATGGTTTGGCCTATCGCAAAGAAGCGGAAGTGAACTGGGACCCGGTCGACCAAACCGTGCTCGCCAATGAGCAGGTGATAGAGGGCAGGGGCTGGCGCAGTGGCGCACTGGTCGAGCGCCGCAAGCTTTCGCAGTGGTTCCTGCGCATTTCTGATTTCGCTGACGACTTGCTCGCCGGACTCAACACGCTCAAAGAATGGCCGGATAAAGTGCGCATTATGCAGGATCGCTGGATAGGGAAATCCAGTGGTGCGAGTTTGCGCCTTAAAATTTCCGGCAAAGAAGAATATCTGGATATCTATACCACGCGACCAGATACCATCTTCGGCATGTCATTCTGCGCCATTGCCGCGAACCATCCGATATCTACTTCACTAGCAACTGGCAACCAGCAACTAGCAACTTTCATTGCTGAATGCAACCAACTCGGCACCAGCGAGGAAGCCATCGAAAAGGCCGAGAAAAAAGGTTTCGATACCGGGCTCAAAATAAAGCATCCATTTGAAGAGCGCGAAGTGCCGCTGTTCATTGCTAATTTCGTGTTGATGGATTACGGTACCGGCGCGATATTCGGCTGCCCGGCGCATGACCAGCGCGACTTTGATTTTGCCAGCAAATATCACCTGCCGATACTTCCGGTAGTGAGTGCAGGCAACACCGATGAGCCGCTGCCTTATACCGGCGATGGCGTTGCCATTAACTCGCATTTCCTAAATGGTTTGCCGGTTGACGCTGCAAAGAAAAAAGCCATTGTCGAACTGGAAAAAATTGGCGCTGGCAAGGAAAAAATAAATTACCGCCTGCGCGACTGGGGTATTTCCCGCCAGCGCTACTGGGGTTGTCCGATACCTATTATCCACTGCGAAACTTGCGGAACCGTTCCGGTACCGGAAAAAGATTTGCCGGTCGAGCTGCCGAAAGATGTGAAATTCGACAAGCCGGGAAATCCTCTGGAGCATCACCCGACCTGGAAAAATGTAAGCTGCCCGAAATGTAGTAAAGCCGCGCGCCGCGAAACCGACACGTTCGATACCTTCTTCGAATCATCATGGTATTTTCTGCGCTATGCGACATTGCCGAGTGCAGAGCCACTGGAGAAAACCGTTCTTGATTACTGGCTCAAAGATGGCGTGGATTGCTATATCGGCGGCATTGAGCATGCGGTGTTGCATCTGCTTTATTCGCGCTTCTTCACCCGTGCCCTGAAAAAATGTGGTTTGCTTGCGCTCGAAGAACCGTTCAAACGCCTTGAAACACAGGGCATGATCTCGCATGAGACTTATAAAAATGCCGAAGGCAAATGGGTAACGCCGGACGAGATTACTAAAAATGATATGGGCAAGCTGGTAGAAATTTCTACCGGTAAGGAAGTGGTTGTTGGCCGCATTGAGAAGATGAGCAAGTCGAAGAAAAATACCATCGACCCGCGCCACATCATCGAAACCTATGGTGTGGATGCTGCGCGCCTGTTCATGCTTTCCGACAGCCCGCCAGAGCGTGATCTGGAATGGACCGATGCTGGTATTGAAGGGGCGTGGCGGTATATCAATCGTCTGTGGCGCTTAGTTCAGTCGTCAGTGGTCAGTGGTCAGTTGTCAGAAGAAAAAACCGACAACCGACAACCGACGACTGATAACTTACGTAAAGCAACAAACAAAACCATCGCTGCCGTTACCGATGACTTGCAAAAATTCCATTTCAACAAGGCCATCGCCCGTATCCGCGAACTTACCAACATGGTGGAAGATACTCCGCTTACTGCCGCTACGAAAGAGGTGCGCCTTGAAGCTATCATCGCCGCTATCCATCTTATAAATCCTTTTATGCCACATATTTCCGAAGAATTATGGCAGCGGCTTGGTAACAAGGATATGATAGCTGACAGGCCGTGGCCGGTAGCTGATAGCAAATGGCTCGTTGACGATAGCATCACGATTGCTATACAAATAAATGGAAAATTACGGGCGACTGTCGAATTGCCTAAAGATGCAGATAAGAAACTGGCGGAGGAAGAGGCGCTTGCTGTTCCTGCCATCAGCGAACTGCTCAAAGGCAAAACCATAAACAAGGTCATCGTTGTACCGAACAGGATTGTGAATGTTGTTATTGCATAAATATAAGGTCTGTTGCCTATTGCCTGTTGTCTGCCTGCTCCTTAGCTCCTGCGGTTTTCATGCGGTGTATAGCAAGGAATCAACCACTGCCGGGCAGTCTGTTTTGCGGGCGGGAATACAAATTGCGGCCAATGCTGCTGGCAGGGCATCATCAGAGAATAATATCACGATAGATGATAGTGCAGGTAAGTTTCTGGTCAGGCAGTTTACAAATAAGCTGGAAGACGTTGTGGGAGCATCTGATGCCCCGACCTATAAACTGGAAGTGCAATTGGCCCAGTCAATAAGCGGGGTAGGGGTTGCGCGTGACGGAACAGCGACACGTTATAACCTGTCAATAGCTTCAAATTACAGGCTTATCCGTTTATCGGATAATAAGGTAGTAGATAGAGGAGCTATCAGTAATGTGACCAGCTATAACAATCCAAATAACAAATATTTTTCTACATATGTTTCTGAACAGGATGCACGTAGCCACGGTATCAATGAAATTGTAGAAATTTATCGCCAGCGTTTGCTAGCTTTCTCTGAAAAACTATATCCTCCAACCCCATCATTATCCACTCCGCCGGTAGTAGATGAAACTTGCCCCAAAGTCTGTTGAGTCATTCCTTGCAGCGCCGCAGCGTGAGCACCACGCTGTGCTTGTATATGGTGTAGATAATGGACTGGTGCGTGAACGCTGCGAAAAAATAATAAAAGCTGTTTTAGGTAAGGATGCCGGAGATTCTTTTGCCAAAATGGAGTTGTCGGAGGCCGATATACTGGCTGATCCGCCGTGCCTTGCCGATGAATTATCGGCGGTGAGCATGATGTGCCCGAAGCGAATTATCATTATTCGTGATGCCGGTGATAAGCTAACTAAAATAATTGAATCCGCTGCCAGTTGTTTTCATAAGGATAATTTCCTGCTGGTGGTTGCTGATGAGCTTTCCAGCCGCTCATCGCTGCGGGCGTTTTTTGAAAAAAAAACGGATTGTGCCGCGCTCGCCTGTTACCGTGATGAGATGCGTGATATACAGGCCATAATCCGCCAGAAATTTGATGCGGCGGGAATAGCATATGACCGTGAAGTTGTCGATTACCTGAGTGGGCAGTTGGGTAATGATCGTTATGTCACTTACCAGGAATTGGAAAAAATACTTCTCTATTCTGTCGACAGCAAAAAAATAAGTTTGCAGGATGCGCAAGCTCTGGTAGGTTACAACCAAGATGCAAATCTTGATGATATAGTAAATGCTGTGGCTGACCGCAACATTGCTGTCTTAGAGGAGAGCATCACACAGCATTTACGCGAAGGGACACAGCCGATTATGTATTTGCGTTCATTACAGCGCTATTTTAACCGCCTGTATGCTATTCGTTCACAGATGCAGGAAAGTGGGCAGAGTGCCGAGATGGTTGTATCAGGTTTGCGTCCTCCAGTGTTTTTTAAACAGCAGCCGATACTTATAAGGCACGCTGGCAGCTGGAATATAGAAAGTATAATAAAAGCCCTGAAACTCCTGATAACTGCCGAGTTGGAATGTAAAACTTCTGACCTTCCGGCGGTACCGGCCAGTAGCAGGGAATTGTTAAGGGTTACGCAATTAAGGTGAGCTGGTCGCTTATTTGGTATCTGGTGCTTTTTTACAACATAGTTTAATACTTTATTAAGTTGTTTTTGAATAGAATCTGCGGTTGTTGAGTGTGCTTATTGCAAGTAATATGAACCGGTCTTAAACCGAAAATTAGGTGGTTGTGAATGTCTAGTCGCGCAATTGTTTTACTGATTGTATTGGTTGTAGTTGGTTTTACCATTATGTCGTTGCGTGAGTATTTTACGCATGAGCCGGAGGCACCAAAAGTAGAAATAGCTGAAAAACACATATTGGTGGCAAAACGTAATTTGGTTAGCGGTGCGTTTATTGATGTGCAGCAGGATCTTGATTGGGCGCCAGAACCAAAACAGGAAAATGCAACTGAAGCAAAAACTGAAAACCCTGATGCTGGTGCAACAGCGCCTGTTGCTAATGGTAACTACCAGTATGAAGGTTCCGTCAGGATTGAGGATTTTGCCGGGGCTGTGGTTCGCCGCTCAATCCGCGCCGGTGAGCCAATCACTCCTTTAATGCTGATGAAATCTGGCGAAGGCGGTTTTATGTCTGCCGTGCTGGAGCCTGGTAAGCGCGCGGTTTCCATTTCCGTTAACCCTATTTCCGGTAACGCTGGTTTCGTTTCGCCGGGCGACCGGGTGGATTTGCTTATTACCTACCGGGTGAAAAATGCCAAAAATCCTGATTCCGGTGTGGCTGATTCTATAGCTACGGAGACATTTGCCAGTAATGTGCGGGTGCTGGCGGTGGACCAGTCGCTTGATAACCCGGACAACAAGGCCATACTTGCTAAAACAATAACTGTTGAAGTTACCCCCAGCCAGGCAGAGAAAATTTCAGTTGCCTCAGAACTTGGTAAAATTTCTGTATCACTTGTTGGTAATGGGGTTCCTACAGTTGTTGCTAAAGACGATAAGGGTATGGATGCTGAAAATACTGTACCTTCCGATGCTCAGGGCTATACTATCGATGGCGATGTCAGTAGCCTGATTGAACAAAAGGAAAGTTCAATGGCCAGGGTAAAGGTCATACGTGCCGATAAAACCGAAATGCTAGAATTCTATCAGGAAAAACAATGAAAAAAATTATATTTTTGATTGGTTTTATCGTTGCAGGCTTAAATTTTTCCATGCCTGTTATCGCAGAGGCTGAGAATTTTCCTGCCAATGATTCTGTGCTTAAAGATTTTGCGGTTAGAGATTCTGTTATCACAGTTGAAATTAACAAAGGGCAAATGGTAAAATTCCCATCTGCTGCGGCCTCTGTGGTTGTTGCTGATCCTACCACGGCAGATATACAGGTTGTTTCTCCACGGACCATTTTTGTTTATGGAAAGAAGATTGGTGAGACCTCTATCTCGGCGGTTGATGAGAAAGATGAACCGGTTTTCCAGTCTGTTGTCACTGTAACCCATAATATAAGCAGCCTTGAGCGCACAGTTAGGCGCGTGGCACCTAATGCCAAGGTCAATTTTAAGTCAGTTGACGGCGGCCTGGTTATGGATGGTTCTGCACCTTCAGTTCAGGAATCGGAGAATATACGCAATGTTGTTGCGGCCTATGTTGGGGATAAAGATAAGGTGGTGAATATGCTGACCACCGGTGGCGGCGATCAGGTGATGCTACAGGTGAAAATCGTGGAAATGGCGCGCACGGATCTAAAAACCCTCGGTATAAACCTGCAATCTTCGGTAAGTGGGGGCGGGATAGTTTCGCAGGTGTTAAGCGGTACTCTTGACCCTACAGCACTTGTAAGCCGTGCGGTAAGTGCTGATGCGAATATCATGACCAAGATAACCAGTGGAAAAAATAGTATCACCTCTTTGATAGATGCCCTGGAAACACAAGGTTTAGCTACAGTCCTTGCTGAGCCCAGCCTTACTACTTCGACTGGTAAAGCTGCCAGTTTCCTTGCCGGTGGCCAGTATCCTATTCCTGTTGCTGGTCAGAACGGTACGGTCACGGTACAGTATGAGCCATTTGGTGTCAGCCTTAATTTTACTCCGATTGTTATGTCTAATGAGCGTATGAGCATATTGGTAAACCCGGAAGTTAGCACGCTGAATTTTTCCAACCCGATCCAGATTTCCGGTTTTACCTATCCGATTCTGGATACACGCAAAGCGCAGGCAACGGTAGAGTTGGGCAGCGGGCAGACCTTTGTATTGGCCGGGCTTTTGCGTAATGATACCAGCAATAATATCAGCAAACTCCCAGGGGTTGGCGATCTTCCGGTTCTTGGTGCCCTGTTCCGTTCCCAGAAATTCCAAAATAACCAGACAGAGTTGGTTATTCTGGTTACGCCGTATGTGGTACATCCGGTTTCGGATGCGCACAAAATCCAAACCCCTGTAGATGGGTTTAAACCGGCCACAGATTTGCAGCGTTTGATGACTGGTAGTTTATATCAGCAGCAGGATATGCCAGCTAAGGAAAATCTGTCGATTGATAAAGCCGATAATAAAGCGGATGATAAAATATTTGAGAAAACAGATGATAAAAAAGAAGAAAAAAACTTGGAGGAACTGGCCCCAAGCGCTGGTAGCGGTGAACCAAAGCTAAACGGTGAAAGCGGTTTTATTCTGGAGTGATATATGCGGGTTGCTAAAATTAATGCTAGGGTTTTGCTAATCGGATTTGCGGTTTTACCGCTTCTTTCTGCCTGTCAGGAATTAGATTTACAGGGAAATAACCCGCAAGAATATTATGCTGCTAATCCTATCGAGACCAAAGTGGAAAACAGGCATGCTTTGCTTAGCGCAGAATTTGACGGTATGTCGCAGGTTTTATCCGATGCTGCCCGTGCTTCGCTCTCAGACAGCCTGAGTAACATCAATAAACGTGCGGTGGATGGGATTTCTATACACTTTCCCAGTGATATAAAATACAACGTCCGGCGTATAGCCTCTATAAAAGGGTTGTTACGCAAGTCTGGTCTGGATATGCCAGTTTCATTGGTGTCTGACAGGAATCTGGAAGGTGGCAGGATTATAATTGATATTTCTTATGTCGATGTTGTTTTCCCTGACTGCCCAGACTGGAAAAAATCACCAGTTACCACTTACAGTAATATGGTGCCGGCCAATTTTGGTTGTTCGGCGGCAGTTAATCTTGGTCTGATGATAGATGACCCTAGGGATCTGGTGCGTGGGCGGGATTCAAGGCAGAGCAATACTGAACGTAGTGGTAAAGTTATTTCCGATTTTATAGCTGGGACAACGCCTTCGTCGTCCTCTTCCTCTGCATCATCTTCTTCCTCATCATCCAGCACTGGTCAATAACAGTAGGATATGTTTAAATTATGGCACAACCAGCTGATACCGCAAAAAAACCAAAATTCTTTTCTTTCTGCCAGGATAATGCTGACCGTGAGGTCCTGAAAGGATTTGCCAGGGCGCATGAGTGGGATGAATCCTGTGTTATGCAGGGTGATATCAGCACCGCTACCGACTATTTTAAAAACCATCCTTCACCAGTATTATTGCTGGTAGAGGTTCCTTCAGCCGAGTCCGCTCCTTCTTTGCTTGATGCACTGGCAAATGTTTGCGACCCTGATACCAAGGTCATTATTATCGGCACAATAAACGAGTATAGCTTCTATTGCTGGTTGACTGACATTGGCGTATTCAGTTACCTGCTCCGTCCCCTGACTAAAGATATGCTTGAAAAAGCCTATTTGAAGTCGATTGATGTGCCTTTGCCAGCCGCTGCAGAAGTAAAAGAGCCTACCAAAATAATAGGGGTGGTTGGTGCCCGTGGTGGGGTTGGGGTGTCGACTATCGCCCTTAATCTGGCTGGGATTTTTGCGGAGCATGCCGGGAAAAAAATTGCCCTGGTAGATATTGATCCCCAAGCAGGAACTTTGTCACTTAACCTTGATATAGAGCCAGCCCGTGGGTTGCGTGATGCGTTGGAGAAGCCGGACAGGATCGACCAGCTTTTTATTGACCGGGTAATGAACAAAGCGCATGAGAATCTGTGGGTGCTAAGCGCAGAAGAACAACTTAAAGAAAAAATCCATGTTAATGAACTTACTGCAGAAGCTTTGCTCCGTGAGTTGTCTAATAAATACGATATTGTGGTGCTTGATATCCCCCGTAATCTTGACCAATTTGGCAGGGAATGCCTGAAAAAATGCCACAATATACTACTTGTTGCCGAGCTTTCCCTGCAATCGCTCAGGGATACGTTGCGCATTAGTGACCTGTTGGTTGATACCTTCAAAATGTCACCCCCTCTTGTGGTGGCGAACAGGGCGGGGGTAGCACCTAAGAATGAAATGAGCGTAGGTGATTTTGAAAAAGGGATTACGGCAAAGGTAGTAGAAAAAATCGTCTATACGCCGGATGTGTTTATGGTAATTGGCAATGATATCCCTTCTATTACCAATGCAAAACATGCGGCAATGCAACCGCTTTATTCCTTGGCCAAACAGTTGATTCCTAGTCTTTCTTTCGAGGTGGAATCAAAAGATAAGGGTCTTCTTGGGTTCATGAAGAAGAAAAAATAGAATATTTTTACCTCTTAAACTCCCTTTAAATCGTGTGTTTTTGACACGCGGATATTATCACTATTTTAACACCTCTGGTTTATTATACAGAAGATGGAGAAGTCCGTTTGCGTATAAACAGTTAAGGAAAGTTTAAAATGTTCGGCAGGCGTGGTACAAATGAACCTGTATCCGTTCCGCCCCCGCCAGTTGTAGGTGGAGGTGGTAACGGTGAAAATATGCCTGAAAATCCTCCTGTTGAAAAACCAACTGAAGCCGCACTGGCACCTGCCCAGCCGCCATCTCCACCACCAGAAGAAAAAAAACAGAAGGAAGATCTCCTTGCCGGTACCAGCGATTCCAGCCTTGCTGCACCGGCCCCGCCCAGCAAAGTGGAAGATGAACTGGCCGCCACCAAAGACAAGATTTATAACCTGCTTCTTGAACAGATAGATATAACTACCTCTTCGCGTCTGCCGCGCGATGAGCTGAAGCGCCAGATTATCGAACTTATCGGTGAGATAGTGATGGAGCAAAAACTCCCGCTCAACTATGCCGAGCAGCAACTTCTTGCCAACCAGATAGTGGATGACATGCTTGGCTTCGGGCCTTTGGAGCCGCTGCTGCGTGACGATCTCGTCACCGATATCATGGTCAACGGCCCTTACCAGATATATGTGGAACGTAAAGGTAAACTTGAACTTACTGATGTTAAGTTCCGCGATAACGCGCATGTTATGTCCATAGCCACCCGTATTGTGACTGGGGTAGGGCGCCGTGTTGACGAATCCAGCCCGATATGCGATGCCCGCTTGCCTGATGGCAGCCGCGTGAACATCATCGCCATGCCGCTGGCCATCCGCGGAACATCCATCTCCATCCGTAAATTCTCTCAGAAAAAGATCACGCTCGACAAGATGATAGATACTAAGAGTATATCGCCGAACCTGTGCAAACTCTTAAAGATTTGCGGCGCGATACGTCTTAACATCATCATCTCCGGCGGTACCGGTTCTGGTAAGACCACCATGCTTAATGCTCTTTCGCGAATGATCAATAATGGTGAACGCATCGTTACCATCGAGGACGCTGCGGAATTACAATTGCAACAGCCGCACGTAGTGCCGCTGGAAACCCGTATCGCCAACTTAGAAGGCGATGGTGAAATAACCATGCGCGACCTGGTGAAGAACGCCCTGCGTATGCGCCCTGACCGTATCATCCTTGGTGAGGTGCGTGGCGGTGAAGCCTTCGACCTGTTGCAAGCTATGAACACCGGCCACGATGGTTCGATGGGAACGCTCCACGCCAATACCCCGCGCGAAGCGCTAACCCGTATGGAAAACCTTATAGGTATGGCTGGCGTAAACCTGCCCAGCCGCGCTGTGCGCACCCAGATAGCTGGTGCCGTGAACCTTATCGTGCAGATCAGCCGTATGCGTGATGGTGGCCGCCGCGTAACCCATGTTACTGAGATTATCGGCATGGAGGGCGATGTTATCGTAACCCAGGATCTCTATACTTTTGAATTCAAGGGTGAGGGCGAAGATGGCAAGCTGATTGGCGAATTTCGCTCTACCGGTATACGTCCTAACTTCTCACATCAGGCGGCATATTTCGGGCTGGAAAAGCAGCTTATCGAAGCCATGACCGCAGAACCGGATTAGTAGGAATAGCGCCATGATGACAAAGATAATTATTTTTATCGGTATCGTCCTGCTGGTTGGGCTGGCCTCAGCAAAAAGGATCACTGATGCCCGCGATATGAAGCGTCGCATTGACCGCATTAAGAGCCGGAAGAATGCTTCTGCCCAGCCTAAAACTGCCCAGGAGATGTCGCTGCGCCGTAAAAAAACCGAAGTGCATGGTATCTCCTACTGGCTGTTAAAGCCATTCCCTGATTCCAAGCGTATAGCTAATCTGCTGGAAAATGCCGGTGTGAAGATGACCCCAAAACAATTTATCCTACGGCGTTTGGTAACCATTATAGGGATTATTCTGGTCATTACAGTTATTATGGGCAAGCCATTTATGGTATCCGTCCCTGTTGCCCTTGTGCTTGGTGTCTGGCTTCCATTTAAATTGCTGAAACGCAAAATCAATAAGCAGGCCCAGGCATTCCTTCGTTCTTTCCCCGAAGCTATTGATCTGATTGTGCGTGGTCTGCGTTCGGGGCTTCCGGTTGCGGAGTCGGTGGTGCAGGTATCAACCGAACTGCCTGAACCTATTAAGAGCATATTCACTAATATCGCCAATACCATGAAGCTGGGCGTACCGCTGGAAAAAGCCTTGCTGGAAACTGCAAAAAAACTGGAGCTGCGTGAGTTCCACTTCTTTACCACCAGTATCATTCTACAGCGCGAGACCGGTGGTAACTTAGGAGAAATATTGAATAACCTTGGTGAGGTGCTGCGCTCGCGCTTCCTGATGAAAATGAAGATACATGCAATAACTTCTGAAGCCCGCGCTTCGGCAGTAATTATTGGTTCCCTGCCGTTTATTGTGGCGGGGGCAGTTGCGTTTCTAAGCCCAAAATACCTTGCACCGTTAATTGATGAGCCTGGAGGAAATCAGGCGCTTGCGGTGGCATTTGGGATGCTCGGTTTTGGGCTTTGGTCGATGAACCGTATGGCGAGGTTTGAAATATAATTATGGCAATCGACAACAGAAAAACCGATTTTATCACCGCATTCCTGCAGCATAACTTGCCAAAAGGTATTAGTGTTAATAGCTTTTATATAGGACTTAGTATCGTACTTGTGGTGGTCTGTGCCATTGTTATCAGGAATATGATGGGCAAGAAGAGCAACAAAATGTCCACCCGTATCAAGGCTATCCATGAGCGGCGTAAGGAACTTTACAGCGGACTGCTTGCCACCAAAAAGCGTAAGAAACCGGAAGGCAGTATAAATTTCATGCGCACTGTTTCGCAAAGGTTTGAGCTGGTTAAAAAGCTGGAACTGGAACAGAGTGAAGCCATGTTGATACAGGCTGGTTTCCGTTCGAAAGATGCAGTTTCTATTTTTGCATTTGTTACCATGGTGTTGCCGGTAATATTAGGTGCTATTGGCCTTGTGGCCATGAAAATGTCCACAACTACAACTTTGAATTCTAAACTTATCAGCTATTTATGGCCGGTACTTGGTCTATATATGGGGCTTAAGTTGCCGTGGATGTTCCTGAAACGTGCCCGTAATAAACGTTATTTAGCATTACAGAGAGGGTTATCTGATACTCTTGACCTTATGACTGTGTGTGCTGAGGCGGGTTTAAGCGTCCCAGCTTCTATGGACCGGGTATCACGTGAACTTGGCGCTGCCTATCCCGAAATGGCAGAAGAATTAACCTTAACTTCAATAGAGATAAGTTTTTATCCTGATCGCAACAAGGCACTATTAAATCTGGCCGAGCGTTGTGCCCTTAAGGAAATCCGTGGTATCGTTACGGTATTAATTCAGACTGATAAATACGGTACCCCCATAGCTCAGGCGTTGCGTGTACTTTCCACCGAATTCCGCCAGGCGCGGATGATGCGTGCGGAAAATAAAGCCGCCCGCCTGCCAGCACTTATGACCTTACCTATGATATTATTCATATTGCCGACAGTTTTTATAATAATAATGGCACCAGCCGTTATTAATGCAAAAAAGAATTTCGCAACGCAGAGCGACGCAGAATAAGTATAGTTTTAGACCTACCTCAATCACCTTTGAGGCAGGCGAGGACAGCGTCA